>CAZWKR010000004.1:0-173059 GCA_964634215.1 uncultured bacterium
ACTTTATTTATTTCCTCTGCCCGCTTACGTTCAGTGATATCTCGAACTACCGCAAGAACTTGGTACTTGCCTGAATTGTCCTTAATTAGTTTTGCTATGCTTTCTATATCACGGTATTTACCTGATTTATCTAACAGACGGAGATCAAAGCGTTTGGTTGTTCCTTTTTTGAAAAACCCAGAAATGACCTGTTTGAGCATTGGAAGCATCCGTTTCCTGTCATCCGGGTGAAGTAGTTTCATTCCGTCACTTCCAATTAATTTATCAGGGTTGTATCCAAGCAATTTGTAAGAAGGGCTGGCATAAATATACTTTCCATCTAAATTAACTATTGAAATAAAATCTGTTGTATTATCTCCTATTAGACGGAATTTTTCTAATTCGGCAATTTCATCTTTTAATTTGCCAATCTCAATTAAAAACTGTTCATTGGTATTTTTGCTATTTTTCACAATTATAACCTCAAATTACAGTTGTTAATAAAAGCGCAGATGATTGGAACTAAGAATTATTTATATATTAATATATAATAGGAAGGACTCTGACAATCTTTATATTAATTGATTATTTGCATATTATGTCCCACACTTCTTTACCTCCAATTTCCCACTGTAAAATAGATATTAAGAGCATCATATCGCAATCAGGAAATACCTGCTTATCAATGTAGGGAAAACCCTGATACGGTATAAAATCAGTAAAATCATTAACTTTTCCCCAAGATTTCGCTAAACGATTGTTTTGGAATAATCATAGATTATCTATGAATTTTGAGACATAAGAAAAATACCGTCAAATATTAAAGATATTTCTTATGGTTTCTAATGACCTATGAGAAGTTCCCCTGTTCGTTAATTCCATAATTCAATGGTCAATAACATTACCGAAAGTGAATCATATTATTCTTCGGGACTACTGCTACTATCGATAAATTTTCTAAATCCCAATCTGAATTAGTTTCAAAAGTACCTTCAATTTCTATTGTCAAACTATTTATTATGGCAATCAAGACAAAGTGCACTTCCAGCATTGGCAAATGTCAGAAACGATGTTTCACCTGTCATATTATGCGGTTCATGACAGGAAGCACATGTAACTTTATTAGTACCTACTTCCAATTTTGCAATTTTCAGATCTACAATAGCATTTAGATCATCTTTTGTTTCATCATAAACCATTCCAACTGGATGATTATTTCCTAAATCCTGTGATTGAAAGGAAATACCTCCCTCTAAATATTCCATACTATTAAATATATTAGAATTCAAATCAGTACTTATGTTAGTATAACCTGCAGTTCCATTTGGTAGATTATTTGTAGCTGTTGCTCCATCGTGGCATCCTAAACATTTCATAGAAGTTTTGGAAGCTAACATGATATTATTTGTTTCAGAGCTAGAAGAAGGTGGTTTGCCCCATAAGAAATCAGTTTCCATTTCGTTAATTTGTGTATGACAAATAATACACTTCCCAGATCGACTATTCGATTGTAGATCACCTGTTGATAGATC
Organism: uncultured bacterium; assembly: GCA_964634215.1. Classification (GTDB taxonomy): domain Bacteria; phylum Fidelibacterota; class Marinisomatia; order Marinisomatales; family JAHJCW01; genus JAHJCW01. The sequence continues at coordinate 1,512 of CAZWKR010000004.1, forward strand.
ATGGGGCGAATTGAAGTATGTTTCAGTAGTATAAATATCACTATTGTTAATATGTGTAAAGTCGTTTTTGATAGAAATTTTGTTTTTTAGTTCGGTAATACCCTTCGCATAAAGTGAGACAGATGTTATCACAAATATATTTAAAAGCGATTTAACAAATAACGTATTTTTCAAAATATCCCCCAATAGATCTTTATATTTTTTAAATTCATCCCCCCGCTCCCATTACCTACTCTTTTTCAATTAAACTAGTAATCATTCACCTGTACTTATATTGTATATTATTTCTATAAAAAGTTAGGAGATGTGCCGAACCAATACTATCAGGAGCCAGTCCAATTAGAGATGGGACAATATCGGGTTAGATTTTACGTTCTAACCTATTTGTTCGTAGGGTTAAACCTTATTAAAATACTTAAGAGATATTCTGGAAATAACTAGATAGGCACAAATAGCATATTTGAATAATTCATCGATAGGATATGCTTATTTAATACTTATACACTACGAGGGAATTAATAGTTAAATCTGAAATGATAATGATCCTTCTTTTCTGATTAATTGCGATGCCAAAGGGTTGCTCCAATTCTTTACCATATGTTAGGATATATTGTCCAAGTTCATCATAAACTTTTATTCGTGCTATCTTTGAATCTAATACATGGATACGTCCCTGCTCAGATATTTTACTAGTTACGAATGTAGCTTTTAATTTTGAAAGCAATTCCGGAGATTGAACTTGATCAAAGGCAAAATCATTTGGACTAAATATTCTACTCTTATTCTTATTACCAAACTCATAAACATATCTCCCATCGCATGTAAATACTTTTATTCCACCCTTATTGTCACCAACAAGAATCCTTCCATCACTTGTTACAATAATTGCTGATGGTGAAAATAATTCTTGATCATTTATTTTACCAGATATTTGAAATAACAATTCACCCATTTCAGTAAAACCAGATTTGGGGGATATTGATATTGCTAATACATTAGACCAATTACTGTCAGTTAAATATAAAATGTTTTCTTTTACATATAGTCCGTAACATCCAATTCTTTGTTTACTTTCAGGGTACCATCCAAAAACATTTTTAACATATCCATCATGATCGTATATACAAATTTCTTGGTTCAATGAATCTGCAATATAGATAAAATTATCATCCACGGTAATCCCGGTAATTGCGAGTTTTCTATCATTAGAAAAATTGTAGCTATTCACTATTCTAAATCTGTCATCAAAAACATCTACCTTTCCAGAATTTTTGTACGAAACAAATAATTGATCATTCCAAAGAGCGATGGCACCTAAAGATCCATAATTTTTCTTATCACCAACTTTAAATGCTCCAATATAAATAGGAGATTGTTCAAAAGATGTTGTGTCAGACACAGATACTATCAATTTTACAAAATTCTTAGAATCTTTTGGAATGAAAATACTTATCATTAAGACAAGTATTAAACTGATTAATAATAGAGAATAAAACTTGAATGATAGTACGAAATTTCGTTTATTCATCAATTGTCTTTAATGTTAAATATTATTTGTGGCAAATCTAATTTATTTTTATGGCCCTATAGATTCATAATATTTAATTCCATGGCAACCCTCCGTTGTGCAGGATTTTTGGATAAAATCTGCATCCGATGTATATCCATTTATAAATGCATCAACAATTTGCCCACTACCCGCTGATCCATCGCGTTCATCAATATTATATCGCTTATTTTGTCCATGTATTAATATATTCTGAGAATTGCCACTTGTACCATTAGAGTTGTAATCCCACATATGACAACCAAAACAACCCATACTGGTTTGATGTGGTTTTTTTTCACCAGGATGCTTATTTAATGCAGACGAAATAACTGAACCATCCCAATAATTTGATCTGCTGTGGCAAATAAAACACAATGGTGTACCTGTTTGTTTACTACTCGAAATAGTTTCAATTAACATTGCTGATTGGTTAGAAAGCGGATCAAGACTGCCAACAAAACTACTTGAACCATGTGTCCCCCTTGCGTCTATTCTTGAATCTAAATTTGCTACGCTAATTTCGCTTGCATGACAATCCGAGCATAATAAACTGCGAGTGTAACTTAATGGATCTTCATCAAATGGCGGTTCCATATTAGATGAATTAACATACATATTCCTCGGTTCAGTACCATCTGAACCATCTAAAACCGCACGTTTTACTAGTCCATGAGTAGACCGATAATAGGGATTGATCTCTTCAGCTATATTCTTCTGACCTGCAGGTTGAGAAGTAAAATTTGAATGACACTTTAAACAAATTTGATATTCATTCAAAGCAGGATCAATCAAACTATAACTACTTGGTGCAATAAATTCATTATCATTATCATATAAATTTGATGTTGGCGTTGGCCACAAGATTGGCTCCACTCCACTTACTCCCTTCAAAGCAGTAGCTAGATTATTAGATGTTGTACCACCTGCTTGATGCGGATCGTGACAATCTGCACATTCTGCATGACGATCAGCAAAATCAATCCCAATAGTTTCTCCAGCATAATGTATACCGTCAGTTGTATGTGTTGGATGAGAGTTTACATAATCCATTTGAGTCTCTACATCAAGTACTCTACCACTTGTACCAATAGCAGGATTAACACTACCGTGGCATCCTGAACTATAACAATTAACTTCTTCGGTTGATCCTAAAAGTGCCTTTCCACCGCCGTGCGACTTATGACAACTTGTACATCCCAATCCGAAATGTACTGTTTCATCCCAGCCTGTTTTAGAGTGGCAAGTTGTACAAAGTGACGTTTCCGGTTCATTAAGGAACGGTGAATAAAAGTTGTCATGTGGATTATGACAAGTATGACATTCGACTGTTCCGTTTGAAGCATCCGGATCAAGCAATACTTTCAATCCTTCATCCTTCCATGGCCAATTTCTGAGAGTTAACTCTGGATCATTGTTTGTATCATAAGTGTATCCTATCGGATGATCATCCGATAGATCGATGCCTGTATATCCGCCACTCGCAGATGGCATCACTGTTACTCCATCTGCCATCAGAATTGTACCATCCAAGCCAAGCCCCGGACGATTGTAAACTGATCCAATCGCAATGGTACCATCATGGCAACTCATACATAATTTAGATCGATCCTTAGGTTGTGAAGGTGTAGGGTAACCGGTTAGTCTCTCGCTTGAATAAAGGGTATAATTGGCCTCTTCAGTCAGGGTTTTATTCCATAACTGAGCAATAGTATCTGTAGAATGTGGCGCATGACAAAATACACACACCTGATCTTCAGACACTGCCTTTATAGTTGCATCGATTGAACCAATAGAAAAATCATGTTTTGTATTAAGAATACTCTGAGCAGTTACCGCTTCGATTAGTAATACAAATAGCAAAATAATTGATCTATAATTTATTATTTTCATTAATATCATTATTTAAGATATTTAAAGACTTGAACTCTACGGTTAAGTGTGTCAACTATGTAAATTTGATCGTTATTATCAATATAAATACCTGCGGGCATATCAAATTCTCCTGGACCATTCCCATTTTTACCAAAAACTAATAATAGTTCACCCGCGTAATTAAATATTTGGATTGCATCAAATAATCCATCAGCAATATAAATATTTTCATCACTATCTACAGCCACACCTTTAGGTCGAGAAAAAGTACCCTGCACATCACCTTGATGGCCAATCGTAAATAAACTATTAAATCCATCATCCAAAACCTGAACTCTGTAATTCATAGCATCTGTGATATAAAATAAACTTTTTTTGGCGATGAATATTGGTCTATTGAATTCATCCAATTTTGATCCTAGTTTACCATATTCAAATATATAATTTCCATCCAATGAAAAAATAAAAATCTTATGTAATCCAGTATCAGTTACATAAACAGTATTTTGATTAATGCAAACCCCTGTAGGTCGTTCAAAATAACCTTTTATTGTAAATTGATATTCTCCACTAGTATTAAATATTTGAATCTCTCCTAATTCAGAATCGGAGATATATACCAATCCTGAATCCGATATTGCCACCCCGATGGGAGCTTTGAAAGATTTGTCCCTTTTCCCGCGAATTTGACTATAATATTTTTTTTCCAGATTAAATACGTGGACACTTTTTGTACCGGGATCAGTAATATAGACGTTGCCGTCATGATCACCGGTAATACCGATGGGTTGGATAAGCATTGCTTCTAGTGGATCATATCCCGCGATACGATCCCACATTTTTTGCAAGAACGATTTTTTAACACCGATATCAGCACCATTTGAAAAACTGGTTAGATATTCAATTTTAGGTTCATTGGGGTACAATGGCCATACCAATTGTTTGGATTCTTGAGCTATTAATATATTTTGAGATATAAAAAATAAAATTATTTGAGTAAGAATAATATTTATATAACTTTTATTTTTTTTCATATTATTTAGATACTAACTATAAAATTGAATAAAATGAATCAGAAATCATTGTCACAAATTAATTCCAATCGGACGACGAACCATAATTCTAATCTCATCAAATCTAAGATCATTAGAGTAGTTTACCCAGTATCCTCCGGTAATTGTGAAATTGAATATCCTATAACTAATACTAGCATTGAGATTGTCCCTAGTATAATTATCACTCATAGAAATCCGTTCAGCTGTGATATGAAAAACTGCGTTTTTTATTATACCTGATTCTGATATTGTGATACGGGATCTTTGAATATTATTTGAATAATTTGAATAATTATACGAATATTGATGTTCATATTTAATTCTCATATTATTAGTAGGTTGCGAATTTATAATTCCCTTAAATAATATTCTAGAGTATTCATTAGCACCTTGAGAAAGATATTTAGATCTATCCCAAGTAATAAATCCACCTGTAGTAAATCGATAAGTTAAATTTAATAACAGCTCTGCCCCACTTTTAGTCCGTACCATCTTTAAATTATTTAAAAATGTTGAGTATCCAATATTTTCAGTAAGGGATAATTTGAATCTTTTAAATTTAACAGTAGATAATCGTAAATTTCCATTGGTACTATGTGTATACCCTCTTTCTCTTTGATCATTAATTATACCAAAATTATAATGGACAAAACCGTTCCAATGGAAATACTTATTCCGTTTATTAAAGATTAATTCCGGTTTAATGTACCCTGATTTACTATATGTATTACCTATGGATCTTAAAATGATTCTATTATTATAATTAGCTGTTAGCCGTATTTTATAGTTTTTATGTTTGTCCAATCGAATTCTGTTAAGAATTCTATAAGATATATTTTCCCCTGAACTATATTTAAATTGATTTGCTCTGATAGAAAAATCGTTATACAACATCTTTGATGGATTATAATAATGCCTAAAATCACCAATCAAACTTTCCGAGGCATCATATTTAATAAAATTACCTCTAATAGTTAATTTTGACTTCTCTGTTAATTCAGCATTAGCCAACAAATTGAAATCATATTTAATGTCATTTATGTTGCCAAAATTACTTTCTTGATCATAAGCCCTATAATTCAATGAATAGCTTGCATTATCCTTGGGATTTTTATTAAATACTTTAATATCTATTACATTTTTTAACCAAACTGTCATTGTGCTGTCCTTTACAGATAGCCTGCTAGCGGTTAAAATAATGCCCGGAAGATTATTTTGAGAAGATCTTTTTATAGTAAAACCAGTCCGATTTATTGTTGTTTCCGAAAAATATGTTTTTGGTACAATTGAGTCAGATATATCCATTACTTCTTCATTACGATCTGTTTTCTTCTCTAGAGAGAATATTTTAATATTAGTATTTTGCTTTGGAAATAACATAATAGAAAAATCGTAATAACCAAAATTCTTAGTATCTAATGATTTTTCTGTTGATTCTGTAATTTGTGAATCAGATAAAATATATAGATCTGATTTTATATTAAACGTAAGCAAATTTGGATGGTATAAGTATCCATCTGTTCTAATGAGATAATTCTGTCTGTAAATATCTTTTTGTGGATTTATCTTATCAGAATAAACTCTATTAATATACTCGTTTGATAAATCAAATTGAATATTATTTATTTGCGCAAATACGGGATTTGGTATTAATAAAAGCGCTGTTAATGTGCAAAAAGCAATTGTATTTACTAAATATATTTTATTGTATATCATCAATCGATTATTTTATACGCCAGTAAATTTTTATTATTGCAGACGATATTACAAATAAAAATGAAAAATCCGAAATTTATTCGGATTTTTCATTTTTATTGCCCCCATATAGATAATTATTACTTCACGATCTATTCATCAAGTAATTTTATTTATCATGACAATCCAGACATAAAGCACTGCCACTGTTACTTGCAATCATAAATGCACCAAAAGTAACATCATGCGGATCATGACATGAACTACATTCAACCTTATTGCCTGGTAATTGTGCTAAGTTAACAGTTTCATTATTGTGGAATCCTGGATCACCATCTGCAGGATAATCAATACCCACCGGATGATCATTGCTCAAGTCAGTTCCAATATTTCCATCTCCAACTAATACTGGATTACCGGTTCCATCATTCCCAATTACAGTATTTGTACCCATTGCTGTTGTAAAGTCTGCGCCAGTTCCATCGGTTAAATTATTTACTGCAGTTGCTCCATCATGGCAACTTAGGCATCTTAAGCTAGCATTTGCTAATCCTGCGAAATCCCCAGTTGCTGCTGGATTTGTTCTATTCCAAAGTTCGTTTGCGCTACCATTATGCGGTGTGTGACAAAAAACACAAACTCTGTCTTGATCATCTGAAGCTTGTGCAGCGGGGCCACCTGAAGATAAATCATGCGAAGTACCGACAACTTGACCAAATGAAATAGCACTTATTGCAAGCAATGTGATTATTAGTTTCAACATTTTCATTATTTTATATCCCCTTACTTATTCGTTTGTAGGACTATTCCTCATTAGTTTCTAATAGTATTCCTTATTAGCGTGTGGTATAATTTAGGAAAACAGGACAAATTTATCCAAATATTTTATTAAATCTATATATACTATATTAATAAATATATATTAGTATATTAATTAGGCAGTAGTGGACAAGAAATCAATTGATGTTATGTTTAATCACCACCAAAAAATTTAAACTTTTGCACCCTTTTATTTAATTGATCAACTACAAATATATTATTCATTTTATCAATATGTAACCCCGCCGGTAATCTAAATTCACCTGGTTCATTACCAAGCTGACCAACAAAAAGATAAACAGCTCCATTTTCATCAAATATTTGAAAATTCTGAAATTCAGCATCGGATATAAAAATAAATTCATCTTGCGTAACACCTATCCCCTTTGGTCTGAATAGGTATCCCACTCCACCGCCTACCTCTCCAAACTTTTTTAGGAATTCACCGTTCAAAGAGAATATTTGCACTCGAAAATTCATTTGGTCAACTACATAGATCTTGTCTCCCTGAGTAGCAATCCCAGTGGGTCGATTAAATTGTGCATCTAATTCACCGGGTTTTCCAAATTCAAATTTAAAATTACCTGTTGATGCATCATAAACTCGAATAACATGATTTTTAGAGTCAGTTACATATAATAAATTATTTACATTTGAATATGTAATATTTGACGGGTTTCCAAATTCTCCAATTTTACCAATTGATAATATCAACTTTCCATCAAGAGTATATCCAAATACTTTTTTTAAAGCACCATCTGTAACAAATACTTTATCGCCGACAACTACAATACCTAATGGTAGATTTAAACGACCACGCCTACGTTTACCAATATTGCGTATCTCTTTTTCATCTTTATCAAAAACAACAACAGTACCTAATCCTGTATCTGTCACATATACCCTTCCCATTGCATCAACACTCACCCCGTATGGTTTAACCAATCGTGTTTGCCCTTCTCCAGTTATTCGAGAAATGAAGCTTTTGAAACCGCTTTGACCTACAGAACTATTATCAGAGTAAATATCAATTAGTTGTATTCTTGGTTTATCCGGAGGGATGGGCCATATTAAATCAGTATCAAGCGCTTTTTGACCTGCACACCCTATAAAAAACAATAATAGTAATAATACCGTAATTCCTTTAATCCAATTCATTATTATACCTTGATTAGTTAATAAATATATAACTGATTTTCCATCATGTAAATTATCTTAAATTAATGTTAGTTTAAATTATTTATAAATAGTCTATTCTTTGCTAATTGAATTGTTAAGACTTTCTAATGACGGAGGTTTTGGCAATGTGAGTGTATCGATATCTAATAAATATTCATAATCATTTATTTTAAGTAACTCGGGCTCTTCATATTTTGGAATTTCAATTTCGCTCTGAGGAGGAGGAAATGGCAAATCCTTCGTTTCTAATTTTGAATTATCTATTATTTTCTTATCAATATTAATTGCAACTTCATCCTTCCAAGCATCTAGTTGATTGATAGGAGGTGCTATAGGAAACTCGTTAATATAATTTTTTTCCATAAATTTTTCCACATGCGTACTTAATGGAAGTTGTACCGCCTTTGATATATTATCTTTTTTATCACTAACAATTTCTTTTGATTCAGATGTATAATTACTTATTGGAAGTTTAGGAGGAACGGGGAATCCCTTCTGCGTACGAATCCTTCTTCGAGGTCCTTTCATGATTTCTGATGAAACAGATAAATTCAGAAATACACCAACGAACTGTAGATTTCTCCGTATATCAGTGTTTAGACCCGTAGCCAATTGAATATGATTAAATAAAAACCACTTTAGTGCAATAGATCCATTTATTTTTTTATTAAAACTTTCGTACTCGTTAACTTGAAAATCAATGATTCCCTGAACTTGTTTAACTATAGGGAATACCAATCCAAAACCACCAATTAAACGATTATCTGCATTTGATACATTTGATTTTAGTGATTTGATGTAACCAATGTTTGTGTATGTTTTAAGATTAAATAATGTAAAATTGGTTATTATTCTACTTATGATCCGTCGATCTTCAAATAATAATTTATTTCCAGCTAACAAATCAATATATTGCCCTCGAAAATCGATAGACGTAATACTATTACCTAGATTAAACACCTTTATTCTCAACCCTAGCGTATTATTTTCTTCTTTCTCTAGACTATTAATCAACCATGTATTGGTAGAGTAGTATAATTCTGACCTAGACGTTATACCTAATGAAATTGAAAATGGTATTTTTATATCTAAATCACGATATTGAGAAGAAAAATAGTGAGACGATCCTAGACGAACATGACCTACACCAAGCGTTTCAGATGAGGGATTAAGAAACAAACCTGTTGACCCATCAAGGCTTACTCCAGTTACTTCGATCCTGCTCTGTGAAAATATTATTGAAACATACACAGTACAAACGATTATTGATCGAACTAGATTTTTCAGCATTATTTAATTATATTTTTCTATTTATTATGACATTTTTTACAAATACCATATCCCTCTTTATAAAGTAGTGAACTATGATCGGAACCGTGAGGGTTATGGCATGATGTACAGGTTAATTCCTTCCCCGGTCTTGATGGATCAGGTACACCCGAAATTGGATGAGTTGGAACAGGATGAGGTGTTTCAGCCATATCTTCATGACAATACGCACAAATATCATAAACTGGCAGAACTGTCAAAGTCTCGGATGGACTAGCATGTGCGTCATGACACATTATACATCCTTCTGTTGCAGGTGCATGAATAACTTCCACATCACTAATTGCTTCTTCAATTTCTCCATGACACATTATACAATATTCAGGATCATCGCTCATATCACCAAGTAGTTGATGCTTTGGTGATGAATCGGGATCGTGACAGACACTGCAACCATCCTCTTCTATTATTGGATGAATTGTATTGTGATCCAGAATTGAAGAATGACAAGCTTCACAATTATCATTCACCAATTCAACATGACAATCAGAACAACCATTTTCATTTTCAGTAGTATGAAAAATACCGGTTTTGAAATTCTTCCCCGGCGATTCATCAATAATTTCAGATGGATAAAAATAATTAATTGTATCTTTTGCCAATTCAACTCTTTCATTATTTACAATTCGTAAATAAAATGGATTATTCCCCGGCTCCAAACCAACCCTAAATGAAAATAATGACTTCGAGTTCCTAATATTTTGTATGTTAACGTTCCTTTTCTCAATAGACCATCCAGTTAGCCTAACTTTTGATTGAACAGCATTGTAATCATAAACGTGTGCTAAAATTTTTCTAAATTCAATTGTATCCCAAAATTTTCTAAGATCAAACTGTTCTATTAATGGAAATTCAAAATTATCAATTACTGTTTCCTTGTTAAAATATGATGTAATTACATTTATATTTGTTATTATAAATGATTCTTCAAACATATCTCGGATTTGAATTGGAAATTCTGCCTGTAATTCTTCTCCGGTAATATTAATACTTTTCTTTATTATCTTCATCTGTAACAGCTGTATTTGACTTTCTTCGGATGTAGTACTCATCCCTTTAATGATAGCTCCGGGCGCATGAATTACTCTAGATTTATCGGAAGGAATTGTAATATGTAATTTTGCGCTTTGAGAAAATGTAACAGTAACTATCCATAATATTGTTAAAATTATATTGATATATTTTTTATTAGTTTTCATTAATAAACCTCGAAATATTTAATTATAATCATTATTAACTAAAATTATACCCTTATTCAATATTAATATGTGGGATGTCAACTCCATGACATCGATTACATGATCCGTCAAATATTGATCCATTCATACTCTTAATTTGATTACTACTGGAGACAGATACAAACAATCCATTTTGCCAGTCTATGGGAATATTTGAATAAAAATTTCCTTTCCCATCTACTTCAACAATCTCGACGGGTATATCATTAAGCTCGATATCCGAAAAAATATTAATTCTAACATTTGGATATACAATATTTAAATTTGAATTATAAACTGTACCCGCTATTGAAAAAATAAGACCTGCCTGACCTCCAATCTTATGACATTCCATGCAATTTTCACCAGCTTGATGACTATCCATATTACCAAACGTACTTACGATAATTTCTGATGTAGTATTGTTCAAATCGCAATTAAATGTGATAATTGAAATAACTAGCATTAATATTTGTTGTATTTTTTTCAATGGACTAATTATTCATAAGACGTAAAATATGATAATTTATCTAAATTAGCATGAAATACTACAACAATGTTGTCCTGTTTATCAATAACAACCTGTTTTCAACTAGACAAATTTAAACTCCAATAACCACCGTTTATGAGACAATCAAGTTATCTGTATGTTGTGAGATCTGTTTTCGAGACAAAAAAGCCCCGCAATTAAGCAGGGCTTTTTTTTGCAAAGATAATATCAACTTTTACGGTTCAGTATAGATTTCATCATAATGAATGAATTCGTCAAACAAATAAAACCAAGTATCCCAGAATACTTTCCTTTTTCCTTTGTCGGGTTCGATTGTTTTCAAAGCATTGTTCATCCAGTTTTCTTCCATTGCTGCCCACGATGGAAACTTGGTCATAATTACTACAGTGTACTCACCGCCAGTATGGTGTAAAAGTAGTTTGTTATCCAGAATTGTTCCTTTCTTCTTAGCTTCCTTTATAATAGGGATAACATACTCATTTCTCCATTTTTTTAAACTGTCCGTCTTTGTAAAGTCAAATTTTACATGCATGACATACCAATAAGTTGTATCCTCTTTTTCTTTATCCTGAGCTATTACCAAGTTCGGAATGAATAACAGAATTACCAAAACTGCTACAATTACTCTGATTGCTGATTTATTCATTATGTTCTCCTTTTATTAATGAAATATTAAATGGAATAATTTTGACAAAGAATCACCTCCACTCTTTTTAATAAGAAGTTTTAAAATTTTCTAAAACTACGTCTATTGGAATAGGTATCCCGCAGGTATCCACATTTTTGCGATGCTAAACAATGTAAAACCCATCATCAAATAATATTAATTATCCAATTCTGGATTATATTCATAGACGACGTTAACTGCTTCCGAATGATCATACCGCGGATAATCAGGAGTCCCCCCCATGACATATGCTTTTTCATTAAAGGCAACTACAGATGCTGCAGCTTTAGGATGGGGTAGGTTGCTTTTAAATGTCCAAGCATCTATCGCTGGATCATATTCTTCCACGCTCAAAAACCCCCCTCGGTTAAGACCGTTTGTTCCTCCAAAGACATAAATCTTGCCGTTCAATGTACAAGCCATAAAATACCGCCTACTTTGACCTATATTTGTTTTTACAGTCCAAGTATCAGTCGTCGGATCATATTCTTCTACATCCATTCGTCCTTCATACAGAGCATCTGGACCAATTGTACCACTAATTGTATATATTTTCTCATCGAACAAAGCCGCCGCTAAATGAGATCTTGGCGTAGGTATGCTAGCACCTACAAACCAGGTGTCAGTTGCCGGATCATATATATCAATTTCAGCAATAGGATCTTCATCACAATCAGATCCTCCAATAATATAAACTTTGTCATTTGCTACAGTAGCGGTAAGACCCATCCTTGGTCTTGGCATAGTGGTTTTCTCCGACCAAGTATCAGTAATCGGATTATACTCCTCAATAGTATCATCGCAACCGTAATAAAAACTTCCTGCGCCACCAACGGCGTAAATTTTTCCGTTTAGCACAAAGGTGGCAAAATTAGCTCTCCCCAATAACATATCAGCTTTGTTTGTCCAGGCGTCCTGCGATGGATCATATACATCTACTGTATTATATCCGTCAACTAGAGTAAGTTCTTTATCCGCACCACCCATTATATAAATTTTCCCATCCAATATACAAGCAGAGTGTCCCTGTCTTACCGTTGGCATTGGGGTCTTTATTTCCCAACATAGTTCCAATTCATCATTTTTATCATCTTGGCTTTCAGTTGGAGTTATTGATTCACTACAACCAATTATTATTAATAATGAGACACTGTAAATAAGTATATAATATATTAGTGTTTTCATTTTATTCTCCTTTATTATTTTTATATATTATTTTAAGAACAACAATTTCTTGCTACTGCTGTATTGTCCAGCTTTAAGATGATAGATATATATTCCACCACTGACCATTTTACCATAATCATTAAGACCATCCCATACAATCGATTTATAACCGGCTGATTCACTGTTATTAATCAATTCACGGATTTTCCGCCCCCTAATATCATATATGGTGATTATTACCTTAGAAGGTTCCGGTAACGCATAGTTGATTGTGGTAGTAGGATTAAATGGGTTTGGATATGGCTGTTTAAGTGCAAATTCTACCGGTATTCCGCTATTTTCATCAGTAGGTTGAACGGATCCATTGTTACTTGCGCTTTGGATATTATCTGCACCTGTGAAAAATACACCATCATATGTCGAACCTGTTAATACAGCAAATTCATCATCACAACCAAGATTAGTTTCACCATATTTGAAATGGAATACCAAATCTATATCACCATCATTATCGACATCTTCTTCATGGCGTTCATATTCATCATTATCCTTATTATAATGGATTTCTGCTGCTTCACTACCATATTTACCAAACCTAACTGTAGAATGATCTATAGTAGTTGCATCAAATTCATCTGATGTAAGTATAGCTACAGGAATAACTCCATTCATATTTGTACAATTAATCGTGTTATTATCATCATCAGGTTTAATATCAACAGCCATCGTTTGCATCGGCTGAGCTGGAGCGCCTGTCACAGTTAACAATACCTCTTCACCATCAGAAGATACATCTGCACCAAATAGTTCTACTGTCCAATCGCCTGGTTCGGGATCTGTAATAGTATAGTATTCGTATGTAGCACCGTTTTCGTGCTCAACATCATCTGCTATAGTTTCACGTGTTATAACTCTACCGCTTGGAGCAATGAGTGTCATTATTACATCACTACCCGGCCATTCACTGGAAAATGTGGTCGAACTCGTTGTCATAGGGATATAAGTTTGAGACGATTCGGTTTCATTTAGAGCAACTGGTGAGGTTGAGGTTGCTAGTAGCCAACTAACAAGAATACATTGAGAAAATTCAGATGTATTGTTTTGTGGATCTCTTGCCGTAGAGGTAATATAATCTCCCACTTTCGCATTTATGGCAAGATTACTGATCTGATTGCCGCCCTTCCAACTTGTTATAACTTCTTTATTCAATATGTGAGTTTTACCTTCTCCAAAACCTGAAGCATCACATTCATCGTTTTTGAAAAACTGTAGTAAGTACATCGTTTCAGGAGTGCTATTAATAGATATGTCAACAGTAGTAATTATTGAATTATCGTATCCCCAAGTTGAATATGCATGACTTAAAACCGGGAAATTCTGTAATTCATTTGAGCCAATATCTGCATCTCCTGGATCATTAACGGTTACACCATCCGTAAATGGTTCGCCCGTTGAAAGACTTAAATCGATACCAATATCACCGTTAGAGTGAATTGAATTGCGTGAAATGCAATTTCGGACAGGTGATGGATCATTATTTACTAAGACACCCACGCCAGCATTAAAGGCAATAATATTACCTGTTCCTTCCTCATCACCGCCTATCATATTGTCATTTGCTTTTTGAAATATTGAAATACCATCAGTGGTATTTCCTAACGGCTCTGCACCAGATTTATCTGTACCGATTAGATTCCCTTGTACCATATTATTATTAGCACCAAAACCTATGTACACACCACCTCTTTGATTTCCTGATATGACATTCCCCGTTCCTGCTTCATTGCCACCAATAGTATTATTGTAAGCACCGTGACTAATAAAAACTCCAGCTGAACGGTTGGGGAGGGCTATCATTCCCGAAAAATCAGTTCCGATATAGTTACCCTGCACTAGATTATTATGAGAGTCGTTACCATAAAGTCTTACTCCATACCGGTTACCTGCGATAATATTACGGGCGCTGACCTTCGTTCCACCAACTAGAGCATCCTCCGAGTTCAGTATAACCACCCCTGACCAACCATTTCCAATCGTATTAGTCCCATCTATATCAGTACCAATATAATTTCCTTGAACAATATTATTACTGCCTGCTCCGCAATTGTTAATTAATATTCCGTGCTTACCATTTGCAGAAATAATATTACCCTCTCCCGGGGAATTACCGCCAATCATATTTTGAGAAGCATCCTGAATTTTAATACCAAATTCACCATTTCCAAGTGGATCAGCACCATTAGCCGCAAGACCGATGGAGTTTCCTTGGATTATATTTCCTTTAGCATTTGGAAACTCTATCCAAATACCGCACACTTCATTACCGGAAATTATATTTCCGGATCCAGACGAGGACCCGCCAATAATATTATTCGGAACATCCATTATATGTACACCTGACAAATGATTACTTCTGGATAATGTACCAGTCACATCTGTCCCGAGATAATTACCTTCAATAACATTCTCTCCGTTAACATGTAAATATATACCCGCCGCACCACAGTTATTAATAACCAGACCCCTTACTGTGCTATTTCCTGCTGTAATTTCCAAACCGTTTGCTTCAACAATTTGGCTACCGTCTATTTCTATAACTGGAGTACCTGAAAAATCATGCTGCGAAGTAGCCCCATCAATTATAACTGGAACAGTTATTACTGGAAGAGGTGTTGAGGGTTGAATAGTATGTGGCGAAGAACCAGGGATATTAAAGTTTATTTCATTTTTTCTCGGATCAGCATTAGCTGCATTTATTGCCTCGCGTAAACTACAATGATATGCACCGCAATTACCATCATCATCATCATCATTTGTATTTACTAGAAAACCGATTCCATAAAGTTGTAAAGAAGGCCCGGATACACTTGCCCCATTATAAGAAGTTTCAACTTTTAATTGATATGAATGATATTTTGGCACGATAACATCCTGCTTTAAATTACTTAGAACATCTTGCTCTGATACATCTACATATGTACGAATCTCGTTTCCTACTTCAGGAGTTATTACTATATAATATTCATCAACTGGTTCAGCAGGAGTGAATTCTACTTTGATAGTTGATTGATCGACAATAGATGTTTCAACAATATTAGATATCCCAGGACTGCAATCAACATAGCCAAAATCTGGATGCCAAAAGTCATCATCCCCACTCATAGAGTTATTGACAAGACATTTAAAACGTCTGCTTCCACAAAATTTAGGTACACCATCAATTTTTCCAAGACACTCGAATGGTTTCATAGAGTAAGTCCACATATCGTAGAGATTTTCTGTAATAACACCATTTATGATACTATTTCCGATTGTAAAAAAGTGGTCTGTTGGAGGAAAAGCATATTCATTTGCTCCTATTCTGTGTGTTGTCCAGTTATGCAACGATTCAGGGGAACGTTTCATTGGTTTACCAGCAAAAGCATAACTATAGAATTCATTAACATTTCCTTCACGTTCAATTCCACTGAGATAACACTTTGGCTGCGGATCAGCATAATCGGGCATACCAAGGTTCTCAGCATGATGACGCCAGAACAAACTTCTAAAAGCATGTGCATATCCCTCGTAGTGTCCAAACTTAGATCCAAAATCGTCGCACTTATCATGATCATGCATATAATCCGTCACGTCATTAGCCCAGTAATGTTCGTAAGTGCTATGATTGACATTGTACAAAACATGTCCTAATTCATGTGGCGCCTGTTTTAAGATCGTTTCTCCCGAAAGGCCTGATTTCATATGTACTGTCTGCCAAAAAGTCCAAGGTTGATTAGCTACGTTTCCTAGAGATATGATTGAAACTAAATCTGAACCATAATCATTGATAATCCAGTTTGACCACGGTTTTACTAGACCAAGCTTATCTAAATCAAGCTTGTCTAGTTCAAACACTTGATAAACACAAGATAGCAATTCGACAAGAGCTGCAGCTATAAAACTTGGGTCAGAAAAATCCTCTGAATCACCAATTTGAATTGTGTTATCGAAATTACTTGTTATAATTTTGTCGGGCCAAACATAAGCGCTTGCATTTGTAAGGTACATGCCCATTGTAATTGGATCGAAAATTGGAAAACCTTCATTACCTCCTACAAGAAACCCTAAATAACTTTGGCCTATAATTCTGAGGGTAATAATAAACGGATGTTTATTGTTTCCCATTGGGAATTCGTATTTGTCTAATGTTCCGTTCTCATCTGTATAAAAAGTAGTCTTAAAATCTGGATATTGAACTTCGACCAATTGGAAGCTTGCAGGAACCGGTCTTATATCACTTAATGGACTTGGCGACTGATCCCGAAGTTCAGAATCCCCGTATTTGTATATAGCAGGTCGCGTAATGTTTACCTTAATTTTAAATGTATCTTCTCCAAAAACCCTTACATTGCCTAGCATTGTAAACACTACTACTACAATTAACAAATTATATCGTTTCATTACTTACTCCTTACTAACTCTAAACAGTTTGCATTTCACTGATAACTTACTGCCCGTCAGGAATGGAAGTGTCATGAACAGGTAAAAGGAATGTAAAATTTATGTCAAAAATTAGTGTAAATTTTAATTTACTATCCCATTAACCAGGTTAGTAAAGAATAGAATCAAACAAGAGATTAAACAGGTTCAAATAAGAAACAAAAAAGCTGCTGCTAATGCGGTAATCCAATTTTATCTAATAAGTCCAAAAATCTATCATCGGATCGGAGGTCATCAAACAATGGTCTGACTCCTAACATAATTATCCCTGTGTCGTGTAATTCATAACCTTTTTGTAGCCATTCAATAGCTTTATCGTATTCATCAATACTCATATAGGTAAGTGCAATAGTTGAGGCCTGTACCCCTCCATGACTGGTGGACGGCTGCCAATATTCGATCCATTTAAGCATAGCTTGCTTGTATCCTGATTCCATATAAGTATTCGCAAAGATCTCCTCCAGGGTTATATCCCCAAGTGCGAGGAAGTACCTTTTTATCGATCGGATCTGTTCATCAATCATATTATTTTTATGGTAAGAATTGCTAAGCTTAAGATGTGTAATCCGGCTTTGAAGGCTTTGGGGTCTTAACTCTAACGTCTTTTGATATTGTTCAATCGCACGGTCATAGTCACGCCTATAAGCATAGTAATCCCCAAGGGATTCATTTAACAAATGATTTACGGGATCATGACGTAATGCATTCTCTAACACAAATAAGGCCTCTTTTAAGCGTCCCTGGCTTAAAAGAAAGATTGAATAGAGCCATATTGTTTCACTATCATTGGGATTAAGTTCAAGAGCCTGCTTATATTCATTTTCTGCCCCCACCCAATCCCAGTAATACCACATCCGGACCATTCCAAGAACCGCGTGTGACTCACCCAAATTACTATCAATTTCTATCGCCTTTCGGGCATAATCGTCGGCTATGGGCATTCTCTCATCAGGTAAGCCCAAATCGCCTCTTAATACATATATTTTTGCTAATCCGATATACGCCTGAGCGAATGCGGAATCAAGTACTATCGCTTGTTTATAGTATTCTACAGCTCTGTGAGCATTTTTCATAGTGGAATAATGTTCAGCTTTAATAAATGCCTCTCTCGCTTCCGGATTAATATTGGGCACTTCTCGTACAAATCTTTCTATTCGCTTCCGTGCTTCAGCAACTGCATCTTGCTGATCAGCAAAATTCTCCAGAACATTTTGGTAGGCTTTTTTAGCTTTCGCTATCCCGAGTTTTTCATAACAGATACCAATATGCAGTTGAGCATATGCTCTAAGTAATCTATCTGCATTGCCATCATTAATAACAGAAATATATATATTTATCGCTTCTTCAAGATTACCAGCTCCGTTCTCTTGATATAATCCTTTTTGGAATATTTCCAAAGATGACTGAGTATAAGCAAGATTAATAATAATTAAAAATATTATAGAGATATATTTAGAGACATATTTTGTATTGAATAACATAGGTTCTTTCTTATTAATTATTTCATAGTACTTGGATGAAATTACTACCAATTAGATTTGCTATTGTCATGGACGTGTACAATTAATGTAAAATTTATGTAAAAATGATAATTAAACTAAGGTAAAAACTTGTAACCGGCTCCCCTTACACTAATTAAATGTGCAGGATCAGAAGGATTTGTTTCCAACTTTTTTCTAAGACTTAATATATGATTATCTACTGTCCTTGTTGTAGGTATAATATCATAACCCCATACTTTTTGTAATAAATCAACTCTATTGATTACTTCATTCGGATGATTAATAAAATAGTTCATTATTTCGTATTCTTTGCTACTTAAGTGAACATTTTTGTTACTAACCAGGGTTTCATATTTATTAAAATCCATAGAGACATTACCAAAGGAATAGCTTGATTCTGTTTTGATAGTTTCATCAATTCTTCTAAATAGAGCTCTAATTCTGGCCAATAATTCAGGTATGCTAAATGGTTTTGTTACGTAATCATCAGCACCTACATCAAAACCCGTTACTTTGTCTATTTCAGACCCTTTTGCAGTAATCATTATGATAGGCAAATCTTTCTTTTTCATTTTTACTTTTCGGCAAATTTCATGACCATTTATGCCGGGAAGCATTAAATCTAGCAGTAACATATCAATCTCCTTTTCTAATGCTAAATTCAATCCATTTTGTCCGGTAATCTCTGTAATTACTGAATATCCTTCAAATTCTAATGTATCCTTTAAACCTCTCAATATACTTATATCATCTTCAACAACTAATATCGTTTTCATGATAAAATTCCTATTTATTTGCTGCAATATCTAAGATTATAGTAAAGGCGCTACCTGCATTTACTTTGCTTTTAACAACTATCTTGCCACCATGAGCTTCTATAATTTCTTTTGTAACCGTTAATCCTAATCCTGAACCTTTACCTATTATCATTCTAATATCATCAATTTGATAAAATTTTGTGAATATTAAATCAAGTTCATCTTCTGGAATACCAATTCCTTTATCCTCTGTTTCTATATAAATATAATTTTTCACTTTTCTAACTCTAATATTAATCTCTTTAACTTTATCAGAATAACGTATAGCATTGCTCATTAAATTAAATATAGCTTGTAGAAGAGAGTCAGGATCAACATTGGCTAATAAATCATTTTCAATCTTTTTATTGATTATAAAACCTTTATCTTTTATCCATTGATCAAGTTCATCAATTGCTGATTGAACTAATTCAGATATATTTGTTTCTCTAAAGTTAAGTTTCAAATTCCCTTGCTCAGCTTTTGAAAAATCCAACATATTATTAATCAGTCTCATCAATCTACTTGTTTCTTTAAGTATAATATTTAAATATTCCTTTTTTGTTTTATTATCTTTAACACGATTGAGTAGAATAGACTCTGTAAATAGATGTATAGATGTTAATGGTGTTTTTAATTCGTGGCTTATACTCGATACAAAATCTGTTTGTAACTGTAATAATTTTCTTTCTCTTGAAATATCTCTGACAACCAAAATAACACCCAATATTAGACCAAAGGCCAACAACAATAATGCTATAGTATAGGCACCAGTAAATCTCAACAAATAGTTACTAATCAATTTGTCATCTTGCATTTTAATCAATAAATATTGATTAGGGATAAATGGCGACAGTCTCAAATATGTTGTTAAGTCACCATTCGTCCTTTTTATCCCAGGTTCTTCTAATATGTAATCAACTTTGTAATCAAATTTTGAGTCTTGTGATAATCTGTCATTTATCAACTTCTTTATCAGCGATTCAGTAGCTAACTCAAATCCTATGTTGTATATATTGTCATTCCCATTCATTATTAGTAATAAAGCATCTATATCGTCAGTATTAATTAATAGGGGATTAAATCCATTTATTGGGGTTTGGTTACTATTATTTAAGAATTTGATAAATTCAGTAATATATGGACCCTTTGATCTAATAAATGATAACTGCCTCTCTATTTGATCAATCAAATCAATATAATCTTTGTTGTGATCATTCAATACATATTCATTTTCAAGATACCAATCAGCAATCTGCTTTAATATACCAGATGTGCTAGTATTCATTGGTATTTTATCTTCCAATAATAATATCAACATATCATGTAATGCATTAAAGATGGGTATGATATAGTCAGGATCTGATATTGTTAATAATTGAGGTATCGTATAATTAACGTACGGTATGCCATAATCATCTACGACTTCATAATAATTGTCTAATATAACTTTGTAATATTTAATTGACTTTTCATAATCAGATTTCTTTAGAGACGCTCTAGCCAGTGCATTAAAGACTTTTGTTGAATCATTTATATTCGTTGACGCTGATAATGATGCAAGGTAATACCGTTCGGCACTAGAATAATTTAAACTCTGATATTCATTTCTCTCACCTAATGTGTAGTTTGTTAAAAATAGATTAGATGACTGCCTATTTTTAGTATTGATTCTAATAAAATATGGTTTAATAAAATTGCCAACACTATCCAGTATGAATGTCTGTGATATAAATGGATCTACCTCTAGCTCCTTTAATTGAATTTTAAATTCTATAATATCTGTTAAAGCACCTTGATTAATATTTTCACCGATTTGATTAATATAATGTTGGAAATTTTCCGCTATATCATATATTATCTTTTCTTCTTCATCCATAACTTCTTTTTTCGTTAATTCACGAAGGTTTTTAATATTTGATATACTTAGATAGGTAAGAATAGTGGCAGTAATTACAACAAGAACTAAAAATATTAGTATTAGCCTCTTGTGTGATTTATGAAATATTTTCATTGAAATACAGTATATGTATTGTACCTATAAAGCAGATAATTTTACAATATATTATTTTAAAACTAATAATTTATAATTAACCACCGTTTTGGTACATCTAAATTAGAACGTTTGTTTTGGGAAAGGTTTTTGGTACAAAAAGCCCCGCAATTAAGCGGGGCGTAAGTACCCGGAGCCGGACTCGAACCGGCACGAGCTCATCACTCGAGGGATTTTAAGTACTTTGTGTTGATATCGTATATATATAGCTGAATATACAGTAATCTGTGTTTTACCTTATCCCATGGCTATACCAGTAATATTTGCAAAAGTAGCCCATGAGTCGAAAGAGTATAAGCTCAATATCAACCCTAGGTTTCCTAATCTTCGATATTCCATAGTATTCCTTTAATTAAATATTCATATTATACTAAAATTATATCTTTCAGCGGAAGGGTTCGATATCTTACTCCAGTACCAGCAAATATTGCATTGGTAAGTGCCGGTGCTGTTGGTGGAACGGGTGGCTCACCAGCCCCGGTAGGCGGTTCATAACTCTGTATTATATGGGATTCAATGACAGGCATTTGATCCATTTTAATTATTTTATAATTGTGGAAATTGCTCTGTTCAACCTTACCATCTTTGAATGTAATTTCTCCAAATAAAGCAGCACTGAGTCCAATTGCAACACCACTTTCGATTTGAGCTTTTACACCATCAGGATTGATTACCAAACCGCAATCTATAGCACATATCATTCTTTCAATCTTTATTTTTTCTTCAACAAAAGATATCTCTGCTACAATTGCTGCATAACTCTGGAAGCAATAATGACTGGCTAGTCCATAGTATTTACCATTTTTTTGAGAACCTCTCCAACCTGCTGCATCGGCAACTGTCTTTAAAACATTAAGTTGTCTTTTGTTATTTTGCATAAGACTAGTTCTATAGTCTAGGGGGTCTTTATTGGCTAAACTTGCTAGTTCATCAATAAAACTTTCATTAACAAATGCATTCTGTATATTACCTACAGATCTCAAAGGGCCAATAGGTACATCTACTTTTGTCCTTACATAATCAATATGAATATTAGGAATTGCATAAGGTAACTCATCAGCTCCTCCTGTAATTGTCCAGGATGAGGAATTATCAGGTCCTGATATACGATTCATCCATGCAATCGGTTTTCCATTATTATCTAGAGCTCCTTTTAATTGATTCATTGTAGCAGGTCGATAAACACCATTTTTTATATCATCTTCGCGAGTTCTAATTACTTTAACTGTGCCCTTCTGAATAAGTGTGATTTCAACAGCTTCTTGTACGTAATCTTCAGCAAGTCTTCTGCCAAAACCACCTCCCGCCTTTAAGGTATGAATCTTGATATTCTTCTTTGAAAAACCTGTTATTTTTTGAGCTTCTTTAAAAGCACCCGCAGGATCTTGTGTCGGAACCCATAGTTCACAATTCTGCCCATCGATCTTGACAGTGCAATTCATTGGTTCCATTGTTGCATGGTCAAGATAAGCTCCTTCGTAAATTGCTTCTATATGCTTATTTGAGCTTTTGTACCCTTTTAGAAAATCTCCATTTGATTTAACTTTGTTTCCTTTCTTACTTAAAGCATCTTTGAATGACTTTTTAATATTTTCAGTCGATAAGTTGATATTATCACCATAGTCCCACTCTATTTTCATTTTCTTCTGACCTTCAATAATAGACCATGTGTTTTTTCCAACCACCGCAACACCTGTCGATATTTCAAATACATTCTTAATACCCTTAATCTTTAAGGTTTCAGTAGCATCAAAGTTTTTGACTTTCCCATTTATAACAGGACAATGAATAACTAAAGCTGTCATCAGTCCGGGGAAGTTCAAATCAAAACCATATTTTAGATTTCCATCAATTTTGGAAGACTGTCCTAAACTTAATTTCGATTTTCCAATAATTTTAAAGTTTTTAGGATCCTTAAGAGGAACATTAGTAGGGATTTTTACTCCATTCGCTTTATCTACAAGTTGCCCATAGCCAATTTTGTCATTTGTAATTGTATTAATGACATAACCGGTTTCAGCAATACATTTATCACGAGGTATTTCCCATACAGTAGCTGCCGCACTAATTAACATTTCCCGTGCTGTTGCACCGGCTTTTCTTAGTTTTTCATATGAAGTTCTAACACTTGCGCTGCCTCCAGTAACTTGACTACCAAATTTATCGTTTAAATTACCTTGAATCACTTTAACCTTAGACCAATCAGCTTCAAGCTCCTCCGCCACAATCATTGGTAACGTTGTCCAAACCTTCTGACCCATTTCGGTTCTATGCATAGTAATAGTTACAAAACCGTTTCTATCAATCTGTAACCATATATTTGGTTTGAATACTATATCTTGAGCAATTATCATTTCCGCGCTCGTAATATAAAATCCAAATGCAATCCCGGCGGTTGATAGTCCTGTATATTTAATAAAATCTCGGCGTGTTATTGAATTATTCATTTAATATCCCCTGCTACGCTATGAATTGCTTTTCGTATACGATTATATGTTCCACACCTACACAATACCTTATTCATATTCTTGTTAATTTCTTCATCTGATGGATTGGATTTGTTCATTAACAATTCAGCTGCTTGCATTATTTGTCCAGGTTGGCAATATCCACATTGTGATACATCTTCTTCAACCCATGCTTTTTGAAGCCGGTGTTCACCATTTTTCGATAATCCTTCAATTGTAGTAATAGATTTATCGTTTATCTGTGAAACTGTTGCCGAACAAGATTTGACCGCTTTTCCATCAACAAGTACAGTACATGTGCCACATAATGATTTGCCACAACTGTATTTAGTTCCCGTTAAGCCTAATTCTTCACGAATAAACCATAATAATTTCATTTTAGGGTCAACGGTTATAGTTCTCATTTCACCGTTTATTTTGAATTTTATTTTTTGCATATGAAAAATTACAGTGTGATTGTACGTAATAAAAGGGTTATGCGAAAAATTATTAGTTTAGTAAAATGAAAAAGGGAAATATTTACACTTCCCTTCATCTCTCTACCTGTAAATATATCAATAACTTGTTAGTACCAGGGGCCGGACTCGAACCGGCACGAGCTCATCACTCGAGGGATTTTAAGTCCTATGCTCGTGTTAGTTAACTACAGTGATTACTATACTTATAGAAAGTTACGAAAAGGGGTATTACAAAAGTATTACTCAAAATACATTAATTATTGATAGTATTTTATAATACTGCCAGCGGATTATGAGTCTGCCTCTATTCGAACAATAAAATATGCCTTGTTTCCATAAAAGTCGTTTCAATTATGAGTAAAATAAGCATATTGTAAATGTTTCATAATTTATTATAGAACATAACTAATTTTCACCATGAGTATTAGTTTTTTTGCTACCGATTTGCACGGAAAAATAGAACAATATAATAAATTGTTTTCACGGATATTAAGTGAAGAACCTGAAGCAGTATTTTTAGGCGGTGATTTGCTACCATCCGGTTTATTTGCTTTAACCAGTAATGAAACAGTAGTTGATGATTTTATCAAAGACTTCCTAGTATCTAAATTTATAAGACTTAAAAATAATATGGGAAGCAAGTATCCTCGAATCTTTCTAATCCTCGGCAATGATGATAGTAAAATTAATGAACAAGAATTTATAGACCGTCAGCAATTAGGTATTTGGGAATACATTCACAACAAGAAGACCATATTTGAAGATTTCAATATTTATGGTTATAGCTATGTACCACCAACACCCTTTCAATTGAAAGACTGGGAAAAGTATGATGTATCACGTTTTATAGATCCTGGCTGTGTTTCACCTGAAGAAGGATGGCATTCTACAAAAGTACCACAACATGAATTAAAATATTCTACAATTGAAAACGATCTAAAAACATTAACAGGCGATAATATTAAAAAGAAATCAATATTTTTATTCCACACTCCACCATATAAAACGAAGCTTGATAGAGCTTCACTCGATGATAAGATGGTTGACCACGTTCCGTTAGATGTGCACGTTGGCAGTATCGCAGTTCAACGATTTATTGAAGAAAAACAACCTTCTATCACCCTGCATGGTCATGTTCACGAATCAGCGAGATTAACAGGATCGTGGAAGGATCAAATTGGAAAAACTCATATATTTACAGCTGCACATGATGGGTCCGAATTAGCTCTCGTAAGGTTTAACAAAAATAATCCTAAAAAAAGTACGCGAGAACTTATATAATTAATTTTTATTTTTTACTTTTGTTCCGAACTCCAGAGGTCTTGCTGCATCGGTAACAGCACCAATTTTTACAGCATAGCTTGTTTTATTTTTAATATCCTCATCGGTAATAATATGAACATCTAGAAGACCATTTGTTTCATAGCCTGTGCGTAAAAAATTCATTTGAGCCAAACTTTGGCTCCATCCATCGAGCCAAAGCTCTAGATTTTTACGTTGCTTATTTGTACCGTCAAAATGAATTAATATATCTATATCACTAGCGGGACCTGCTGTTGCATTTTTGGTACTACCAAAAAGATAAAAGCCCTTTACACCGAATTTTTCCGCATCAATTTGGCGCGAGAGTCCTTCAACATTTCTCTGTCTCCATCTCCAATGTATCTCTGATTTTTCAAAACTCAGTAATGTATTGCGTTCTTCAGGTTCAAGTACCAATTCTTGCGAATCCTTAATTAACATTCCTATAGCTTTATTTTTCTCAGCGTTCATTAATATTTGCATAATCGAACCATCGGTAATGGCCGGAACATCTAGAACCTTAATAACATCACCAATATGGGCATAATCAGGTAGCATTTTAAGAAATACATTCTCCGATTTTTCTAGAAATTCCTCATTAAACATTATACCGCGCTCATCTGGATACAGAGGTAAATATCGAATATTAGCTTCAACAAGATCTTGAAAAAAATGGGTACCAAACGATAAGTCAGGAACATAATCTTTTTGCTGTCTAGCTATCTCGATCAAAATAGATGTGTTATTAATATCTGAGTATGTTACGTTTACCCCAAGCTTAATATCTCCACGACTACCCCATCTACCTGGTCCCATTAGTATAAATTGTCTTTTAGGAAGTATTTTATTCAACTTACCAACTGCCCTTCCAACTGCTACCAAATCTTGGTAATCGACTATCTCACTATATTTTTGCGGACTAACATAAACAATGTGAGATATATTTGGCACAACACCATTTGATATATACTTATCAGCAGAAAAAATTACTTTATCACTTGGAATGTCATCTGGAATAACTGCAGGTTGACTCGCTAAGCCCATACTTTGTGTTCTGCATTGTAACAGATAAAAATCTTTACCATCATGCGCAAACTCAATATCTATTGGATGTTCAAAATTGTTTCGCAAAGTGACAATTAATTCATGAATTTGCTTTACAAATGTTGTACGTGCAATTAATCCTTCAAAAGTAACAACAAAATTGTCCTTCTCATAATTTGTGCCAAGTGCTCTAGGATGCTGAATGTGGTTTTCTTTTAGGATCGATATAATGTTATTTATATACGGATAATCCTTACCACGCTCTCTGATTAATTTATCAATATTTAAAGTTTCAAATGTTGACGTATCAAGATTTATTACATCAATATATTTAGGTGAATATCGAATAATTTCATCAATTGTAACATTAACACGTAGATTTGGTTCTCCCGGTGCCATTAAGATTGGGTAGTCATCGCTTACGCGATCAACTGCTCTTGTACCTAACCCTGGTACTATCCGTACTAAACCATCCTCTAATTTTATTCTATTGGACCATCTAAATTCGTTGTTGCTTAATGCAACACCAGCAAAGGACGGGAAGAAGTATTTACCTACCTTTTGTCCTACAACTGCCTGTATTAAAATCCCCATTTCTTCATGATAATCCAACAAACCATGTTCTCTTCGATATTCAATTGGATCGGGT
Organism: uncultured bacterium; assembly: GCA_964634215.1. GTDB lineage: Bacteria > Fidelibacterota > Marinisomatia > Marinisomatales > JAHJCW01 > JAHJCW01. Next base: position 29,324 of record CAZWKR010000004.1, read on the forward strand.
CCAAATGTGGACGCATATACCTCTGCAATTGCATCCATTAGGTCTATAAGACGCTCTTCTTTTGAACCTTGATTTGCTATAAATAAACTTTTATACTTTCCAGCAAAAGCCGCACCGAGCCTGTCTTCTAAAAGGCTTGAACTTCTAACAATTATTGGTACTTCACCAAAATCGTCTATAGCTAAAGACAGTCCTCTTATTAACTCGGGAGGAAATGGGGAATTTTTAAAAACATGAACAACATATGGATATTCCTGTCTTACTTGACCTATATCTTTATATTTTTGTTCGATAACATCTTCAAGATTGTTATATCTCATAAATGTTAAAATACTATCTGATGTAATGTACCAAGTTTTTGGAGTTTTTATATCTTTTAAGAGATCATTATCTTTTGATGTTTTTTTAACGATTTGCTCGGCTAAAAACAAACCTGAGCTCTTACCACCCAATTTCCCATGACTGCCAACCGGAAATATTATTGCGTTTAATAATTCATTAAAATTTTCTACCTCTATGAATTTTTTTGCAATTGATATAAACCCGGGTTGGTCGCTTAGAACCCTCCTGATCAATGCCACCATGAAACTGATTTCACGTGGTGATGACAATTCTAAACCTTGCGGAACCAAATGATGAAATCTTTCGATTGAGTTACTAATATCGGATAAAGAAGAGCCGTTATCTTCCAATGTGTTTATCAAAAATCCAGAACGATCTTCTTTTATCCACTTCTGAATACTATTAAGTACTTCATTCTGACTTATGTTATCGGCTGCGATCTTAAATATTTCATAGCTTAAACCTAGCATATCTCCTGTAGGACTTTTTTGATATGGTTGATTTGCTTCTTTTAATAGTTCACCATCTTTTTGATAAATTGGATTAACACGCTGTAGTAATTCCTCTGCTTTCGCTATTCCACTCCAACATAAAAAGTTTAGCATTTTCCTTGAAATTCTTATAAGTAGCTTAGGGTCAGTTCGTTTTAATAGATCTAGTATTACACCCCATTCACTTTTTATTTCATCAATTGGTACTTCCTTTTCAGCAAAAACTCTCCTAAGGCGTTTATGTAATAAAAATATTCCAAATTGATCTGAAATGGTTTTAATTAACTTTCTTTCTTCTTTAAGAAATGGACCCTCATCCAATACTGGTCTTTCTTCTGTATAGTAAACACTAATACTACCTACTATCTCATCCTGAAGAATAATGTCACTTTTTTGAACCCAAATTGTTTCTTTAAAATTATCTGATTTAAATTCTAAATCTCGATAGTAAATCTTAACAACACATATTTCAGGGAATTGCCAACCTGGAGGAATAGCCGTAACTATACCATTACAAACATTCTCTACATCTTCATCTACATTTCCCAACAATTCTTGTATCTCATATAAGCAGCTTAATTCTTTAGCCCTTTCTTTAAGGTCAACGATGATATTATCTATTGATTGATTTTTTTTCATTTTAATTTATTTTTTATAGATCAAACCTTTACTGCTTCGACCATCCGCTTTTATGATTAATGGAGAATCGAGTACAACATGTTTAACAAAATTTGTCTCTTGTTCAACAGATTGTCTACTTAACCAATCCCAAGCTATTTTCAATTTACTATAAAACGGAACTGAGAAGTAACTAACATTGAAACTTGTTAAATTATGAAAAAAATGCGAACCCTGACTAAGATCAACATTCATATTCTCCAGCATTGCTTCTACAATAGCGCGGGCTCCTGATACCTGACCCCAATTAACTGGAATCCCCAACCATGGATCCGAACTACCCCACCTGCCAAACCCAATTAACAAATAAGAACGATTCTCTGTAACCAATTTCTTATTAACTATTTCAAGTTCACTTGCCATTGTTTGAGTGTCTTTAGGATTGAATTTTTCTGGTATTATGAAAACAATATCCTTAATAGAATTAATTATTCCATTCCCTAAAACACTTTCTGATGCTACTAATACATTATCAGATTCAAAATTTTCTAAACTAATATCAATTTTTTCATTAGAAACAACCATCGGTCGACTTTGAAGGAATCCAAAACGGTGAACACTATTCCCATCCCTCGATTTTGAAAATGTCATTGCAAATTCTATTTCTACAGGTGCATCTAAAGCTTTTTCACATAACTCTAACAAATGGATAACTAAATCATTTAACGGAATACTATCAAATACTAATAAAGGTGCAAATGTAAGTGCTCTAGGCCCTTTAACTCCCGTTCCAATTGTCAACCTTCCCGAATTTGAGTCAACAGTTGATGCTAAATGCCTAAGTGTTCCATCTGTTTCGGCGGTAGTTAAATCTCCCTTTATCATATATTCCGTTTCCATAATAGGATTATATGATGGGGGTCTACCCATATTAACTGTCCAAAAATCTAGTTGTGTATTTTTAAGCATATCTCCAACGGACCCAAATGGAGGATCAACTTTTGGATATTCTGGAGAATAAGCCCATGAAATACCCCCATCAACAATTGTTTTCCCTAAGCCAAGTGCTAGATTAACCACACCCTCTTCTGGCTTGGCTCTTCCCATCGGATAAAAATTATAGGAACGTGCTACACCTGATAGCTCTGGATAAAATATATCAGCGTACCTTTCGCCTACGACTTCCTGAATTATGACTGCCATTTTTTCATCTTTAATAGAATGTTTTGTGGCTTTAATATAGTCTTTAGCAGCTTCGAAATATGTTGAAGAGTAAACATATTTGATCGCCTCTATCAATTTATTGAAACGCGTATCAGCTTCGGGCTGATTGTTTGGTGTCATTTTCGTTCCATAAATTCCCGCAAACGGTTCAAACATTGCATCTTCCAACATACTAGAAGAGCGAACAGCTAGGGGAACATGAACTTCATTAATAAGTGATCTTAGATCACCTAAAGTTTCAAAGGGAAGTACTGCATTCTGGAAGGCATGACTAATCCTATCATCTGGAATATCTGAATATGCAATGTCATATAGGTCATTGGATTGCATAAACTTATCAAAGACATCCGTTCGTAAAACGGTTAGTGTGGGAACATTAACATCAATTTGAGAAAATCTACTATTATCAAATTCCTTGGAGTTTAATATTTTATCAATCAGAACAAGACCTTGCGCTTTTCCGCCAATTGCTCCTGTACCTATATAGGATATTCGATTGTCAGAGCTGAAAAACTTTCGGTCAAACTGACTGTGTTCTTTCTCGGGCATTATAATTATTTTTTGTGTTGTTAAATCCTATTTAAAAAACTCCAATTTTTATTTAAGTGCTCATTAATATACTACACCCAACCTCTATCTTTACAGGCTTGAGCAACTCTATCAACTGATATAACATAAGCTGCATCGCGCATGTTTAAATTGTTGGATTTTGAAAAATCATTTACAGCGATAAATGCAGCTGTCATTTTTACATCTAATTTCCCAAGGACTTCATCTTTAGCCCAGAAATAATTCATATTACTCTGTACTTGCTCAAAATAACTACAAGTTACACCACCTGCATTTGCTAAGAAGTCAGGAATAATAAAAATACCTTTTTCATCCAAAACCTTATCAGCTTCAGGGGTAGTTGGTCCGTTAGCTCCTTCAGCAACTACTTTTACTTGATCACTAATTTTGCCAACATTATCAGCAGTGATTTGATTCTCCAATGCAGCGGGTACCAAAATATCAACATCTTGTTCTAGCCATGCATCTCCCGGTAACATTTCAAATCCTAATTCTTTAGCCTTAGCTTTATCAATACCACCAAAAGAATCAGTAATTGAAAGAAGTTCTTTCAAATTTATTCCATCTTCTTTTTTGTAGGAATAACTAGTATGGTCTTCTTGATCCCAACATGACACACATTTTACTATTCCTCCCATTTGCTGATATAATTCTATTGCATATTGTGAAACATTACCAAAACCCTGAATACTCGCGGTAGTATCCGCTGGATTAATATTTAATACCTTTAAGGCTTCTCTAACGGTAATCATTACACCATATCCTGTAGCTTCAGTTCTACCTAAAGATCCACCCATGCCAACTGGTTTACCTGTAATAAAACCTGGATCTTTTGCACCTTTAATTGTCTCGAACTCATCTAACATCCATAACATATGTTGGGCATTTGTCATTACATCAGGTGCAGGAACATCAGAATGGGAACCTACGTTCTTAACAATTTGGCGTGCCCAGCCTCGACAAATACGTTCTTGTTCAGTTAAACTTAAATTGTGCGGATCACAAATAACTCCACCCTTTCCTCCTCCCAAAGGTATATCCGCAACAGCAGTTTTCCATGTCATCCACATGGAAAGAGCACGCACAGTATCAATTGTCTCTTGGGGATGAAAACGGATACCACCTTTAGCTGGACCTCTTGCATCATTATGCTGAACCCTAAACCCTTTGAACACTTTCATTGTACCATCATCCATGCGGATTGGTATGCTAAAATGAAATTCTCTGAGTGGATTACGTAACAAATCACGGGTAGCCTGATCTAGTTCTAATAAATCTGCAGCTCGATCGAACTGCTCTTGCGCAGTTTCGAACGGATTATAAGTTTTTTTGTTCATTTATTTAACCTGTTTAATTAATGATTTTCTACCAATAAAAGTGTTTGAAAATTACTCTAGTTATGGAATATGAAAAAAGGAAATGCGGATAATCATATATAATAATTTGCATATTTGAATATCAAAATATCACTAGATATTTAGGATAGCGGAGCGATATATCTCCTAATCTTTTTTGCAGCTTGATGTTGCTTCGCTATCCAGTTTCTAATAAAAATATTATCAGTTGGGACCGCTTTCGGTATTCTTAAATTAGCTAGTTTATTTCAGAATATGGTTTTTAAAACAAAAAAGAAAAACTTATTAGTCTTCCTTTTTTTAGATACCCGGGTCTGAACTCGAACCGACACAGGCTTATCACCTTAGAAATATATTAATTGATATTAAGTTTTGATTTAAAAACTTCTTTCAAATATTCGACAGGAAATTTTGTGTAAACCTCAGTAACCGTTACAGATGAATGTCCTAGTAACTCCTGCACTAAATGCTTCTCCCCTAGTTCAACTAATTTTAACAAGGCGTAAGTATGTCTTAATGAATGCAATGATTTATTTCCCTTAATATTAGCTTTTCTAACTGCTGTTGTAAAACTACGAGATATTCTTTCAGTTTTATAATTTGCAGCCATAGTAATTTGATAAAATGAAAAAGGGAAGTTTTTACGCTTCCCTTCATCTCTCTACCTGTAAATATATCAATAACTTACGGTAGTACCCGGGGCCGGACTCGAACCGGCACGAGCTCATCACTCGAGGGATTTTAAGTCCCTTGTGTCTACCAATTCCACCACCCGGGCATCACTGAGGCGTCGGCCGGATTCGAACCGGCGAATGACAGTTTTGCAAACTGCTCCCTTAGACCACTTGGGTACGACGCCAATAATTTTAAATAGCTACTTTATTTGACGCAGAAGTTAAAAATTATTTACATCCAATTCAATCATACATAATCATAATAATTTATAGAATTTCAATATTTTTAAATGACTTTTAATATCGTATTTTTGCTCATGGATTTATTAAGAATAAATATATATGAACGCCTACGCGACTTTAATGTCCCGGCAGCCATACTCGATGAGATATTCAGTGATGAAGAAGATTTAAGTAAATTAATTACTGCATGGCAAGCTTTGAAAAAAGATGACTTTTCAGATGATGAAACAGCTAAAGAACTAGCCAAAATATTTTTTAAAGAATTGGGGTTATCCAGTGAAGAATAAAAGGGCTGCTCATGCAGCCCTTTTTATTTTAAATGCAATGTATTGTAAGTATTCTATTTATTAGTCAATAATTCTTCCATTTGTATAACCAAGCTGTCAAATAGTTGCATTGCTTGTTCCACTGGTTCAGGAGAAGACATATCAACACCTGCTTTTTTAAGGATCTCAATTGGATAATCGTTGCCACCAGATCGTAAAAATTGCATATATTTCTCAATTGCTCCTTCTTCGCCATTAAGAACACTACTTGCCAATGCCGTGGATGCGCATAGACTAGTAGCATATTTATACACATAAAAAGTACGATAATAGTGAGATATCCTGCCCCAATTTAGAGCATAGCCGTCATCGATTACTGCTACATCACCATACCATTTTTCATCTATATCGTGAACAATTTTATTGAGTGATTCAACAGTGAGCGGAGTACCATCTTGCACCATCTTGTGTGCAGTTCTTTCGAATTCTCCAAAGATAACTTGTGTAAAAACTGTCCCTAAAAAGTTGTTAATCCATTGGTCTAATAAGACAAGTTTTTGTTTATCATCATCAGTATTCTTCATAAGATAATCCAGGAGTAAATTCTCATTAAATGTTGATGCAACTTCAGCAACAAATAATGCATAACCTGCAGTAGCATACGGTTGAGTTTTATCAGAATAATGACTGTGCATTGCATGACCAAGTTCGTGAGCTAATGTGAACATATGATCCATGGTACCATTATAGTTCATTAGCATATAAGGATGTGTTGTATATGTTCCCCACGAATAGGCACCAGCGGCTTTCCCTTCTGTTTCAAATACATCGATCCATCTTGAGTTTAACGCTTTTTTGATCACATTGACGTATTCTTCACCAAGTGGTTCGAATGCTTTTTCAAGAATCTCTTTGGCTTCTTCATAAGGTACTTTAACATCCACATCCTCAACTATCGGAACTGCTGTATCATATAAATGGATTTCATCCAATCCAAGCACTTTTTTCCGTAACTCCATATACTTATTGATACTACCAACATGGTTGTAAACTGTGTTTAAAAGGTTATCATATACTTCAACCGGAACGTTATCCGCTCCCAAAGCCATTTCAATTGTACTATTGTATTTTCGGGCACGTGCTAAAAAGAGGTCTTTTTTCAACGATGAGCTAAGGACAGCTGCGTTAGTATTTTTTATTTTATCAAATGCTTCGGTTCTCGCTAAAAAGGCTCTTCTTCTAACTTCAGGATCAGTTGACAAAAGCATTAAATAGTATCTACCGCGAGTCAAACGTACAGAATCACCCTCCTCATTTATAACCATAGGGAATACCAAATCTGCTTCAGTTAATGCTTCAAATATTTTATATGGACTTCGATAAAGCTCTCCCGCCATAGCAAGTAATTCTTCCTGTTCGGACGATAGAGTGTGCTCTCTTTGGCGAATTAAATCATCAAAGTAATGAGTATATTCCTGTAAACCATCCGTTTTTGAAATGAATTTTTTGATTTTTTTCTCTGATATATTTTGAAGTTCAGGCTCAACAAAGGCTATGGCTTCACTATATTTGATATTTAATGAAGCTGCTCTGTCAGCTAATCCCTGAAATTCTGAAACGCGAGTATCGGAGTCTTTATTCAAATAGGCATATACATATAAATTTTCTAAAAGTTTTGATATTTTTTCATCGAGGCTAAAACATTTATATATTGTTTCTCCCGACTTTCCGAGGTTTCCTCGAAATGCATCAAATTTTTCAATATTAGATTCTACAAATTTGTAGTCATCTTCCCAATTCTCAATACTTGGATATATATCTTCAAGATTCCATTTATACTCATCATCTATATCTGCACGTTGTGGGATATCGCTTTGAGCGAATAAAGGAACTGCGAGCAGGATAGAAATAATCACAATTATAACTGTAAAATATTTTGATTTCATTGTTCTCCTCATGGTAGGTTAGTTTAATATCTATTTTAGACCAAGAAACTCTTTTATGGTTGTCATTAAATTACACATTTTTATAAAATAAAAAGCCTCACAATTGTGAAGCTTTTTACTCTGAGCGGGAGACGAGGTTCGAACTCGCGACAACCACGTTGGCAACGTGGAGCTCTACCACTGAGCTACTCCCGCATAAATCGTATTAATACGCTTAAAAATAGCGACGAAGTTTAAAGAGAAAAGGTATTTTATTCAAATCATTTTGGATATAATTCATATCTATGTTTTGGACGTTTTATAATCATCCAAGCTAATATCAAATATGTGATATCTTCTATTATTTTTCGAACACCTACCATTTCTCCTGGCTTTAATCCGCAACCACACTCAATATTATAACCACTAAGAATGGCGAATGTTATTGCGATAATGAAAGTTACCATCATAATCACTACTAAAAAGGCAGCGCCATCAACAAATAATCCAAATATAAGACATATCCCCACGATCAGTTCTAGCCATGGAAGTATTATAGCAAAACTATTTTCAAGCCCAAATGGGATTATATGATAATTATTAATAGCACTTGCGAATTCACCAACATCAATAATCTTACCTATACTGGCATAAATTAATATTCCACCAATTAATATTCGAGCGAACAAAACTATAATATTTAATCCGTTTTTCAATTTGTCACCGGTAACTTTGCATTCAACCATTGATTCCAGCCACCACTAAATACATAAATTTTTGAAAACCCATCCGCTTGAAGTTTATACGCTAAATCTTCACTTAAACCACATTCTGCATCATCACAATAGACTACAACTGGTTTATTAAATCCATAAGTAATAAAAATATTGTCTACCATTTCATCATAAGGAAATGCGGATACTGCATTAGTAATATGTCCATCACTAAAAGAAACGAAGTCCCTAGCATCAACGAAAATTACACCATCATAAAAATACGCTTTTGCTAATTTTAGATCAATTATTTCAACAATAAACTCATTTACTTTATCGTCGCCACTAAACCCATTTATTTGTTTAGCTACAATGGGAATACCGGTGGGTCGTAAGTAATTGAATAACGCACTAATTACAATAGAACTGGCTATTATGTAGACTACCTGTTTAGAAATAGTTTTCATTAAATATTAAGTCTTGTTTATTGATTTTTCGCCTTTTCTAGTGTTTCATCAATAAATGACTGCATTCCTACATCTAAATCCATATTTTTTCTTAAAGCAACAATTTCAATTTCACTTTTGTTAACAACTTTATTTACGTTTTCTTCAAGTTCTTTTACTTGCCCTTCAAAATATCTAATTTGGGCTAATACTGCGGGTTTATCAGCATATTTTTCTTCAATAGTTTGATTCCCTTCTGTTGTTTTCAATCGAATTAATTGGCGTGTAATATTTGATAAGCGCTTTTCGTTTGCCGATACATCAATAATTGGTTTACCATCGTCTCTTATTGAAGTATTTATTTCGATTAATTGTTTGCCATTTATTCCAATTGTATAGAACATGGGATAGCCGTCTTTTTGCGGAACTGTACTACGTGTATTACTAATTGACCGGCTAAGATAAACGTAATCTGCATCTTTGAAAGATTCTAAAATTGTATCTTTTTTATTAACATTACCATTAACCAACATTATCAAAATGTCCACATCATCCCTTAGGTCATTTATTAATTTTGCCCCAGTTTCTAAATAATTTTCTTTGTACAGTTCAGATACATTCTTTGATAAATAATCGGTTACACCGATAATACCAATTTTTAGAGTATTCCCATTTATAATGACATATGGCTTAAACGCTAAATTGCCTGATTCTTTTTCTCGTAAATTTGCTGAAATGAAAGGAATTGTTGAATTCCTCTCTAAAGATTTTAAAAAGTAATATCCACCTGCTAAATCATATTCGCCAATATTCAATGCTTCACAACCAATTTGTTCATATCCTTCTATAAATGCCTTTGCTTTATATTTTTCAGCAGGGAGATTTATTAATGAATATTGAGAATTTGCAAAAAGTGCATCACCGGCATCTAATATAATTGGATTTATTTTATTGTTCTTTAATGTTTCAATATAAGATAATTTTCTGGACAGACCGCCCATTTGGTTGGATTTTCATCCACATAAATTAAATTCAGCACGAACGTTCCCGGTAACAATAAATGTTACATTTTTTTCTTTAACAGGTTTTGAAAATCCTAAACTTGATATTAATATAAAAAATAGAATACTGTATGCTTTAAACTTCATGCTTAATCCTTTTATAATCATAATTAAATATTTATCCGCCACTCAATTTTGCAAAATACCCCAAAGTATTGAGGATTTTCAACAATTTTTGTCTATCCTTTGTTTGAATAATTATTTCCCCGGCTTTCACCGACCCACCTACGCCACATTGCTTTTTCATTACTTTACTTAAATCTTTTAATTCACTGTCAGTTCCAATAAATCCACGAATAATACTTACAATCTTATTCCCCGGTCGTTTCTCCAACCAAATTCTTAGATTTTGTTTATCTATATCTATTTTATCAATTGTATCAATTTCTTCATTAGTAGAATAATTTGGGTCGGTGGAATATACAATTTTATCTTTCATTGTTAGAATAATTCGACTTGCGAGGTTTCTTCGTTTTCAAAATTGCTCACGCCAACACCGAGTAATCTTATAGGTTTATTATCTGCCCAAGAATATATAAATAATTCCTTTACGACCTCCTTAATAATATCTATTGAATCGGTTGGTTCCGATAGTGATTTTTGAGCAGTATGCGTATCAAAATCGTAATATCGTAATTTAATAAATACTCGTTTCGCTGAAAGATTCTTAACAATCAATCTGTTAGTAACTTTTTCACATAACTGCGTAAGTACCATAATCAATTCGTTCTTTGAACTGATATCTTTAGGAAAGGTTCTCTCATTACTTATTGATTTTATTTCTCTTGAAACCTGAATCGGACGGTTATCGATTCCCTGCGCCCATTGACCCATTACAGTTCCGATCTTGCCAAATTTTGCTTCTAAAATATTGACTGGTATTTTTGATAGATCACGAATCGTATTTATATTCATTTCAGATAATTTCTCCGTCATTTTCGGACCAATACCAGATATTATTTTTGGTTTTAATTCTGCTAAAAAAGATTTTTCTTCTCCAGGAGGTACAACGATCAATCCGTTAGGTTTATCAAAATCGGAAGCTATTTTTGCTATCATTTTATTTGTTGCTACACCAATTGAAGATGACAATCCAATATTAGCAGATAACTTATTCTGTAATGCCTTAGCGATATTTACTGCTTCCTCCCAATTAGAGATACGGGAGGTTACATCCATAAAAGCTTCATCAACACTAATTTGCTCAACTAAATCCGTCTCCTGCTCCAATATTTTCATCACGATTGTGGAATATGTTTTATATGACTTAAAATTTGGCGGTAGGATAATGAGGTTCTTACACAACCGTTTTGCTCTGCTCATCGGCATGGCTGAATGAATTCCAAATTTACGCGCTGGATACGAAGCTGCAGCAACCACACCGCGCTGTTCAGGTTGACCACCTACTACAATCGGTTTACCGCTCAGTTTAGGATTTTTAAGTACTTCTACCGAGCAGAAAAAGGCATCTAGATCTAAATGTATTATTGCTCTAATGGAATTATCATCCATCATAGAACTCTATTTTGTGGAAATAATTCTTCTTACAAAAATAAACGCTAATAATCCAAACGCCGCCAATCCTAATAATGGAGCAAAAGAACCTGCCCATTCATCGCCAATTCCATGTGGTGCACGCCCATAATAGAATGCAACTCCGGCTATTGCAACACCCAACAATCCTTCTCCGCCGACAAATCCTGAACCTAATAAGATACCATTTTCGCGTCTACTTTCTTTTTCTTCATCTGTCTTCGATGTCCTTTCCATTACATGTCTTAATAATCCGCCTAAAAATACTGTCATCATGGTTGCAACCGGTAGATACACTCCCACAGCAAATGGTAAACTTGGAATCTTAAACAATTCAGCTACGACAGCTATTACAACACCAATTCCCACCAATGTCCATGGTAAGGCATTTTCCAGTACGCCTTCAATTACTATTTTCATCAATGTTGCTTGTGGTGCCGGTAATTCTGCTGTTCCAAATCCATACGCTTTATTCAAAAGGATAACTGATAAACACACAAAGGTTGCAGATGTGAATGCTCCTAACAATTCACCGATTTGTTGTTTTTTTGGTGTGGCTCCAAGTATGAATCCAGTCTTTAAATCTTGCGATGTGTCACCCGCAATTGATGCCGCAATAGCGACTACACAACCAACTGTTATCGCTGCGGTTTTACCTATGTCTCCTGTCCACCCCAATGCAAGAAAAATGGCACTTGTACCTAATAATGTAGCAATTGTCATACCTGATGTAGGATTTGATGTAACTCCTACAAGTCCTACTATTCTTGATGATACAGTAACAAAGAAGAAAGCAAATATCACTATTAAGATTGCGCCTATTGATCTCATTATAACTCCTGACGTCGGTCCAAACACATAAGGTACAATTGCCATTCCAATAGCAATTAATACAACGCCAATCAAAACATAGTGCAGTGGTAAATCTTGTGAAGTTCGTGGAATCTTGATAGATGTTTTATTCAATCTATCCTTAAACTGTTTTGCACCAATACTAAAACTTTCTATCATAGTTGGGATACTTCTTATTAGTGTAATTATCCCACCGGCAGCAACTGCACCTGCTCCAATATATCGTACATAGCGCGTCCAAATTAAGCTAGCACTCATATCATTGATCAATAATGATGTTTCAGGATATAAGGGAACTAACTGTCCCGCTCCCCAATAAGCAATAACGGGAATAATAACAACCCATGATAGTAGACTTCCGCCAACCATAATTGTTGATATGCGTGGTCCTAGGATGTATCCCACACCAAACAGTGCGGCGGACATATCAACTGCCAACTCACCTTTTCTTAAAAATGGTATTTTAAAATGAATATCACCTGGAAAAACCTTTAACCAACTGAAGAGGAATTTAAAAAACGCTCCTGCTCCAAGACCGATAAATACATTCTTCGCACGACTACCACCAACTTCACTCGCAATAAGTACTTCGGCACAGGCTGTACCTTCGGGATAAGGTAATTTCCCATGTTCCCGTTCAATTAGATAATTCCTCAACGGAATCATGAATAAAATTCCAAGCATTCCACCAAACATCGCTAATAGTGTCATTTGGAGCAATGTTGGATCAAATCCCCATAGGAAAAGTGCAGGTAGCGTAAAAATCACACCACTTGCAAGTGAACTCGATGCAGAGCCAACGGTTTGGGACATATTGGCTTCTAAGATGGTACCGCTTTTACCAACTGCTTTCATTGCACGAAAAGCAGCCACCGTCATAACAGCTACCGGAATTGATGTTGATATTGTTAACCCGGCACGTAACCCAAGATAGGCATTTGCAGCACCAAATAATATTCCGAAAAATATTCCGGTAATTACCGCTTTAAGAGTGAATTCAAGCGGAGTTTCTGTAGCAGGAACATAGGATTTGAATGTAGAAGTATTTTTATTTTTCATAGTTATTGGTTGATTTATCAACCGATAATCTAACTATGAATTAATGACAATTACCACCGCCACCACACGCTTCATCCAAGGAAATTTTGTCTAATTTATCATTAATTAATTCTTCCACTACTTTATTAACCTTTGGATTCACCTTATCTACATAGACATCTATTCCAACTTCTCCGAATCCAACAAGCGGACGTCTGCCAATACCGGCTACAATTATTGCGTTTACGTTTTGTTGGGCAAGTAAATTTACTGGTACCATGCAACCACCGTGTCCATGTTCCTTATTAGACACAGCGGATTCCTGCTTAATTGTACCATTTTCTACATCAATTAGTGTAAATACATCACAATGACCAAAATGATCTGATCTAATACTATTTAATCCGCCCTCTCCATTGGATGGTACTGCTATTCTTCCATTATCCATTATAAATCTCCTTTAATTTTTTCTAACCATTTACTATGGTGACTTGAACCAACTCTTAACATTTTTGAACCACATTCCGGACATTTTGAATCATGGCACGGCACACCTTTTTTGTGTTTGATGGTGGTTTTACACTTTGGACAAATACATTCTCCACCACTGCCAAGCCCTTGTTTCTTATTACTCATTTATTTTCCTCATCTATATTATAATTCCCACCTTTAATTTCTATTGCCTTACCATTAATAATTCCATCACTTATTTTTTTATGAGCAGATGCTAGCATTCTACTAAATGTTTGGCGGGAGATGCCCATTTTCTTAGCGGCGTCCTCATGATACAATCCTTTGTAGTCTGCTAATCGTATTGCTTCTAATTCATCTACAGTAACACTTATCGCTTCAAGATTAGACATAGGGATACCGCGAGGTTTATAGTAAGTATGAAGTGGTGAATTTTTTACAAAACGGCATTTCTGAGGTCGCCCAACTGTATTTTTATGATGTTTTGGCATATCTAATATTAAGCATATGCTCATATTAGATACTATATTTATCTGTAATGTACCTTACCGCAGCATCTTTTGAATTTTTCTCCACTACCGCAGGGGCAGGGATCGTTCCGTCCAATATTCTTAGATTTTTTCTTTAATACTTTGGAAGTCATAGTTTGATTAAATATTTCTTCAAGTAACTCATAAAGTTTGGGATGTTTTGCTTTTAATAATTTAGGTCGCTCAAAAAAGTATTCGCTGATTACTGCAAAGAATTCCGATTTATTTGTCGCACCATATGGATTGATATCCGATTTGCCCTCATATATCTCATCAATCTTGTGCTGAATCAAGTCAATCCATGGAATTGTATATTGTTTCTCAAGCAAATTTGATGGAATTCCATCTATGGTTCCATCAGCTTTATCAATTAAATGGACAAATTCATGAATGGCAGTATTCTTTTTATCAGATTCGTTAGAAAAACCGTGTCGTAAGGCACGTTTGGAGAGTATCATCTTGCCATTCATGTATCCTGTACCGACCATTCCTAGGATTCTTCTTTCACCACCTTCTGTTTTAAAATCGCTATCAAATTGATTTGGATATAGTAGGACTTCCTTCAAATTCACATATTGCCAAGCAGGGAAAGCAAATATCGGAATTATGGCAGATGCGGCGACTAATAATCTATCAGTCTCATTTATTTCTGTGCTGATTCCGGTAATACGAACATTCTGTAAAAACTCCTGAATCTTATATTCAAAACGTGGTTTCTCTTCAGCATTAAGATTATTATAATAGGAAACTTTAATAGTCAGAATCTTGCGCCAGTCACTTGGAAATTCCTTACTAGGATTTTTCCATCTGCGCCATTTCATGCGGTTCTCATTGAACCAAATAAATCCCGCAAGGAGGATAACAAAAACGACTACAATTGTAATGTTATTCATAATAGTAAGAATAAATTACAGGACTTGGGCAATTGGTTGGAAGAGTAATTGTATTGAGGTTTCTAATATATATTATTAATAATTTATACATTAAAATAATAGGGAGATGATTATGCGTACTTTATGTTATTTCTTAAGTGTTTTACTAATCTTAGCATTTTTCGGATGCGAACAGCAAACCAAAAAAGATATTGTTAAGAAACCACCTACACAACAAAAAGGTGGCGGGCATGATGATCCAGACGACGATTCAATTGCTCCTTATGACGGAGCACCTCCAACATTTGAAGAAGCCGTACCACTTCCTCCAAGAGATTGCGGTTCTGAGGAAATTAATCCTGAAACTGGAGAGAGAATTGTAGTACCTAATGTTGACCTTGTTGTATCTCATGTAGAAATATTTGAAACAGACCTAGGTACATGGGTACGACCAACCATCAGAAATATTTGCAGCGATACAGCCGAGGGACATCTTGCTGTTTTAATTCGTTCAGACAGTGATATAGATGTTGGACTAATTACATCCGCAATGGTAAACATACCCGGTGGATCCGAAGTAACATGGACATATGCTCTTGGCGTACCGGAGGGTTCATCATATACAGTGGTTGCAAATTCGGATTATAATATATCTGAAGCCAACTATGCCAATAACCGGTGTGTCCGTTCTACTACAGGGAACTGTCTTTAACAAATCAAATTAATGAGTAGAGACGTAAAATATTACGTCTCTACAATTTTTTGTCATTCCTGATTTAGTCGGGAATCTATATTCCTTAAAATGGATTCCGCATCAAGTGCGGAATGACATACTATCTTTTTCTAATTATAAACGGTAGAACGGCAATCCAAATGCCGAGAACAGCATATCTCAAAAACCTTGTTATTTCCATCGGTGGTAGGATGGCTTTCAATCCTTTCCAAATGAGTAGAACGCCTACAATTCCCACTATTAGTATAATTAATTTCCAAAGGATGCCTTGCGGGAGTTCGCTTTTCATAACATCAAAATAGATAAGAATTATTCCAAATCCCCACAGAACGGCAAGTATCGTTATCGCATCATCGGCGGGATATATAATCGTGAAAAACAAAATAACAATCGTTAGCAGAGCTGCCTTACCCATCGCGGTTTTAGCGGAAAGGAATTCTTTAAAATTGTTGTAAAGATATTTATCATAAACAAGCACCAAACCTAAGGCAATTAGTATTCCGCCGAGTATATCTACGGGCCAATGCACACCAAGGTATAATCGGGATAGCGAGACTAAAATTATCATTGTGACTGCTAAATAGTTTATCCACTTTTTGCGTATGAGCAGTGCCAGCATCAGCCATAAGGTTGTGGAGCCCTGAGCATGACCGCTTGGAAAGGCAAACCCGCCCTGCTCAATTAAGGCAACGCCGAGTGGTCTTGCGGTTTGGAATATCTCCTTTAGCCAAAAATTTAATAACAAGGAAGGCATTAAAATAAACAGCAGTTTTACCGCTTTATCTTTATCCCATAACCAAAAGAATAAGGGCAAAACCATTATGTAAAATTCTTTATCGCCGAAAAAGGTAAAGAACTTAAAGAAGCTTGTAAGTCCATCGGATTGTAATGATTGCAAAAAGTTTATAATGTTCATAATTAAAGTCTTTTTTCTATTAATTTCAATTGCTCTTCATGGAATATATTACCAGGAGATTTATCCCAATTAAATCTTTCAAATACAAATTGGGTACAATCATTGGCATAGTCTATTTTTTTTGATGAAAAACTAGCACTATTAAATTCTTTATGATAATCAATTCTATCAATTTTACAAATATAGTGGCTTCTCAAATGTCTACCCCTATCCCAAAAAAATAACATCCTATTATTAGTGTCAAAGAGAGAAATAGATATTGTAAATTGATTTTCAATTAATTTTTCATCAATTAAACGTGAAGCAAATTCAAAAATTTCTGTGGTTTTATATAACCAAGATAATATTGATAAATATTTGTGAGGCAGCCTTTCTTTTTCAGAAGTGTATACTAAGCTAGAATTTCTTTCAATATCTTCAATTAGGAAGTCTTCTCTAAACGCACTTTTAAAAGCAAATTGTCCACTGAGATATAATTTCCAATATTCTTTATTTTCCATCCAATCAGTACTCATTTCTATCCAATCAGACATATTTTGTATTTCGTTATATTCAACATGAGGAAAATCCCACCCCCTGAAATTCACTGCATTATTAACCATTATTTTTTTTAAATCTACAAAGGACTTTGAACTAGCTCTGTACTCTTTTGGTTTAATAATTACTCTTAAATATCCCTTTTCAGCAATGGTCATTTCAATATTATTCATTTTTAAAATTCTCCTAATTCTTCATCGAATTCATTAGATGATATAGTTTCAATTTCGCTACTATTATTTGGAAATACAGAATAAAATCTTTGACGAAATTTTTCAATATTTTTATCTACGGCTATATCTATTATTTCCCGCATATCTGTTTGTGATAATGATTCTGTAGTTTCATTCATTCTTCTACTTCTTATATATAACTTACCGCTTTTTAAACCATTACTTCCTTTTTTACAAATAGTTGGAATTTCCTGAAAAGGTGCAACCTGAATTACAACGAATTTCTTTTCTTCATCAACAACTTTGTTAATTGTCAATTCTACATATGGTTCAGCATATTTATTGATGTGTGCAATAATTAAATCTGCCCTATAACCTATTAGGTCATTACTATCCATTCCAACGGGTTCAAAACTCCCGTCTGCATTTTCCTTTACGCCAACAACGATAACACCACCTTCTTTTAAATTTGACATAGCAAGCGCAGCTTTTGTAAGCTTTTCTTTTGTAGAACTCTCACCCCATGCCATTGATTGCTTATATTCTAAATTTCTCTCTTCTTTACCATGGTATATATATTCTAATAGTTCTTTCATTTTTAGCACTCAGATATCTTATGGGACAGTTATTTTTCTTACCGTGTAAAATTAAGAATTAGTGATGATTTAAAACTATGATATAATAAAAATACTCTATTTCCAGCATATGATTACAAATTGTGATAATGCTGCCAAATGGCGGCAATTTCCATTAGATAGGCAATACCTACATGTATAACTATACCGCCAAAAATATTTCTTTTTGCTAAAGCATGAACACCTAAAATAAATCCACCGAAAAATGAGCTTATGGCTTCACCCAATGGTTTACCAAAATGAAGCACTACATAGGCACCCGCCATTGGCAACACGGCTTCCCGTCCTAACACGCGTGACATACTTACAACCAATGCTCCTCTGTATAATAATTCAATACTGGCAAAATCTAATCCGTAAACAAATTCAAATACGCCCGCTGCTTGAATTGGGGTCATTCCGAATGCTCCGCTATATTGCCAAAATTTATATTGAGGATATGCTCTTTGAAAATCGGGCTGATAGGAAGCTATTAGAATCAAAGGAATCATAAGAATAAGCATTATAAAAAATGGCTTATAGCTCATTCCTTTAAATCTTAATCCAAATAAATGATTGTCATCTTTATCATAGACCCTCTTCACACCATAAAAAATGATCAGGAACGGAATCATTCGCTTCAGATTGAAAACCATCTGTCTATAGAAAACCTTCTCACCGGTGCTCATTTCTGCATAATTGAAAAAATGTCTATACTGCCAAAATGCAACCAAGACTCCAAACGTACCGAAAAATATTATACTTTTTATCCAAAATTCTGATTTTAAAAGTTTATATTGTTGTTTTTTGATGAAAAGTATAGGAATAATCATTAGATAATATGGCAAAAGGTAATAAAGTGTGTACGTTATAAAACTGATAGGTTTGCCATAATATTTATCAACATATACCCGTTCAAAATTGTATTCAAAATTGATATAAATGGCGATACCTAAAAATAGAAAAGTATATAAATAGGCGTAGATGTTAAAGTCAGCCTTTAGGAAATCACGTATTTCAATTATTATTTCTTTCATTTTATTAAATTTTCACCCCACTGTGTCTCCCCTCGAGGGGAGACCACGATTTGTCGTGGGAGGGGTGTTTTCTTATCTCTGAACCCTGACGACTGACCCCTGACAATTATACCAAATCCTTAAGGTAAGGTCTGAAAACTGTCCTGATAATTGCTAACAAGATTGTACTTGTGATTATTGCAATACCAACATTCCATGAAAATCCTGTAATTGCAACTCCAAGCGCTGTTCCGGCAGCCGGCGGATGTTCCATATCAAATACAACCATTGCAAACATTGTCGATCCAACCGCCAGAGAAAATACTAGGATAGAAATAAATGGATATGGTTGGGGAACGAGCGTCCACACGGAACCAAAAAATAAACCGATCCAATGCCCGCCGATAATAGCACGTTTTCTAGCAGAAACAGCGTTAGGCATTGTGAATACAATAAATATCGACGCTGCAATCGATGCCACAACAACCGCATTCTCCATACTTAAAACAATTAGGATAAGCATTGTGGCAATAGTGGCTGCTAAACTTTGGAAAATATAATGCTTCCAATTCAGCATAAATTCAATTAGCATGTGGTTTAGCGTCCGCGTTGGGAATTTTGGACGATAGCCTTTACGTTTCTTATTAGCCAAAATTGATCTTAATTATTAATATAGAGATTTACCGTCTACAAAATCAGGAATTTCGATGTCTAAATACTTTGCAATTGTTGGTGCAATATCAACAGCTCCGCAGTATTCGTCAATTGTATTTTTCTCCAAACCTTCATACGCAATAATTAATGGAACATTAGTATCATAATCATATGGATATCCGTGCGTTGTACCGAGCGGGAATCTAAATGTCCAATATTTCTTAGGGATAACGATCAGATCAGGACTCTTATACGAATCGGTGAAATTTTGGAATCTTTTGATCATTTTATCGTTGGGATCTCCATTCAATATTTCATCTTTTGTGATAACGAAACCAACACCCTCAATTGGAGATATTGCTTCCTTTAATATTTTGTCTATTTCCGCCTTACCGATATTTTGTTCAGAAAGCTTATCAATGTCATAGTAAAAAGTATTAAAATCCTTGCGTACTAAGTCAGAACCGTATGTTTTTTCGATTTTGTTTAAGGCAGCATCACGAGCAGAATAATATGTTTCTCTATCTATTCTCCCTGCATCTAATTTTTTATACTCCGTTAGATATTCAGGCAATGGTAATGTACCATGATCCGCTGTAAGTACAAATAAAACATTATCTAAACCAACTTCAGTATCCACTGTTTCAATAAATGTATTCAGATATTTATCTATTTTCAATTGGTTATCCATACCTTCATGGGAATACGGTCCCCAATGATGACCAACTACATCGGTTACTGATAAGCTTATAAATAAGATATCCGGCGTGTCATCCTTGCCAAGATTTTCTTCTTCCATAATTTTTTCAGCCAACCGAAGTGTTTCGATGTCCAACCATGGGGCATCTCCTAATCTATCAACCACTTGCTCGTTTGTTAGGTCAGAATCAAATCCGATTGGAAATGTAGGAGAATATTCTTGTGTATCATATCTATCAATTTCACCGTAAAAGTTATCTACTCGAACATGTTTATCATAAATTGCAGAATCTAATTCGCGCGTCCATAACGAGTCACGATATCTAGCAAGATTGTCATCTTTATTATATTGCGTCAACCATTGCGGATTCTCAGAAGTATAATAATCGGATGTGACAAAATTACCGTTCCAATCATACCATACAGCTAGATCAGGATTTTTTCCGGCTAACATAATTGCACCACGGTCTTTTCCTGAGACGGAAAATACTTTAGAATCCGGATGTTTATCTTTTAACCAATCACCCAAAGTTGTTGTTGGAATTATTCTGTATGACTTTCCTTTTTTATCTTTACCAACGATCTTTGAAAGTGTGTCCTCTACACAATACACCTTTTGTTTTGAATCACGGTCATAATAATAATTTCCAAGGACACCGCCCTTCACCGGGTGTTGCCCCGATCCAAGCACAAAATGTCCAGGTCCGGTTGCACAATACCAATGTTCAAAATGGAGGTTCGTGTACTGATTTCCATTATCAATCAACCACTTATATCCGCCACTAAATAATTCTTGATAGTGATCAAACATTTGTTGACTCAATTGATCAACTGAGATAAATACAACCAACTTTGGTTTGGTATCTTCTTTCTTACATCCAACTAGTACAACGAGTGCAATTAATACTGCAATTACCTTAATTCTCATATTATCCTTAGGAATCTACGTTTTCCAACTTTAATTACTATATCCGTTTCCAATTTTAGTTTATAATTTATATCACTAACGCTTTCTTTGTTAATTTTTACCGCATTCTGCTTGATTAATCGCCGGGCTTCACCTTTGCTTGCTGTCAATTTCGCATCAGCAAGAACATCCACCAACAAGGCCTCTTCTTTCAATTCATATTCGGGAATCTCGTCCGGAATATCTTTCTTCAAATGAATTTTATCAAAATGGTTTTCCGCTTCAAGCGATGCTTTTTCGTCATAATATTTTTCAACAATTGTACGTGCAAGTTCACGTTTTAGGTTGCGGGGATTCTCCCCTTCCGCTAATTTTGATTCAACTTCCTTTATTTTCGATGATTCTGAGTCCGCTCCTAATAAAAAGTATTTTACTATCATTTCATCAGGAATTGAAAGTGTCTTTCCGTACATATCTTCAGGAGAATCCCGCAAAGCGATATGATTTCCATAGGATTTTGACATCTTCTCAACACCATCAGTGCCTTCAAGTAGCGGTAAAGTAATAATTACTTGTGGTTCCTGTCCGCTTTCACGCTGTAGATCACGCCCAACTAATAAGTTAAACTTTTGATCTGTACCACCAAGTTCAATATCTGCTTTCAATTCAACCGAATCCATCCCTTGTGCAAGTGGGTATAGAAATTCATGTATAGAAATGGGGATTTCCGCCTTAAATCTTTTTGTAAAATCATCCCTTTCAATCATGCGTGCCACAGTATATTTACTTGCCAATTTAACTACATCACTGAACTTCATTGCGTCCAACCAAGTTGAATTATACACTACTTTCAATTTATTTACATCAAGTATGACTTTAGCCTGTTCAATATATGTTTGGGCATTCTTTTTTACATCATCTAATGTTAATGTAGGGCGTGTTTTATTTCGTCCTGAGGGATCTCCGATCATGCCAGTAAAATCGCCAATAACCAATACTGCCTGATGTCCCAAATCCTGAAAATGGCGCATTTTACGTAGTACCACTCCATGACCAATATGCAAATCAGGTGTACTTGGATCACATCCTAATTTTACGATCAACGGTTTACCGGATTTAATTGATCGCCCAAGTTTGCTGACCAATTCCTTTTCCGGTAATATTTCTTCCGTACCTCGTTTAATAATATTTATCTGCTCTTTTATTGATATAAATTTCATTAGTGTTTTCTCACTTCTCTCTCGGTTTCTCTTTTAATATCACGTTTTTTAATTGTATCTTTTTTATCGTAATGTCTTTTCCCTTTGGCTAAGCCAATTTCAACTTTAGCCCAACCATCCTTAAAATACATCCGTAGCGGAATAAGTGTTAATCCTTTTTCAGCAACTTTTTTTGCCAATTTTAATATTTGCTTTTTTTGTAATAGTAATTGTCTATCTCGCGATGGTTCATGTCCGGTAAAACCTGTATGTGAATAAGGGCTAATTCTTATACCAACCAGTATTGCATTTCCATCGCGTATAACTACATAACCTTCTTTTAGATTACCACTACCTTCACGTAAGCTTTTTACTTCGCTCCCCAATAACTCAATACCTGCCTCAAATTTCTCTAAGATGAAAAATTCGTGGAATGCTTTTCTATTTGTGGCAATAATCTTTTCATTCATGGCTAATACTCGACGTGAAAAGTACGAGTTAAGTTATTCTCAATTCAAGGGGTTATTCCTTGCTCATCGGAGGAATAAAAATGTAATTTTTGCGGTTATTTTACCTGCCCGGGTGGCGGAATTGGTAGACGCGCTAGGTTCAGGGTCTAGTCTCCTTTGGGAGGTGCTGGTTCAAGTCCAGTCCCGGGCACAAAAAGTGGCAAAATTATTAGAAATGTTAAATTCATATTATTATTAATGGATCAACAAGTCGTAATTTCCAAAAATAATTATACCTACCAATTGATAAATATAAAAAACGAGGAAAATTAAAATGATCACATTTAGTGAACGACAATTAAAAATCCCAAAAATGAGTAAGTCGGTTTATTTAGTTACAGGCGGTATGTTAAAATTTGGCAGCACCGACACCCCGGCGATCAGCTGGTTCAAACTCAAGCATAGGGAGGCATGATGGATGTCGCAGTCTTAGGAGTTGGATTCTGTGGTTCCTTTCCAAAATCGGAAGGGCTTTCTTATCGAGAATTAATTCGAAGGGCAGCTACTCAGGCCTATGCTGATGCTGGCATAGAGGCCTCTGAGCTTGAAGGCGCTGTATCTTGCGAAGAAGATTTCGTCTCAGGCTATTCCATCGCCGATGAGTACGTTCCTGATCAGCTCGGCGTTCAGATGAAGTCAGTCTACACCATTTGTGGTGATTTTTTACACGGCCTCTCCTCAGCCACAATGCAACTCAAGACCGGTCGCTTCAAACTTTTGGCCGTCGAGTCGTATTGCAAAGCCAGCAATATGCTCAATAAGGATGAAGTATTGAACTTTGCCTATGACCCAGTTTGGAATCGTTTCGATGTCACACCCAACTATTTGGCCGGCATTGAAATGCAACAATTCCTCGAACGTTCTGAGTATTCCGCCGACGATGTGGCTAATGTCGTCACCGATGCCAAGGCCAAGGGTCTAGCCAATAGTTTAGCGCCCTACGGATCGCATCTACCCAAGAACGAAATTCTTGACGGTCGGTCCGTCGCCAGTCCAGTGACGGAGTCCATGATTGCTAAGCCGGCCGACGCCGCCGTGGTCTTCGTTCTGGGAACGCAAGAATCGAATATTAAAAAAGCCCGCAAACCGGTCTTCATTACGGGTACTGGCTGGAGTTCTGGCAATTCCATCCTGGAACGTAGAGATCACGCAGCCTCGTCTGGAACAGAAGAAGCGACCAAAATGGCTTTTGTCGAAGCCCAAGTTTCGAATCCTGGCAAAGAATTGGATGCCATCTATGTGTCAGATTTATATGCACACCGAGCCCTCATGCACTTGGATGCCATGGGAATTGAAGCTGGCTTAAACGAAAAAATTAACCCTGATGGTGGTTCCATATCCATGGGTGATCTTATTGAAGCTAACGGCGGAGCCCGACTTTACGATGCCGTCCTTCAACTCAGAGGTGAAGCAGGTAGTCACCAATTACCAAATGTTAAACGTGCTGCTGCACAAGGATGGAGAGGACTTCCGACTGATTCCTGTGCCGTTGTCGTGCTTGA
Source organism: uncultured bacterium (assembly GCA_964634215.1). Taxonomy (GTDB): domain Bacteria; phylum Fidelibacterota; class Marinisomatia; order Marinisomatales; family JAHJCW01; genus JAHJCW01. The sequence continues at coordinate 54,007 of CAZWKR010000004.1, forward strand.
TCAAGAAAGGAGGAGCTAATTATGAGTTCAGCTAATCGAGTAGGTGTTATTGGTGCTGGAATGACTCGTTTCGTTCGTAGGGCGAAAGAAGCTCCCGGTGAATTGGCGGCAAAAGCAGTAGAAATGGCTTTGGAAGATGCCGGATTAACAATCAACGATATTGATGCCGTTATTCATGGAACTGCTCCTGACGCGTTTGATGGCGTGCACATGAAAGGTGAACATTTGATCGCCGGTTCTGGCGGCGCTAACAAGCCTTACATGAGACATTTCGTGGGCGGAGGAACAGGCGTATTCAGCCCTATTCATGGTTGGATGCACGTAGCCTCCGGCAAATTCAAGACTTGTTTGGTTGTTTGTGAAGAAAAGATGTCCCCATGTGTGCCCCATCCGGCTGGCGCATTCCTTACAATCTTTGACCACACAACAGAACAACCACTGAAGCTTACATTACTTCATATTTTCGCCATCGAAATGAACCGCTTCATGCACAAGTATGGCTACACGGAAGAAGAGCTGGCTCGCGTTTCGGTCATTAGTAAAAAGAATGCTATGGGTCATCCTGCCGCGCAGATCGCAAAAGAGACTAGCGTGGAAGAGGTTATGGCCTCACCTGTTCTTTCCTGGCCCGTCAAACGCCTGGACATCAGCCCGACCTCTGACGGTGCGGTGGCAATCGTCCTGGCCAATGAAGAAGTCACGCGCAAGCATTGCAAAGCTCCTGCGTATATAGACGGAGTTGGTTTCCGTCTGGATACTGCGTACTGGTGCACACGTGACTTAGCGTATCCCGAGTACGTGGCCAGAGCGGCTGGCGATGCGTATAAGATGGCAGGAATCTACAACCCAGAAAAAGAAATTGACTTCTGGGAACCATACGATCCCTTTGATTACAAAGCTCTTCATCATATGAATGGCTTGCTCCAGGATCCCACGGGAAAGAGAGTGAAAGAGCTTTTGCTGTCAGGCGCATTTGATCGAGATGGTTCTCATCCGATCTGCCCATCCGGTGGAGCCTTGGGTGTAGGTAACCCGATTGCGGCCACCGGTCTTATGAAGATTGCCGAGCTGTACTTCCAATTGACCGGCCAAGCCGGTGCCCGGCAGTTAAATGGAGACCTCCAACGCGGTATCGCCCAAGCCTGGGGTGACCTCATGCAAGTAGGTACGGTCGTTACCATGAACGCCGACAAAGGAACGGTCTCCGCGTCGATGCGATGGAAGGAAATGACGAAAGAAAACCTTCCCGGTGGAACGCCCATTAAGGACGTAAAGGACGTTCCGTATGTCGATTACAAGCCCGAAATCAATTACTCCTGGGACAATGGTCAGGCTCTAACGACATACTTGGAAGGTTTCAGGGCTGGAAAGATTCGTGGAAGTAAATGTCCATTATGTGGGCGTATGATGATTCCGGCTCGAGCTTTCTGTGAAGTCTGCAATCTCAAAGAAGTCACAGACTATTACGATCTTCCGGATACTGGTACGGTCAAAACCTTCACCCTTTCAAATGTCGATTGGGATTCCTCCATGTTGGGTGATGGCAAAGTGAACATCTTTGCCGTCATCGAAATTGATGGCACGCAAGAAAACATGGGCCTCGTTCATCGCATGATGGATGTCGATCCCAAAGATGTGGAAATTGGCATGCGGGTCAAAGCCGTATGGAAACCTGAAAAAGACCGCACGGGCAGCGTCATGGATCTGGATTATTTCCGTCCCCTCAAGGATGGAGATGCCACAGATATCAAACCGACACGCGTCAAACCGGTGGAACTCGACTCGGTGACGGCGAAATCGCATCCGGGAAGAATTCCGTTGGATTATCGTTATACGGCTGGCATTGCGGGCATCAAATTCTATGAGGATCTGGCTCAAGGCAAGCTGACCGGTACGGAATGCCCTGAGAGCAAGACTCTTCACATTCCTCCTACACAATTCAACGAAAAGAACATGTGCAGCATGGATGTGATCGCCAACGCCAAAGAGATAGATTCCAAGAGTGGCAAGGTTGTTGGCTACACGATCGTGACGGAAAACCGCCAAGGGCAAGAATTGGCCAATCCGCAAGTGATCGTGCAAGTGGGTTTCGATGGAGTGCACGGAACGATCTTCGGCAAGTTGGACACTGACAACCCCGAAAGCGTTAATACCGGCATGAACGTGGCTTTACAGCCTACAACGGTATGTGGACCCAACCACGTGATCTTTAAATAGATAATAATTTAGTTTTGGAACTGTTGAGTACATTTGCCCCTTACGGGTGAATGTACTCTAGTGTCCGAAAGGCGGCTATGTGAGCGATATTTCAAACGAAAAATCCAACCCTATACATTTCTAGATTTTGCTTGGGTTCCAATAGGTACAAGTGAATCGCAACTGCCATATGGTTTTACCTTTAGTTAATGATAGATATTAAATAATATTAATATGCCTAATATATTTGGGGCATATTTAATTTTAGTCATGGATAAATCAACAAAATGCATAAATGATGGTAAACTGATTGGATTGCGAATTTCGAGTGTAATAATCTTTGCTATTGCTATGGGGATTTTAGAGGCTATTTGTGTTGTGTATATTAGACAAATCATATTCCCTCCCGATGGAAATATTACCAATGTACCAATAACGAATTTCAACTTCGCGATCGAAGCAGTTCGTGAAGCAATGACCATTATTATGCTTACAACAGTGTCAATATTGTCAGCATACAATATACGTACACGTTTAGCTATGTTTTTCTTGGCTTTTGGTGTGTGGGATATTTTATATTATGTTGGATTAAAAATATTCCTAGATTGGCCGGCATCAATAATGGATTGGGATACTCTATTTTTAATACCTGTGGCATGGTACAGTCCTGTAATAGTTCCTGTATTAGTAAGCATTTATTTTATTTTTGGCAGTATTTTTATTGTCTTGCATGAAGGTAATGGTACAAAATTAAGATTCAGCTATTTAGTTGTAATATTACAATTTTCAGCTTTTGTGGTATGGTATTATTCCTTCGTTAAAGATTCAGCAATGATTTCTGAAAATGGGTATGCTACAGCTGAGTATTCTTGGATTTTATTTTTCTTGGGACTAGTACTAGGTGTAGGCAGTTTAACAATCTCTTTATTGCTTGGTAAAAAACATTAATATTAATTAAAAATATTCTCCGCCAAATTTTTCCATGTCTCTGGGAGTTACATCTTTAAAATAAGTTTGAATTTTCTTCATATCGGCTTCAATATCATCTGACGGTTGAATTACCGGACCAAATACACTGGCACGTTTTTTATAATCCACAGCTAAGAATTGAATTGGGACACCTGCACCGCGAGCAATATGCCAAAAACCTGTTTTCCACTTATTCGCTTTAAAAGTTGTGCCTTCAGGATACAATGCAAGAATTAACTCGTCATGGTCTTTAAACTTTCCAATTGTGAACGTTACTAAATCTTGCGGACAGCTGCGATCAATTGGTATACCACCCATCCAGCGCATAAAATTACCTAATGGCCACCAACAAAATGCATCAGCCACGAACCATCTGTTTTGGACACCCAACGCTAGCATAGTACTCATATTAGTTAAAAAGTCCCAACGGGATGTATGAGGTGCTAAGATAACCATGAACTTTTTGGCGTTATGTACTTCACCTTCAATACGCCAACGATAGCTCCAAAGTAGGAATCTTCCAATTGCCTTTTTAATTATATTATTGGTTTTAGGTGTCAATTCTTTAAGCTTTGGAACATACATATTATTTCTCCAAATTGATATATTGTATAGGCAATGTATAATATCAGGCTTAATAAATCAAGAATTCAAATTTCACTTAAAACAATTAAATTTCTGCTTATCTTATTAAATATAAAAAAGAGCCAGATAATATCTGACTCTTTTTTTACTTGTACTGATTATTATCTAATTTGCAGCTGCAAGTTCTTTATCGGTTAAAGATTTGAGGAATACTACAATACTTTTCACTTCAGCATTGGTCAGTTCTTTACCAAGTTCAAGTTTTGCCATTTCTATTACAGCTTCATCAAGTTCCTCTACTCCCCCATCATGGAAATATGGTGCGGTTAACGCTACATTCCGCATTGATGGAACTTTGAACATAAATTTATCACTCTCCATATTGGTAACCATATGTCTGCCAGTATCTTCAATATCTTTATAAGGTACTACTAAACCCATTTTTTGATACATATTCCCTCCTAAAAGTGGTCCAATATGGCAAGTAATGCAACCTGTGCTAACAAAGGTATTTAATCCTTCGACTTCTTCATCAGATAACGCATTAAGATCACCATTTAGAAAATCATCAAAGCGATCATGTGTAATTAGAGTACGCTCAAAAGCAGCTATCGCTTCAGCGATATTATCATAAGTCAAACCGGTATTTGGAAACACATTATTAAATGTACCTATTAGTTCTGTATCCGCAGATAATTTTGCTACTACTTCAGCTTCATTTGGCATAGACATTTCAACAGGGTTCAGTATAGGTCCTTTAGCTTGCTCCTTTAAATCAGCTGCACGGCCATCCCAAAATTGCACAAAATGGAAACCGGCATTTAACACGGTTGGTGAATTTCTAGTACCAAATTCACCATTTGTACCGGGAGATGTTGGCAAATTATCTACTCCGGCATGTTTGCCATCCAACAAATGACAAGTGTTACACGACATCTCATTGGTATCAGACAATCTAACATCAAAGTACATTTTTTCGCCAAGAGCTATTAATTCCGGAGTATCATTTTCCGATCCGGGCATTTTGTCAGGTAATACTGCAAAAAATCGCTTGGCGTTTTCTAATGCTGCTGTTTTATCAATCTTACTTCCACCTCCGCATCCAATAATTAATAATACGGCAATTATTGAAAATACGAGTTTGTATCTATTTGTTTTCATTATTCTATTCTCCTATAAATTTTATTTTTTGATCTTTAAAATATTTATCATCAGGTTGTAAAGTGATACATTTGTCAATTATTTCCACTGCTTCATCAATATTTCCCATTTTCCACAATACTTCCGCTTCAGTATCCATATATCCTGCAAGACTGGATGTATCATCTTTAGCTACCATTCCAATGCCTGCTCGAATTTTTTCCAATGCTAAATCTAAATTCTTACCAATTTCACCCATGCGCCACGCAAAACTGTTATAAGCACCAGCAGTTTGTATTTTTTTCAATTCCATATAATTTACATAATTAATCCAAGTTTTTACTTCAGATTCGGAATCTTTTAACCGCCTTTGAATGTTAATAATATTCCTAAAAGCATCTTGCGTAAACTCGCTATCTAAATTGTTTACAACAAATTCTTCTAAACCTATTACTTCCTTTGTAATTATCGCATCCAACACAACTAATTTATAATTTACTAATACTTGATCGCCTATATTTGCTTCCGCAACCGACTCCCAAACTTCTATTGCAGATTGTAAATCTCGTCTGTCTTCAAACTTTCCTGCTAATTTTTTCCATAGATCAAAATCGTTGGGATTTTCTGTAGTTCTCTTAGTGTAATCAGCTATCGTGTTTTCACCACGTTGAATTCTTTGTAATTCTTTGAGGAAATCATCTGGTGGTAGATAACCAATTATTCTATCAATTTCTATACTATCAGAATCAACAAAAACTATTGATGGGAAACCGAAAATATTATAATGTTCGATTAAAGCCTTTCCCTCAGCACTATCAGCATGCATTTTAACAGTTTTTAAATTTGTATTTAAATAATTAATTACTTCTAAATCAGTAAAAGTATCGACATCCAGTCGAACACACCAGCTTCATCCATCCCTAACAAAATCAATCATTACATATTTGTCACCGGCTGAATCTAATATTTCAGCGAATGTATTGGTTTTTTCCCACGCAATTACAGGTTCTTTCTTTGAACAAGAGAAGATTAACATAAGCGTAAAAAAGATTATTAATATTTTCCCCGATAAATATTGGGATTTTATTTCATTCAACATTTTAACCTCTTAGTTTTTCAATTAATAATTTTGGTGGTTTAACAGCTTTTCCATTTCTGTTAATAAAAGAGTGGACGGTATATCCGGTTACTAATAATTTATTTTCCGAATTAAATATTTCATATTCGATTTTCATTGATGATCTAGGAAATTCATTTATCTTAGTAACAATACTTAGTTCATCATCAAATTTTGCTGATTTTTTATAGTCACAATGGCTAGAGATGACCGGAAGAAAATATCCCAATTGTTCTATTTTTGTTACATCAAGTTCTATTGAACGTAATAATTCTGTTCTAGCAGCTTCAAAATATTCCAAATATCGTGTATAATAAACAATTCCCATTTGGTCGATATCGCGGTAATACACTCGTGTATGAAAATTATACTCAATCATAGCTAGTCTATAAAAGAGCCCATTCGGTCATATTTTTCAATTCTTTTATCAAATAAAGATTCTTTTTCAACTTTGTCGAATAACTTTATCTCTTCAATAATAATAAGTTTTAATATCTCAAACATCTGTTTGGGATTATCATGAGCCCCGCCTGTTGGTTCCTGTACAATCCTGTCACATATTCCCAATTCCACCAAATCAGCTGGTATTAGCTTTAGTGCTTCGGCTGCTTGTCTAGCTTTACTCGCATCATGCCATAAAATTGATGCGCAACCTTCAGGACTTATTACTGAATACCATGTATTTTCCAACATAAGCATTCTATCACAAATACCAATCCCTAACGCCCCACCGCTAGCACCTTCTCCAATTACAATTGAAATTACTGGTGTCTTCAATTTTGTCATCTCTAATAGATTGTTAGCGATTGCTTCTCCTTGCCCACGCTCTTCAGCACCTATACCCGGATACGCTCCCATTGTGTCAATTAATGCAATTATCGGTAAATTAAATTTTTCCGCTAATTTCATAATCCTTAGCGCTTTGCGATAACCCTCCGGTCGCATCATACCAAAATTGCGTATGATGTTATCTTTTGTGTTTCTGCCTTTTTGTTGTCCTACATATGCGACTTTAATTCCGTCAATAGTACCTATACCTGTAATAACAGCATTGTCATCTCCATAATTACGATCCCCATGCAACTCAACAAAATCAGGAGACCAAGATTGAATATAATCCAAACTAAAAGGCCGTTCAGGATGACGTGCTAATTGAACCTGCTGCCATTTATTTAACTTGGAAAATATATTTCCTATTATTTTGTTCCGTTTAGTTTCAAGAACTGCCAAATCTGCATTGCCGCCGTTACCCTCATTTAACAATTCTTTTTGTTTTACAATTTTTTCATCTATTGCTTTAATAGGAATTTCAAAATCTATATATTGTCGTGTCATATTAATTTCTAAATATTGTTTTTAAAATTATTTCGATGTCTAATGTTAAACTCTGATTTTGAACATAATAATGATCTAAAACATTCCTATCAGATTGAGTAAACTTTGTGTTTCGCATTTTTGCTAAACCAGTTAGCCCTGGTTTACATATCAGATTTGGATTAGTTTGACTAGTTCGTATTAATAAGGGACCAACAAAACTCATATCACCTTTCAAAATAGAATATAGATATAAATATTTTTGATTAATCTTCTTAGTACTTTTTAAAACTAATGCTGTAAACCGATTTCCATTTTCACCCCAAAATTCTATTTTATCAATTTTTTTGGTTAATGCTTTGTATATAGCAATTGGCGATAATAATATTGATATTAAAATTGCGAATATTATATCAAAAATCCTTTTTGTAAGCTTATGTAATCTATGGTATAAGTTATACTCGATATTAACAAACGAGTAATCACCAACATCTTCAACTGAAGCTTTACCAAGCAATACTTCTTGATTGCGCGGTACCATTCTGTAGGTAAGTTGCAGATCCTTTGTTTCATCCATCATATCTAAGATTTCTTCATTAGAAAATGAATCTGTTGAAAAAATTATTTCATGAATGTTATGTGTTTTAACTATTTCTCGCAAATCTGAAACTGCTCCTAAAAATGGTAAATATAAATCCTCAGGTTCAATGGTTAATTTACGGTCTACAAAACCTACAATGTCTAACCCTGTGTCAAACCTTTTTTGAATATTTCTCGCAATTTTTATCGCTTCGTTGTCAGTGCCCATAACAATAGTCTTTCGTGCAAATAATACATGGTGTTTTTCTTTAGTTGGTTTTAAAACTCCGCGTGACATCAAATAATGGGCTAAAATTCGCCATCCAGGTATTAAAATTGTTATGATTGTTGTAGCAGCGATAATCACCAGTCGAGAAAATGCGTACTGTTTAAAGAAATATGTAAAAACTACTGCGAGAATAAAGCCTGAAAGTGATGCCATAATCGCACGAGTATATGATAAAATATATCGCGAATATAACTGAAACAATGCACAGACTATAATCCAAAATATAATATATACTCCGGGTATAAGTCCCTTACTAACTACGAAAGCATCTAAGCTATTCAACCTTATGGGAAATGCAATTAAAAATGCCAATAAAACCATTAGTGCATCTAAAGCGACTGATATGATTTGTGAACGTTTTTCATTTATTATTGAAATTATTTTTCGAACAAATATTCCTGACTTAATTACTAATTTTGCTAAAATATTTCTACTCTTAGAAAAATGTTTTTCTGAAAACAATATCATTGCATGGTAAAATGCATTTAAACTGTCATATGGTGCAGATTTAACTGACTCACCTTGATAATGCATTATGTGGGTTTTTGGTAAATAATGTACTTCAGATTCCTTTTGATAAACTTGGTAACATAGATCGAGGTCTTCACCAAACATAAAGAATCGCTCATCAAAACCACCGATTTTATTGAACAATTCTGATCTAATAAACATGCATGAACCACTTATTGCATCAACCTTATGAGTTTCATCAGGATTTAGATAATTCAAATTGTAACGTCCTGCCCATTTTGATTTAGGGAATATTTTATCCAAGCCTATTAATTTTGGTAAAGCGACACCAATCGTTGGAAATGAACGTTTACTGCCTTTTTGCAGTGACCCGTCAGAATTAACAATCTTTGGACCTACCATGCCAACGCCGGAATTTTCTCCTAAATAATTAACAAAAGTAGAAATCGTACTTTCTTCAATTATTGTGTCAGGATTCAAAATTAAAAAATATTCTCCACCACCAACCTTTGCGCCTTGATTGACGGCTTTCCCAAATCCAATGTTCACATCATTTTGGATACAAATAACATCTTTTAATTTTGAATTGATTGCATCCAGAGACCCATCAAATGAATTATTATCGACGACAATAATTTCAATCTGTCCGGTATAGTCAGATTTATTTATAGAGTCAATACAATGGATAATGTATTGTTTTACATTATAACTAACAATTAGTACTGATACTTTTGGAGAAACTAATCTCACTTATACCAACCAAATATTTTCCACAGTCTAAATTGCCAAACCATCCAAGCTGTCTCAATCATAATTGCTCGAGACATTTTAGATTCACCAATCGTACGATCGATAAATAATATTGGATGTTCATGTATTTTATAACCTTTACGTTCTGCATGAAAATTCATCTCGATTTGGAATGCATATCCTTGCGAACGGATATTATCTAAATCAATATTCTCAAGTACTATACGGCGCCATGCTTTAAATCCTGCGGTTAAATCCCTAAGCTTTACGCCAGTAACAATCCGCGAATAAGAATTTGCAAAATAACTTAGAATCAACCTTCGTAACGGCCAACGAACAACACTAATTCCATCGCAATAGCGACTACCTATAACTAAATCATATTTATTTAATAATTCTACCATTGCCGGTACATCTTCAGGATTATGTGATAGATCGGCATCAATTTGTACAATATAATCATAATCACGTTCAAGTGCCCATTTAAAACCATAACAATACGCAGTACCTAATCCCCTCTTTTTAGGACGTTCCGCAAGATGCAAGTTTCTATAATTTATCTGCAAAGCTTTAACAATTTTAGCAGTACCATCTGGAGAATTATCATCTACAACTAAAATATGATATTGAGGATTTAATTTTAACAAGGTGTCCACCAACGTTTTGATGTTTTTACTCTCGTTATAAGTGGGCGTTACTATTAATGTTTTCATTCGATTAACCGTGATTTTATCATACTTAAACTAGTTTTTAAATCTATGCATTGTACATCAAAATCTTGTACAAATTTTTCTATTTTCAATCCCCCCTTTAGTGGACGCGGTGCAGCTTGATTTAAACTTTTAGTACTGATTGGTGAAATGAGTGTATTATCTAAATTAAATATGTTCGTAATAATTTGTGCAAATTCAAATCTATTTAGATAATTAGTGCCACCATAGTTATAAAGACCTTTTACGCTATTATTGATTACAAGTTCAATTATTTCAGCCAAATTTTGCGTCCATGTTGGGTTATTCCATTGATCATCAACAACATTGATAGATTTTTTTGATTTTAAAGAATCAATGATCCATTTAATAAAACTTGCTTCCGTTTCACTAAAATAATCAAATAATACATTAGTTCTTAGAATACACCAATTATTTATTTGTTCTTGTATTACTTGTTCTGCTTTAAGTTTTGTCTTTCCATAAACACTTAGAGGATTTGTATCATCTTCTTCACTATATGGTCCATTATATCCATCGAATACATAATCGCTAGAGATCTGAATAAATTGTCCATTAAAGTTATCTGATAACATTTCCACAGACTTAGTATTTAATAAATATGCTTTATCAGGATTTAATTCACATCCATCTACATTGGTAAAAGCAGCAAGATTAATTATTACTTCCGGATTAAAATTTGATAGTGTACTTTTTATTTGTTCCGAATCAGTGATATCTAGAGCAGAAAAAGATATATCTGAAATATTAACTTTATTAATATCGGTTGCAAGCAGATCATATTTTCCGTACAATTGTTTAAGAACGGAATTTCCTAATTGTCCGGCAGCACCTGTTATTAATATTTTCTTCGACATATTTTTTATTTTACGCTGAATGAATGTGCAATAATATCCAACTGTCTCATAAAAGTGGATTTGTCTTTACCGGGGATAAAAACTAACATATTCAAATTATAGGTTCGGTCAGTGACACTATCATACCAAGTGTAATTTATAAATGGACCGCCGCGCGCTTCATCAAGCGATTCCCAAATTCCTTGTGATTTCCAAGCAGACCATTTGTTAAACTTCACTAATTCTATTTTAAATTGATAATCATTGAGTTGAACACTTTTATAATAACTCAATGGAAATTGATGTGCATAGTGTGCTGCTTCATCCACTTCTTCGAATAAAAAACCCTTTTGCCAATGAATTGAAAACCATTGATATGGCATTTCTCTTCCTAACCAAACAAAATTACTGTCCGGTAATTCTTTTAATACTTCCCACCCCCAAGGGATTTGCAATTCCCATCCATAGTTTTCTTCAAATTCTTTTGATAGTTTTTTCAACCTATCATTTCCAAATAGATATTTTTGTTGTTTTTCAATAAATATTTTATCAAAATATGATTTTATCCATTCAGATTTCTCTAAAAGTGCATTTTTAATTTCATCAATTGTCTCTCCGCTTATAACCATAAACAATTGATCGCGACCGAATTGATCTTCAGAGAATATTATTTGCTCACTCCCATTAATTGTTTCGTCAAATAATTCATCACCTAGCAGCGACTTCACTAACTTAGTCCCAGGATTTAATTCATTGGTTCCGATTGAACCAACTATCAAATTTGATTGACGCTTCAATTCGTTAAATCCATCTGGATCAGCATACTTCAATTTGTAAATAGGTTCAGGCTGAGGAGTAAATATGGTGTCAGCGAATATTTGCGATAAAACAAAGTTAATATTATCCCTATCTTCACTTGAGACAACAACGACGATCTCGTCAGCTGCACCAATAGCTTCTCGTTTTGTGCTGCAACTAACAAGCAAGAATACTATTACAATAAAGTTAATAATGTGTTTCATGATATTTCTCGAATCAGTTTGATTTATATTAAGACAATAAAATTAAAATATTATTGGTTCAAATCACAGGAGGAATGTATTTGTTTTAATTCTAATATAATATTACAATCTAGTTAAGAATTGAAAATGAATTTTACCATTTTTAATTGAATCTCCACGACCTAATCCATAATACAATTTTATTACTGAGTTTTTTGTAACTTGTGTAAAACCAATACCATATCCAATTGGTAATGGCTTGTAGGTATCTTGTAATGCAATATTGGAAAACAGTGTTATTTGCTGATTAGAGCTTAATTTGACATTATAATCGACCGATGGTATAATAACCCAATCACTTTTAAAATGATCCTCTGTGTAACCACGTAAACTATTAGCTCCCCCATAATGAATTAATTCACCATAATGCAGTATTCCTGAACTTATCCAATTCGTATCTCCAAATATTTTTAAAGCAATGTTATTTTTACCCCACAATGTAAAATATTTTTCAATTTTAGTTTGTCCAGAAACAATTATTACATTTGAGTCACTAACTTCCCTCCTGCCTACATCGCTATGAAGCGAGATAAAAGTACCAGTTGTTGGTAACCAATAATCATTTCGATAATCAATTATACCATCAATATAGATAGATTTAGCAGTTAGATTAATGAGACCCAGCGAATCACCTTTGGCAGTAGAATTAATCTTGGTGTTTTTCCCTCCAAAACCCAACTTCCCAATATTATGTACCGTTTTGATAACTCCAATAGACGAGTTCGTATTAACATAATTTCCGTCACGTAAATTTTGATTATAGGCTAAACTTATACCAATTGGCAAACCAAACGGATGAGGATCTTCATATTTTAAATTTAAGACTTGTGATTCCTCATCCAATCGTTTCCAATGTAAATCAACTATACTAGCCGTTTTCCATTGATTTTCAAGATGTATATCCATTTGCCCGTTTATAATCCATTCTTGTTCATTAGAACGAGCGGCACCCACCAATCCTGAAAAGTAATTATTAAAATTTGAATTTATATTTAATACTGCGCCAACTTTCTGTTGATGTGTTAAACCAAAATAAATCTCTGAAGTATCCATGATGAATGGTGAACCTTTAACAATTGAATCAAATATTTTTAATGTTTCAATAGTTGGCATTGATCCTACTAACGGTTTAAATATTTGTTTTAAAACAGAAATCCTAATTTCATTAATATTCTTAAATATTATTGTATCGAGTGTAATGTTAATAAACTTTCTTTTATAGGCTATTAAACTATCAGAAAGTATTCGATTTAGACTAAAATATTCCCCAATATTATCAGATTTAGATAATAAGGAATCAAGTTTAAGTTTTACTTCATCATAGGAATTAACATGTAACGTATCAATATCGTCAATAATAATATTGCTTGTTTGTCCGAATAATTGTATTGTGACAAATAATGTTAAAATTATTTTAAAAATACGCACGCAGCTCTCCCGATAAAGTAATGAAATTATTATATCTTAAATTATCGATATAACTTGCATTTACATTCAGATATAAATTTTTACCAACTAATACTTGTCCTTGAACATTTACAGTAATTGTTTGTCCAAGCGGTAGCCCATTCAAAGCTTCTGGTGGAATGACTAAATCATCACTAGTTTCAATAGAATTAAACAACTCTGTACGCACTTTAATCCGACTTGTAGAACTTATAAAACGCTGACTTTCAAACTTTAATCCATAGGCATAAGCAGAGAATTCATTCTGGTTATGTGTCCCACTATCTTTGCCACCCAATGCAGAAACAGAGAATTGCCATTTTCTCTCAATATTCCATTTAATTTCTTCCTCTGCCCACCAACCGTCAACGTTCCTATTCCTCAAATCTGAAAAGCCCGAAGAGTTATCAATTTTATGCGATTCAATTTTAAAGACTGAATGAAATTCTTTCCTTATTGGTTCACGCCATTCGATACCATACTCTTTTTGACTACGTAGATCATTACCACGCGGATCGGCACCCAATAAATCCTGGGAATGTATTGCCCAATTTCTAACTCTTCTAGTTGTACCCATTGGATTGTAATCAATTTCATATCTCAAATTAATTTTAGATCGGGCGATTTTATCATCTAACAGGTCAGGATCCATAATTTTTTTTATTACAAAAGATTCCCCCTTAAATTCTGTTCGCAGATCCGATCTGAAATCTATATTCTTTAAAATACCAAATTGTATCTTAGCGAAATCGATAAACAATCGTTGCGAAGTAATAAAATTAGTAACTAATTCACGTTCACCGATTAGTATTGTATGACTTATATAAGCACCATTCGGATCACTAATGTACTCATTGAATTCATCATCATAACGATATGAACCCAGTCCAACACCGATTGAATCATAAACCACAGCACGTGATTCTGTATATGTTTCCTCAAGTTTTGAGTGCAGCTCCCATCGAAACGGATTTGTTTTATCATTAAAACGGATATTTGCTAGACCTATTGCATAATCCAATTTTTCGCTTTTAAGAAAATTATCAGATACCCGCTTTTTGAAAACTATTTTTCCTGACCATCCATTTTTAAATTTTCCATTGAAATCTAATTCACTAAATATTCCATCCTGAACAGTTTCCATTTGAGTTGAATCAATAGCACTTGCATTCATATCTATTCGTTTAGTTATAGATGCTGCAACACTTTTGTTTTTTTTTGTATATACGAATCCAAATTTTCCTATATCAAATTTGTGATTATCTTTCTCATATTCTCCTATATAACTGATAATTGGGTGAAAATTGCCGGGTAATAACAATCCGTCTATATTAAATTGATAATAATTTGATCTTTCGGTCTGAACCCTATTTACGTACGTATTGAATTTTGGAATGAACTTTGTGTTAATATTGATCTGACCCGTTAGTCTATTCCTTTTCTGTGAAACTGAATTATACTGTGACCAATCAACTCTTGAATTAAATAACTTATCAACTTTTACATCAAAACCGCTTGAGAAAAGTGACTCCTTGCCAAAACCTTCAGATTGAATATTCCAATCTCTATTAAATTGTGCATTACGATCTCGGCTTATTTCTCGAAACTGACTTGATCTACTCCAATTAGTGATACTATACCCGAGCTGAGTCTTTTTAAATATTGGCACTTCTTTACCCGTAATCGAAAAATTATATGCGGAACCAATATTATCATTATCATTTAACGTTGAAAACGTATTCATATCTAAATTGGATAGAGATAAATTCCAAATAGCAATTGTATTATTTGATAATTTGGCACTACCTGCTAGCTGCAATATTTCATGATTTACCGGATTGCTCCAACGCCTAAACGGACTGTATAGATCAACAATCTCAGATCTATCTTCAATCCCTATATGTTCAAAATACAAATGCCCATCTTCGCTAATGCGCCTTGCGTATTCCCCGCTAACGTTGTCATTTTGAAAACTCACATTATATCTACTATCGATGTCGCTCATCGTTTGGGGAGAATAAAAATATATTCCATTTGTTAATATATAGTCGCCGTCCGCATCTTCAACAGCACCTGAAATAATTGCGTCGTTATCACCCGTTTTCGAAAGAGAATCCTTTAGTCCAACAGCCACTGTTTCATCAATTTGCAATTGGTCTTTTTCCTTAAACCATGATATTCCAAACTTTCCCCATTCACCTAGTTGGCGGTAAACCGATGCACTAAGTACATTTCGGTTATATTGAAAGTCCGAATATTGATATTCGATATAGATATCTGAATCAAAATCGATTAATCGACGTGGTGTAAAAGTAACTTCACCGATGCTGTAATCGATAATATAATCGAAATTTTGTCCACGTTTTAACAATTCACCATTTAAGTGTACTTTTTCAGTTCCGGATAATACTATAATATCTTTATTGCCGGTTTTAGACGTTAATGAATATGGCCCTTGGCTTCCATCGGTACCTTTGAAAGATATTTTATTGTAGCGTCCTTTTGTGCCAGCAAGCGTGCTTTGTCCCGACCAATTGTCAAATTTAAATGTGTTTTTTAATCCTTCAAGTTTTCTATTAACTGTTAAATATTTTCCACTTTGCAAGTCATAATTAATATCGCCCGCCATAATTTGAAAAATGGGATGACTTACGTGCAAATATACTTTATCAATTTCATCGAGTGTCTGCGTAGTACCTTTAGGTTGAATTGGCAAACTTTGATCAGACAGAACTCCGCTAACTGAAATATCTTTCGATAACATACCTTGCAATTGTAAATCTAATCCACCACTAAAATCCGAACCACCTAAAGGAGAAAGTGTTAAATTACGATACACTGTCCCTGTAGTCGCTAAATTTGATAAATCGTCCTGTATGTTGCTTCGGATATCTAAAGGAATTATTTGAATTGAATCTTTACTAATTACCAATAACGAATCGAGTTGTGGCAGTGATTTAAATAGTGGTTCGACCTCAATCGGTATTGATTTATTAATATATCGATATGAAGCAAGATATACACCTGATTTAGATTCGGTTTTCGCTAATTTTAATTCACCAGATATTGTATTTAATTGATAATCTTCAACGAGTTGTCCATTTTGGAATAAAAAGAAAGTGGAATCAACAATAAAAGAGTTTAACTTAATTTTATATTGACTAGTTTCAACAAAAACAGTATCAACGGTAAAAACGGATTGTCCTATAAGAACGTTTAGGACTAATATTACAGGAATAATACTATTCCATCGCAACATCAACTACCCAAATTTTATCTGAAAATAAGATATAAAGGACACCGTCCATTTGAGCAACATCTAAAATATTTTGATCGGTTGGTAATTCCACTTTTTCATTATATCGAATTGATGTTATTTGCCCATCATTGTTTATCACTAACCATTTATCCGATAGTTTTATTAATAAAGTTCCATCGGGATCTTTAATTGGAAATATTTTTTCCAATTTACCGAGACGGTTGAATATTTTTACAGAATCATCGCAGTTCGTGAGTATACCAGTTGTACCATCAGACGCAATATACATATCTTCAACGCAATTGTTTATATTGTTCCATATTGATAAATCGATAAAATCATCAAAGATGTCAATTGGAGGGTTGGTTTTTAGTATCATCTGCTCCTGGTTGGATAGCATTAATATATTTCCCCAATCATCAATACCGCTAAATTCAGGATATATTAGATCAAATTCTATTGAGCGTAAATAATTCAGTTTATGATCAAATTCAATTAACTTATTTTCAGTTCGATCTACAATCCAAACTCGAAGTTTTGATGTCAATATGTCAATTGGATCAATAAAAGCATCATTATCTAATCCGTACCCACCAGCGAAAACTACATTTTCATCAATTGACAATAATGCTATTTGTCGGTTTTCGCTGTCCAATAAGTAAATTCCAGTTTGACTAATACTAAGTTTAGTCGACTGAAAATCACTATCGGCAAAATTAACCGGTAAGTTAATTATTTTATTAAGGTTAAAATTGATTTGTGAATAAAGATATGTACAAAAATATATGATGAATAAAACATTTTTAAAGTATTTCATAAAAAATTAATTTAAATTTCTGTAATACTTAAAACTCGAAATAAATAATGCAATTCCAATTCCCATGTACATTGGAGCAAAAATAGATTTTGGCATTATACCTGTTGTTCTTAGAAATATACCCAAGCTCATCATAAAAACGATTAATATATAGGATTTCCATTCTTGAAAAGCAAATATACATGCATCTTTTGGATATTCTAATATTCTGCTAATATTTTTATTAGCGACAAATCCAAACCCAAAACGGGCTATTATCCACCCGATCACTAACCCAAGTAATACTGTAATAAATATTTGCATATTGCTAAAATCTTTAAGCCATCCAATAGCCAAAATATTTAAAAATATACCAACACTACTCCACATTAATCCTGATATAATAATCAACCATTTTCTATTAACTGCAGGTTTTAATATGGAGTAATTCATGATTAAGAAGCCGGTATTATTTGGGTGAATACAATCAAATTATATAGGCTATGCGAATATGCCGCAATTCCAAACCCTCGGAGAATGTAAATATATCCAAGAATTATTCCGGCACCGAATCTTAATATAAATAAACTTATTTTCGGAGTATCGGCATACTCTCCTATAAAATGAAATGCTGAAAATATAATTGCAGCAATAATGACAGAAATGGACATCTTATAAAAGTAATGTTTTTTCAAAAATAATCCAAGGACTAGTGCAAAACCGCTAACTAATATAACTCTAAATACAAATTCTTCAAATATTCCCGACCCAATCGATAGCACTATCTGTTGCATCAACAATTTTGCTGTACCTTGCCCTAATAACAATTGTCCTTGAGACAATATAACAAATAATACAACTGACCAAACTATACTTTCAAAGATCATAATTAAGAAATAATCGCTCCTTATTTTAAGATTTTTAAATTTTCTTTTATTAATAAAAAATGCGATTATAACACCCATCAATAACATCAGAGCCATCCCATAAATTCCACCTGTACCGAGAGATGCTAATATCTTCCGAAGTAATACATCTGCTCCATTTCTGATGATTGGTAAATCCTTAGATGAAATTAGAGTTATACCAAGTTCGTAAATTATGAATAGAGGTAAAATGAAAACAAAGCTGTAAAAAGGTGACTTCGATTGTTTAAAATAGTTGCTAAATATCACTAAACTAATCCGAATCAATCTGTAAAACTGCTAATAAGGCTTCTTGCGGCACCTCCACTTTGCCAATCATTTTCATACGTTTTTTGCCTTTCTTTTGCTTCTCCCACAATTTCCGCTTTCGTGATATATCTCCGCCGTAACATTTTGCTGTAACATTCTTTTTAATCGCTTTAACAGTTGTTCTCGCGATGATTTTAGAACCTAAAGAAGCCTGAATTGCCACTTCAAACATTTGTCGCGGTATTAACTCTTTAAGTTTTCTGCATAACGCATTACCGCGATGATACGCATCGTCAGCATGGCAAATTATGGATAGTGCATCAACCGGTTCAGAATGTATTAATATATCCAATTTTCTTAGATTTCCTGTACGGAATTCCGATATTTCATAATCTAAAGAAGCATATCCTCGTGATATTGATTTTAACTTGTCATAGAAATCGAATATGATCTCACCAAGTGGTAATTCATAATGTAATTGTGCTTTATCACTGGATAAATAATTGGTAGTCTTATAAACACCACGCTTATTTTGGCATAAAGTCATAATTCCGCCAATATACTCCTTTGGTGTGATGATCTCTGCCTTGACAAATGGCTCCATAACTTCTGAAATAACATTACCCTTTGGCATTTTTGCCGGAGTATCAACTTCTATTATATCACCTAATTGTGTTTTAACTTTATACCGTACATTGGGTGATGTTGTTACTAAATCCAAATCAAATTCACGCTCCAATCTTTCCTGAATAATTTCCATATGCAATAACCCAAGAAATCCGGCCCGGAAACCAAATCCTAACGCCCCACTTGTTTCAGGTTCATATACTAACGAAGCATCATTTAATTTTAATTTGTCTAGTGCTTGTCTAAGTTGTTCAAAATCATCAGCATCAGCCGGATATAAACCTGAAAATACCATTGGTTTGATCTTTTTATAACCGGATAATCTTTCTTCTGCCAAACTCTGCTTGGTAGTCAAGGTATCACCAGGCTCGATATGTTCTACATCACGGATGTTGGCAATCACATAACCTACATCTCCGGCTCGCAATTCCTTTGTCGGAACATGTTTCATTATAAAATGACCAACTTCTGTTATTTCATATTTTTCTACATGGGAAAAGAACTGCGCTGTCATACCCGCTTTTAAAATTCCATCGAAGACACGAACATACGGTATTGCTCCACGATAATTATCGTACATTGAATCGAATATTAAAGCACGGGTTGGCTCGGAATGATTATCGCTTGGCGGTGGAATTAAATCGATTACTGCATCTAAAATATCCTGCAATCCACCACCTTCCTTTGCGCTGACTTGAAGTATTTCCTCAGATTCACATCCGATTAATTCTATTATTTGCTCTTTAACTTCATTGATTCGTGCACTTATTAAATCAACTTTATTAATAATAGGAATCAATGTTAAATCATTTTCGATTGCCAAATAAGCATTGCTGACAGTTTGTGCTTCCACACCTTGCGCAGCGTCAACTAATAACAACGCTCCCTCGCATGCTGCAAGAGACCGTGATACTTCATAAGAAAAATCTACATGACCGGGTGTATCAATCAAATTCAGAATATATTCGTGTTTATCAGAATGTTTATACTTCATTTGAATAGGATGACTCTTTATCGTAATACCACGTTCACGCTCCAAGTCCATATCATCTAATACTTGCGCCTTCATTTCCTTCTTCTTTAAAGTATTAGTTTCTTCCAGCAATCTATCGGCAAGTGTTGACTTACCGTGATCGATATGTGCTATTATACAAAAATTTCGAATTCTATCTGTTGGCATAAACGGAAAATACAGTACTTTTAGTTGAATATAGAATAGCTATTAGCACTCTTAGTACTACTAGAATATTATTTTAAATTGGATTTAGTTAGTTATTATTTTGGGACGATTAAGGAAACTATTTTTGTATTAAATTCCTAATATCTTAGCATCTACAAGAAATGTTACGTCAATACCAATTTGGTAATCTTGTGCAATTCCCTGGTTAAGTACAGTGTTCAAACGTAGGGTAACTACCTCTTTTACTAAATAATCAGTTAAATCACTGGAAGATGTATTTAAAGATAATACATCGCCTATCGTCACAGGAACATCATCTTTCCAAGCAACTTTAATTTCATCTAATCCTTCAGCATTCATATAAAGTGCTACTGAATTTAAAAATTGAAAATCTTTTCCGGTTGGTGATGAAATTCTCAAATTTAGATCAGTTAGCTCCACTGATTCAATTTTATCGATGCTAGAACCTTCATTTTCTACTTTCGCTTTAAGGTCGGCTTCTATAACACTCGGGTATACATCCTCAGATTGATTTATATTTAAATCTTGTGGAAGTGTAGCAAATGCAGAGTAATCAATTTCGAATTGAGTCCATCCGTCGATTAGTTTGCAATTTGTAAATAACATAGAAAAAAGAACAGGTATAATTAACAGTTTGAGATATTTCACAATAACGTCTCCATATTAGTTTTTAAAGATTAAACTCTTTATATGGAATTATCAATATGTTTTTAAAAAAACTAAATTCCTAATATCTTTGCATCAACTTCAACAGTAGATTTTAAATCTAGTAGAAGATCTTCTGTCAAAGGACTTGATGTAGTGGTTTTTAGTCGCACTCGGATTGCATCGCTCGTTAAATATTTTTTTAGATCACTGCTAGTAGTTTCCATTTCTAAAAAATTACCTATATCAGTTGGTATGTTATCCTTCCAGGCGATTAATTTTGCATCTAAAACATCAGTTTCTACAAATATTTCAATTTTATTTAGAAATGAAAAATTTCCGTCGGTTGGTTCTAAGATTGCAACATTAAATTTCTTCAACATTGCTCTTTCAACAAGATCTTTTCGAGTATCATTTATTTCAAATGTAGATTCTGTATCATTTTCTACGTTCGATGACTCTATTTCTTCAGGTAAATTAACTCCACCAAAAGCAGGGATGGTGAAAGTATAGTTATATTCGATATCAAAGTGAGTCAGCTCATCAATTATTTCACATCCGCTAAATATAAAAATTAATACGAATATAATTGATGAGCTCTTATTCATTATATAAATTTAAATTATACTTTAGGTACTCCTAATACATCTTCCATCGCTTTTTCTAAAGCGTCTTTTGGTAAAGCACCAGCTGCCATTTGTGGTTGACCATCTTGTGGTACAAATAACATAGAAGGAATACTTCGAATTCCAAAAGCACCTGCTAATTCTTGTTCTTGTTCAGTATTCACTTTGTAAATGTTCACTTTACCTTTGTACTCATCAGAAAGTTCTTCTAAAATTGGTGCCACCGTTTTACATGGACCACACCAATCAGCATAGAAATCTATAATACAAGGTAGCTCACCTTCAAATTTCCAATCTTTGTTTTTCTCGAAATTAAAAACCTTTGTTAAAAATTGTTCTTTTGTTAAATGCTCTGTCACTTTTTACTCCTAATATTTTCTGTTTTGGTGATTTGATGTAATTAAAAAGTAATAGTTACAGCACCAAACAAACAGCTATATTAAATCTTTAACAACATTACAGGACTTTCACCTTCTTCGTGCTTAATTATGCTAAATCCTAATCGTTTATATAATCTTTGTGCGGGGTTTCTCACATCAACGCTCAAAGAAATAGCGTTAAAATCCTTTTCTTTTAAAGTTTGGATTAACTTTTTCAATAATTGGGTTCCAATTCCTTTACCACGATATTGTGCTTTAACAGCGATTGCCATATCAGGAGTGTTTTCATCTATAAAACCATAACTTGGATCACTTTTTTTAAATAGTCGTACCCAAGCAACACCAATTATTTCTTTAGTTTTGTTATTTAACACCACTAAAGCAGTATCACCATCTCGACCCCAATTCTTATATGCTTTAGCGACCATTGGTGCGTTAAGTAATTCCCTAGGAAATGGATCTCCCCCAGGTGGGATAAAAATTGCTAAATAAAGAAACTCTTTTAATAGCGGTATTTCCGAATCAAAAATTGGTCTGATTATATAATTGATAACCAGATCTATTTTACTTTACCTTGATAATGATTTACAATCGGTACTCTGCGTCCTACTCCAAAAGCTTTAGGACTTACTCTCAGCCCCGGAGCTGCTTGACGCCGTTTAAATTCATTGATCCTAATTAATCGATGTAATCGCATCACTAATTCCTTATCAGCACCGTTCTCAATTAATTCATGTGGACTTTTCCTTCCTTCGATTATTGCATCAACTAACGGACTCACGACATCATAATCGAATGGATCCACTTGATCTTCAGCTAACTCCGCGGATGGCTCTTTCTCGATAGTAGATTTCGGTATCCTATCATATCCTGCTTTTTTATTGATCCAATTACAAATTCTATAAACATCAACTTTTGATAGGTCAGAAATAACTGATAAACCACCGCTCATATCGCCATAAAGTGTGCAATAACCTAAAGCAATTTCAGTTTTATTACCGGTTGAGAGCACCATCCAACCAAATTTATTTGAAAGCGCCATTAAAATATTACCGCGAGTACGCGCTTGAATGTTCTCCTCAGCAACGTTGCGTTTAGTTCCCTTGAATTGAGGTTTAAGTAGTGCTTCAAATGAGTTTACGATATCCTGAATTGTAACAGTATCGAAATTTATTTTAAGATTATTAGCTAATTCCTTGGCATCCGATTTGCTATGATCGCTTGAAAAATGCGATGGCATAGATACACCATGTACTTTATCAGCACCTAACGCATCTGCTGCTATACAGGCCACTAACGCTGAATCAATTCCTCCACTCAAACCAATTAATGCTTCTGAGTGTCCCGTCTTACGAAAATAATCTTTAACACCCAAACATAAGGCACTGTATAATTTTTCTTCACTTTGTAATACTGGATATTCCTTTTTAGGTTTTCCCTCAACATCGACAATAATTAGATCTTCTTCAAATACTTTTCCTTGAGCAATCTGTTCACAATTAGCATTATAAGCAATCGATTCGCCGTCAAATATCAGTTCATCCTGTGCCCCTATCAGATTACAATATAGAAATGGTATTTTTATATTTTTTACTTTTTCTTTAATTAATTCTTGTCGCTCAGTGATTCTCCCCTCATGATATGGTGAAGCTGATATATTAATGATTAATTCAGCTCCTTTTTCCTTTTGAATTGTTGATACTTTTGTATTGTACGCGTTATCCCACAAATCCTCACAGATTTGGATACCTATCTTAACTTTTTTACTATCTATTTCTATATCCCATATACCGGGATTATTTCCATTTTCAAAGTATCTATCCTCATCAAACACATCATAGGTTGGCAACAATATTTTATCATATGTATATACAATCTTACCATTTTGACATAAAGCAGCACTATTATACAATCTGCCATTTTCTTTGCGTACAAATCCGAGTATTATTGGAATTGTAGCTTTCGAAGCAATTTCTTTTAATGTCCCAAGATTGTCATCAACAAATCCATTTTCTAATAATAGATCTTGAGGAGGATAGCCCGTCATTGTTAATTCGGGATATACAACAATATCAGCATTTAGTTTAATTGCTTTAGAGTAATAATTTAGTATTTTATCTCTATTAGAATTAAAAGCTCCAACAGATGTATTTATTTGACAAAGTGCAATTTTCATATTTTATCTTAAAATTTTAAATGAGTTAAATTTATTTTCAAATGTTCGCCAACTTACTTGAACATCTTCAACTTTTGATAGCGGAGATCCTAGTTTTACCTTCTCAACTAGCATGTTAATAATTTCTTCTTCTCCTTCAACGCCTACAACAACTGATCCATCGGTATTATTTTCCACCCATCCATTGAGATTCAGAGTATCAGCATTCTTTTTAACGAAATCACGAAACCATACTCCCTGCACCCTTCCGATTACTAAGATTTCACAATATTTCATTTATAACGAACACCAGTTATTTATCATATTACTAAAGTGTTTTCTGAATTTCTGATATTAAAGTATTTATATTATCAATCGATATTACACCAGGGATGTCCCATGTTTTATAGCCGATAATTGGTTTTTCTAGCTGTAATGCATATGCTATCTCACTTAGAGTTCCATGATTGCCAGATATGGCAACTGCAACATCGCAATTGAGTGGTAATAGAGCGTTTCTAGTAATACCCATATTAGTTACGATCGGGATAGTTAGATATTTATTACCTTCGGCAGTATTATCACTTTTAAGAATACCTATGCTTGTACCATTACCAAGACTTACTCCCTTACAAATTGCTTCCATCACACCTTCGCCGCCACCGCAGAATACCAAATAATTATCGTTAGCTAATAATTTTCCTATTTCAACAGTATCATCATATGTCTCTTTACTAATATCTCTACCGCCGAAAACAGCGATTCTTGCTTTGTACTCCATTACGGCTCCAATCTTGACATTGTACGTGGAAATGGTATCGTTTCACGAATATGTTTTATACCACAAATCCATGTAACAGTTCTTTCTAAACCCATTCCAAATCCGGCATGCGGGACACTACCATATTTTCGCAAATCCAAAAACCATTTAAACGGCTTCATCGGCAAATTGTGTTCTTTTATGCGCTTTTCTAAAATATCATGATCTTCTTCACGTTGACCACCACCTATAATTTCGCCGTAACCTTCCGGTGCCAATATATCCATTCCTAAAGCCAATTTATCATTATCGAAAGCTCGTTTCATATAGAATGCTTTAATTTCTGCCGGCCAACGATGTATTATAACAGGTCTGTCAAATTGCTCAGCAATTACAGTTTCATCGGTTCCACCGAAATCACTTCCATATTCAAAATCGACACCATTATCTTTTAATAATTTGGCTGCTTCATCATAGGTTAATCGAGGGAAAGGTGCTTTAATATTCTCTAATTTGGAAATATCTCTCTCAAGTAAATTTAATTCTTCCTTACAGTTTTCGAGACATTGTTCAACGATGTAAACAAGCAGTTTTTCCGCCCATTCCATATTTTCTTTGATATCACAATAAGCCATTTCAGGTTCGAGCATCCAAAATTCTGTTAGATGTCTCCGTGTTTTTGATTTCTCTGCACGGAATGTTGGACCAAAAACGTAAACTCTATTAAAAGCCATCGCTCCTGCTTCGCCATACAATTGTCCCGTTTGAGATAGGTATGCAGTGCGGTCATAATAATCAACATTGAACAAACTTGTGGTACCTTCCGCAGCATTGGCTGTTAGCATTGGTGAATCGAAAAGAACAAAATCATTATTGTCAAAAAAGTCTCGGGAGGCTTTAACAATTTGGTGTCTAACTTTTATAATTGCATGCTGTTTTTTAGAACGTAGCCAAAGATGTCTGTTGTCCATTAAAAAAGCAGTGCCATGCTCCTTTGGAGAAATGGGATATTCTTCTGCTATTTGATGTATTTTAATCGATTTTACACCAAGTTCTACTCCTCCGATAGCTCGTTTCTCTATTCGTACGGTTCCCATAATAGTGACTGATGATTCTTGGGTTAATAATTCTTCTTTATTAAATGTATCTTCATCAACATCATTTTTCACGACGACGCACTGCAACATTCCGGTACCGTCTCTTAAAATTAAGAACCATATTTTTCCAATTGAACGAACATTATAAACCCAACCATTTAACGTGACATCATTCCCATCATGTTTTATTAAATCTTTAATAAATATTTTTTCCATATCCATTATCATCTCTATTATTATTTTACCAAGATGTTAGTATATTATTTACTATATCTTCGGCGATTTTTGTTATAGCAACTTTTGTAGCAAATGAACGCGGCTCTCCGAATTCATCGTCATCTTCCTCATCAATTTTTCCGTCACCATCATTATCTATTCCATCCGTATTAATATCACCGGATAAACCATAAGCACCCCAGCCCGAATATCTCTTTTTGAGTAGATCAGTATCATTCTCAACGTCATTCCAAGCAATGTCCATGGTAATATTAATGCGATATTCTGAAACAGCCTCTTCGCTACTAAACGTATACGGTGCATCATCTAAACTTATTATCGTACCATGTAAGATAGAATCAGCATCGTCCGTACCAACTATGCGTAATATATTCTCCTCATTAAACACTACAATAATATTGTCAGTAATATCTTCGGCAATTCCAAATTCAGCAGTTTGATTGTTAACCAATGGTATTGCAATACTCTTAATATGTGGAGGAATTGAACCAGCCATCGAATAAAAACCGCAACTACTAATTACGAAAATTGATAGTGCTAATGCTAAACAGCTTAATCTTTTCAAGTCATTTCCTTTTAATTTTGGGTTCTAATCCAAATTCAGTAATTTTTCGATATAAGGTTCGTTCGCTCATACCAAGAGCTTGAGCAGCTGCTCGTCTATTATTATTAAAATATTTGAGAGTTCTTTCAATTGCTTCTTTATTTATTTCCTCAAGCTTAAAGTCGCCAATCACATCTGTTTTAATCAATTTATCAGAATGATTACTAATTTTCATATCATCCTGTTCTCTAAGGTGTGGTAAATATTGAATATCGTTTTGTGAATATCGCATCTCAGAATTCATCATTCCCTTAATATCTTCAACATCCTGTCGCAATAATAATAATTGTCTTAATATTAATTCTCGCTCTGCTCTCTCAGGTGATTGATCTAAAATAACCGGCAATTTATGATTAAACTCTGCCACAGGTAAAACGGGTTCAAGATGATGTTCAATCATTTCTTGAGTTATTCGCTCCCCTTTTTCTAGCACAATAATTTTTTCAACAAAATTCTTAAGTTCTCTAACATTTCCAGGCCAGTCATATTGTTTCATTAAACGGATTGCCTCAGGCATAAATCCGCGATAAACAATATCATTATTTCTAGTAAATTCTAAAGCAAACCGTTCAACAAGAAATGATAAATCTTCTATCCTATTGCGAAGAGCCGGAACATTAATTGTAACCGTTTTTAATCGATAATACAAATCTTGACGGAATTCACTACGTTTAACTAATTCGCCTAAATCTTTATTTGTAGCTGCTATCACTCTTACATCTGAATAAAGAGTTTTCGAATCACCCACTCTCATGAATTCGCCGGATTCTAAAACTCGTAATAACTTCACTTGAGTTTCAAGTGGAGTTTCACCTATTTCATCTAGAAATATTGTACCTTTATGCGCAGATTCAAAGTATCCTTTTCTATCGCTTTCTGCGCCAGTATAAGCCCCTTTTTTATGTCCGAATAATTCACTTTCAATAATTCCCTCGGGGATAGCTCCACTATTAACTGTAACCAACTCCATATTTGCTCTCTTGCTGACCGAATGTAAGGCTTTTGCTACCATTTCTTTGCCAACACCTGAGTCCCCAGTAATTAGGACTGAAATGTTGATGGGACCTACTTGAGCAATCATTTCTATTACTTGCTTGATAGCATCGGAATTTCCGATAATTCCAGACTGTTTTTGTAATCTATCTATATCTATCATGTTTTCTATTTATATATGTTCCTAAACATTGAAAGCGTTTCCTTTTCCCAAGTTACATTTTTTACATTTTGTTTCGAGATTCTCAGGAACAGTCTCTCCTCCTTTTGACCAAGGAAGAATATGGTCAACATGTAATTCTACACCTCTTTCTTTTACGGGACTTCTACCACAACTTTTACAAGTAAATCCATCTCTCATTAATATTCTAAACCTCAGCCTATCAGAAATATTTCTTTTTGTTTCATGTGTAATAAAGTCTTTTGATGTTTTATCTTGTTTCTCTTCGATTACTTTTTCTAAGGGTGTGTCCTCGGATTCAGAATTAATAAAATCAACAAATTCTTGCAAAGCTTTTAACCAAGTACCATATCTTTTTTCGTATGGTCCTACAGAATATTTAGATAGAGGTTGTTTAAATTCAAGATATTTTGGTTGTCTACCTAGTTTTATCCATACTTCTTCTATGTTCTTAAATAATTCTACTTCTGATATGTCCCTTATGTTACTTAATTCAATTCCTGCTTTTAGTAAAGCTTCATTCCATGTGTTAAATCTTCTGGTGATTGTATTTGGCGAGTATTTTCCATGACTTCGATAGTCTTCTCTTGTTATTCTATTCTTTCCTAATTTTTCTTTTACCCCTAACAAGTCGGAGATTAAATCTTCTTCAGGAACATTTCTATTATATGGTTCTAATTTAAATTTCATATTATTAGTATAACACCATCATCAGTTATAAATATTCCACATTGTGGATAAAATTGTTTCTAAGTCAGAATACTTAGATTTCCAGTTAAGCATTTTATTTGCTTTAGCAAAACTTGCCACTACTGTGGCAGGGTCGCCATCTCTACGACTAATAATTTCATATGGAATATCTCTTCCTGTTATTTCTTTTGCTTTATTAATCGCTTCTAATACAGAATAACCTTTCTCTGTAGATAAATTTATAAACAAGTTATTTTTCTTCTCGTTTAGATAGTTTAATGCTAATACGTGAGCTACTGCCAAATCATTTACATGAATATAATCTCTTACTCCGGTACCGTCGATTGTATCATAATCATTACCATAAATTTGAACTTTATCACGCATCCCGCTTGCTGTTTCCATTATGATCGGTAATAAATTATTTGGGGTTTTTTCCTTTCCGGTAATACGACCTTTCACATCATAGCCGGCTGCATTAAAATACCGTAATGCAATATAATTTAATCCTTTTAACTGACTGTACCATTTCAAATTTTCTTCAACAAACACTTTAGTATAACCATAATAATTAGAAGGGTTTATTGGATGTTTTTCATCCATTGGAAGATAATCCGGTGAACCGTAAACCGCAGCGGTTGAAGAGAATACAAAATTCTTGATATTTGCATCGCAAACAGCGTTTAATAAATTCATAGAACCAAAAATGTTATTTTCCGCATATTTTTCCGGTTTTACCATAGATTCACCGGCAGCCTTCCATGCTGCGAGATGAATTACTGCGTCATAGTCTTTATTTTTTAATGTATTATTTAAATTTTGTTTATCTAATGTTGAACCAAGTACAAAATTCGCTCTTTTATCAATATTTTCTTCTCTGCCAAGAGACATATCATCAAAAATAGTGACTTCATGTCCATTATCACATAATTCAAATACTACGTGTGAACCAATATATCCGGCTCCGCCTGTTACAAATATCTTCATTTATATTTCCATAAATTGAAATGTTTTATACTTTATTTTCTAACTGAATTTAGTTCCAACTTCTTTCTCAAGTTTAGTTATTTCATCCCTCAATGAAGCAGCTTGTTCAAATTCTAATTTCTCTGCAGCGTCCAACATTTCACGCCGCATCATTTCTAAAGCTGCTTGCTTATCCAGCAAATCAAAATCACTACCACGTCGTTTCGATTTATATTCAAATTCCTCCGTACGGTAGGCATCGGCTACGGTTGTAGTGTGCATTACATCTTCCGTTGATTTGTAAATTGATTTCGGAGTAATCTGATGTAGTTTATTATATTCCTGCTGAATTGCACGCCGTTTCGCTGTTTCGTTAATTAGAAATTCCATAGCTTCCGAAACTTTGTCACCGTATAAAATTACACGCCCACCAATGTTTCGAGCAGCTCTCCCAGCAACCTGCATTAATGCACTCTTTGATCGTAAAAATCCCTGTTTATCAGCATCCAATACCGCAACAAGCGACACCTCCGGTAAATCCAATCCTTCTCGTAACAGATTGATACCAACTAGTACATCAAATTCGCCTAAACGAAGGTCACGTAAAATTTTAACACGCTCAACAGATTTAACCTCAGAATGTAAATATTTTACTCTAAGATTCATACCACGCAAATATTCTGTTAGATCCTCTGACATACGTTTAGTTAGTGTTGTAATTAAAGTTCGTTCTTGCTTTCTCACTCGCTTGCGGATTTCTCCAATCAAATCATCAATTTGTCCTTCAGTTTCTCTGACTTCAACCTCAGGATCAATTAAACCTGTTGGACGTATTATTTGCTCAACTATGATACCATCGCTGAGTTCCAGTTCCGTATCAGCCGGAGTAGCAGAAGCATATATTATTTGATTCTGCAATTGTAAGAATTCTTCTATTTTAAGCGGTCTATTATCTAATGCGCTTGGTAATCTAAAACCATAATCTACAAGGACTTCCTTGCGTTTTCTATCTCCGTTATACATTCCTCTAATTTGGGGTAGAGATACATGCGATTCATCTAAAATTGTAATAAAATCCTTTGGGAAAAAATCGATTAAAGTCCAAGGTCTTTCACCAGGTTTCCGATTCGCAAAATACCGAGAGTAATTTTCAATACCTGAACAATATCCTACTTCACGCATCATCTCCAAATCAAAATTCGTACGCTGCTCAATTCGTTGAGCTTCAAGCAATTTGCCTTGAGATTGCAGTTCTTTTAATCGAGCAGTTAATTCAATTTTAATTTCATCAATTGCTTTTAAAACCGTTTCTCTTTCAGTAACAAAATGTTTAGCAGGAAAAATAGCGGTAGAGTCCAATTCGTTTAAGATCTCACCCGTAATATGGTCAAAAGATGAAATATTTTCTATTTCCGAGCCAAATAACTCAATACGTATACAATAATCAGTATAGGCAGGAAATAATTCAATTACATCTCCCCTAACACGAAAATTACCCCGCTCTAGAACCATATCATTTCTGACATAATAAATATTAATTAATTTAGATAATAATAACCGTCTTTCAATTGCTTCACCTTTTTTCAATTTAATTACATTATTTTCATAATCACTTGGTGATCCAATACCGTAGATACACGAGACTGAGCTAACTACTATTACATCCTTCCGTTCAATTAAGGAGCTAGTCGCTTTTAATCTCAGTTTATCAATTTCATCATTCATTGAAAAATCTTTTTCGATGAACGTGTCAGTTACTGGTAAATATGCTTCCGGTTGATAGTAATCATAATAACTTATAAAATATTCCACTGAATTGTTTGGAAAAAGTGCTTTGAACTCTCCAAATAGTTGAGCAGCTAAAGTTTTATTGTGTGATATTATTAAAGTAGGTCTTTGTACTTCTTCAATAACTTTGGCAATTGTAAAAGTTTTACCTGAACCGGTAACTCCCAGAAGAGTTTGGTGCTTATCCCCTTTCGTTATTCCGGCTACTAATTCTTTAATTGCTGAAGGTTGATCACCACTTGGTTCATAATCTGATTGTACTTTAAACTCTGCCATATTGGCTAAAGTTACGTCGAGTATATCGTTACGGTCAATGGCAGAGAGTAACTATTATATATATTTATAATAATACAAAACAAAAAAAACGGCATCAGAATTACCCAATATCATTTTGTTGAGACTATTTCAGATATCTACTAAAATAAGACTATTTACTATATAACTATTATTGTTTAAAACAATGTATAAATGAAAGGTGCAGCAGCAGTACCTCCACCAACGACTATCAATATCCCAAAAAGGAGTAGGACAAATATTATCGGTAAAAGCCAATATTTTTTTCTGTATTTTACAAATTCCCAGATATCTTTCAAAAATTCCATATTAAACCTATTTTTTTATTCAATGAAATTTACTACAATCAACGTAACGTCAATCAAGTTTAAATTCCTCTTCCCAGTTTTCTTTCTCTTCCCAATACGGCTGGTCCGTTTTCTTTAATAAATAATTACCAAGTACAAGATAATCCATTTCTGTACGCATAAAACAACGGTAGCCATCTTCCGGAGTACATACAATCGGTTCACCGCGTACATTAAAACTGGTATTCACAATTATACCATATCCTGTTAATTTTTTAAATTCATTAATTAATTGCCAGTATTTTGGATTTGTATTTTTGTTAACGCTTTGAAGACGGCCTGAATAATCAACATGAGTAATAGCAGGAACATCAGAACCTAATTGATATAAACGATCAAGCAGTTGCAGACTGTCATAATTCTTAGGTCTTGGTATTCTCCTGGTCTCTTTAACAGGAACGACTAAAAGCATATACGGACTTGGTCGATCAAGTTCAAAATATTCGCCAATATCTTCTTCCAAAACGGACGGCGCGAATGGTCTAAATCCTTCACGATATTTAATTTTCAGGTTCATCTTCTTCTGCATTTCAGGGCTGCGCGCATCACCAATAATACTTCTATTCCCTAATGCTCTAGGACCATATTCCATGCGACCTTGAAACCAACCAATTACATTACCTTTATCGATCAAACTTGCAACATCTTTTGTAAGTTTATTAAAATCATCATAATATGAATAATTCGAATCGAATTTTACAAGCATGGTCTGGATTTGTTTTTCTCCAAACTCAGGTCCAAGATAGGCACCCATCATCGAATCAGAACCCTTGGCAATATCTCTTTTTTTATCTTTTCCAATATGCCAAGATGCAAGTGCTGCACCAACTGCTCCTCCGGCATCGCCGGCAGCAGGCTGAATCCAAATATCTTTAAATATTCCACTTTCCAATAATTTACCATTTGCTACACTATTTAAGGCAACTCCCCCTGCCATAACCAAATAATCTTTTTTTGTAAGTTCTTTAGCAGTTTTAGCTAATCGTAAAACGATATCTTCTGTAACCTGTTGAATTGCCAAAGCCATATTCATATATTTCTGTGTAATATCTGTTTCACTTTTTCGAGGAGGAATACCGAATAATACTTCCCACTTTTTATCGTTGCACATTTTTAATCCGGTGGCAAAATTAAAATATTTCATATTGAGAAGAATTGATCCATCTTCTCTCAAATCAATTAACTCATTATAAATCAATTCTTTAAATCGTTTAGTTTGCTTAGAATTGCGGTTACCGTAGGGAGCCAAACCCATCAATTTATATTCTCCACTGTTTACTCTAAATCCTGTATAATATGTAAATGCTGAGTATAATAATCCAACCGAATGCGGAAAATGCAGTTCTTTCAATATTGTAATTTTATTATCAGTTCCGTAGCCTATAGTCGTTGTAGCCCATTCACCAACTCCATCAATTGTTAAAATTGCTGCTTCTTTAAAAGATGATGGATAAAATGCGCTTGCCGCATGCGATAGATGATGCTCAGGAAAATGCAGCGGAATTTTTAATTTACTATCAGGATTTTCTAATAATTCTGAAAAGCTTTTGTTCAACATGCGCCGCATAAATAGTTTCTCTCTGATCCACACCGGTATTGCAGTTACAAAACTCGCTAAACCTTTTGGTGCAAATGCATGATATGTTTCCAATAATCTTTCAAATTTTATTAGTGGTTTATCATAGAAAGATATGGTTGACAAATCTTCAAATTTTATTCCAGCTTCTTCTAATACATATTTTACAGCATTAGTCGGAAATGACATATCCTGTTTGATTCTTGTAAATCGCTCTTCGTGAGCTGCAGCTAATATTTCACCATCCACAATAATCGCAGCGGCGCTATCATGATAGTAAGCAGAAATTCCTAATATATATTCCGGCATATTTTACCTTAAAATGGTTTTATTATATCTTTATGTGCGTACGTGATATTTTTCTCATTTAGGACTGAAGAATTGGATACTTTAAATTGTCTCAATTGTAAACTGTCTTTTCCAAATAATCTTCGAATTAATCCAAATGGTACAATTAATATCATAAATATAATAGATAAAACTATCTTTGATACAAAAAACCCAAGAAAGTTTGCGAGGCCAAACCATAATATTGCAAACGGATGCAGCAAAAAAGGACTTAACATTGTTATTAATATTGTAGGAATAGTCATTTTAAAGAAAAATAAATTATTAGTAAATAATCCTATTATGAGGAATAATAAGGTTAGCGCTAATCCGGTATCTTTCTTTTGTTGTTCTGTTATATTACTGGGTATTATTTTATTTATTTCATCTACCATTATTTTCTTTTACCTTTTGCGGAGAGGGAGGGATTCGAACCCTCGGTCCCGTTTCAAGCGGGACACTCACTTAGCAGGCGAGCGCCTTCAGCCAGCTCGGCCACCTCTCCTATTCTTATTTCTTTAAAAACTAACCGGCAAAATTACTTATCAGTTGTACTAAGTCCAAGTTGATAAAACTTCTTTTTAGGATACAACAAATTGTTTTCCGCTTATTTGCGTAATTGCACTTTTTAGCTCTAGGGATAATAATATCCCCAGCAAAGACGTCACATTGACTCCTGACTTTTCACTAAGTAAATCTATATGGATTGGATCATTCGACAAATATTTAAATACATTCTGCTCTTCATTTGTTAAATCTAATATTATGTTCTGTTGAACAGGTGCAATAGGGTGATATAATTGATTTTTAATATTATCAATAACCTGTTCACAATTTTGGAGCGGTATCGCACCGTTTCGAATTAATCTTATACATCCTAGACTCTGCTTGTCATCAATACGACCGGGTACTGCAAATATTTCTCTATTTTGATCGACTGCATTTAAGGCGGTTAGGATAGCTCCACTTCTATTTCCCGCTTCTACAACAACAGTTGCATGACATAATCCGCTAATAATTCGATTCCTCTTTGGGAAATTACTCGCCTCAGGTTTCGTTCCAATCGGAAATTCACTTACAATAGTTCCATTTTCTAAAATACTTTCAGCTAGTTTACGATTTTCAGGAGGATAAATTATATCTAATCCACTTCCTAAAACTGCAATTGTTCGTTGCTTATTCTGCACGGTTGCTGTATGTGCAACTGTATCAATGCCTCGAGCTAATCCGCTGACTATAGCAATATTTTTACTCGAAAGATCCGTTGCTAATTTTTTTGTTACTCGCTTTCCATATTGAGTAAAAGATCTTGTACCTACAATAGCGATCGTATCTTCTTTTATTTTTAGCGGCTGGCCAATAGTAAATAGCAATACCGGAGGATCATATATTTTTTTTAATAATTGTGGATATTCCCTATCCCATAAAGTATATGTCTTAATACCATAAGAGACAGTTTGATTGACTAACTTTTTTCCAATATCAAAATTTTTATAAGATCGTATTGCTTTCGCTGATTTTTGATCAATCCCTTCTACACAGCAAAGTTCCTGTTCTGTTAATGAAAATATCTTTTCAGGTTTATTAAATTTTGAAACAAGATTACGTACTTTTTGAGGACCAACTTTTGGAACATTAAGTAAATTGAATATCGCTACAATTTGATCAGTTTTCATTCAATTTCTTATCAATTTCTCTAATTAACTTGTCAATTCCATAGCCTGTAACCGCCGATATATCAATAATATTTCCCATCCCAATCGGCCATTCTATATCTAATTTATTATTAATGATTAAATCGAATTTAGATTTCACAGTAATGTATGGTTTTTCTTTTAAGGATGGGTTATATGAGTAAAGTTCCTCTTTTAATAATAGTAAAGTATTTAATGGATCTTCGTTTTGTGAATCAACTATAAATAACAATAATCTATTTCTTTCAATATGTTTTAAGAATTGAAGTCCTAGTCCTTTACCTTCACTGGCTCCCTCAATTATTCCCGGAATATCTGCCATTACAAATGATTTAAAATCACCAACTTTAACTATCCCTAAATAAGGTTGCAGCGTAGTGAAAGGATAATCTGCTATTTTCGGTGTAGCCGATGTAATTCTAGAGAGCAAAGTTGATTTTCCTGCATTCGGTAAACCGACTAAACCAACGTCGGCCAATACTTTTAACTCTAAATTAAAAGTACCCTTTTCGCCCGGCATTCCCGTCTGAGCAAATCGTGGAGTCTGATTTGTAGCTGATTTAAAATTAACATTTCCTTTACCACCGATTCCACCTTTACATGAAATATATGTATCTTTATCTTCGATTAAATCAGCTAATACTTTACTATTTTCGGAATCTTTAATTATGGTTCCGGGTGGTACACGAATAAATAAATCTTCTCCATTCTTTCCAGTTCTTTGACTTTTTCCACCAGACCCACCGTTATCAGCTTTATAAATACGGTTGTATCTGATATCTTGCAATGTATAAAGATTAGAATCGACTATAAATACAATATCACCACCTCGCCCACCATTTCCACCATCCGGTCCGCCTTTTGAAACAAATTTTTCCCGTCTAAACGATACCCTTCCTGCGCCACCGTTGCCGGACTGGCACGTTACCTTTGTATAATCTATAAACATAATCAATTAAAGGTATATGTAATACCTTAATATGGATTTACAAATTTGCTATAATTGCATCAGCAAAACCGGAAGTTGATACTTTAGTTGCACCGGGCATTTGCCTTTCCAAATCATAAGTTACTGTTTTTTGAGTAATTGTGCGCTGCAATGCATCAACTATCATATCAGCTGCATTTTGCCAACCCATGTGCTCTAACATCATCACACCTGATAGGATCACTGAGCCAGGATTAACTTTATCTTGACCGGCATATTTCGGAGCTGTACCATGCGTGGCTTCAAAAAGTGCAATCTCATCAGACATATTCGCGCCTGGTGCCAAACCAAGCCCACCGACTTGTGCGGCACAAGCATCAGAAATGTAATCTCCGTTCAGATTGGTGGTCGCTAGAACATCATATTCAGCCGGTCTAAGTAATACTTGCTGAAAAATTGAATCGGCAATTCTGTCTTTTATTACAATTTTACCATTCGCTTGACCATCATACTTATCCCAAAGATCAGCTTCAGATATAACTTCTGAGGAAAAATCATTTTTAGCAACTTCATAACCCCAATCACGAAATGCACCTTCAGTATATTTCTGAATATTACCTTTATGTACGAGTGTGATGGATGAACGATTTTTATCAACAGCAAATTGAATAGCTTTTTTTACCAATCTTTTACTACCGAATGGACTAATTGGTTTAATTCCAATACCTGATAAATCCCGTATATTTTTTCCGAAATTATCTCTAATATATTCGATTAATTGCTTTGATTCCTTCGATCCACTTTTCCATTCGATTCCAGCGTACACATCTTCTGTATTTTCACGGAATATGACCACATTTAATTTACTAGGTTCTTTTACCGGACTAGGTACTCCTTCAAAATATCTAACTGGTCTAATGCAAGCAAATAAATCTAATATTTGCCGTAATGATACGTTAAGACTTCTTATACCTCCACCAACCGGAGTAGTTAACGGACCCTTAATTGCTACTGCAAAATCTTTTATTATTTGTGGAGTTTCTTCCGGTAGCCATTCACCTGACAATTCATGTGCTTTCTCTCCGGCGTATATTTCCATCCATTCAATTTTTTTTATGCTATTAAAAGCTTTTTGAACTGCTGCATCAAATACTCTAACAGATGCTAACCAGATATCTTGTCCAATCCCATCCCCGCTGATAAATGGAATAATTGGATTATTGGGCACATCAAGTACTCCATTAGTATATTTAATCATTTCGCCATTATCCGGCACTTTAGCTAATTTATAATCAGTCATTTTTATCCTTTGTTTTCTTATTTTCTTTAGTTTTTATTGGCTTTTTAGGCGTTTTTTGAGATGTTGATTTATTCTTATAATCTGTTAAATAATATCCACTACCCTTAAAAATTAAACCAGTCCCATTTCCGATCAGTCGACGTACTCTACCTTCGCAATTTGGACATACACGAATTGGCTCATCGGACATTGATTGAAAATGTTCAAACTTGTAATTACAGTCTGAACAAATATAATCGTACGTAGGCATATATTTATTTTCTCTTGTTCATTAAACACTCTTCAACACTTTTTGGAACATAAGTAGATATATTGCCGTGTAGTCTTGATACATTTTTTATTACCGTTGAATTAATATGGATATATTGCTCATCCGGCATCATAAAAAGTGTTATAATTTTCGGATTTAAGTGAAAGTTCATCATAGCCATCTGAAACTCAAACTCGAAATCACTCACATGCCTCAATCCTCGTATTAGGGCAACTGCTTTCTCACGTTTTGCAAAATTGACAATTAAGTCAGAGGTGGATGAAACTGTAATATTTTTAATATGTTCTGTCGCACTCTCTATCATAACAACTCGCTCTTTAACAGTAAACATCGGTGATTTTTCATCGTTATCTGCTACTACAAATATTAATCTATCAAATAAGAGTGCGGCTCGTTCAGCTATATCTATATGTCCATTATGAATCGGATCAAATGTTCCTGGATAAATTATTGTTTTCATTGTTTTCTCCAAAAAGAAAGTCGTGTGCTGCCATAAATCCTCTCATTATCTGCTTCAATGATCTCATCTTTTATAGATGTTTCCAGTACTAATGTTCCGCCCGAATTGAGCATATTTAGGCATAATTTAACCAGTAAATTTAAATCTTTTTGACCATACGGTGGGTCAACCAATATCAAATCAACTGATTGTTTTTTATTAATATATTTGTAAGCATCCATTTTCTTAATTGTACAACTTTGTTTGTCAAATTTTAGACTATTCTTGTATAGCAATTGTACTAAATTGATATTTGTTTCAACAAAAATCACACTTTTTGCCATTCTACTTAGCGCTTCAAATCCTAATATTCCAGATCCTGCAAAAAGATCGATTACAGTTTTATGACTTAAGTCACCTAGTATATCGAAGAGACTTTTACGTACTTTCGATTGAGTAGGACGGTAATCATATTTAGCCGATGTTTGGATGCTAACACCCTTATATCTTCCGGCTAATATCTGCATATTTAAACTCTATAATGGTTCAAATACAGAAACGTAGAATTTGCCGCTATAATTATTAGTGGGCGGTAAATTAGTGATATCAATTTTTCTGACAACAACATTGTCGCCAACAAATTTTAGATATTGAATTGTTTTATCAATTTGTGAAAGTGAATCTACTTCAAAAATTATCGGATTATATTTCGTACCATTTTCTTTAATCATATCTAATTGTCGAATTTTCGTTATTCCTATAGAAGACTCTAGATAATCTATGATGTCTGGCACATTTATCCATATATTAGATCTAATATCAGGTAATGCGACAATATCAAAATCAACCTTTTGTTTAACTCCTCCACAACAATCTATAGGCTCTACAGAATAATTTGTTAATTCAAAATTTGGGATATCCAATGAGTCTATGCCAACAAACTCAATATAACCGTAAGTATCAACAAGATTGACTGATATAATACTATCAGGAGAAATAACAGAAGTAAGTGTTAAATACGTTTTTACTAGTGAAGCTGACTGATTAAATTGTTGATCAAAGAGGATTAAACTTTTCGATCCATCTGTTGATTTTGTTGTTCCAATATTTTCTTTTAAATCTGATATTAAACCCTTACCATTCTCAGTGTAAAACAGATAGTAGCCCAATAATACGAATAAAATAACTAATAAAATTGGTAACAAAACTTTATTATTTTGTTTCTCTTTTACTTTTTTAAGCTTTTTTGGTTTATCCTTTCTTTTATTGGTTTTTTTAGGCTCTTCAGATTCACTTTTTGCATCAACACGTTCTCCTTCGGAGTTAAATGATAGCTGACTAATTCCCTCGTATTTCTTATCCTGTATTTGGCTAGGATTAAAAAAGTTCACTAAGTTATCAAAAGAAAAATCACGTATTATAATAGAAAGCGCGTTTAATAGTTTAAATGATACATCTTCCGGTATATCATCAATTTTTACATCAATTCCTTCGAATGGAACAATACGCTTATGTCTATATTGACGTAAATAAGTGTTCTTTGTGTCCGAAATAAGGTCAATACTTACAAATTCCCTGGCATCGTTTGGTGGCTTAAAAATATTGCTTTGCTCTTCTTTATCGCCGACTCCAACGGTTATACTTGGTTGACCACCAATAAATCGCAATTTTCCTTCGCTATATCCATCGCGACCGCGATAAAAGAATTTAATAAATGAATCATCATCAGTCATATATATTGCATTGTGATATTGACTGTTATCTAAATATATTGTGCTTAACGGACCTGCCCAAATTGGTTTACCACCTTGATTTGTAATTAGTGCTTTAATCTCCGTCACTA
This sequence comes from uncultured bacterium, assembly GCA_964634215.1. Taxonomy (GTDB): domain Bacteria; phylum Fidelibacterota; class Marinisomatia; order Marinisomatales; family JAHJCW01; genus JAHJCW01. The sequence goes on from CAZWKR010000004.1 coordinate 94,690, forward strand.
AGAATGCAGGACATGTTATACTATGTAAAGCATTTGGATTGGGTGAATCAATTTCAGCAAAAGTTGTGTAGAAATTACCTAATTCACCCCATTTTTGCTTTGTCTCCCACTGTATATAATCCCATATCTCACGTTTTGTTAGAGATTCTTCACTTGCAAACTTGTCATGATATAATAGATCATCATCTATCACTATTGCAACTTGGTTCCCTTTTGTAGGAAATTTATCCAGTGCTTCTTTAAGGATAGTACGAATCGAAATTTGAGATTTCAGAGCTTCCTTAATTGGTTTTGATAAAGCTATATACTTTAAATCATTTAGAGCGTATTTTTCTTTAATCGATGACCACTCACTAAACAAAATGTGAGTGTTAGTGATAATCAGACTTTTCATATCAAATACTAGTATTTATATTAATCCCAACTGGCTACACCGTCCTCAATGTAACCGTGGTTATCAGCTTTAAAAGCAAATACCAGATATTTATGTTTTTTATAGGTTTCTTCGATGGGACTATCTACACGGAAACCATCTTCAAGGAAAGCTAGCTTATATGGTTTTTCTGTTACTGGACAAAAGAATTGTGTTGAATCCGGCTGGTATTTATCATAATATGATTCGACCGCAACGATTTCTAGTGGCTCCTCAGCGATAACACCCCTGAATGCAGGATCCTCTTGTAATTTATCAACCTCTTTCTTTTGAACAAAAATTGTATCATTCCTAGATAATTCTTCTGAATACATAACAACCGTCGAGGTAGTATCGGCAGTAGTATCACGTTTAAATTTATGGAAACCAAAAGTTGTATCGAATTCAACTCCAAATCCAATTGGTACATTTACATCAATTACTTTATCTAATAAATTTAATTTTTGTTCACCAACATAATTGGAATCGGCAGTAACCGAATCAGAAACCGCATTAATGATATGCATTGCCTCATATCCATTTTGATTAAATTCATCTGTTAATTGAGCATAGAAACGTTCAATATTATATACATTTTCCATTCGTGAATGACTTAGTTCTTCAAAATGATCTTCATCTGCCCAAATTGCCACTGGCACATAAATTGCTATAATTAAAAATACAATTGCTAATACAATTAGTAATTCAATCCAATCAGTTTTGTGTTGAATATTTTTATCCATGTCATCATATTCCTATTAAATGGTTATAAATGGTTCTATTTTGGCGAATGTTTTTGGTCCTATTCCATTCACTTTTTCTAAATCTTTAACTGAAACAAATTTACCTAATTCACTCCTAAGCTGAATAATTCTTTCTGCTTTCACTTCGCCTATGTACGGGAGCTTCATAAAATCTTCTTTACTGGCGATGTTAATATTAATTATTCCCGATGTATTTTGTGTAATCTTTTTTTTATCAGATTTAGTTTTATTTTGAATAGTGGGTGGTAGTAATTCTTGGACTAATTTTGAAGAAACATTATTATTGGATTTAACTTTTATATTTTCTTCATTTATTTCCTCAAAATCTGATTTTTGCAATTGATTTTTAATTATAGCATTATGCGTAACGATAATATTATCTTCCTCAATTGCATTCATATATGACGGTAAATTCTTTGGTGACAGTAGAATTTCAGGAGTTTTTAACCAATTGTGCCTAAAAATACCAATCACCGAACCAATTAAAGCTATACTCAATAAAAAAATGGTTAAGATTTTTTCCTGAGATGTTAATAATGGCATTATAATTCGATTTTACTGAAAGTTGGCTCTCTAGATGTAGAATTTTTATTTAATTCGCTATATAGATTTTTTTCTTGTTTTGATAATGAAGTAGGAATATCAACGATTATTCTAACTAGTTGATCACCACGGTAACTACTTCTTAACCGAGGTAATCCTTTACCACGCATTCTTAAAACTTGTCCAGATTGAATTCCTTTAGGAATTTTTAGACTAGCTTTACCTTCAATGGTTGGAACTGTTATTGAATCTCCTAGAACTGCTTGAGAAATGCCTACATGAGCTTCTAAGACTATATCTGTTCCATTTCTGACAAAATATTTATCCGATTTTTCTTCAAAAAATACTAATAAATCACCAGCATGGATACCTTTACCACCTTTGTTACCTTGCCCACTAAGTGTCATGTAATTGCCGTTTTCAACCCCTTTCGGTACTTTTACTTTTATTGATACTGTATCTCTTCTAATGCCGTTTCCACCACAAGTTGAGCAAGGATTCTCAATAAATTCCCCCGTTCCATGACATAGAGGACAATCTGTCACTACTACTGATTGGCCAAAAAACGATTGTCTCACCTGCCTCACTTGACCGCTACCATTACATTGTTTACACTGGCTTGGTTTGGTACCTTGTTTAGCGCCACTTCCATCACAAGTGTTACAGGTTTCATTACGTTTGATTTTAATGGTTTTTTCTGCACCATTTGCTATATCCACAAAATCTAACTTAAGCGATACTCGTAAATCCTTTGCTTTACGATAGCTACTGCGAGCTGATTGTGCACCGCCTCCAAATATATCTTCAAATGGATGACGACCACCAAAAATATTACCAAATTGACTAAATATATCATCCATGGAGAAATGTGTTCCATCGAATCCCTGTCCGCCTATATCACCCATACCAACTCCAGCATGGCCAAATTGATCATATTTTGTACGTTTATTATCGTCATTTAATACTGCATAAGCTTCAGCAGCTTCTTTAAACTTTTGTTCTGCTTCTTTATTGTCAGGATTACGATCCGGATGGAATTTCATCGCTATTTTGCGATAGGAACGTTTAATTTCATCCTTGGACGAACCCTTGTCGACACCTAATATTTCGTATAAATCTTTCATTTCTTATTTACAATGACTTTGGCATGGCGCAACACATGTTCTTTATATTTATAACCTTTTTCAAACACTTCCAAAATTTCATTATCCTTTTTTCCTTTTTCGGTTTTGACCATCATCGCATCGTGCAATTCAATATCAAGAATATCACCGGGTTTGCCAATAGTTTGTATCTGCCATTTAGCAAAATATTTTTCAATTTTACCAATAATTAATTTTATACCATCATTTATAATTATATCATCTTTTTTATTTTCACTTTTAATCGCACCTACAACTCTTTCTAAATCATCTACTATTGGAAGCAGATTTTTAAAAATCTCCTCACCTTCATATTCAAGCATCCGCAACATATCTTTATCGCGACGTTTTCGAAAGTTTTCAAATTCGGCCTTCAATCGGAGTCTTCTTTCATCAAGTTCTGATACTTGTTTCATCAAATCTTGAATTTTCTTTTTATCACCCGATAATTTTGGTTTTATATCTTTCTTTTTGGGTGTTTCTCCTGCGGCAGGAGAACCGTTTTTTGGTATGCTCTTTTTATCAACAGACATTAGGCATAATCTCCACAAATTCTTTTATAATTCTAAAAATATTTTTATATGGAATACGAGTTGGTCCAAATATACCCAGCTTTCCAGTGATCGAATCACTCTCAAAGCTTGAGGCAATTATGGAACAATGATTTAATAAATCATTGTCACTCTCATTCCCAATAATTGTAATCATATTTTTATCTAAAACATTATTAGATAATATATGCTTAATATGCTTCTCATCCAGTCCGGAAATTGTTTTTTGTAATGTTTCAAATTCCTGGAATTCCGGATAACTCAACAACCCTTTATATGATGACATATAAAGCTGATTGTTACGATTTAATTGAAAAGGAAGCTGGGGATGTTGAAAAATTATCTGAATAATCTCATGCCGAGGAACATTTGAATTTTTCAACAAATCAGATATTGATATTTGTATTTCATCAACACTTAGTCCAATTAATCGCTCACGCAGTATACGATTCACGATATTTATATCACTTGGACTTACAGAAATATCAAGATTCAATACTAGTGATTTAAGTAGTCCGGATTTCAAAGCAATAACCATCATTAATCTATCGGATGATAAAGATACTAATTCAATTTCTGTTAAAATACTTTTACGTACTTCAGAAATTATCACAACTCCAAACAAGCCACTTATTTTTGCTAGTATTGCAGCAGTCCCTTGCATTAACTCATCAACGTTAGCAGACACACCATATAGTTGCTCTTGAACATTTTCAAATAGCCCTGTTTCCATTTCATCATGATTTATAATTTGGTCTACATAATAACGATAACCTAAATCGGTTGGAAGGCGCCCTGATGAAGTATAAGCATGACTTAAAAATCCCAAATATTCTAATCTTGCCAAAATATTTCTAATTGTGGCGGGACTAAAGGGAATATTATACTTCAATTTAATATTATTTGAAGCAACCGGTTGGTTTTCTGCAATATAATCTTCGATTACAATTTGTAAAATATTGTTTTCCCGTTCGTTCAAATGGTTATATTGCAGTTTATCCATAACTTAAAATTTAGAGTATTATAAAATTGACAGTCAATATCAAGTTTACTTGAGTAATGTTCTTATTCCTCTATAACTACCCAATAAACCAATAAAAACTGCGATTGCCAATAACCAAACAATACCTTCGATATTAAATACAATTTTAAATGAAATGATGTCGGTAAAATATAAATTTCCGCTTCTAGCAATTATGAATAAAACAACGATTGCTAATAATGCCCCTATAATTCCCTCCAAAATACCTTCTATAATAAATGGAGTTCGGATAAATCGCTTTGTAGCTCCAATGGATTTTAAATTTTGAATGAGATCGTGTTTGGCATATACCGATAATTTTATTGTACTAGAGATTACAATTATTGTAATTACTAACAATCCAATAGCGATATAAGAAATAGTTTTGATGATAATATTATAAAAGTATTCTACCCTTCTAATTAAAGTACCTTCATACACCACTTCATCAACATTTGGAATTATTTCCAAATTTGTTATCAACGGTCCAACATCAATTTCTGTGTTACCTTGTTTCTCTATGTTAATTATTGCGCTATTGGGAAGAGGATTATATCCCAAAATATCAATCAAATTTTCATTGAATTGTTCTTGATATATTTTAAGAGCGTCATCCTTAGTAATTAAAGCAATCGATTGCACACCATCTAATTCTTTTATTTGATCTACAATCAGTTGTGCATCCTCATTAGTAACGTGATTTTCAAAGAATACTTCAATTTTATATTTTGATCTAATATAATCGATTAATTGATGTGAATTTTGATGGACTAATATAAAAGTTCCTATTATCAATAAAGAAAAGAATACAGAACCAATTGCTGTAAAAGCAGTTAATTTATGCCTCCAAAGGTTTCTTATCCCTTCATGGAATAGATAAATTATTTTACTCATCCGATTTGTATAATTCCATTTTTAATTTCTATAAAACGATGACCCAATTCTTTAATTAATCTATAATTATGTGATGTCATCAAAACTGCAGTGCCCTTTCTATTAATCCGCTCTAATAGTCGAATAATTTGCAATGCAGTTGATGGATCTAAGTTACCTGTCGGTTCATCTGCTAAAATAATTGCTGGGTCTTTAACAAGACCTCTTGCAATACATGCACGTTGCTGTTCGCCTCCAGATAATTCCCGGGGATATTCGTATGCCTTATCTTCTAAACCAACTTCTATTAGTAGAGCCATAACTCTATCATGTATCTCTTTTTTTAGACGACCAATTACATGTAAAGGTAATGCAACATTTTCAAATAAATTACGATCATTCAACAAATTAAAATTCTGTGAAATCATTCCAATATCTCGTCTTAAATGTGGAATTTTACGTTTTCTTATGTTTTCTGAAGTATATCGGTTTACATTCACCACCCCTCTATCTGGAAACAAATCCATATAGATCAAGCGAATGATGGTTGTTTTCCCTGCTCCGGAAGGTCCGATTAGAAACGTAAACTCGCCAGGCAATATTCTTAAATGGGCATTAAAAACACCCATTCCGTTAGAATAAGCATATGTTACATTATTAAAACCAATCATAATCTTAAAATTCCTCTATCTAGAGAATAAACCGTAAATAAATACAAAATAGGCTCCGACTAAAAGGAACGAATAAATCCTAGAGATAGGTTGTTTTACTAGTGCCAATGGAATTAATACAATGCCAAAAATAATCATAATTGGAATTTCAAAAGTCATAATTTCAGACGGACTAACTATCGGCTTTACAATACTAACAATACCAATTACTGATAAAATATTAAATAGATTTGAACCAATTATGTTGCCAACAGATATCGAGTGTTCCTTATGAAATGAGGCAACAATGGAAGTTGATAACTCTGGCAAAGACGTTCCTAGTGCTACAATTGACATACCAATAACAACTTCACTAATACCAAGAATTGTTGCAAGATTTATAGCTCCTTTGATAAATAGATCCGCACCAAAATATAACCCACCAATACCAAAAATAAATAGCATCAATGTTTTACCGATACTACCTTCATATGTCACTGATTCGACATCCTGTTCACGGCTATATTTAATACATGACCAAGTGTACAGAATTAATCCAGTAAATAAGGTTATTCCTTCAATTTGAGATATAATTCCATCATACAGAAAAACAATAAATATAACACAAACGATTAAATATATATATAAATCACGTTTTATGCGATCGAAATAAATAGCGATAGGAAATATTAAAGAACTTAATCCTAGCACTAACCCAACGTTTGCTATATTTGATCCAACAATATTTCCAATAGCAATGTGTGACGCATCCGTTAGCACTGCTTTTAAACTAATTATTAATTCTGGTAATGATGTTCCAAAGGCAACAACTGTTAATCCAATTACTAATGATGATATCTTTAAACGATTTGCAAAAAAGACAGCACTTTTCACCAACCAATCTGCTCCGAAAAACAAAAGAATAACACCAATTACTAAATAGAGGATACTAATTAGCATTATTGGTATAGAAAATTCTTATTAATAAATTGCCAAATTGGTTGTGTTACCATATATCGAATTGTTTTGTTTTCCTTCCACCTTCTACGAATCTGAGTAGCAGATAATTCAAATCTAGGAATATTTGCGAATTGAATTTCGCTTAAAATCCAATTAGGTACAGAACTTGGTTTAAATCCAGGACGAAGTGCCACAATTACTTGACATTCTTTTAATATTTTTAATGGTTCGCGCCAATTATGAAAATTTTTAAGGATATCGCTACCAATTAGAAAATATAACTCATTTCTTTTGAGATTATGTTCTTTTTTTATATATCTAATTGTATCTATAGAATAGGATATTCCTCCTCTTTTAATTTCAGTATCAGAGATATCAAAATGGGGATTACCTTCAACAGCCAGCTCTAGCATCTTCCATCTGTTTTCAACGGAAGATGTGATACCCTTTGACTTAAGAGGATTTTTTAAAGCTGGAACAAATATTATTTTATCAAACTCTTCTGCTTCACATATTGTTTGGGCAATTAATAAATGTCCTAAATGAGGTGGATCAAATGTCCCACCAAAAATACATATTTTCATTTTTTGTCATCCGATTCAGCAATACGTATATATTCAAGAGACTTTGCTTTTAGATCTGGCGATAGAATCTTATCGCTACTGGATTGGTAATAATTTTTGGCTTCTTCTACTTTTTTCATTAATGAGTAAGATCGAATAATCCCTACGTGGGCATCATCGGCATAATCAGTATCATAATATTGTCTTAATAGATCTTCGTATGCTACAATAGCAGAGTCATAAGCATGTAATTTTAGGTACAATACTGCTGACTCTAATATTTTTTCAGCTAATTTATTGCGCAGCTTTTTAACCGTATTATTTGCTTCGCTACGATATTCCGAGTCCGGATATTCTTCAATAAATTCCTGTAATTTTTGTAATGCTTTATTGGTATTACTTTGATCATGATAATAATTAGGAGATTCGGCTACGTAAGCTTGACAAATCCTCCATCTACATTTTTCAACATAAGAACTATATTTCATTTTTCGGGTCAATCGTTCATATTCGGCGATTGCTAAAATAAATTCTTTATTTTTAAAATATGATTCTGCCAAATAAAACTGAGCATCATCCCCCCACTCAGTATGTGAGCCACTTAATACTATGATTTGAAATTCCTGTTGTGCATTATAATACTTTTTATCCTCAAGAAAATCGTGGCCGCGTTTATATCGCTCTTCTAGCGACAATTTCTCTATCGGTTTCTTCCCTGCACAACTAACCATGATTCCCATACTTACAAGTATTAACAACATATAAATTGTTATATTTTTAGTCATTCTCTTTACAAATTCCATTGAACGGATATTCCTTTGATTGCATAATTCGATTTAGTTCCTATAGATACGTCTAAATTATAAGATAGTTCTTTATTTTTATTCGCATTCCACAATGCATCTAATGCACTAAATATATGGTTAAACAGTAGTGCGCTAGCAACAAATTTAGCATTTTTATAGAGAATATTGCTATAATTACGTAATTCTAAATAGTGTTGTTTATTTGGTGTCATTACTATTAACTCATCTTCTCCATCAGTAATGTTTTTATTTATGATTTCCCAGTTCGTTTTAGCATCATCCCAACCTGCTACAAATTGATCATATTTACCAATTCCTTCATAAAAATCCCAGTCTCTCAGTTCAGTGTAATCCATATTTGGATTTTCTAACAAAGTATTTGAAGATTCATATTTTCCATTTACAATGATCGTGATATGGTGGCTTCCATCAATCCTAACATCATTTACTTCAGGATATCCGCTTGATCGTATATCGCTTAACAAAAGTGCACTGTCGTTTATCCATGTATTCATGTCCCAGTGTTCATCAGCCCAATTTTCATATTCTCTAGTAATATCGTCCGCTTTGTTTGTCCAAGAAATATATCCGATAATACCTGCAACTTCAACACCGGCGAACAATGCTGTTTTCCAGCAAGGTGAATGAATTAAGTATTGTCCAAAACCCGGTACGACTAAAGATGCAAGCATCGGTTTTAGCGAAGATGTTTTATTTATAATGTCTAATGAATCCGAAGATACAGAATTATTAACTAGGTTAGTTATTTCAAATTTAGTAGCAAAACGATTATCAATATTTCTCAATAAATCTTCGCTATAGGTTATCGCAGAAACCATTATGAATATTATAATTATTTTCCGCAAATTAAAATCCGAACAATAAAGTTAGATAATATCGATTTTCGTCACCATAATTTACCTCATCACCGTTGAATAGTTTTGTAAACTTTGTTAATCCTCGATGAACTTCTAAACCAAATGCTGTAGGATAATTATAAAACGAGAATCCATTTAATCGTAATTGCAAACCAACTGATTGCTTTAAATCAAATTCGTCGGTCCAGGTATCACCAATTTGATATTCAAGACCTATAGTAGAATTTTGCCAAATCATCCAACCCAAAGGCAAATGTTTCTGTCTAAACATTGGAATCCGCAAAGCCACTTCAGAAAAAATGGAATGTGTTCCTTCAAAACTATAGTATGGATACCCCTGAATGCCGTCCAAACCACCACCAAAATAATTAAAAAATGATTCAACCGAAGAATTGGATAACCATCCACCTTTTGCAGAAAAATTCAATGTCCACCTTTTTGATGGTAAAATTGAAGTATGGATTGAACCAATCGCATCAATTTTAAAATAATTATTCGGAGCAAATTCTTCAACTAAAGTACCTGAATCTGACAAATTTAATCCATCGATAAAATCATTCATTTCATAAGAGACATTAACCTTGAATCTACTCCCTTTGGACGGATTAATATCTTTATCAACAGTTGCCTTAATATTATCCATACCTACTCGAACACCGGTGGATAATCCACGATAATAATCATAGGCATATCCAACTTCAGCACTTACATTACGAATACTCTCTTTTATATATGCACGATATCTTTGCCATCGTACATATACATCAATGAATTCATTGCCCAAAAATGGCAATTGTATTCCAGCTTGCATTAAAACAAATCTAAATTTTAATCTGTCATCAATATCATATACTGAAAATTTAGTCTTTTCGATAGTATTCCGTGTTGAATACATAAAGTCGGTATAGAGAGTCGGGTATAATTTTCGATAAGCCAAATTAAAAGAGAAATCTATATCCTTATCGAAATTAACAGCAACTCCTCCACTTAATGACAATTTTTCTAATATTTCACTTGAGTAAAAATAAAATCCAGGTTTTAAAGTACCATAGTCGACCATTAACCGTGGCATTACAAACATTTGTGCAAAATTATCATGATATTTTTCAGCGACACTACCATTCGGATTATTTATGGGAGTTTGATACTGTGAATTTTCAACATTTTTAATATTCGTTGAGTTAACTATCTTCAGAGTATCAATAATTGCAATCTTATATCCACCATCATCATATAATGAAAATAATAATTTTCCTTCCTTATTTACATTTGGCATAAATGCCCCGCCCTTAACATCGGTATATTGTTTTATAACGGAAGTATCTTTTCGAACAATATTATAAATCCCATTTCTATCAGTAGAAAAAACCAATATACCTTCATTTGTGACATACATATCTCTTACGTCATTTTCAACTATAGAAATAATATCAGTTACTTTATAATCATCTAATGATAATGAGGCAATATTTCTAAAATGATGAGTTGTATAATCGAATAATATACGATTATCAATTGGATCAAAGTATAAATTGTGTAGGATTCTACTATCAGTAAAATCCTTAATTTTCTTAGAAATATCTATATCCAATGAATATAAAAATATGCTCTGTTTCCCATTATCCATTGCAATATAAGCAATCGAATTTAAATATTCGATATAAACCGGTGACACTGCACGAGCCGATTTTGTAAGTCTAATCTCATTACCTTCCTTAATATCATAAGAATAGAGATCGTAATACCGATATCCTTTAAAATCATTCATTTTGGGCTTCTTGGAGTAGTATAGAGTGCTGTCGCCGACCCCCCACGTTGGTGAAGAGTGCACCCCTGAGGCAATTTTCTTATCTTCTCCAGAAACAAAATCATAAATATAAAGATCTGTCTGACCGAAATAATCGTTCCTTTTATTGGAAATATATGCATATCGATTTCCATCATTCGACCATTTTGGATACAAATTGGTTGAACCTTTATTTTGCAATATTCTAATATACTTTTTATCTACAATAATTGATTCAGTAGCTCGTTGATACTTATTCTTTAATTCAACTAGATAATTATTATACAATTCTTTACCGGCAATTCCAGTAGCTTTTTTAATAACTTTATCAATCGAATATTGAAAAGGATTTGATAACTCCTCCATAATTATTCTAAGAGTGTTTTCACCATATTTTTCAACTATATAATTAACAAATGCATATCCGGAATTATATACAGATTCATTTCCAATACCACATTTTCCAAATGTATTAATTGCTTCAAAAGATAGAAATTTATCGTTCAATGCTCTATCTCGTAAAATCATATCACGATGGGAATCCCAATGATCCCAATCAGCATTATTATACATATGTTGAGCAGTCCCTTCAGCTAACCAAGGTGGAACCACAGCCGCCGGAATAGGATAACTTATAACCGCGTTAGGATATCCGTATAATACGTTTTGATGCGTCTCGTTTTCATAGCCAATCCATTGCAGAAATCCGCCCGGTATTGATGTCCCTGTTTTCATTGCTTTTTGAATAGAAATAATATGCGTAAACTCATGTGTTAAAACGTTTTCTAGCCATTTATGGCTTCCGCGCAATGCGATGTCCAAAGGTGATGCCCATATTACCATTTTATTATCATAATAATATGCCACACCATTAGCAACATCTTCTGTATCCGTAAAAATTAAATGTGTTTTGTCCTTTGGTTCGTATTGATACAACTCTGTTATAAACGGATAAACATATTCCAAAATTCCAGCTGCTTCACGCGCTAAAATTTCAGTATCAGTATAAAAATGAATTTTAAAATGGTCAGTTTCGATTGTTTGCCACTCAATTTCCGGATGATTATATATACTCTGTGCATTAATATTTAAATTGAAAATAAATAATATTAATAGTATAAAGTAATACTTCAATGAATTACGCCTACTTTTAATATTATTGATTCTTCACGGCTTTGTTTTGATGCTGTTAGTTTGATTAGATAAATGCCTGACTCAATATCATTAACATCCCATTCAGTTTCCCAAACACCATTATTTACAATAACATTACTTTGAAATTCGTCAATAAAATATCCAGCTGCATCATATATTTTCAAATTGATCTTTTCAGCCGAATAATTGAATACTCTAATTTTTGTTTTTCCATCTCTAGCAGGATTGGGGTAAACATAAGTACGTTTTTTATCTATAAGATCATTACCACTTGCTATTTCCTTTATATAATCAATTGTAATCATTTTTGAATTATTTTCATCACCATACCATGTTGTCCACTCATTTCCTCCATTTTGACGTAATGCATCAAACACCCATATATTTGATTCTGTGACAATTGTATTTCTATTATCATTTTTGCCAATCATAATAAGTTTACTATTTTTATTACCACTTAGTCTATATTGTAATTCGCCAATATTATTAAGGATAATTACTGCACCTTCATTATTCTTGAAAATGATCTCGGGATATTCATCGCCAATAATGTTCTTTGCTAAAATTGGTGGAACAGCATCATATTTAACAGGGAATCCTGCTGCAAATGTATAATTTTTATTTAGTCCATATACATTACCATCATTATCTAATGCCAACACTTCTATATTTCCATCGTTATTTAAATCAATTGCAGAAATATATTGGAATATAATTTCATTGTAATATGATGTTGGATTAATTGTAGTTTCAGTTTCTTCAATTACAATTCCACCTTGCAATAAGTATGAAACTGAAATATTATTTCCAAGTTCTCTGTTTATTAAATAGATATTATCAAATTTTTCATGCACATCAATAACATCACTGTTTTCAAAACCTGCGATATGCAGTATAAAACTGTGGGTATTTTCTTGTATTTCTGTATGTTTTATCTGAAATCCCTCAATTAATTCAAACCAAACGATTTTAAGAGAATCACCTAAATTAGATAACACTGCTAAATTCTTGTTGTCATTTGTATTAGTTAAGGCAAAATAATTTTCATTTGAAGGAAGTTCATAAAATACTTTTTTGTCTACACTATCAGTTTTTGACCACCACAACTCATTTACTCCACCAACTATTTCATTTTTTCCATCTCCACTAAAATCGGTATGATAGAGCATATGCAAAGATGTATTAGGAAAACCCTGAAGAGTAAGATCATTTGAAATTGTAATCTGCATATTCTCTGAAGCGTACCCAATATTTCCGATATTTAAATTGGAAATTGCGCCAGCGTTAGAATTAGTATTCGGATAAGTCATCGAATTAAATTCTAACAAATTATCATCAATTATTGAGTTTACTTCATCATATTCAGGATTGCCCCGATACCACATATCATAAGGTTCTCCTATTGATGGATCTCGGAAAAGTGCTGTACTAACATATCCAATGTCTTGAGGACCACCTGCCTCCTCCAAATCAATTCCCTTATATTTTGGATTATTATTTATTGAATCAAATTGAATGTTGTCCTCTATTATTGATTCGTCAATATGCCATATTAATAATCCGGAACCAGGAAGACCGATGTCATAATCGGGTACTGAAACAACTACACCATTTTCATCTATAACAACTCCAACCGAATCAAAAATGATTTCGATAATGTTTGGAATAGTGTCTGTATTATTATAAATCGCCCGCCTAACAGAATCAATATCAACATTTGATCTAAACCAATTTGTTCTATTTTCTATTAAAAAGTACTCATCATCATCTATATCAACTTTTAATGTTTTACCTGATGGTCTCGATTTTATTTCTACGATACCAGTCGGGATGATTTTTTCCGGTTCCTCCCAACCAAAGAATCCTCTATTCCATCCGATAGGCGGAGCAGGAATTAAGCCCTGACCGTTATTCGAGCCCTGATCCATTAAGCCAAAAACACCTATACCACTTTCGCCTGTATTAGTATTCCATAGGGGCGGTAAACCGATAGCTTGTCCAACTAGCATAGCAAATGTTCCAGTTAGTCCATATTGATAATTGCAAACATTATGAATACCCATTTGTTCAAAATTTTCTATCATTTCAGGGAACAAAATATGATTTTGCGTTTCGGGGAGGATAATACCACTTTTAATGTAGATATTGTTCACATAAATCCCATCTGTTCCAACATGCTTACGTATCATAGAGTTATCAACATATGTTGAAGGAATATCCTCAGGAGTAGAATCGAAATCAAAAGCAAAATCCTGACTAACACCAGCATGAAATACTACAACTAAATCATATTGACTGAATAACAAATCATTGTTTTCAAATGCTATTATTACTGCATCTGAAAACAATTCCACTATGCGTTCTTCATGTATGGCATCTCTTTCTTCGATACTTAAATCACTCAAAAACGGGTGGTAATATGACATTGAATCTGGCATTGTGTAAACTAATTCAGATTCGGATGGAAAAATGTCCGAATTCTCTAAATCAATTCCAAATTGTCCATTGGATACTGAGCGAAAATAATTGTCAAGCGCTCTTAACTGAGATTCGAAATATGATTTATTATGTGGAGCCGGATCAACAGTATAAGTACCGCAATTACTTTCTTGATTAGATAATAAAAATTTACCGCTTCCAGTTGTTCCACTGTGACTGTCGGCAATAAAATCTACGCGTAAAGCTATAATCTTTAAATCGTGGCTCCCCCCACATAATAAAGAAACGGTCGCTAGCAAGACGAAAATAGGTACCTTGCTAATACGACCGTACATTTTAATAATTAATTAATTCTATATTTTTTACTTTATAAAACCCAATTAAGGGAAAAACGCATTGTATTTTCTAAAGGATGACCAGGCTCACCAAAAGTATAGCCAAAATCAAATCCGTAACCACCATAGCGCAGACCAACACCCATTGTTGGATTAAATAATTTTCCATTATAATCGTACATATATCCTAAACGGATAGCAAACACATTTGAATACCAATACTCTAAACCAACATTATGAACAATCTGCCTTAACTCATTTTTAATCGACCTGGCATCTCCACTTCCAACTTCTTTCTGTCCATATTCGTTATATTTACCGCCTTCAGATTCAACCATTTCGCCTTCATCAACATCGATATTACCATTTCCGTTGTTATCCTCCCAATTCCAACCACCAATTACACCATCTGCAAGATTGCCAGCGGTCGCCATATCAATATCACCACCTAAGGTCCAATCATCAACCCATGAAGTAAATATTGCTAAATACAATGGATCAGTGTGAGCAGTTTCTTGTTTTCCATTATTATTATAAAATGAGTTTTTGGTTGTTTCATTGCCATCTTCATCGTAGCCACCAATAATTCCATCACCATCCCAATCCATATCAGGATATGAAGCGACCAATAGTTTATTAATATCCCACACTATTGAAAGTTTATTGTATTCAGAATTAAGAACCTGATAATTAAGACCCAGGGTAAAATTAGTAGGTTGTGGATCGGCTTGGGCAGGATCAATGAAGGATACCTTAGGACCAATATTAGTAATTGTAGTTCCCAAGGTCAGGCTTGGAAAGATAAATTTCTTCTTCATATATCCAACATCAAAACCAAAGTCAGTTGAACTTCCACTTCCTTCTTCAGCACCTGCACCCTGATCGGTTAAATGCTGATAAGAAACTTTGGCATTTATGCCAAAAGCAGAATATTCATTGATTTTTGTACTATATGATAAATTAAATGCAAACATATAACTTGAGAATTTTCCTAATTCGGCTCCAACTTCATCTGTGCGAGTTTGCTCACCAAGATTCAAATAAATTAAATGTCCGCCCACTGTTCCGAGATTAGATATTGATTTGCGCATTGCAAAAAAATCATAAGCCATGTCATCGGCTAAGTTTGGAAGCCAATTAACATGCATCAGTGCAAATTCGGTTCCTTCTAAAAACCCCAGACCTGCCGGATTCCAATAACTAGCATAGGCATCATCTGCGAGTCCAACATGCGCCTCACCCATTCCACCTGCTCGAGCACTAGGTGCAATTAATAAAAATATTGAACCGGCTTCACTTTGAGAATAACTAAAAGAAGTCATTGTAGATAATATTATTAAACTAACGACTATAAAACGCTTCATGCGACACTCCTAAATAAATGAAAATTAATTACTATAAAAATCTTATTAAAAAAATATTAGCGTTTTAAGTATAGATATGTCCTTTTTAATTAAACAAATATATGCAGTTATAATTATTCTCGCAAGAAATGTTTCAAAATAATATTTAGTGTAACATCTATAGTATTATGATTAAAATTAATTAGTTATTTCAATATATAATAAAACATGACAATAAAATTTATTATTATAATTTGTATTTTTTTTCTGTTCGCATGCGATGCAACTCCGTCTGAAGAATATATTCTCAAATCTAGAGAAGAGACTATCCCGGACTCTGCAGTTAAAATGACTCCCGAAACAGATCTGCATCCTCCAATTTTGCATTCAAATGAATATGAAGCACCTGTACCTCTGCCTGGTCCTGTAAACACAGCCGGAGCTGAGGATTCTCCATTTATTCCAATCGACAGAAATGAATTTTATTTTTTCTTTACACCAGATGTTCAAGTACCGGTCGAAAAACAATTATTAGATAACGCAACCGGTATTTATTCAGCATTATTGACTGATGGTATTTTTACAGATATAGAACGTGTTTTATTGCAAGATAGTGACAAACTTTCATTGGATGGTTGTACTTTTGTGAAAGGGGAAACAATGTGGTTTTGCTCCGCTCGAGAAGGATATACTGGTCTTCATTGGTTCACTGCTGAATTTATTGACGGAGAGTGGACAAATTGGGAATTAGCATATTTTAATCCAGAATATGAAGTTGGAGAACTACATATTTATGAAGATGAACTTTATTATCACTCATATAAAAATGCTGGTAAAGGCGGAACAGATATATGGATGTTGGACAATATTGATGGAGATTGGGTCAATCCTATTAATATCGAATCTGTAAATTCAGAATCCGACGAAGGGATGCCATATATAACTCCTGACGGACAAGAATTATGGTTTAACAGATTTTATCTAGGTACTCCGGCAGTTTTTAGATCCAAAAGAGTAAATAGTCGGTGGCAAGAGCCGGAACTAATTATATCACAATTTGCCGGTGAACCAACTCTCGATGCTGACGGAAATATATACTTTGTGCATCATTTCTATATCGAAGGAGAAATGATTGAAGCGGATATCTACGTTGCGTACAGAAAATAGTTAATCAAGAAATCCAATTGAGATTATTGGAATATAAGTAATCGCTAAAACTGCCAATAATCTCACAATAAAGAATGGTAAAGTAGAACGGTAAACTTTTAACATCGGTTTTTCAAACCGATAAGCTGATAAAAATAAATTCATACCAACTGGTGGAGTAATAAATCCAAGTTCTAAATTGGCAATAAAAATAATTGCCATATGAACAGGATGTATCCCAAAATAATCTCCTAACGGAGCAAGCAACGGTACGAATACAATAATCGCAGAAAATATATCCATTAAACTTCCTACTAACAACAACAAAATATTTAACATTAATAAAAATATATACTTTGATGAGATTGCTGTTTTTACCCATGCTAATAGTTTTAGCGGTATTTGTGCGTCCACCAAGTAGCTTGTTAGCCCCATTGCCACCCCAAGTATTATCAATACACCTCCAATCAGGGCAGCACAATCAATTACAATTTTAGGTATATTTTTCCATTTGAAATCTTTATAAATATATATTTCAATAATAAGTACATAAATCACCAGTGTTGCAGCAGTTTCAACTAACGTCATATAACCGGTAAATATACCTAACAGGATAAAAACTGGAATCAGTATTTCCCAAATCGCATCCTTAGTTGATGTAAATACTTTTTTTAAATTAAATGGTACTTGTTCAATTTTTTGTACCTTACCTTGATAAACAGCCCAAATACCAATCAGAACTATTAGCAAAGTACCGGGTATAAATCCCGCTACAAATGCATCTTTAACAGATACACCTGCAGAAACACTATAAATAATTAATGGTAAACTTGGTGGAAATAATAAACCCAACGAACCTGCTACAGTTATTAATCCTAATGAAAACATCTCCGAATAGCCTTCTTTCCTTAGCATAGGATATAGAAGACCACCAAGTGCTAGAATTGTTACACCTGATCCACCTGTCATTGCTGTAAAAAATCCGCTTAAAATCACGACAATTATCGGTGTTCCACCGGGGATCCAAGAAAATGCAGATTGAAAAAAAGACATCATTCTGCGCGAAGCTCCACTTTCTGCTAATATAAATCCAACTAACGTAAAAAGTGGGATAGTCGGCAATGAAGGAGAAACTACAATACGATATGTTTCCGCAGGGATAGCAGTAATTGGTGTAAAATCCTTCCAAAAGAGTAATACAGCAATTCCTCCCAAACCTATAAAAATCGGCATTCCATATACTAAAGAAACAAGAATTAATGTAGCAAGAATCCATACAACCCACCCTAATTCCTGTAAAAACCCCGCGTAACTTAGTACAAACCAAAAAAGTATAACTATAAGTAAAACACCACGATAGAACTTTGAATTACTACTCAAATACAACAGTTGAATAGCAATAATTGCAAAACCAATTGGCATAATTATCTGCGCTGCCCACCGAGGTACACCAGGGACAACAGATACTGGATACTGAAACTCTACCTTTATTAATTCTATACTTGCAACCATTAATGCAATGACAATAATAACTGAAGTAGCTCGTGCAATAAATTTTCCAATATTGTATGAACGGTCGTGACTGAATAATGGTTTATTAGTAAGAGATAATAATTTATTATTCTGCGATGCTATCATTGCGCCTATAAATGCAATCCATAGGGTTAAATGTTGTGTCCAAATTGGAGCACCGGGTATAATCGAAATGTTAAATAGACGAGTCAGAGCTTCAAATGCAGGTACTAGTACAATTCCGGCAAAAACAAACAGGGCGATAATTGACTCGCCCTGCTCCAACCACCTCAGCAATATTTTTTTATCCTTAATTGCCGTCACTCTTAATTTTTGAATCTAATAAATCTTTTTCTTTTTTTAATGCAACTACTTTGTCAAATATGTCAGCAGGCACATAAGAACCACGTATATTTGGATACCATTGTTCCACATATTCTTTCCAATATTTTAATTCTTCATCACTTAATTTATTCACTGTGAGACCATATTGTTTCATTACTTCAATAGATTCCCCATCCTTGTATCTTCCTGTTTTTCTCTGCTTCTGATCTATTTCTTCAATAATATCTAACATTTTTTCATGATATTCAAGGTCAATTTCTTCCCAAACTCTTTTATCGATAACAATACCGCCGGTTAACAACCCCCATCTCATATCTAACATGTGATTTGCAAGTCCAAACCATTGGCTCGCTAAAGATACCATCGGATTTGTTCCGATTGCATTAATTAGTCCGGTTTGGAGACCTGATAATATATCTATCGATGCTAATTGCACAGCATGAAATCCTCCGCTTTTCCACAACTGTAATGTTTTAAATTCACCTGCCCAATTGAATATCTTCATACCTTTTAAATCTTCAGGAAGTATCATAAGATCTTTTGTAAACCAATGCACCCAACCAATATCTGTCCATGTTAGTAATTTAAATCCACTTTTTTCAATTCCTGCCACTAGGTCATCTTCTAATCTCTCTCTAATCCAATCTACATCATCCCAATCATCAAATAACATAGGAATTATCAGCGAATAAATATCTGGATTAAGTTCCGATAAACCTTCAGTGGTCACAGCTGCAGCATGAATTTGTCCAATTCGTATTTTACGAATCATATCACGTTCATCACCTACGACTCCCCCGGGATATATTCTCAATTCAACAGTTCCGTCAGTAGCATCTTTCCACTTTTGTCCCATCTCTACAAGCATTCCATGCCATTCTGTTCCTTCGGGAGCAAGAGTCGCCATTTTTATTATCGTTTTTTTGCCCATCAATTGTGAAGTAAATAAAAATATTAATAAAATATTTATAAAATATTTATACATCAATCATCTCCGATTAATAAAATAATTCGTCAACACGCCCCATTAACCACTTTGCGCGAAATTGTGCCATAGTATTTGCCAATCGCAATTCCTTGGCACTTTCTATATTAAAGTTTAAAACATAATTAAGGTTTTCAATAAATGCATCTTTATTTTGATTTTTGATACATACTGATTCAGCAAATCTTACATAAACACTACAGTCTTCACCCGAAGATGCCTGTACTGCTTTAGTAAAGTAATCCCGAGCCACTTGTTCTCTATTTTTCACCGCATCAGGTCTGCTCATTGTAAAAGGAATCATCGCGCTATACAGTGCCCCGCCATTCCAAGAACTATCTATTTCCATACTTTTTTCAAGCAACCAACCGATTTTTGGTAGATCAACCACATATATCGGATTACCTTGGCTTGATGAAATTAAACCACCTAAAGCAGCAGATATCCAATACAGATAAGCGATATCTTTTTCTACAAATGGATTCTTATCAATTTCGCCTTTCTCCCACCAATTTGTAAATTCAGGATATTTTAATTCAATACCGTGCACACCGTATCGCAGAGCGCGATTGAAAAGTTTATTCGCACGGTTATAAATCTCATTACCCGCAGAATAATCCTCTAGAACAAGTTTTTCTGCGTCTTCCATGATAAAACCATAGGCATACATTGTAAAACTTGATAAGGCAGTTAAAAGCATGTCACGATCATCCGGATTTTGATCAAGGAGAATCTCAATTATCTTTAAATTAAAAGGGAATGACTCCTTAACTAATTGCGGATCATCATCAGTTAAATAAACATATTCAATCGAGTCAAAAACGCCATCAAATTGATTTAATATATATTTCTTTGGTGAACAACCAATAATAAAAATGACCATTCCAAGTGTAATGGTCATTTTTATAGTTCTATTAACTCGACTTAACATAGCCTATATTAATTTGAATTGATGAATATATACAATAATCAATCTCTTAATTCATCATACAGTGGGAAATGGGCGCATATTTCTTGAACTGAGTTTTTAACTTTTTCAATTAATGATTCATTCTCATGATCACTAATTATGCTATCGATCAATTTAACAATTTTCTGCATTTCAGCGATACCCATTCCACGTGTGGTTATTGCCGGTGTACCAACGCGGATTCCACTTGTGATAAACGGACTACGTTGGTCAAACGGTACCATGTTTTTGTTAACGGTAATTCCTGCTTTCTCAAGTGCTTTTTCAGCAGCTTTTCCGGTAATATTTTTGTTTGTTAAATCGATTAACATCACGTGTGTATCCGTACCACCTGAAATTACTTGATAATCAAGTGACATAAATTCCTCAGCCATCATTTTAGCATTTTTAACGACAGATTTGGTGTATTCCTTGAACTCAGGTTTAAGTGCTTCACCAAAGGCTACCGCCTTAGCAGCGATAATATGCATTAACGGTCCACCTTGTATTCCCGGCATTACCATCGAATCAATTAATTCGGAAATATTTTTTACTCTTCCCGACTTCGGAGCTACCCTTCCCCAGGGATTTTCCGGATCTTTACCCATCATTATCATTCCGCCGCGAGGACCTCTTAATGTTTTATGAGTTGTAGTTGTCACAACATCACAATAAGGCATTGGAGAAGGATGAATTCCTGTAGCCACTAATCCTGATGGATGAGCAATATCAGCCATAAGAAATGCACCAACTTCATCAGCAACTTGACGAAATAGATCAAATTCAATAAACCTTGGATAAGCACTTCCACCGCATATGATCAATTTTGGCTGGTGTTCCTTTGCTAATTTCATTAAACTATCAAAATCTACTCGACCGGTTTCCTTATCTACTTGATAAGAAATAACATTATATAAACGACCAGAAAAATTTACAGGACTACCATGAGTTAAATGCCCACCATGTGCAAGATCCAAACCCATAATTGTATCACCAACATTCAAAAAAGTCATTAAAGCTGCCATATTCGCTTGCGAACCTGAATGTGGTTGCACATTCGCATATTCAGCATTAAAAAGCTTTTTAGCCCTTTCACGGGCAAGGTTCTCTGCTTCATCTACATGCTCGCAGCCACCATAATATCTTTTGCCAGGATAACCTTCGGCATATTTGTTAGTCATTACTCCACCAGCCGTTTCAAGCACTGAGTAACTAACAAAATTTTCAGAAGCAATTAATTCTAAAGTATTGTGCTCCCTGGTTTCTTCCCGACCTAATATCTCAAATAGTTCGGTATCGGTTTGTTTTAAGTACGACAAAGTACCTCCTTTTACCAACTTGAATCTTTATAGAGTCTTTCAGTTACCCAATTGTAACAGGACGTTTTTACTGTAGCATAACCGGTATTTTTTTGACTGTTATCTAACATAAACCAGTCACTTTTTGTAAACAATACTTCATTATCTCTTAACCAGTTTTTAGAACCGGTGACATTTCTGAATCCTTTACTTTCCGCTTGAACATAATATTTATATGCCAAACGTGCTACGATACGGTCATCGCGAGACACTTCAGGTGTGCGACAAGTATGGAATGCGTTATAATATACATCACCCTTGGCGCCTAACGCTTCACCTGATGACTTTGAACCTTTAATTGCTTTTTCTGCCCAATAGATTGCCTTACCAAAATTTTCTAATTCAGAATTTACTTCACATACTCTAATTGCAGTTTTGTGGTCACGTGAATCAAGTTTATAAGCTTGTTCTAAAGCTATTGAAGCATTGGAAAAATCTTCATTTAATATATTCGCGTCACCAAGTTTAATAAAAATTATTTTATTATTCGGTTCTTTTCTACTAACAGCGTTTAGGACATCAATTGCTTCGCCGATCCGATTATTTTGCATGTAAGCATCTGCTAATTGGAGACCGTTAGTACCAGATGGATTATTATTATATTTATCCAAATATAATTCGAGAGGGTCTTTTCCTGTTCTCTCAAATGATGCAGCTAAATCGGCAATTGCTGCTTCATTAGTCGGATCTATATCAATTAATTTTTGTAAAACTCGAATTTGCTCTTCGTATCTTCCTTCTTTACGATATAAGGATGATAATTCTGTCATTACCCTTACATTTTGTGGATCAAGTTCATCAAGTATTCGTTCGTATTCTACGATCTCCTGATCAGTCTTGCCCTGACGTTTGTAAGCATATGCCAAACGTGTTCTTAAATCAATATTGTTCGGAATTTTTTCTACACCTTTCAATAAAACATATTCGGAACTATCATATTTACCCATTTGTTCATAAGCAATTCCATAGTATTGATATATTTCTTCCGGCGGTGCAAATGTTGCATCCCAGTCATCACATCCCAAATCAACAACTTCACTATAAACACGTACAGTTGATTCCCAATCGCGGGCATGATAGTATTCCGCTGCACTACTCATTAATCGCGGACAGCGTACATTTTTTACAGAATCTATTCGTGCCTTTTCAGCTAAATCTTCTGCAGAGGGACCGCTTGGTGGTACACACATTGTAACCACTAAAGCAGATAATGTTAATATAAATAATTTGAATGATAATCCTTTTTTGATCATTACTGTGACCTCCTTTTTACAAACCAAATATCTCCAACTGTGATTCCAATACTAAATTTTTGAATATCTTCATCACCAATTTCAAATAATCCTTCTCTTTTTCCAATAGAATATGCAAAATCAATCTGATTTTTTGTAACTCCAAAATTAAAACTTAGTCCAGTTGAAACACCATACTCATTTATAACATTTTCAGAATTTACTAAATTAATTTTGTTAGAGTAGGCTCCAAATTTGAAGCTAAATCTATCAAGAATATTCTTGGTTATTCTCGGTGCAAATCTAGCAATACCTATACTGTAATGATCTATTGATTGAATTTGATCATTTAATTCGGATAAACTTGCTCCTATAATTTCCTTATCCTCCCATCTTGAGAATTCACCCATTATACTTAATTCTTTTTGGAAGTTATAATCAAAACCAAATTGATATTCATTCGGGGCTGATGCATTCCTAGTGTTAATTGCTGTTGGACTGGTTACGTCTTCTAATAATGGGAAATCATAATTATCTTGCGCACCAGAATCATTGGAGTCTTCAAATGTTTTATGATAATAAGATTCAATAGAGATTAATTGAATAGGAAATCCCCAGCTTAAGTATAACTTAAGCGGAATATTCCAAATTGATAATATGTCACTATTAAAATATAATTTAGCTAAACTGCCTGTGTATATATGTCTTTGTTGAGAATAGTAATCTAAATCATCTAGTGAAAAAACTGTTTGGTGCCGGGCTGATCCATATAAATAATCATACGAAATAGCCGCATTAAAATTTTCGGCAATTTTACCGGCAAATGATATATTAAATGCTGTAATCCCACCAAAACTACTATATGAGTGATGTGCTGTTAATGTATCGCCAAAAGCGATGTAATCATCCTCAGCTTCACCATCTAATTGTAAATACTGATCAAAATAGGGATGAATCCCAAGTCCAAAAGCATATTTATTCTTAATAGGAACAATAAACTGTACATATCCTAGATCAGAGTAACTATTTATTATATTATCTAAAACTATTTTTTGTTCAGCTTGATATGTCCCAGTGAAATAGGTGAAATTTAAATTTTTCCAAGTAGATGGATTTTGTAACGAAACACCCGGTTTGAACGAAGGTAATAGCCCGCTTGATGAAATCCCCATTGATGCTGCATCATATGTATCTATTTTTTTTCCTATTCCGTACCCATTTAATATACTTTGACTGAAAATGATTGAGCTTAGTAGTAAAGCTGAAATTATTATTTTGTTATAATATGACATATACAATCTTAAGATATGGGTTATTATCTGAAATATTTGGATCTAATATTAGATTTGCTGATTTATAAGGATCACTCAAAGTACTACCGTATAATTTAAGTCCAAAATTACTATAACTACCGGTATTCACACCTTGCAAATAAGATCTAATTTCTGTTTTTAGTTGATTGTCTTCAAAGGTACCAGTCATTAGTAAATCCAGATTTACTGAATATGAGTCTTCATCTATTTCCCAATAATTTGAAATACCAATGGAATCTTCAAGTATTGCAACACTGATTTCAAAATCTTCGATGGATACATTTGGTATTGAATTAAAGATTAATTCCGCTGATTTAATAACCATATTGGTTGAATCTATCGGTATATCTTTAAAATCAAATTTAATTATTGATTTTAATCCGGTTGCTCTACCAATCGAAATATTATTAACATCGTTATCAGTGAGCTCACGTGGTTCAACGATTGTTAAGTCTTTAATAGGGAAAAAGACACTATGTAATGTATCATCATTAACTCGGTAGTGAACGTTAATAATCGGATAGGCGCCTGCCTCCCTGCTATTAACAGATAAAATATTATCAATTGGTTCAATATTCCTTAACATAAATGTTCTATTTTGAGTGTTAGTCGTATCAGCAATAAAATTTAGAATATCATCTTTATCATCTATATTAAATGATAGAACAGGAAAGACAGATTCAGTAGAATCAGGTATCTCTTGTTCAAAAACACTACGACCAATTGAGATACTATTTACTACATCATTTTCAGTAATGTTTAAATAATTGCTCGTTATTTCACTAAAGATAGAATCTCCACCCTCAGGGAAATAATACAATTCAAATTCACTAGTTGTTAGTAAAGTATCCTCTTTAGCAGTAAACGTAAAAACCAAACTATCAATAGTAACTGCTGAATCAAGCAAACTATACGTCCATATTGCCCCGCTTAAGGATAATGAAGAGAATTGAATTAGAGAAAATAAATTGTTAAAACCATCGGTATTACCGAAATATAACCCATCTGTACTACCCATTGATGGAGGAGATAAATAAGTACCGCCTTCAATAAAACTAACAGTTGCAGTATCAATATTTAAGTTAGAGTTCGATAAATCGTACGGAATTGAATTTTCGGTACAGCTGGAAAATATTACTATAGACGTAATTATTACAACTAAACTAATAAAGTGATTATTTTTCATAAGATTATTTGAAAGTACTACGAGTAATTAGGCAGAAAGTTTCTCAAGAACTTCGTTTATCTTTATTGCGACATCTGAATAATCCGGAGATTCAGAGTAATCTATATCAATGGTATGGATTTTTGATTTATGTTTTTTAATTCCATCGATTTTTAGCAATTCTTTACTCATATCATTATTAGGTTGATTTAGTAAAATAATTGCATCGGCATATTCTGCTGACATACTATAGGCATTAATAACTTTTTTATCTAATGCTTTGGGAATTTCGATTCCAACCTTATTATATGCATTTCGGCTAAATTTTGGATATTCATCAAGCCAATGAATCAACTGTACAGTCTTAATTTTCTTGTAGAACTCGCCACCTTCATATTTTTGTTTGTACAAAGCAGGAATTAAAGCTGATTGCCATCCATTACAGAGAATAACATCAGGACTCCAGAATAAATGAGGTAATGTTGCTAAAACAGAATTACTGAAAAATGCCGAACGAATATCATTATCACTTAGAATTCGTCCATTCTTGGATTTATAAAGTAAATTTGAAAGTGGTTTGAACCACTCTGTGTCTTCTAGAAAATACACTTGCACTCTCGTCTTTGGTATAAACGCACTTTTTGCTGAGGTACTAATTTCTTGTCCATCAAATTCAAGAGGTATATCTCGTAGTCTAATCACCTCGCGCAGGATATATTTCCTTTCACTTATAAATCCGTATTTAGGAGCGATTGTTCTAAGATCATGCTGCATCTCTTGTAGTTTTAATGGAATATCTACTGAAAAATCACCCAAAGGTGATACACTAGCAAACGGTGTCATTTCAGTTGTTACATAGAATAATTTTTTTGACATATAATTTTACTTCAATTTTTAATAATTATTTTCCTCACGACATATCTACATACAATACACAATTACGTAAATTGGAAATAAATACACCAAATGAGAGCAATGAATTTACGTTTTTATCATTTCATCTACAATATATTACATTAATCGGACCAATGGGATGCAAAATTCAATACTATCCCTAGCATCATAAATGACGAGACTAAAAAAGACCCTCCATATGAGATAAACGGCAATGGTAACCCTTTTACGGGAATTATTCCAACTGTCATTGCAGAATTAACAAATACTTGAGCTAAAATGATAGATGCTATACCTATTAATATTATACTTGTAAAACGATCTTTTACAATAAATGCAAATTGAATTATCTTGTATAATATAAAAACATACAATAAAAATATCGCAAGTATCGCAATGAATCCGAATTCTTCACCGATTACTGATAAAATAAAATCGGATTCTTGAACCGGGAGGAATTTTAATTGTGTTTGAGTACCTTGCATCCAACCTTTTCCAAATAATCCCCCCGAACCAATTGCCGTCTGACTCTGTATTATTTGATATGCTGCTCCTAATGGATCAAGTTCCGGATTAAACAGTGTCAATATTCGTTTTTGTTGATAAGGATGAAGTATATTCCAAAAAACAGGTGCCAATAGTCCTAAAAATATATTACCGAAAAATACAGCCACCCCCTCCCAAATTTTTGGTTTCGAAAACAAAACTATAGCCAACAAAGCAATCCCCCAAAATGTGAAGGAAATGTTGTGAAATGCGGTTAATATACTAAAAATTGGTGCTACCATTAAAAACAAATGAAAGGGTCTCGCTTTGACCCAAAAAAGTATCGGTAAAATTGGTGCTATCATTATGATCGAAGTACCTAAGTCCGGTTGGCTAAACACAATAAATGCAGGTAAAAGGATAATCAAAATAGGTATGATGAAAGATTTCATATTGTCCATTCTTATATTTCTGTCCGATAAATAGGCTGCGAGTAAAATGATAGAAATCCACTTAGCATATTCTGACGGTTGAATACCGATCGATCCAATATGTATCCAACGATTTGCAGATATAGAAGATTGGATAAATGAGGGTAACATTATTGCAATTATGGCTAATACATATATAATTAGACTATATTTATGATATAGTCTAATAGGAATATTAATCATCACAATCATGGCTATAATGCCAAATATCAAGAACACTAATTGCTTAAAAAATGAAGATGAATAAAAGTGTATATTTTGATGAAGTGAAATACTATATAGTGTCATCATACTAATGAGTATTAAAAATGCGATCGGAATTATTATTATATAAACTTTTACAGTATTATTCTGTATTGATAACATTTTTACTAATATTCTCCATTGTAGAATCTTTATAAATATAAGACAATATTTCACGTACAATTGGGGCTGCCTCATCACCACCATGCCCAGCATTCTCTAACAAAACAACAAACGAACGTTTTATACCATCTTTCACCGCATATCCGATGAACCAAGCATGTGGTTCACCATGTGGATTTTCTGCTGTACCTGTTTTGCCTGCTACTTTTAAACCTATTATATTTGGATCTGCCAATTTACCAGTCCCATTTTTATCGCTTACAATGCGATGAAGTAAATTGTTCATTCTATCCCAAGTTCGTTTTGATATATTTTCAACTTGAATACTGTTTATTGTGGCAGATTGAGCAAAGTGTGGTTGTTTAGTATTACCGTTTGTAAAAAATAAATTAATATATGTTAGTAACTGAATTGGAGTAACTAACGTTTCACCTTGACCAATTGATAGATTCAGTTTGAATCCTTCAGTCCAACCTCTTTCACCATAACGCAAATCATAATATTTTTTATCAGGTACATTACCAGTACTTTCCGATGGTAAATCTATCCCAGTTTTCTCTCCAAATCCAAACTGTCTGCACAAATCAGCCCAATCATTTAGCGGTATATTTTGAATAACATTAAAAAAATACACATTACATGATTGTATTAATGCTTTGTCAAAATCGACATAACCATGTCCCGCTTCATTCCAACATCTAAATGTACGATTTCCAAAACGATATTGTCCTGAGCAATAATATTGTTTATTAGGGCTTATAGTACCGTGTTCTAATATATATGCTAATGCCATCATTTTCATTGTTGAGCCCGGAGGGTATAAGCCACGAGTCACTCGATTTAATAATGGTTTATCAGGATCATTCAATATTCGATTCCATTCATCAGAAAGAGTAGCGCCAGTAAATAAATCGGGTACATAACTTGGTGAATTGACAAAACTAAATATTTCACCAGTCGTAGGTTCTCCAACAATTGCACAACCACGTTTACCATTCATTATATTTTCAACAAATTTTTGTAGTTCTAAGTCAATAGTAGTAACTAAATCTTGACCCGGCATAGGAAATATTTTATCCTTACCGGCTACTTTTCCAATAATCCTACCATAAGCATCAATGGCGTTGTATTCAACACCCTTTTGATCTCGCAAGTATCCTTCGTATGATTTTTCTAATCCACTCCATCCAATTAAATCCCCAAAATTATATTCATTTGAATTAGAAATATTATTAACATTAATTCTATCAACTTCAACTACATACCCCAGAAAATGTGATCCCATAATATCTGTAGCATAATGTCTTTCTTGAATCTGTTTATATTCAATACCCGGCAAATCAAGCCTATGTTCTTCCAGATGTGATATTTGTTCAAATGTTAAATCTTTCATTAACCGCACCGGTTTGAAATTTCCGTTATAATATTTTTTATAATTATTCGATAATGATGTTGAATCCAAACTAGTGAATTGGCAAATAACAGATATAGTACTATCGATATGATTTATAACGTTTGGTAAAGCCACTAATACATAGGTAGGAGCATTATCAACGATGATTTTTCCGTTTCTATCAAGGATCGAGCCTCTTGGTGCATTTAGACTTTCAACTCTTATACTATTAATATTTGCCTTTGTTTTATACTGATTATGTTGTGCTACTTGTAATTGAAAAAACTTTGCTATTAAAATACTAAAAACAATAAGGACTAAAATATTTAATGCAACATATCGTCTGATCGAAGTTTCATTTTTAGTTTTTAACATTTTAGGTTTTACGCAATGGTACAATAAATTGTACTATAGCTAATAGAGATAGGGTGTATAATGTTGTTTTGAACCACGTTAGAAGGAATATTCGAAAATCATTATAAAAAAAATAATTATAACTAAAGTAAGAATAAATAAAAAAGCTTCCAATAATAATCAAAATACATGAAAAATTAAAATAAAATGGTACCATTTTGTAATGTTGAGATTTTAAAAAACCACCACTGTAACCAACAATCGAATAAATCAATGGTAATATTCCAAGTGTCATACCGCTATCAAAAATACTCGCAATTATTCCTATACTAAAACCTGCCAACACTCCTTTAAAGCTGCCAAAATTAATTGCAAAATATAGAACGTAAATAATTATAAAATCAGGACGTACGTCTCTAATTGTAAATAGATTTGAAAGAAATATTTGCATTAAAAATACTATAATTAAAATTAAACCATATTTTTTCATCGGTCTAGATTCTCATTAATTATTACAAAAACATGTAAAACAGAACTAAGATTCTCTTCAATTTGAACAGATACTACTTTTTGAAATTGACTGCGATCATTTCCTACACTTGAAACTATACCAATTGGTAGCCCTGCTGGAAATATGTCACTTAATCCGGACGTAACCACCATATCTCCCACATTTACATTCGAATTTTTATATACTTCACGCACGTCACAAATATTATTCATGCGCCATCTTAATATACCTGTTGCGCCACTTGGTAAGAATCGTACACCAACACGAAAATCAGGATCACTAATTAACTGAACAACAGATAGATGATTATTGACGATAGATATTTTACCAATAATTCCGGAAGGAGTTATTACCGGATTGTTTTTTGTCACTCCCACATCTGATCCAATATCAACCGTCATGGAAAGTAAATTTGAGACTAAGCCCATACTAGTAACTTTAGCAGGAATCATTTCAATTTCAGACTCTCTTTTGAAATCTAACATTTCTCTCAACCTCACATTTTCTACTTCATATTCAAGCAATGTTTCATTCTCAAGCGATAGAACCATTAATCTCTCTCGCAACGTTGCATTTTCACGAAGTGCTTGCGAGAGTTGGGTAAGTCGAGTAATTGGAGACGCTAAATAAGTTGTAATTTTATAGAAGAATGGAGGCTTAAGATTATTTGAATTACTATTATAGATTAGAATAAAAGACAGAATTACAAATAATATAAATGTAAAGTGATGCTTGTTTTTTTGAGTTATTACTAAAAGTTTAGCTAGCATTTACATTAATACAGCCTCGTATTTATCTAAATTCTCAAGAACGATCCCAGTTCCCTGTACCACTGAAAGTATTGCATTTTCTGCAACATTCACAGGAACTTTTGTTCTCTCACGTATAATTTGGTCTAACCCTCTTAACAATGCACCCCCGCCTGTCAAAATAATTCCACGATCAATTATATCAGCTGATAATTCTGGTGGAGTTTGTTCTAAGGCTCTTCTTACGGCTTCAACAATATTATTTACCGGATCTTTTAATGCTTGTCGGATTTCATCCGATGAAACATCAACAACCTTTGGAATTCCCGATACAAGATCTCTACCTTTAACAGAAATGGTTTCAGCCTTCATTCTCATTGCTGAACCTACTGTTTTCTTAATAGCCTCACCTGTAGGAATTCCTATATCTAGTTTGTGTTCATTTCTAAACCATTGAACAATTGATTCATCCATTTCATCCCCGGCAATTCTGATGGTTTCCTTCGAAACTACTCCGTTTAATGCTATTACTGCAACTTCGGTTGTACCTCCACCGATATCAACAATTATATTTCCAATAGGTTTACTAATTTCTAACCCGATTCCTATTGCTGCTGCCATTGGCTCTTCAATCAAATATACTTCTCTAGCATTAGCTCTTTCACCAGAATCTTTTACTGCTCTACGTTCAACTTCTGTTACACCTGATGGCACACAAATAACCATTTTAGGTCGTGCTAACCGATTAAGATTGATCTTTCTTATAAAACCTTGCAACATTTCATCGGTCATATTAAAGTTGGCGATAACTCCATCATGCAAAGGTCGTATAGTTTCTAGGCCACGATGCGTTTTTCCCATCATTGCTTTAGCATCATTTCCAACAGCAATCACTTTATCATCGTGAACAGAACGTGCAACGATAGAAGGTTCGTTGATAACAATACCTTGTCCACTAAGGTAAATTAATGTGTTGGCAGTTCCCAAATCAATTGCAATATCTCCGGAAACCCAATTAAAAGCAGCAAATATTTTGTCAAATATATTCATTCAGAATGTTTAAAATTAAAATTAATCTATAAAATACAGATTTATAATTTAATGAAAATAATATCGTTTTTGATAACTAATAAAATAGTAACTAATCATTTATTTTAATCAATTTCTACTCTACTTTGATCCCCCAATATAAACCTATGTGCTGACTGATCTTTATGATTTCCTATAATTCGCACATCAGTCCCTAACAGTGAATTCGTAATTTTATCTTCTACATTACGTATTTTACTTTCGCTCATTATAATAGAAAATCCAACTTTGCTATTAATTATTTCGCATCTCTTACCGATAGCTGTATGTGGAGCAATATGCGCATTTTCTATAATTGTATTTTCATTAATTATTACAGGTCCATCAATTATCGAGTTTGTTATTTTGACATTTTTCCCAATAGAAACTTCACCTGTAATTTGAGTGTTAATTATATTGCTAAGTCTACTATCCTCAATATTATCAAGCACTAGCCTATTAGCTTCTAACAAGTCAGAAGGTTTACCGGTATCTTTCCACCAACCGGTAATCTCTGAATAACTAATATGATATCCCTTTTCTAATAAATATTGATGGGCGTCGGAGATTTCTAATTCTCCCCTGTCCGAGGGGTTAATATTATTAACTGCTTCAAATATGGTATTGTCATATAAATAGATACCGGTAACTGCAAAATTACTTTTCGGTGTATTTGGCTTTTCTTCGATACCAATTATTTTGTCGTCTTTTATCTCTGCTACACCAAAACGATTGGGATCAGGTACTTTACTAAGCGCTAAATGACAGTTTGAACCTGCATTTTTGAATTCTGAAACAAATTTTGTAACACCGCCCACTAAAATATTATCACCCAAATAAAAAATAAAGGGATCACTACCGATAAATTTCTCTGATATTTTTACTACATGTGCCAATCCTAACGGTGCATCCTGTGGAATATAAGTGATTTTAATATTCCTGCTACTGCCATCTCCAAATTCTGATCTAATAGTATCATCATCTGCATTTATGATTATGCCAACATCATTAATATTTGCGTCTCGAACATATTCCAACGCATAATCCAGCATCAATTTATTTGCAATTGGTATAAGATGTTTATTTTGCGTATGCGTTATTGGACGTAGCCTTGTACCATGACCTCCCGCAGTTATTAAAGCTTTCATTTCTTCCCCCTCATACCTTCTTTAGATAGTTTATCAGCTACTGAATTTTTCTCTCTTGGAATGTAAATTAAATACCAAGAATTAAATTTACTCAATAGACCAATAGCTTTATGATGCAATTTCTGCATACGCTCATTTTTAACTTTATATTCACCATTTATTTGCTTTACAACTAATTCACTATCTGCAAATATTTCGATATTCGATATATTTAATTTATGTGATTCTTCAAGTCCTTTAATTAATGCACCATACTCCGCTTCATTATTGGTTGCGCTTCCAATAAATTCAGAAAAACTAAATAATTCATCGCCACCGCGATAAAACACACCGCCGATTCCTGCTGTTTTTGTATGCAAATCTGCAGCACCATCAACAAATAGTTTTATTAAACCACTATTTCCTAATCGTTCTTTTATATTGTCGAGTATGTTAGTATCAATATCTTTGATATTATTCAATACTTTAGAGTTAAGTACCTTTTTTAGTTCGGTGAGTTCAGCTTTAGATAATTTTAAAATCATGAGTTCGAATTTATTGGATTTTGTGTAATATTAAAATTGGTTATTCGAAAATTGAAAGATTAGTTACTGGGATTTATTATTACTCCATTCCTTATGGATTTTAATCTGCTCCAGTATTTCTTCATCAGTTATTTTGAATCTTTTTAAATTTCGTTTATTTTCTATAAGAAAAATAAAAAAACCACATAGTCCTAATAATATTCCGATAATTCCAATTACTATTCTTCCATCGAATAACTGTGGAATTGAAATAATCATCCATATTAGTGGCAGCATTATTCTACCCCATTTCCCCTTATCACTTTCTTTAAATCTGTTTTAATTCCCTCCAATGTTGGTCTTTTCATCATCTCATAACCAACAAATTGCAAAATAGGATGTTTTAAAAATGGATTCATATAGTTACCCCCTATTTAATAAATGGATTTGCACCACTTTGCGCAGGACATTCTTCCCAATAATAGCACCAATTACAAAGTATAGATTTCTTGGCAGGGAACGCTCCCCCATTACTAATTTTCAATCGAATTTCATCAATTTGTTTCTTAATATTATTCGATAGATCATTTAATTGTTTCTCGGTTCGTAATGACTCAACTTCTATTCCATGTTGCAAGAAATGCCACACCAGTTTTACTGATTTAATATTCCTATCTTTTATCATTAATCCTAATTGATATAGCGCTAACTGATAATCCTTATCTGCTTGGTTTTGCGTAAGAGCTCGTTTACCAGATTTATAATCGTGAATTACCCAATTGCCATTTCCATCATGATCCAATCTATCAATTATACCCTTTATCTGATATTTCACATTATCGTCTATCGTAAAATTTAATTCAATTTCATTTCCAACAATCGGTTCTTCAAATGGAGAATATTTTCGATAGTATCGTGCTATACAATCTTCGCCTAAATATTTATAATAATCAGATGAGTTTTGAGTCCTAACAATGCCAATACGATTATGCCATTTATCCTGCCAATAGGATTTATAACTTTCAACTACGTGGTCAAAAAATGGAATTCGTCCATTCAATACTTCATTATATAAATATTCCAATGCTTCATGAACTCTCTTGCCCATGAACGCTTCGATGCCCTCATCTGGTTTCCGAATATTGTTAATATATCTAATTCTGAATTGGGCAGGACATTTCTTGTACGTTTCTAAACTACTATACGAAAAACTTTTCATACCTATTTTATACTCTACTTGTGATAACCAAGGAATGGGGTTGTTAATCGATAATGTCCAAAGTTATCACCCACAAAAGTAAATGATTCCTGAATCCTATAATATTGCCATGTTTCATAAGGCTCTTGTCTTTGTTGTATCATAAATTTATCAATTTCATCAGGAGGGCCAAAAATTATATATATCATTCCTCTATCAGTTTCCCAACCATCCATAAAACTTTCAAAGTGCATATTTGAATACGCAACACGTTTGTAATATTCATTCATTAATTCATTAACTGCAGTATCCGGCGTTGGATCGCGAAGCTTCCATAATTTTTTGAACAGCTCTTCTCTTTTTTTAGTCGATATTTTTTTTATTTCTCGTCGCTCCTCAGTATCAAGTATATATCGCATTTGTTGCAATGCTTCATCAAGATTTGATATCAAGTGAGATATTCCCGCTTTGCGTATTATTATTTTTTTTGATTTTTCAGAAGAATATTTGCCCTGAATTAGTTCAGTTTTAACATTTATGCCGATCCCTTCGATATGTTCAGTAGGAAGATTTATCGTGTGCTTAAATATTCCTGTTTGTGATGTATCAGTTATTGTCTTTTCAAACAATACTTTTTCTTCTTTATTAATAAATTGCGTTTTCAAGGTATATTTATCAGGCAATACTTTTCCTGACAAATAAAAAGTTAATCCGTCATCAACATCAAAAGTACTATTATGCATAGCAGGAATTAAATCGTCTCCAAAACCCCAATTTCCATCATATTTATCAAGTAAAATCTGCTCATGTAAGAAATGATTATTATCATAGTTAGATAAATTCAATTTTATAATATTTTCGCCGCTATTTTTTGTATCAAGATCTAATATACTAGCTACTACTTTGTATTTTCCTGACGGAATATAATATGAAACCATTAACGTTCTATTTTTCAATATTGAATTAGTAGAGTTATAATTATTGACAACTATTGAATCTTGCCAAACTTCCCTACCGACTTGCTTACCTTTTTTTGATTGTAATGCAACAACTGCTTCATAACGAGCTACATAGCTTGTATCAAGTTTTACAAATTGTAAAGTAAAATTTGGAATTTGCATATATATTAATACTTCCAATGAATCACTTGTGTTTACAGTCCTTGTAAAAGCGGATAAAGAAAATTTTTCTATATTTTTCTTTGGGATTTGTTGCTGTCTTTGTGCTAAAGTTATGTTTCCAATAAAATTTAACAGTAAAATAAATAATATAATTATTTTGGATTTTCTCATGAGTTTTTCTTCCATAAATATTTAATTAGACCATTGTCGCTTCCAATCAACAAAATATCATGTTGAATGTACATATCTTGTACAGAACCTATAAATGGATAATCAAATAATTGTGAATATCCATTCTTAATATCTATTAGCCAAATACCGTAATCGGTTCCGATAAAACAATATCCGTTTTCAATAACTAAATTATTTACTCTACTCCCCTCATATGTTGATGGTTCCACAATAACAGCCCAATATTGGTCTGTTACATTGTATTTTAATATTCCAACTGGGGTAGCAATGTACAATTTGTTATAATGTTGATAGATATCTGTGAACTTCATAAAAATATTTTTCCGTTCTTTGATGTCATCAGTATTCCCAAAACTTTTAAAATCAATTAAAGAATTATTTTTTTGATCATATATTAGCAGATGATTATCTGTAGCAATCCACAAATTATCTCCTATAATTTCGATATCATTTATTTTTTTCATTCTTAGAAATTTTTCGAGATCAATTTGTTTGACACGCATATTAATTTTGGATACTCTTGCCAATCCTCTTGTTGTCCCCACCCAGACATAGGACGAATCTTCAACCAATGACGTAATATTTCCATTTGGAAGACCGTTGGCTTCAGTTATTTCTCTCCAATATTCTCTCTTTTTATTGTATATTGATATTGTAGAGTTACCGCCAAACCATACCTCCTTATTTGTTTCTAAAATAGAATAAAATGATTGTGATTTAAAATTTATAGAATTTACAAAATCAATATGTTGGAATTCATTATTACGAAAACTGTATCGCGTAACGCCTTCAGAATTAAAATTATTTCGTCCAACGATCCATAAATTATTAAGTTTAGTGAATGCAGTAATATCAGAATTGTTCAAGCCAAAAGTAAATGGATAAAATATTTCCATCTGAACATCTCCGTCAAGGATTGTGCCGTCTTCCATTCCAATATATACCTTATTATTTTTACTAAAATAATAAGTGGATGGTTCTACGATTTTACCAAATGGATCGATAAATTGATTGTAATTCAATATCCATCCATCCATTACTACATAATTTTTTAATGTGTTCGGTATTTCTAAAATTCTTTCTTTTTTACTGCTCCAGATTATATTATACTCATCAGGTACCGGTAACAATCCAAGCACAATTCCTGATACTTTATCTAATTTTAAAAATGCACTTCCGGCATTTACCCAAATATAGTTATCAGTAGAACCAATTTGTTGAACTTTTGCTTCACTAAGTAATCCGGTCTCGTTTATATCTATCTGAAACCAATTTCCTTCAGCATTATAAGAATAGTCAATAGAATTCTCTGAAGCCACCCAGAGAATCCCAGTATTGTTGTCAAAATGTACGGCAAATATTTGATTATCCGTTAAACCTTGAGCGGTAGTAATCGGTTCCTCGAACCTATTTTGATACAATTGTAATCGTAATATTCCTGCATTTTCAGTTGCAAAATAGGTATAATCATATCCCTCAGAGATCGAATTGATGCTTCCGGTTTGTTTATATAAAGTCCAATCAAATGCATCAAAACGGGAATCGGGTTGAGCAAGTAAGATATTAAAAATTAATACTATACTTAATATTATCTTCATGAGTAAATATCTAACTCATATGATTAAATGGTTATTGAGAAATCAGTTCAATCTATTTTATGGACCGTAATAAATTATCAAATTGAATCGGTACGACGCCAACTTGTGCACAGACAATGCTTGCTGCCATATTTGCGATATTTGCCGCATCAATAGCATTCGCTCCACTCAAATCTGCTAATGTAAATGTTGAAATTACAGTATCTCCTGCTCCAGATACATCATGTACACTTTGTGCTTCCGTCGGAATTGACACATGATTATCATCCACAAAAACGGTAGCCCCTTCAGATCCTTGTGTAATCATCAAAATATCAATATTCAGCTTTTCACGTAATTTAATTCCTAGGTTAATAAAATTGCTGTCATCAAATTCATTCCCGATAGCTTGACAGAATTCCTGATGATTCGGTTTAAAATAATGTACATTCTTGTACTCATAGAAATTATCCCACTTTGGATCAACATATATTGGTATGGATAGTTTTCTAGTTGTATCTAATATTAGATTTATTACTTCGATTGAAAATAATCCCTTATTATAATCGGCTAAAATTACACCATCGATATTTTTCAAATTTTGTTCTAATGATACTTTAATTCTAGGCAAGTTTGAGCCAATATCAATTGAATTATTCTCTTGGTCAATTCTTACAACTTGCTGGTCCTGTGCAATTACCCTTGTCTTAATAGGAGTTTGATAATTATCTAAAACAATTATTGGCGATATGTTGATATTTGCTTTTTTTAATTGATTAAGCAGTGTATCCCCATTGGCATCGTTGCCAATTATTCCCAAGATCGATACCTTGCTACCCAATTTGGCTAAATTTAATGCAACATTACCGGCTCCTCCCGGATTAAAATCTGTTCTATGAACCTCTACGATGGGTACTGGTGCTTCAGGAGAAATTCGTTCTGTTTTACCCCAAAAATAGCCATCCAATAGTAAATCACCGATAACTAAAATACTCTTTTGTGAAAAACCTTCGAGAATTTCTTCAAATCGACTATTTTGAATGTTCATTTTGGTTCAATAATTTTATCTGATGGTTTACTAAATACAAGCATACAAATAATATATAATACAATTCCAATACCGGCACTTAAAAGTGAACCTAATACCCAAATCAATCTGATTATTGTTGAGTCAACATTTATTGATTCTGCAATACCACCACAGACTCCTCCAAGTTTTTTATCGGTCTCCGACAAATACAATCCTGATATCCTTAAATTGCTTAGTGATTTTTTATTATCATCTTTACGATTTACCAAAATATAAATTCCTACACCAATTAAACCAATTGCAAACAGAATGTTAAACCAATTACCACTTACAGCATGCCACATCATACCCACCATCGGTCGATGCCGGAAAAATAATAATATGCCTACAATTATGATGACAACACCCCATAATACTAATTTCTCATCATAATCATCATCGGCATTTATCTCTTTAGCTTTCGAACTATCATTTTCAGCAATAAGGACGATTGAAAATATATAAGCTAATATTCCCATTCCACCAAAAACTGTAAAAAATATCCATATAAGACGAACAATTGTGGGATCTATCCCAAAATAATCTGCAAATCCACCACATACACCCGCTATAATTCGATCTTCTTGTGAACGATATATTCTTTTCATAATGCCTTTCCTTGTAATGCTAATAAATGTGCTTCCACGCTTTCTGCTAGGGCTTTTAAATTATAACCGCCTTCGAGCGATGATACAATTTTGCCTTCACATACTTCATCTGCCAAGTTCATTAATATATTAGATATATCAAAATAACCTTTGGTTGTCACACTTAATCCACCAATTGGATCATCAATATGTGCATCAAACCCGGCTGAAACTATAATTAAATCCGGATTATACTTTAATATTTTATCTGATAAGGAATTTTCTAAGATATCGATAAATTCATTGTCACCAACTCCATAATTTAATGGATAATTAATAGTAGTACCCTTGCCATCTCCTATTCCTGTCTCTTCGGCTGTGCCGGTTCCGGGGTAAAATGGATATTGATGTAAACTTGCATACATAACAGTTGGATCTGACTCAAATATATGCTGCGTTCCATTTCCATGATGTACATCAAAATCAATAATTGTTATCTTTTCAACTTCATAATTCTGTTGTGCATATCTTGCAGCAATTGCAACATTATTAAACAAACAGAATCCCATTGCCATTTCTTTTTCAGCATGATGACCGGGTGGACGAAGCAAAGCCAATGCATTGTCAGCTTTCCCCGTAAAAATTCCATCAACTGCTTCTGTTAGTCCTCCTACAGCCAACAACGCTGTATCATAAGAATTTTTTGAAATTGGATTATCTGCTGTATCTACAATAGATGCTCCAAGTTCACAAGCTTGTCTCACCCTTGTAATATATTCATCATCATGGACTAACTTGCAAAATTCGTTATTTTTCCGAAGGGGCTCGACAATATCCAAATCATTAATCAATCCGGTTGACTCTAAATGCTCTAATATTGCATCAAGTCGCTCGGGTGACTCGGGAAATCCTGGACCAGTTACATGATCTTTATATTTCTCGGAGGTAATTAAGCTAGTAACCATCTCTATTTTCTATTCGGTCTAGTCCGTTTGAATGATTTTGCTGTGCCGGATCTAATTTTAGAAACATGACCATTGTCCATATAAATTATAACAGAAGCAAATTTTTTGATTATATGATCAGTTGGTGAAGCTAAAATTATTGTAGTTCCTAAATCTCGGTTCATTTTCTGAATTCTTTTTCGGAACTCAGATTCCATTTCGTAATCCATTAAAGTTCCGTAATCATCAATCATTAATACACGTGGATCACCTTCAACTGCCAAAATGCAATTTATCCAAGATTTCTCTCCCGGTGACATAGAATTCAATGGGATAGACCATAATTTTTCTTTATTGCCTTTCGAGAAATACTTTGTTTTAATATTATCAATTTTTTTTGGATAATATTTTCTGGCAATTTGACTTATAGATAAATTTTGCTGCAATAACTCCGAGTTTGCAAAATAAATATCAGGATATTTTTTTAATTTACCAAACCAGTTAGTTTCAAATGGTTCCGAATCATACTCTAATATGCCAGTAGTTGGTTTCTCCTGTGCTGACATAATTTTAAACAATGTCGTCTTTCCAGACCCGATTGGACCAATTAATCCATAAATTGTACCAGGGTGGAATTGTAATCTACCTACTTGCAGTACAGTTCGATCACCATACGTTTTCTTTAGGTTCTCAATTCTATAAATAAGCTTACTTCTTGGACTCATCTTACTCTCCATATAATTTTGATGAATCGGAAGTTATTATTATATTTCTTCTAGATAATGCTCCGCATCTATTGTTGCAGCACAACCTGAACCCGCAGCAGTAACAGCTTGCCTATACTTATGATCTTGAACATCGCCGCAAGCGAAAACACCAGGTATATTAGTTGAGGTGCTATCCGGTTTAGTGATAATATATTTTTTGTCATCCAAATCAACAATACCTTCAAATATTGTTGTGTTTGGTCGATGTCCAATGGCAATAAAAGCTCCATCACAAGAATCCTGTCTGGTCTCACCAGTTTTAGTATCTTTTAATGTTACGCCTGTCAAACCGGATTCTGTGGATCCTAAAAACTCATCTACTACTGAATTCCAATGTACATGTATTTTGGGATGTTCAAGTACACGTTCTCGCATAATTTTTGATCCCCTAAATTCATCACGACGATGTACTAACCAAACTTCAGAAGCAAATTTTGTTAAGAATAATGCCTCTTCTAAAGCCGAGTCACCACCACCAATTACAAGTACTTTTTTATCTTTGTAGAAAAACCCATCACATGTAGCGCAAGCAGAGACTCCATATCCAAATAATTTTTTCTCTGATTCCATTCCGAGCATTCTAGCTGAAGCACCGGTCGCTATAATTACTGAATCACCTGAATATTCCTCATCCCCTATCCAAACTTTGAAGGGTTTATTACTAAAATCAACTTTAGTAACATTTTTAAATACGGTTTCAGCTCCAAATCGTTGAGCTTGTTCACGAAATAAATCCATCAATTCTGGACCTGTAATACCCTTTGGAAATCCGGGGTAATTTTCAACTTCAGTTGTAATTGTCAACTGTCCCCCCGGTTGGTTTCCTTCAAAAACGATGGGTTTTAGATTCGCGCGTGCAGCATAAATTGCTGCAGTTAATCCTGCGGGTCCGGAACCGATAATAATAACATTCCTTTTCTTTGTTTCGGTCATTAATAAATCCTATACTGTTTCTTGTAAAAGTTTTACAATACTATCTTTGGGAACAGAACCAATAATTTGATTTACTACTGAACCATCTTTGAATATTAATAAACTAGGAATACTACGTATTCCATACTTCATAGCAGTTTGTTGATTAAAATCAACATTTACTTTGCCAAATTTAACTTTACCAAGATATTCATCCGCCAATTCGTCAATCACAGGAGCAATAGTTTTGCAAGGTCCACACCATTCCGCCCAAAAATCAATTACAACGGGTGTTTGGGACTGTAATACAT
Source organism: uncultured bacterium (assembly GCA_964634215.1). Lineage (GTDB taxonomy): Bacteria > Fidelibacterota > Marinisomatia > Marinisomatales > JAHJCW01 > JAHJCW01. The sequence continues at coordinate 137,557 of CAZWKR010000004.1, forward strand.
CAGATTCAAAATTCTGATCGGTAATTTCTAAAACATTCTCTCCCACATTTCCTCCAATTCTTTAATAAATATCTAATTTTAACAAATCAATTTAGCAGTCTCAGATGATTCAATAAATACTATTTTCCAAAAATGATAATATTTTTTGTAATGAGATGGGATATTACTATTCAGGTTACAAACTATAATGTAAAATAGATTACAGTTATTATCGTATTACAACAACAATCGGATTCTTGACATTTAAATACTTATCAGCAACCTGCATCACGTCGTTTATCGATACATTTTGTAAATCATTTAGAAATGTTTTATCATAATTTATATCATGATGGAAATAATATGAATATCCTAAATAATACGCCTGATTAATACTCGATAGTCTCCTGAACATCATTCTACCCAAATACATATTAATAGATTTTTGTAGAGAAGCAGTTGTGATATCATTTAATATCGATTTTTTGAAAAATTTTGGATATTGTTTCAGAAGTTTATCAACATTCTGTGGTCTTGTCCCTTGATTAATATAAAATAATGCACGGTCATCAATCAGGTTAATCCCTGCACTCATATGGTAAGCCATTCCTTGTTTTTCACGGATGTCAAATACAATTTTCTCGCTTAAAATTAGAGATAAAGCTTGTAAAGCTGGTTTATCTTTTTCTTCAATTGACGTACTAAATCCCCAATATAAATACGAACGACTTCCGCCACCTTGTTTTTCAATAATCTGCTCTTTTGGCTGTATTTTAATATTCTTAGAATAAATTGGTTTATATTCGAAAATTTCATTGGCTGAAAATGATGATAATTCATTTTGAATAAATTCCGGTGAAGCTGACGAAACGACTGATATGACCATATTATTTGGATTGAAGTAAACACTGTTGAATTGTAACAGTTTTTCATAAGAAGGATATTCTTCATTATTAACATATGGACTCACTTCATAAATATTATTTTTATATTCTTCTTTGAAAAGCTCTTCTGCAGGATCTTTTCTTCCCATTATCATCGGATTTGGTCTGCTAAATTTACTAATTGCGTTTTGGTATTCTGTTTCACTTGGAATGAAATTTTTCAATTCATTATTTAAATAATGAATTACAGCAGCTATATCATCATTTAAAGCTTCAACTCTAATATAACCGAAGTCAGGATTAAGATAAATATCATCCATTGGAATGAATACATTGTCATTCACAGTCATGGATAATCCAAATTTGCTGCTAATTTGATTATTGTGTTCAGATTTCATTCGTTCACCAAAACAGTCATGCAGAATTTTTGCTGCATCTTTACCGTATTCTGATTCTAGGTAAGCTTTATGCCCGATTAAATAATGTACTGCCAACAATTTGCTATCAGGATTTTGCTTAACAATTAGATTAGATGATGAACCTTTGGATTCGTATAGTTTTACCATAACATCAGTATTTACAACAGCATCTGTTTCTGTTTTAGAAGGGTGCTGAAGAGCTATTATCGGTTCAGAACCGACATTTAATTGCTGCAACTTTTCAGCAGCTTCATAATATATATCACTGGAATAAGATGCCAATACAGCCTCAATTCCGTTGACAGCAAATTCATGTGCATTATAAATTCCAAACATATGAGGTTTTTCAATATTTTTTAAAAAACCTGTACGAGATTTTATCGCTTCAGTGTCCAACTTTTCTTTAGCGAATTCCCATGTGTACTCTTTTAGATATTTATTCACTGATTCCACAATTTCATCAATTGATATATTATCAGTAATAATTAAGTTTGCTTCAAGATGTGCTGCTAAAATTGATTGGGAAGTTTGAATTTTTATTGATTGAAAATCTTCACCAAACTTCTCAGTTAACACATCTTCTAATTTAGAATTTGTATCTTCAAGTTTTGTATCTAATAGTGAATAAAAAGCGGATGTATAATCACTTGGTATGTCAAAAAGAATTTGTAGTTGTAGTTCTTCACCTTCATAAAATCGATGATAAATACTATTTTTTTTTGGTACAGTAAGAAATTCGTTATTAAATCCTAATGACCATTCTTCATTTGCACCGCGAACTACTTCATTCGGCGGATATATTCCGTATATCTTATTGATGGTATTTAGCATGTTGGAACTATTAAAGTTGCCTATCACACTTAAAATCATATTATTAGGAACATAATTATTTTTATAAAAATTATTAACTATATCTCTATTCATTGCGTCAATAGTGGCATAAGTGCCAAGTGTTGGCAAAGATAAGGCATGTCCTTTATATAGTATCGAAATTAAATTTCGATTAATTTGTTCATCCGGGTTTCCTAATGATTTTGAAATTTCTTCCAAGACGATTCCTTTTTCTTTCTGAAATTTGTCTTCCGGCAGAATCGAATTGAACAACATGTCAGCTTGGATTTCCATGCCGGTAACGATGTTGTCAGCTGGTGTCACCATCATATAATTTGTAAAATATTCTGATGTATTAGCGTTATTATAACCGCCAATTCTGTCTGTGTCATCATAAAGTTGTTTTTGGGTGCGGCTTTTCGTTCCATTAAATAATAAATGCTCCAGCATGTGACTCATGCCGGAAGTAGCAAATGTTTCATAGGCAGAACCAACTTTAACAACAGTATTAACTCCTATCATCGGAAGTGCGGGATTTTCAATCAGCAACACCTGCAACCCATTATCAAGATTATGAATAGACACACCTTTTGGCAAGGTTTGGGCGCTGCATATTAATGGTATAAATAGTAAAATTATACTGATTGCAAATTTTACATTCTTAATTTTGTTTTTAATCATCTCAAAATCCTTTAAAATTATATTTAAATTTATTATTATTACACAACACAAGCTTTAATTAAAATTCGTTGGTTTAATATTATGATGCTATCAAGTATTAATTAAGCTTTGATGAATACAAATATCATGTGTTACCAATTTGAAATGATACAATTATGACCGTATTTTCAAGATTAATTTTATACGTATAAATAATACTAATTAAATATTTTCATAATGGATAAAAGCATACTAGAGAGTATCCGTAACAACGACCATCGTACATTATCTCGTGTTATCACTCAAATAATAGATAACAAAGATATTGATAGTCAATTTTATCAAGATATTTATCCATATACACAAAAAGCCATACGTATCGGGATTACCGGACCGCCCGGAGCCGGAAAAAGCACATTAATTGATCAATTGATACAAATTATAATTGATGATAAAAAATCTGTAGGAGTAATTGCTATAGATCCGACAAGTCCCTATACAGGTGGTGCTTTGTTGGGAGATCGTGTGCGAATGAACAAGTTTACTTGGAATGACAATGTATTTATACGGAGTATGGGTTCACGTGGTGATTTAGGTGGTTTGGCCAAGAGAGCACAGGATGTTGGTGATATTCTTGCTGCTAGTGGAAAAGATATTGTTATATTTGAAACTGTTGGAGTTGGGCAAGGTGAATACGATGTGATCAAAGCTGTTGATATTGCAGTGGTTGTATTAGTCCCTGAATCAGGAGACGAGGTACAGTTGATGAAAGCTGGATTAATTGAAATTGCCGATTTTTTTGTAATAAATAAATCTGACCGTCCAGGCGCTAATAGACTGGCTACAACTTTAAAATCATTATTACATAATAGTCACGGTAAAAATAGATTGGAACCCCCGGTTCTAAATACAATAGCAAGTAAGGGCGAGGGAATCATTGAATTATATGATGAATTATTTAAGCATTTAAATTTAATGAGCTATAAAGGTATCATCACTCATAAACAACTTGATCGACACCGTGAGAGAGTATTTTCTCTAATACAAAATAAATTATTAAGGGAATTTTGGACATCAAAAAGATTGGTTGAACTCGAAAAACGTACACAAGATGTAGAATCTATTAAATCTTCCGCTCATGAAATTGCTAATCAAATAATGGATGCAACAATATATGACTAAAGACATAGTTGAAATGGGATTCTTGGATCACCTCGAAGAATTTCGGTGGCGCATAATTAAATCAATTGTAGCAATAGTGATTGGAGCAATTATTTCTTTTGTTTTTATTGACAAAATCATGGAATTGTTAGTAGCACCAACGCTAAAAATTAGCGATCAATTCACGCTCCAAGTATTGAAAGTTCAGGGTATGTTCATGGTTAAGTGGGGATTGGCTTTTGTGGGTGGATTTGTACTGGGCTTACCAATAATCACATATCAATTATGGAGATTTATTGCACCCGGTTTATATGGGACTGAAGTTAAATATATTCTTCCGATAATAATTTTTACATATGTTGCTTTCTTGTGTGGTATCTTATTTGCATATTTTATCCTTATACCTTTTTCATTGAAATTTTTTACATCAATGGGTTATGGTGAAGTTCAAAATAATATTTCAATTAACTATTATTTCAGTTTTATTACATGGTTAATGATGGGTGCCGGCATTATTTTTGAAATGCCGATTGTATCATTTATTTTATCATCGGTAGGGATATTAACTCCAAAATTTCTAAGGAAATATCGTCGGCATTCTGTTGTTGCTATAATGGTATTATCAGCTTTTATCACTCCGCCGGATCCTGTTAGTATGATTATAATGACATTCCCACTTATGATATTATATGAAATCAGCATATTAGTTTCGGCTAGCGTAAATAGCGTGAAACGTAAAAATGAAATTGAATCAAATTAATGGCCAAGTCCATTCTTAAAGAAATAATCAAACCAATTGCAGATGATTTGGATAAATTTCAAATCGAGTTCGAATCTGCTTTGCAATCGGATGTTAAATTAATTAATACAGTAAGTAAATATATAATTCAAAGGCGCGGTAAAAGGTTTCGCCCTATTTTGACAATATTATCAGCTCATATTTGCGGTAATCCGACTAAAAACACCTATCGTGCGGCATCTGTTATGGAATTGTTACATATCGCTACTTTAATCCATGATGACATAGTTGATGATGCTGAGCACCGTCGTGGCTGGCCTTCATTAAATAGAGTATGGAAAAATAAAATTTCGCTATTAATGGGTGATTATGTTTTAAGTAAATCTTTGATCTATATGGTGAAAATGAAAAATTTTAAAGTATTAGATAGTATTAGTCGAACTGCTGAAGATCTTAGCTCAGGTGAACTGCTTCAAATAGAAAAATCTATTAATAAGCGGATGGACGAAAAAGTTTATTATAAAATGATAGAGAAAAAAACAGCATCTTTAATATCTACTGCTTGCGAGTTAGGTGCCATTTCCGCTACAGAAAATGAAACAGATCATGAAGCGTTAAAAAGTTTTGGAAATAATTTAGGGATTGCGTTTCAAATCAAAGATGACTTATTTGATCTGCTTGGCAATCAATCGGATACAGGAAAAGATTTAGCAAAAGATGTGATTAGTAATATGATTACCTTACCAATTGTACACAGTATGAATACTGCTGATAAACAAACAGTAAAACGAATCAGTAGAATTTTGCGTAAAATCAAAAAGAATAAACAGGATACTACAGAACTAAAGAAAATTATTGAATCAACCGGTGGATTTGATTATGCCAGAAGGAAAATTTTTGAATATTCTGAGAATGCTCTCGATGCTATCAGCATGTATCCTGAAACAATTTATAAGCAAAAATTAGTAGATTTAGTAAAATATAATGGCAATCGCAAAAAATAAGATTGTTCACCCAAAACGAATATTGGTAATAAAATTTAGTTCAATTGGGGATATTGTACTGACAACTTCTCCACTAAAATCATTGAAAAATATATTTCCTTCAGTTAAAATTGATTTTCTAACTTTAAATGAGTATGCTTCAATTTTGGAAGGCAATAAATATATTGATAGAATTATTCCATTCGAAAGAAATACCGGTTTAAGACAGTTGATTAGGACGGGTAGATGGATTAATAATTCGACCTATGATTTAGTGATTGATTTTCATGATTCACTAAGATCAAAAATAATCCGATTCTGGATTAGAAAAATTCCAATAAGATTTCTAATTAAGCCAAGATGGAAGAGATTCTTATTGTTTAGATTTAGGAAGAATATCTTTACTACTGATTTTTCTCAATTGAAATTACTGCATCAACCAATCATGGAGTGGATGAACAGTGAAAAATATCCTTTGCCTGAATTATTTGTATCTAAAATTGAAAAGAAACAAGCGAAAACATTTCTTAAGGAATATGGAGTAAAGAAACCATATATTACAATAATCCCTGGAGCGGCATGGTCACAAAAACGTTGGCTAATAGAAAATTATTGTGAACTGCTTTCAGACCTTAAAAATCGTGAAAAGATTGATATTGTAATTTTAGGTGGGATAACTGATATTATTTGTGAAAAAATCGCAAATTGTGATCCAACTTTTATTAATTTACACGGAAAGACAAGCCTAAGACTATCAATGGCAATTATTGCAAAATCAAAATATATAATTGGGGCTGATACTGGATTAGTGCATGCAGCTGAGGCTTTGGGGAAAAGAGTAGTTGCGATATTGGGTCCTACTTCCCGTGAGACGGGTGCCGGAGTTAATCGGTATGATTCCGTAATAATAGAAAATAATGAGGTTTGGTGTAGACCATGTTCTCAAACAGGAAAACGTAAATGTTTTCGTGATGAACAGTATTGTATGACAAGTATAACTCCCGAATTTGTAAAAAGTAAAATTATTGAAGGCGGCTTATTGTGACATATTTTTGGTTCATTATTTATAACTTAATTTTATATCCTTTTATATTTATTCTAGCATGTATCGGTGCGATATTTAATAAAAAAATGAGAAACGGATTGATTGGACGGTTTCAAACTATTGATATCCTAAAAAACACGGTAAAAAATTGGGATAATGAACAATCTGTTTATTGGTTTCATGCTGCATCGCACGGCGAATTTGAACAAGTACGACCAGTATTGAAAGGACTAAAAGAGGTTGATAGTAAGTGTTATGTAGTCGCAAGTTTTTTCTCTCCCTCTGGGTATACAAATGTTGACGATAAAAATATTGATTGCAAAATTTATCTGCCATTTGATTTTATATGGTCAATTCGAAGAACACTTAAAATTATCAAACCAAAAAAGATAATATTTGCATCATATGATATATGGCCAAATGTCATTTGGTTAGCTAAAAGACGAAAAATTCATACAACTGTATTTGCATTGAGGTTTAAGCAAAATACATCTAAAATGCTTCCTATTGTAAAAAAATTCTATAGGTCTGTTTATAAATCATTCTCAACAATTTATACTATAACAGAAGAAGATAATTATCGCTTGAATAAAATATTAAAAAGGAATAATAAACCAATTATACGAGTATTGGGGAATCCTCGATATGATCAAGTAAAAGAAAAGGCAGATAAATTTACAAAAGATCGTACAATAACCGTGATGATGCGTGACAAAAGACTTATTGTGGGAAGTGTTTGGCCTGAAGATGAGAAAAAAATTATTAATTCAATATTTCAACTATTAACAGAAGATGAAGAATTAAGCGTGTTGTGGGTGCCGCATGAGCCGTCAGAAAAATATATTCAATCATCATTTCATAAATTTGAATCGCATGGGTTTAGTCCAACAATAATCAAATCTAAAAAGATCCGTAAAATTCAAAATGGTAGAGTTGTAATTCTTGGAGTAGTTGGTGCATTGTCAAAATTTTATTGGCAAGGACAAACTGCTTACATCGGTGGTGGATTTTCTGGTGGGATACACAATATTATGGAACCAGCAATAGCGCGATTACCTGTTATCTTTGGTCCTAAATATAGCAAATCGCATGAAGCCATGGAATTACTTAAATCCGGTGGTGGTTTTTCTATAAAAAATGGTATAGAATTTTATGACATCATGAAAATATTATTAAATGATAAAAATCGTTTTTTAGATGCGAGTTTTGCTGCAACAAAGGTTATCCATGACAATATTGGTTCGGCAACAAGGGTCGTGCGGAGCATCATCCGTGACTAAAGCATTTTCTTTTACATTACAATTAAATAACCCTCCCGATCAACAATCTCAAGATTACAATTATACAGCAGGATTACATGTTATTTATGGAGAAAGCGGTTCGGGCAAATCTGAATTAATAAATTTATTGGCAGATAATCAAAAATATAAATCAGAGTTATTCAACCTTAGTAACAGAAATAATGATTCTGATGTTAACGTAATTTTACAAAATCCCGATCTGCAAATCATTAGTAATACGATTGAAAATGAACTAGCCTTTAGTTTAGAATGTAATTCAAATGATACAAATTATATTCAAGATAAATTAGAAGAAGCTAAAAAGAAACTATTATTTTTGGTAGATTTGGCAAGGCATCCTGTGACGTTAAGTGGCGGCGAAAAAGAATTGTTAAACATTTCAACGACCTTATTGTTGCCCCCCTGTGTGATCTTAATTGACGATGCACTATCTTTTCTTAGCGATCAATTAAAAACAAAAGTCGTTGAGCAATTCCGTTCAAAATATCATAATAAAAATGTTATAATTTGGTTTACATCAGATGAAAATGATTTAAGTTATGGTGATACAAGATGGCAATTAACTTCACCAGAATTATTAAAAATTAAATCTTTAATAGTAAATGAATTGCCAAACACTAAATTACAAAAAGGCGAAGTTAGTTTATTGGCAGAGAAATTGAATTTCCATTATGATGATAAAAATCCAATTTTTTATAATTTTTCAGAGTCAGTAAATAATTTTAGATGTCTTGGAATAATTGGTACTAATGGTTCCGGAAAATCTACACTCGCATCGATATTGTTAAAATTAGAAAAACCAATTTCAGGTTCAGCAAATTTAAACTCAAAAAAAATGGACAATATTGAAATTGGATATCTTGATCAATTTCCTGAAAAATTATTAGGAATTATGACATTAGAAGAATTTGTCCAGCTATTAATAACTAGTGGTAAGTTAGATAACCAAAAATTAAGTGAAATTGAATCTATATTATATACCAATAATATCCTATGGGAAGATATAAAGGATATTTTGGCATTGAATTTATCATGGTCTAATCTTAGAATAGCACTAATTATTATATTATCAAATTGTAATTATGATTTGTTAATATTGGATGAGCCAACATTTGGAATGGGAAGTCAACAGAAGTTAAATTTACACTCCCTATTTATTAAATATCTAAAGGAAAAACATTTAATATTAATTTCACATGATCATCGATTTATCGAGAGCATTTGTGATTCAACAATAAAATTATAAAATTATGGAAAATAATAAATCAAAAATAACAGACCCTGAACGAGTTTTAACATTAGCAAATGTTATAAGCCTAATGAGAGCTATATTGGTAATCCCGATAATTTATTATTTACCAAAACCGGAATCGAGTTTGGTTTTATTTATTCTAATTATTATAGTTATAGCATCAGATGCTCTCGATGGATATTTTGCCCGTAGAGCACATGAGGTTACACATATTGGTATGTGGTTGGATCCTCTTGCTGATTCCGTTGTTATAGTTTCAGTGACTTTTTATTTAGTCTTATCAGGGATATTCCCAATGTGGTTTTTTATACTTTTTATTATAAGATACTTCACTATTGCATTGCCGGGCCTTTACTTAATAAACCATTCAAATTTTGTTAATAGTGCTAATAAACCAGGTAAATGGGCAACTGCCGCTGTTGCTATAACATTAGTTTTACATATCCCTCAAATTCCAGCTGCTGATTATTTGAAAGGCATTTCTCTTGGGATAGCATTCATATTATTACTAATCAGTTGGGTTTTATATATGAAAAGATTCATTATAGAATTTAAAAAAATATAAGCAAAGTGAAAATTGGAGCTAGGATATTTAATGCTTTGAGTAGGACTCGAAGTTCAATAAGCGAACCCCTTAAAGCCCTTAAGCGAAGAAAAATTGACGAATCTTTATTACTACAATTGGAAGATAGCCTAATAGCAGCTGACGTAGGTATTAAGACCTCTGATATAATTATTAATAAGTTAAGTCAGAACAAAACTGATGACCCTTTCAAATTGATTTATGAGATATTATTGTCACATTTACTCAATAAAAATGATATACCAAATATTACTTCAAAATCAGTAGTGTTTTTGGTCGGAGTCAACGGTACAGGAAAAACTACTACAACTGCTAAACTTGCTAATCTATTAAGAAATCAAAAGTTAAATATTTTTATGATTGGAGCCGATACCTATCGTGCTGCGGCTGCTGAGCAGTTAGAAGAGTGGGCACGAAGATTGAAAATGAAAATAGTATCTAATGCTCAATCAGGTGATCCCAGTGCAGTACTGTTTGATGGATTAAAATCCGCAAAGAAGAATGAGGCCGATGTTGTAATTGTTGACACAGCAGGAAGATTACATACGTATAAAAACTTGATGTCAGAATTAGAAAAAATGATTCGTTTAGTTAAGCGACATTTTCCTGAGTTTAATATAGTATCACTTTTAACTATTGATGCAAGTCTTGGACAAAATTCACTTATCCAAGCGCGTGAATTTACTAGATTATTTAAAATCGATGGAGTTATCCTCACTAAAATGGATGGTACAGCAAGAGGAGGTATTGCATTTCCACTATATGAGGAATTAAAAATTCCGGTTATGTATGTTGGAGTCGGGGAACAATTAGAAGATTTAATTCCTTTTGATGCCAATGAATATATCAAGTCAATAATTGGGGCTGATGAACAAATTGATTAAAAATATATACCTTCTCAGTCTTGGTTGCGCTAAAAATTTAGTCGATTCTGAAATATTAATTGGTGGCCTCAAACAGTCCAATTTCTTGATCACAGAAATACCTGAAGATGCTGATACTATTATTATTAATACTTGTGGATTTCTTGATCAAGCTCGTGAAGAATCAATTGATTCAATAGTTGAAGCTGCAGAATTAAAGAAGAAGGGTAAACTTCAACAACTGATTGTTATGGGATGTCTTTCCGAACGATATCCCGGACAATTGAAGAAAGAATTACCTGAAGTTGATCGATTTTACGGAGTTAATGATCATAGACAAATTGTATCATTTATAACAGGAAAACCCTTTGTGAAGGATGATCCTCTTTTTTGGCGATCATTACTTACACCAAACCATTATGCATATCTAAAAATCGCGGAGGGTTGTGATAATGGATGCTCTTTCTGCAGCATACCTATAATGCGTGGTAAACAAATATCTCGTCCAATTGAAGCTATTACTGCAGAAGCAGAAAGACTTGTTAATAACGGAGTTAAGGAATTATTAGTTATTGCACAAGACACGACTTCTTACGGATGGGATCTTTCCGAAAAAACCCATCTAGGTAAATTATTATCAGAGTTTGATAAAATCGATGATCCACTAAAATGGATAAGACTGCATTATGCCCATCCGGCACATTTATCACAAAACATTATTGAATCACTAGCAGATATAAAAAAATTATGTAGATATCTTGATATGCCAATCCAACATGCATCTGATAAAATATTATCTTCAATGCGACGTGGTTTAGGTAAAGATGGAATTCGTAATAGGATTATTAGATTACGGGAGGCAATGCCTGATATAGGATTGCGGTCGACCGTGATTGTTGGTTATCCAGGTGAAACTGAAGATGATTTTAATAAATTATATGATTTTATAGAAGAAGTCCAATTTGACCGACTTGGTATCTTTACTTACTCAGAGGAAGAAGGAACATTAGCTGAAAATTTAAAGGATGATGTCCCACGTCAGTTGAAAAATGACAGAAAACTTCATCTACAAGAATTGCAAAATTCAATAATGTTAGAAAAAAATGAAGCATTAATTAATTCAACAATGGATGTGCTGATTGATGAAGTAAATGAAGATCAAATAATCGGACGTACTGAATTTGATTCTCCGGAAGTAGATAACATAGTTATAGTTGAAGGAGAATCAGTAGTCGGTAAATTTGAAAAAGTACTAATTACTGATGCAAATGAATTTGAATTAATCGGACAAATCGTTAAATAAAACAACAGTTTATTTCCCTTTATAGTTAGAGTTATTAGTAATTAATTTTAGCCGTGTTAATAATTTTGAATAATTTATTCCTCAATTAAGATTAAACCTTAGGAGTAACAAAAATGTCTAATTTCAAAACATTAGTTGTAATAACCTTATTAGCTTCCTCATTCTTTATATTTACATGTGCAAAAAATGACCCCATTACTGGGTATTCGGATTATTCCCTTGGTAAAACAAATGGTATTAGTAATGTCAATAATTCGACGACTGATGATGATATAATCTGTTTTGATGAAGGGGTTTGTATTAAAGGAGATCTTATTTTAACGATGTTTGGCGCTATCAGTTTAGATGAGGCATATTTAGGATGCCTTCTTAGTGGATTTTCTGAATCGAATTCTAATAATTCAATAAATGTACAATCATTAGATTTATCAAGCTCTTATAAATTCCGAGACGACTATCTCTTAAAATCAGGTAAGGGAGAAGTATATACTACTTGTTATTATTTATTGAGTAAATACGGAATTGAAAATAATTTAGTTAATAAATATTATAAAGAGCATTATGAATTACTCAAAAACAGTATAGCAATCGCCTATGACTTGCAGTACGGTAATGATAATAACAACATTTTGATAAACAAGAATACATCCGATACTTTAAAAGATATGTTAAAAATCTATCGTAATTCCTCGAACCATCGAGAAATAGAACCGATATTAAATTATCTTGAAGCTGATCTGGAAAAATATTATAATAAACCAAAATTTCAAATTGCAGCGGATTTTGAAGAAAATTAAATTTGCTGTGGAATTAATCAAAAAAAGGATGATTAAATGAAGAAGACAATAATAGTTATAATAAGCATATTGGTATTAGCCAATGTATCAATGGCGCAAAATAAATACACACCGCATGTTAAAGGTGACAATGCAATGCTATTTGAATTTATCGGATTAGGATTACTCTTTGCAGATAGTTACAAAGGCGGATTTGGATATAAAAAATATCTAAATGATAAAACTGCTGTACGCGGTGCATTTGCACTTACAAATGCCAAGGAAACAACTAAAGGATTTATTCCTGAAGGGTATGTAGGAGAAGATGGGTACGATAAAGAGTTTGGTATAGGATTTGAAGTAGCGGGCGAAATGCATCGTAATAAAGGCAAAGTTGATCCATATTATGGAGCTGGCTTAGCTTTCTCTATGACACGGACAAAATTTGCAGATCCTGTTGCCGGTCCACAAGGAACTGCCCTTACTCAAGCTGAAGTAAAGAATAATTTTGGTGATGGTGCTAATACAACATTTGGAGTATTTGCATTACTAGGTGTGGAGTACGCTATTAATTCTTTTTTAAGCTTAGCAGCAGAATACCATTTGGGATTTTCAAGTTCATCTCAGCCGGATATGAAGGTCGATGATGGTGCTGGAAATGAGGCAGTATTTGAAGGTGGAAAAACATCGTATTTTGGTATTACATCTGTAGGACTATTAACATTAGCTATTTATTTGAACTAGTTAAGAATAAATAAATTTAGTAGATAGCCCTGAAAATATTAATTTATCTCGGGGCTATTATTTTTTTAAATATTCTTCATAGATTTGTATAATTTGATATCAATATACTTAAATTTACGTTTATCAATTAAATGTCTAATTCCAATAATAGGGTGACGAAAAATCATCCTTGGTCCGGAAAAACGCATCACAGTTTTTATTTTTTCTCGCATATCGTGACGATAACAATGAATTTGGCATTCTGAACAAACTGGTTTGTCTTTTTGAAATACGCATCGATTTATTCGTTCATTTGCAAATTCGGTTAATTCATTACACTCAGTACAAATTGAACCTATCTTGTCATGATTATGGTCACAATACATCTTGACCATTATTCCTACAGTACGCTTTTCTCTTTCGATTCTATTAAATAATTTCATGGCAATTCTTTAAGTATATTCCTTGCTTCATAAAGAATATCATTAACTTTTGATATTTCTAAGGACAACTGTTTGATTTTAGACTCAATATCTCTGTTTAGTTCTTTTGTTTTATCTTTAACAATTCGAGCTATAGTATTACTTGCTTTTTCCGCTTCTTCTTTTACAATATTTCGTACAGCATTATCTACCACAATATCTAGGTTTGAATTAATTATAGTACTGTAATTACCGGGAGTTCCCGAAATTTCTATTTCTACATTAAATTCAGAAATTTTAGTCAGAACTGAATCGATTGAATTTATAAGAATATTCTTATTTCCTAAGTAATTACTTCCAATTGATGTACCAATAAAGTCTAATTTCAATTTGCTTTCAATTTCACCATTATTAATATTTATATTGAAGATTTTATCGACAGTACCATTACTAATACTTAACTCCCAATCTTCAATAATTTGGTATTTTGCTTCATCAATTTTTTGTTTTTGGATAGCTAATGATATATCATCCCTAATATCATCAATATAGACATGATTAATTATTCCACTTAAATTAATAGATTCGGCAAAATTTAGATTAGATCCGCTCAAATTTACTGTAGTTGGTAAACCTGATATATACTGTTGAGTAGAGAAATTCATTATTTCACCGGAAAGATTGCTTACACCGTGGTCAAAAGACAATTTTGCTAATTCTATAAGAAATGTAGGTTTAGGTTCATGCTCAGGAAATTGTACATCAATGCCATCAAACAGAATCGGTTCATATCCATAATAGTCATCTTTTAAATTTTTATATGTATAATCAAAAAACGGTTCCAATTTGTTGTACCAATGTAGACCATAATCTATTTGACGTAAAACATCATTCTTGAAAATATATTTACTGAAATTATTAAATCCACGAATATCAGGAGTATATTTATTATGCAATTTTGAAATGTCTTTCTCAATAAAATCAAGTCCGCGATTTTTCTTTGTTTCAAGAGAATCAATATCAATTAACATAGCTTTTTTGTTTAGCTTAATTTCTTCAATATCTTTTTCAATTTCCTCTTTTAAGCGCTTAATTCCTCTTGCATGGGTAATAAGTCCGGCAACTTTATTCTTTTTTATATCAGTAACAATTACATTTGTCCGATTTTGATATTCACCTATGTCATCCATATTTGGCATCATTTTAAATGCTGCTTTCCATTCATTCTCAACGCGCTTAATATCATCTAATATTGCATTTAATCCATCAGCAGACGGTAGTTTCTCTTGCTCAATAAATATTGCTATCTGTGACAAATCAAGGAGCGGCAGAATAAAATCATCAATCGCATTTTTTACCGTAAGTGGTTCAGACCCTTTGATTGCACCTGATTTCTGACGTTCTGTATTAAATTTTAATCCCTCCACAACCATATCCTTAATTATGACTTTACGTTCAAATAGATATTTTCCATCTAGGTGAAAGCGAATATTCTCTACGTCTATCAGATTTTGCATCGGCAAATTTGGATCCGCTACTTTTAAATGATTTAACGATACGCCTAAAGGTATTAAAGTCAGATCAACTTTTCCGACATCGACCTTTGCACCAACAATAAATTCACTGGTTTTTTCAATATTATTTGCAATTATTCTATCAGCAAGCAAATACCAAATACCCATTACTAATAAAATTATTAGGATGAAAACCGCAATGCCCCACCATCTTACCCACTTTCTCATAGCGTGTCCATAAAACCTGTCACTTTTTTTTAATAATGATAGAGATCTGAAGACGTCATCGCTTTAGCGATCTTTGTTTTACGTACATAACTTAAAATATGTTTGCAGTATTTTTTTATGATGAAATTCAACAGAAAAAGCATCGGTAAAAAACCGAGAATTGAAATAACAATACTACCAATAACAATCGTATTATTTATTCGATCAAATTTCCAAAATGTAATGTTATACAGATATGTTCCAATTTCCTTATAGAACTCGGCTGTTAATAACGATAATCCAATTTGATGAAACACACCATTAAATAAAAAAGAAAGACTTTTAAAAACAAGCGTCCCGAGGATAAAAGCCGACATATTTACACGAAAAAATAGTACGAGAAATAAAATTATCAGGTTATGTACACTCCACATTTGTGTAAACCCCACAACCATACCAAAACAAATTCCGAGACTGATATTTATTGGAGCAGTTTCAGAATTAAGAATTCTAAGTAGTTTTGCAATTTGTCTGATCATAGTTAATAAATTGCAATTCCCAATGGCTCCTTAATACGGTAATTTAACATTTTCCAAAAAGATTCATCTTTAAGGACATCATAGTCAACTGTATAGATATTGCCTTTGTTATTATTCCATATCTTTTCATAATAATTATCAATCTCTCTTATCAAAGGAGTGTTAGAACCTGCTTCTACAATTAACTCGGCTTCTAAATTAAAACCGCCCAAATTCTTTTTTGTTAAATTTGAATTTCCTAATATTACTCGAGAGGTACCATCAAGATATTTAATAAAATTAAACTTAGTATGAAATTGTTCTCCATGCGTTTTATACCAACGCAATTTTATATTTCCATCTGATTTTTTCAGCAGTTCATGTGCTGATGCTTGATTTGGAACGCCATATTTTTTATAACCAAAACCATGTATGTTTGGATCGAGTATTATTCGAACGTCAGCACCATTTTTAGATGCCTTCAATATAGATTTAACTATATCTCTTTTGGATAAATAGAAAGCTGCTACCATCAATGAATCACCTTCTGATAAACTATTGAATGAGCTAACTAATTCTTTATTAATTTGCTGTTCTGTTAAGAAAGTGACGCTGTAGGGTAAATTATTATTGATAATATTTTTATTTTTAATCAAAACTGAGTCAATTTGTAATTCTCCACCGGAAAAATTTGCAATAGCATTTTCTGAGTAAATAATATCTTTCCAAATATCCCCTTTCACCATTAAACCTACATTGGAAAAATCAGAACTTGCGCTATGTGAATTATGTGATGCAATTAAGGATACCATATTATCACCGCTATCAGCAATAACCACTTTACGATGATTAGCTTTTAAATTTCCAAATGCAAGGTAGCTCCTAAAAGTTACTTTACCACCATCCTCAAGTAATGGATGCTTGAATCTTCCACCTTTATCTTTATTACCAAACCATTGAATAAATGTCCGCCAAACCGGAGAATATAAATATGTATTGTCCCGTGTTTTTCTTAAATCAGTTATTACTACATTGATACCTGAATTTTGTAATAATTGTAATTCAGGCGCCTTGTATCCTCCGTAAAAAGTATTTAAGGGATCGGTTACAAAATCAATTTTTATATTTGGATTGGCAAACTTTTTCGATATTAATGTTTTTGTTAATTCAGGCGACAATTCGCGATAGGCATAATTTGCCGGACCCAAAAAAGAATTAAAAAGGAACATGTCAATATAGATATACTTTTCTGCATCACTGACAAGGGAATCTATTGTGTCATAAATTTCGTGATCATGAATAATATTTCCAAGGGAATCTTCATAAGTCAAATCCGCAAGGAATTTTATATCCCCTTCTGCAACTTGATGAACTTTACTACGGTAATTAAGTCCTTCAGGTAACGGTTTATGACTTTGATAGACACCAACTGTAGCCAACCATCCAAATAATATAAGTATGTATTGCATAATGTGGCATAATTCCCTTTAAGTATTGCCCGCCAATCCTAATTCGGATGCTTTTTCCTTAAGTGCATCTATTACAAATTGAATATGTTCGGCTCTGTCAAAGCCAAGTTCTTCAATTCCCCTACTTATATCTTCTCTACTCACTTTTGCAGCGAATCCTTTATCTTTCAATTTTTTGGTAACGGATTTAACCTTTACATCATTAATTGATTTTGATGGACGTACATAGGTTACTGCAAATATGAAGCCCGCTAATTCGTCACAAGCGAAAAGAGTTTTTGCCATTAGCGAATTACGAGAAACTCCAGTATAATCTGCATGTCCCATGATCGCATCTAATATTTCCTCATCATAGCCCTGTTCTTTTAGGATTTTATTACCAACAAATGGATGTTCTTCAGCTGTTGGATACTTTTCGTAATCAAAATCATGTAAAAGTCCTGTGACACCCCATTTATCTTCATCCTCACCAAATTTTTCTGCATATTTACGCATAGCTTGTTCCACTGCATAGGCATGTCTTAACAATGAATCAGACTTTGTATACTCTCGTAAAATATTTAATGCTTTTTGACGATCATATTTACTCATTTTTATATCCTAAATACAAATGGCTCCAGTACAATACCGGAGCCATTTAGTCTATTATATTTGTACTATCCTTGAATCATATCCAAGACTAATCGAATTATTACCCCAGACGCACCTTTTTTATAAGTTAACGAGCTCTCTTTATTATTATATGCTGTTCCAGCGATATCAAAATGCACCCATGGGATTCCTTCTCCAACAAATTCTTTTAAGAATGCGCCAGCAGCGATAGATCCGGCTTGGCGAGCAGCTCCAACATTTTTAATATCTGCAATCTCCGATTTAATCTGTTCACAATACTCATCCCAAAGTGGGAATTCCCAAATTCTCTCTCCAGTATTCTTTGAACTATTTTTAACTTTTTCTACTAATTTTTCATCTGTGCCCATAACACCTGTTGCAACGTGACCTAAGGCTATAACTACAGCACCAGTTAACGTGGCAAAATCCAACATATATTGTGGTTCATGATGTTTACTAACATATGCTAGAGCATCTGCTAGTATTAATCGTCCTTCGGCATCCGTGTTCAAAACTTCGATAGTTTTACCATTATAAGCTGTTAAGATGTCGCCGGGTTTATATGCTTTTTCACCGGACATATTTTCAGTAGCGGGAACTGCTGCAACAATATTTACTTTTGGCTTTAACTGTGCAACGGCTTTCATGACTCCAAGTACTAAACCACCACCACACATATCAAATTTCATTTCATCCATACTTGCAGAAGGTTTGATTGATATACCGCCACTATCAAAAGTTAATCCTTTTCCTATAAGCGCAATTGGTTTTTCATTGGATTTACCACCTTTATATTCTAATAAAATAAATTTTGGTGGTTCACCAGTTCCTAAGGCAACACCTGCAAATGCTCCCATTCCTAATTTTGTAAATTTCTCGCGATCAAAAACTGTAAGTTTCATACCACCCTCTGAAGCAATTTCTTTTGCTAAATGTGCTAACTTGGTTGGTGTAGTTACATTGCCCGGATGATTTTGTACATCCCTAGCAAAACAAACAGATGAAGCAATAATTGATCCTTTTAGCACCGCTTTTGTATCACCATTAATTACCGTTGCACTACTAACTTCGAAAAGTTCCTTATCCTGGGTTTTGTAAGTAATAAACTGATAGCTTCCTAAAACGATTCCTTCTACTAGTGCCTGACTGAATGAAGTTCCCTGTCCACCACCACCAAACACTTCCATTGCAACTGTCTTTAATTTTTTTGATATGGCAGTTTTTAATACGGTTCCACCAGCTAGTCTAATTGCTTTTTCATCAAATTTTTTCTTATCTCCTAATCCAACAACTAAAATCTTTTTCTTTTTACCATACAGTAGCGATGTTTCACTACTTTTACCTTTAATATCTTTATTTTTAATTGCAGCAGAAATTTGTCCGTCTAAATATTTGTCAGCTTCTTTACCAATTTCCGATAACTTTAAATCTTCAAACACACCAACGGCAAAAAGATCTGTTTGAGTTTTTGAAAATGTAGAAGTTGAATTCTTTACTGATTTTAAATATCCCATTAATTCCTCTATTGACTATTAATTATTGATTATAAACAATAAAATATACTAATAATTATTTTATTCTCAATTTAAATAGAAAAGGCTCTATCATGAGCCTTTTCTATTTTTTAGTTTTTTATATCTATTTACTTACGATTTTTAACTAAAGCATCCACAACACTTGGATCAGCTAGGGTTGAAATATCACCGAGTGAATCGATTTCATTTTCAGCAATTTTACGTAAAATTCTACGCATAATTTTTCCTGATCGCGTTTTTGGTAGTGCAGGAGTAAATTGTATCTTGTCCGGTTTAGAATGAGGACCAATATCCTTCATAACCGACTTAACAATCGCTACCTGTATTTCATCACTTGGTTCAAGACCTGCCATTAAAGTTACGTAGGCATAAATACCTTGTCCTTTAATATCATGCGGATATCCTACTACAGCTGCTTCAGCTACACCTTCAGCTTTACCAATAGCGCCTTCTACTTCGGCTGTACCGATGCGATGGCCTGAGATGTTTAATACATCATCTACACGTCCGGTAATCCAGTAATATCCATCTTCATCACGACGTGCACCATCACCGGTAAAATAATAACCGGGATACATTGCGAAATATGTTTGTTTGAAACGTTCATGATCTCCATAGAGAGTACGCATCATTCCAGGCCAGGCAGCTTTTATCGCCAATAAACCGGATACATTATTACCTTCTATTTCTTTACCTTCTTCAGTTAACAAAACAGGTTCTACACCAAAGAATGGGAACGTTGCTGAACCAGGTTTTGTTGGCGTTGCACCCGGTAAAGGAGTGATCATAATACCGCCGGTTTCTGTTTGCCACCATGTATCAACAATCGGACAATTTCCTTTACCAACAATATTATGATACCAATTCCATTCTGGCTCTTTGATAGGTTCTCCAACTGTACCAAGTAAACGCAAGCTAGATAAACCATTTTTTAATACCCACTCGTCACCTTCGCGCATGAGTGCGCGTAAAGCTGTTGGGGCAGTGTAAAATATATTGATATTATGTTTATCAACTATTTCCCAAAATCTTCCAAAATCAGGATAATTTGGAACACCTTCAAACATAACTGTTGTTGCACGATTAGCAAGAGGACCATACACAATGTAGGAGTGTCCGGTTACCCAACCAATATCTGCAGTACACCAGTAAATATCGCCTTCATGATAATCAAATATCATTTCATGAGTATATGATGCATATACTAAATATCCACCTGTAGTATGAAGGACACCTTTTGGTTTGCCGGTTGAACCTGATGTATAAAGAATGAATAATGGATCTTCTGCATCCATTTCTTCTGGAGGACAATTAGTTGAAGCTTTTGCCATTTCATCATGCCACCAAAGATCACGACCTGATTCCATTGATACTTCTTCACCGGTACGTTTTACAACAAATACATGCTCGATTGAAGGAGTTTCGCTTACTGCTTTATCGGCATTAACTTTCATTGGAATATTTAATTTCTTTCCACGTACGCCCGTATCTTGTGTGATAAGTGCTTTACATGCTGAATCATTGATTCTGTCACGTAATGCATCTGAGGAAAAAGCACCAAAAACTATTGAATGTACAGCACCAATACGAGCACATGCCAACATTGCTACGGTGAGTTCAGGGATCATCTGCATGTACAGACATACCCTATCGCCTTTTTCAACACCATTGGACTTTAATACATTTGCAAATTTTGATACTTCATCTGTTAATTCATTATAGGTGAATTTCTTATCTTCTGCCGGATTATTACCTTCCCACACTAACGCTGTTTGATTACCATGACCGGCTTCAACGTGACGATCTAGGCAATTATATGCAACGTTTAATTTTCCACCTTCAAAGAACTTTATATTTGCATCAACAAAATCAAATGAACGCACTTTATCCCATTTCTTTGTCCAGGTAATCCGTTCAGCAATTCCCGCCCAAAATTCGTCCGGGTTATTTATCGATTCATCATACAATTTTTGATACTGATCAAGATCAGATATCCATGCATTTTTGGATGCTTCGACACTTGGTTTATATACTTTTACAGTCACTTATTCCTCCGAATATTTTGTAAAATTGTTAGTTATTGTTATTAAAATGAAATTTTTATATATTATTTAATATGCAAATTTACAGTGCATCATAATTGACTACAAGGAAAACGGACTCTCACATCCTATTTATTTTTTATTATAAAAAAAAGGAGTGAATATCTCACTCCTTTTTAATTTCGTCTATTTCACAGTTTATTTAGCTAAATACTCTTTTGCCATTTTTTCACCTTCTTCAATATTTACTTTAAGAAGCAATAATCCACCAATAATAAATAGAACTAATATTGATAAAATACCAAATCTGATATTGCCGGTTATTAAAGTAATTGTACCCATCATAAACGGACCTATAACTGCAGCAAATTTGCCTAACATATTATAAAATCCGAAAAATTCTGCAGCCTTTTCAACAGGAATAAGCCTAGTGTATAAGCTACGACTTAATGCTTGAATACCACCCTGGAATAACCCGATCATTCCGGCTAAAACATAAAAATGCAATACGGAAGTCATAAAATATCCTAAGAATGTGATAATTCCATATCCTACTATGCCTGTCATAATTGCTTGTTTAACACCAATCTTTTTAGAATACCATGAAAACAATAAAGCACAGGGGAATGCAATAAATTGTACCATTAATAAAGCAGAAATTAATGCACTATCGGGGAAACCGAGAGTTGCACCATAATCCACTGCCATTCTGACAATTGTATCTACGCCATCAATATAAAACCAATAGGCAAATAAGAACAATCCAACTACCTTCAAATGTTTAATATCTTTTAAAGTATCCCGTAACTGCTTCCATCCTAATCCGACAGATTTAAAAACACCAACAGGTTCATGAATTTTTGGTTCTTCTACCCATAACATAATCGGAATCGAAAATACCGCCCACCAAATTGCCACAGATACAAACGATAATCTAATCGCAGTTGCGCCATCTGCAATACCGAACATCTCCGGTTTCAAGTACATCGCAACATTTATTAGGAAGAGTATTCCCCCACCTAAATATCCTAAACCAAATCCTAATGAAGAAACATAATCTACTTTCTTTTTGGATGCAACTCCGGGCAGGAGTGAATCATAGAAGATGTTGCCACCTGAGAAACCTACTGTTGCTAAAATATAGAAAATAATTGCCATCTGCCATTGACCTTGCTGTACCATCCACAACCCACCGGTCATTATTATACCAAGGAATGCAAAAGTTAAAAGGAATTTTTTCTTAGCAGTACCGCGATCAGCAATTGCACCAAGAAATGGTGCCAACGCTGCAACAATTATTGAAGCTACAGAATTAGCTAATCCTAAATAATAAGTACTTTCTGCTGTATTTTCCGCTCCTGACCAATATTTCTTAAAAAATAGTGGGAAAAATCCTGACATTACTGTTGTTGCGAAAGCTGAATTTGCCCAATCATAAAACGCCCAACTTCTTATCGATTTTTTGTTATCAAGCATGGTTCCTCCGGTTTGGTTCAAATGATTATTATAATTTCTTACTTTAATTTAATACCATTCATACAACATTCAAGATTTAATAAATAATGTAAACTTTAATATTATTTGGAAGACAAGGAGTTAACAACTGACGTAGTGGAGCCAGACGGGATCGAACCGACGACCTCTTGAATGCCATTAAATTCAACTGTTTATGTAAGTTAACATATGCAAGATTCTACAAGCATTTAAAAATTTAGGTATCCATGCGGTATCCCGAATCTGTAACTAATATTTACTAATATATAAAGAAAAAACCCAGTAACTCTTACGAGAAACCGGGTCTTACCCTCAGTAGCGGGGATAGGATTCGAACCTACGACCTTTGGGTTATGAGCCCAACGAGCTACCAGACTGCTCCACCCCGCGATCATTTGATTTGTTATCTATTTATAAAAAAACTGGGTGGAAAGTTAATAAATATTAAAGCGATAGCAAAGCCCAGACTGCACCACTTTACTATCGCTTTTAATTAGGCAGAAAACTACATTATCTACGAATGTAAATTACT
The DNA here is from genome assembly GCA_964634215.1 of uncultured bacterium. Taxonomy (GTDB): domain Bacteria; phylum Fidelibacterota; class Marinisomatia; order Marinisomatales; family JAHJCW01; genus JAHJCW01. The sequence goes on from CAZWKR010000004.1 coordinate 161,404, forward strand.
AAACTTCAATATATTGATACTATAACTTACCTTTCCAATATGATTTATATTTTTTCTTTTGCAAGAAATCAAACAACTCACTCGGTTCAATGCGATAAACACTTCCAATCTTATATGCATTTAATTCTCCAAGAGTTATCAAATCTAATACCTTTCGATAATTAACCTGAAGTTTTGCAGATACTTGTTTTGGCGTAAGTAATTGTTCGGATTTCATTCAAAAATGTAACCTTCTGTATAAGTATACTATATAGAAAACTATAATTTTAATATTTAATTCCTATACTAAATATATACTCGTTTGATGAATATAAATATGAAAGTTAGTGTGAGATAATAAAAACTTTTCAATTACGAAAAGTTTTTATTATCTTAGCTTACAGGATTTGAATTTATCGTCTAATGGCGAGAATCAAAGTATATCAATAAATATTCATTTATCACTTTTAATTAAGTAATGATTTTAGTGACTAATCTATTCAATCACTTCTAATCAACGCTTTCTGTTTAAATGTAGTTGTCCATTCATGTTCTGTAGAATCATATAATAGATTATCCCAACTTAAATCGTATTCTGAAATATGACATTCTACCACTTCTTCTTCCTTACCATTTGTGTCATCAGTAGCCTTAAATTGAAACAAGCCTGGAAACGTCCTTGATGAATCTGCCTTTAATATACCACGAAAAACTGCTTCCATTGTACTACCGGTCCAATTGGTTGTGTTTCCTCTTGGACCAGGTACTAGTAAACGAATTTCCCCATAGTTTCCGAAAGTATTTAAATGAAGTCTTAGATTCTTAACATCTAACGGACCTTCATTGGTTAGTTTAATGTTAAAATGTCCAAGATCGTTAACATCCCACTGCCCTCCGTAATTGTCATAAGGCTCAAAGTTTTCGATTTTACACTTTATATAGGTTTTTGCATAGCCGGAAATTTCATTTGCAAGATCTTGTATTATTGCCATAGCATATTCTCCTTTTGTTTTTTATTATCATAGATTATTTAATTGTCGCAATTACAATTATAATATATATCTATTTATTAAGTTCATCTGGCGTAGGCCAGGTTCCAATTGCAACACTCATTGCGTCTCTTACAATCTGATTAATTACCGGCACTATATTCTTCATAACTAATTCTATCCTGTCTGCTGACTTATCTGGTAACGGCACAGTATCAATTGCAACTTTGTAAGTTTTATTAAATTTTTTCATAATTAATTCACTTTTTTGTTTAAAAAAACTTTATTACTAAATCTTATAATTCAATTCTTTTTTTTATTATATAATATTCTACAATAACTGTGTTGTCTCTATTCTATCCAAATTTTATTAACAAATTCAGGATGATCTATGAAAGGATTACGATTGAATTGGAAATTTTTATATATAATATGGTTTCTATATTTTTCAATATCATCAACAGGATCGTCTCTATGCCATTGCAACAATATGGATTTTTTACCATGTTCAGGCAATTTATTGCTTTTAAAAGGTAAAGATTCTACTAATTCAAGGTCGGGTTCACCGTCGTCTCCCTCATAGCGTACAACCATATAAAACATCATTCTCGCAACATCTCCTTTTACTTCGTCCCTTGGTTCCCACGCCCAATCGGAATTTTCTGATTTATATGAATGAGTTGGTCCTTGATAATTCCCAGATTTATCAATATATCGGATATCGCATTCATCAAAAGATCTATTATTTCTGGCAGAATTTGTTGAAACATCTTCAACTCGTATGTGATGGACATCCGTTCCTGCACCGATTCTTGTATCAAATTCACCTCTAGATTTTGCCCACACATGCTCACGGTTCCAACCTTTTCCTCCATCATATTGAGAATCGGCATCCATTGAAAATCCAGAATAAATTCCTATTACTTTTGTATGATCATTGGGATCAACATCTGTCACTTTAAGAATATTCCAAACTTCACCATATGAAAATTCTCTATGATCTTTGATTATACTATGAAGAACTTTTTTTAATTCTACTCCAACCAAGTTTCTTGTCTCACTGTAGTACTCAGCTGGTACTTTGTCAAATAGTAAGGTAGAACCGTCAATAGTCTGATTATCTGGCAGTATTCCATCATAACGTCTTACAAGCGTCCTATAAATCCAACCTATTTTATTAGTTGAGGATACTTTAGTTTTATAATATCCATTTTTTTGGACCCCATTATCCAAGAGTAACAAATAATGGCCACTGTTTAGTTTTTCAATAATTGTGCCGTTTCTACGAGGTTGGTCTTTTATGGTGGCAGGTCTTCTAACTTCTAAATACTGAGCTATTGTATAACAATTAAGAAAAAGAATGAGACAAATTAGCAATTTTGATTTTTTCATAAATTTAATCTCCTGTCAAAAGTACTATCTTTTGATTTCATTAATTCTTATCTCTTTCTCAGCCTCTTCTATCGCTTTTCTTTCTGCCTCAGCAGTACTCATAAATCCCAATAGGTCCTTAAATAATGCAATAGATGCTTTGCTACCACCTGCTACGACCATTCCAGTTAGAATATACCCGGGTACTGTCATGTTCGCATGAGCTGAAGAAATAACTGTAAGTGCATCCAATTTCCAATATGTACATACGGCAATTGATACAACTACCGCTAAAAATTCTTTTAAACCTTTACGCTTTTTTTCATCTTTATATAAATTAATAAACCATCTTGACTCATATATCACAGCTAGTGCTCTTTCAATAAAAAATGAAAAAACTACAATTACTATTAAAATCTCAAATAACATTTCATAATCTAAATAGAAACTTTTAATATCCATGTTGACTCCCTATTTTGTGGTTTGTTAAGAAAAATAAGTAATATTATATGATAAGTTTATTTCCTGAAATCTTTTCTTATTCTTATAAACATAGTTTTTTATTTCATAAATAATATTTCTCAGATTCATTGAAAATAGTTTCTATCATAAAGTATTTTATCATAGACACTTCACTATGTAGTAGTTTAGTAATGTTATTGATGTTCACACTGACATCAATTATTTCTTCTATAGGGAATCCGGTATAAGTAATAATTAGCGATTCATCATTGCAAGAATGCGCTTGTACGTAAGTTAGCTCTAAACTTTCTGCTTTAATTAATTGTAAGAATCGTCACAACTAATAATAGATAATATAATCTTCTTATCATATATAAACAAGGTATATTTTAATATTTTTTCATATTACATAGATGATACTCATAAATACTATCACTTTTATTTTGATATTAAGAAATAGTATACAAGTACGAAACCTAGGTCATACCTTTCCACAATCACTTTTAAAAGGTAGAAAACTACTTTTATCTACAATTATAATTATCATTACTCTAGATAATTTAATATATTGATAATAATCCAAGTTATTATTCACTGTTTTTTGCGCTAACTCTGGATAATGATTGGATACAATTTCATTTATATCGTCAAATAGTCATTTTACCGATATTAAAGTGGTCAGCACTCACTTACATAGCAATTACTTTTCTGGATTCCAAGTAGGTGGGGATTTAATCAGACCTAAAATCATACAAGTAGATTTTCGTATAATTGAATTTTTACGAAAAAAGTAACGTAATTTATATTGGTTTAAAAAAACCATCATTTTTATATTGATAAGTAAATGAATAAAATTAACACTAGAAGCAAGTGGCTTCAGGAATTTGAAGAATACTACGCCAATAAAAGCAATCGACGTTTAAAACACAAATTTATCGAATTACCAATTCAGGAAACATGGGGATACTTAATAAGTTTTGCTTTTGAAAGGGGATATTGCTTAGAGTTGCATGCTATGGGCAAAATATGGAATGGAGAATGGATTGCTAGCATATTTCATGAAGGTAAAGAAATGTGTATAACAAATGGTTTTCTAGATGAAGATGTTGCAATGAAATGGGCAGCAAATGAGTTTTTTAAGCTTGGTAAATGAGAGTTAATTGTGATTGCAAAAATAATCTTAACAGTCGTATTAATAATTGTAAGTGTTCCAGCAGTGGGAGCAATACTGGGATTGGGAATTGGGATAAGAGCAGAAAAATATGTATACCCTATAGTTATATTAACTTGGATTCTCATCATTTATAAAGTTTGGTTTAATTGATACTTCGCATAATGGAAATTTTGCGAAGTATATCTCTGACCACTTGAATACCAGTAACAAGGTTTAACGAGAATAGGTATTAATAATAAAACGATTTGTATCCAATTTTTGGACATTTGATAAATACTTCCAATGATTCTAATTGATCATCAGTTGGTAAATAAGGTTTTTTATTTTTGAGATCAACTGGAGATAATTCATTCCAGATGTTTATTGTTGAATTTGTATCTGAACGTAAATTTATAGTTTATAACGAATTGAGATTAATTTGTTTTTAGAAATTACACATAAAATAACTAATTTTAATAGTTAGTAGCATCAATATATCTTCTTATTAATCGTAATTTATCAGCATACTATTATCGATAAATTTCATTAACAAAATAATATTTGATGAATTAATAAAATATATGTTACAAGATTTAATCATAGAAAAAGAATATCGATCTGATACAATACCACCCCTAGCTTTTTACATTAACTGTTTAGAAAATAGTTGTCGTTTTGATAGAGCCGCAGGATACTTCTCTAGCTCAGGTTTATCTGAAGCTTCAAAAGGATTTGCGCATTTCATCCATAATGATGGATATATTCGCCTAGTTGTGTCTCCAGATTTTGAACCCGAAGATTATGAATTACTCAATAGTAAAATATCTGATAGGGCTAAAATAATAGAGGAAAAACTCTTGAATTCCATTCAATCCATTGATAAGCAAATTCAAAAAGATAGAATCGGTATGTTAGCATGGTTGCTTAATAACGGTAGATTAGAAATAAAAATAGCAATAAAAAAAACTAAAAATGGAAAATTCGCACATGGCATTTACCATGAAAAAATGGGGATTTTTTATGATAATGTAGATACTATAGCGTTTAGTGGGTCATCCAATGAATCAAGAGGCGGTTTTATTTCTAATTTTGAATCAATTGATGTTTATAAGTCGTGGAATGGATATGAAATCGATAGAATAGAATTAAAGGCAAAACATTTTGGGAATCTATGGAATAACTCAACAAACTATCTGGAAGTTTTTGACCTACCTGCTGCAGTAAAAAATAACTTGATAAAAAAACGAAAAAGGACAGTAGTTGATCCAGAAGAAAATGATTTACCATCAAATATTTTATCAAAAAATCCAAAACCACATTTCCCAACAGAATATGATATTTTGGATTATCAAACAAATGCTGTACAATCTTGGATAAAAAATGGATATCAGGGCTTGTTTGAGATGGCAACCGGAACTGGGAAAACCGTTACTGCCCTGAGAGCAGCATCTGAACTAATTAGTAAGAATGATAAAATTATTACTATAATACTTGTTCCATCAGTTTCTTTAGTTGAACAATGGGAAAAAGATTGTATTAAATTCTCATTTAATACAATTTTGAAAGTTTATAAGGATACTAAAAATTGGTACACAAAATATCAAAGTATATTAAACTCCTATAAACTTGGAAGTATTAAATACCCCGTTATAATTTCTACTTATACATCATATCAATTACCAAGATTCCAACAAATGCTTTCTCAAATCCCATCTGATTCTTTAATTATTTGTGATGAGGTTCATAATTTCGGAGCTAGTGAATCAAAAAAGTATTTACCACATAAATTAAAATATCGACTTGGATTATCAGCCACGCCGCATAGACATTTTGACGAACTAGGTACGAACGAATTACTTTCATTTTTTAAATCAGAAAAATCTTCAACTTTTAAATTAGATATTCGTGACGCAATCGATATGGGTGCCTTGTGTGAATACTATTTGCATATACATGAAGTCAACCTAAACGATGATGAGTACCAAAAGTATATTGCAATTACCAAAAAAATTGGGCAACGCTACGCAATAAATAAAGGGAAGTTTGACAAATACGATAAAAATTTGGAGATGTTGTTAATTAAGCGGAAACGAATTATTAACAACGCTTCCCACAAAAAACAAATTGTCGAAGAAATAATTAAGAATCGTATTATTAAAGACAAATCAATAAAATATATGCTTATATATTGTCCCGAAGGGAAAGACGAGAATGACACTACACTTATATATGACTATGGTAGAATGCTTGGGAATGATTTAGGAATTAAAATTAAATATTTCATTGGAAATACTGATGCAAAAGAACGAAAACTAATACTTGAAGGATTTGCCGATGGTAAAATTGAAGCAATCCTCGCAATGAAATGTCTCGATGAAGGGATTGATGTAAAAAGAACTGAAACAGCCATATTAGTAGCAAGCAGTACAAATCCGAGACAATACATTCAGCGAAGGGGAAGAGTACTTAGAAAGCATCCTGAGAAAAATTTTGCAATTATTCACGATCTATTTGTTCTCCCTCCGTCTTTAGACACCGATTATGATGATGATACTAAATCAAGTAATATAAATAAAAATATTATAGAACAAGAATTAAGAAGACTTTTTGAATTTGCGAAATCTTCGTTAAATTATTCAGATAGTATGATGACTATAAGATCCTATTGTACTGATTATGGAATTGATATAAATGACTGGTAAGACTTCGAATAGCGAACAAATAGTAGCTGACGCTGCTAATTTTCTGAAAACTTTCTTAACCGATAAATCCATTGATAGTGACATTAGAAGGATTATTGGTAAAGTTATAAAAGAAGAACTCAAACTTATTGGCCATTCAAATCCCACTGGTATAAGAAAAACAGTCTATGATGTAATTGATGCTGTTGCAAGGTATAATGCAACAAACACTGACAATAAATCCATCATTAAGGACTGACAATGAAATTAAGATCTATTTCATTTAAGAATTTTTTATCCTATAGAGTAGCACAAGGGATGAATTTCCATCCTGAAAAAAATGGTTTGATTGTTATTCAAGGTGAAATGGGGCATGGTAAATCTAATTTACTTAACGCTTTTTATTGGTGCTTATTTGATGATTTATGGCACAGTGATGAAGCAAAGTTTCTAAACAATCCTGATCCATTAAAATATAATTTATTTAATACAGGATCATTAAAAGATAATTCCTCAAATGGTTCATTTATTGATTTATATGTTGAAATTTGCTTATATGACAAAGATAAAAATCTTATCAAAATTCGTAGAGACCACGGTGGAACTTATGTAAATAACCAATGGGTCTATAATTCAAAATCATCATTGACCGTAGAAAAAACGGTAACAAAAACAGGTGCCTCATCCATATATGAAAATAATGAGGCAAAAGGACAAGTAGGATTATTATTCCCAAAAGCAATATCAAATTATTTTCTATTTAGAGGTGAGAATAGAACAGAACTTGCAAATTTGACTGGAAAAGGAACTTTTTTTAATGCCTTGGCTGAATTATCAAAACTAAAATTATTTCAGCGAATGGAAGAGCATGTTCTAGGCGCTTACAAGACCGCAAGCAAAGAAGCAGCTAACATTATGGGGGGTGATGTAGAAAAACAATTAGAATCTGAACGGAAACAGGAGACTACTTACGATGAAGCATTTAAAACCTTTAATGATATTAAGGAAGAAATACAAAATGAATTTCAAACTGCAAGAGACAAATACGAAGAATTAACTGATCAGATTAATAAACATGCGGATGCAATTGAGAAACAGAATAGAATCCAACGATTTGAATTTGAAATTAAACATCTCGACTCCTTACTAAAAGATTTACAAAAAAAGAAAAAAGATAGCATAACAACAGATTGGTCTGTATTGTTGGCTAGAGGATTGCCGGAAATAATTCAAACAAAACATAAGCATGGGATTAGCAAGGGTAAATTTCCACCCCCAGTAAGTATGAAAGCGATCCATGAGTCTATTGAAAAGCATAAATGTATGTTATGTGAAACTAAATTAGACAAGTCTACAATAAAATATTTAGAACAATTAATTAAGGATAAAGAAGATTATGACGATATAATTGGCGTTATCGAGAGACTTTCGGATGATAGTGAAATTATTCAAAATCGAATAAAGAATGTTCCTAATAAAATTGTTGAACTAGATGTATTAATTCAGCAACATCTTGATAAAATAGAAACTAAAAATAATTCTATAAATGTATTACGAAATGAAATTGGCAAATTGAGTACAGATTTAAAAGGATTAACAGTAAAACAAACCCAATTACAAGAAGATCAGTTAGAAATAACTAGAAGATTAAATAATAATAATAATCAAACTGATGAAACAAAAAGGAAATTAGATAAAATCAGAAGGAATATTCAAAATCTCGAAGATCAACTTGGAAAAGGTACACTTGAAAGCGAACGATTAAGATTGGCCAAAAAGGCCGCACAAGCTGCCACGCTTTTAAAAAATGAGTATAAAACTTATTTATTCGATACAATCGAAAAATTGACCCAACAAAATTGGGAGAAAATCTGCTACGATATATTGACGTATAAAACAATTAAACTTGATCACGAAAATTCATATTTTGAAGTTTTAGATGGAAATGGAGTATCAAGAAGGTCAACCATGAATACAGGCCATAAAATAGTCCTGGTATTATCATTTATTGCTGGTTTAATCAGATTTGCTAGAGATAATTGGTCCGAAGAGATTCCAATGGTATTAGATGCTCCATTGTCTGAGATAGGACAAACGGCACGACCCTTTGTACTTAAAGGTTGGAATACAATATTTGGACAAACTATTTTGATTCTCCAAGATAATACGATAACACCTGAAATTGAAGCTGAAATGAAAAATGATATAATTAAGAAATATTTTCTAACATATGATTCAAATGAAGAATCTACCATGGTTAATTGAAGAGCGATGGATAACAGTTTAAGATTGAGAGTCTCCAGTACTTCTCATAATATTTATAAAAAGTTATGCGACAAAAAGGGTGTTTTCCCAAATATGGCAGATATGTTTTTTTGGTGTGTCTTACTTGGTTACAAGAACGATAAAGAGATGAGTCCATTAGGAAATAAATCAGTTGGGATTTTTAATTGGGGAGTGTTTAACGACCAAGTTCAAAAACCTGTTTTAAAGATGATTGCTGTTGATATATCCAATGATTTTATTGTTCTTAAGGATAATGATAAAGAAAATTTAGATAATTTCAGAAGAATTCTAGAGGAATTAGCAGAATCGGGATTAAGTCAATTATTAATGTCTTTTGAAGAAAATTTAGTTAATCATGAAAGCTTATTATCAATCCTAGTGAAAGAAATTGAACAATAATTTAAATTGGACTAAATATTCTTTCAAATTCGTGATAAGATAATCCCATCTCAATATGAAACCGAATTAATTCGGGAATTTTATCATCAATCGGCTCAGGTACATAATGTTGTCTTAGCAAGGCATAATATATTTCTGACTTATCCCCCAATAATGTATATATATTAAATTCCATTCCATTGCTTCTAACACTTAATGAATCGTTATACGAATCACCATTCCCAAGTGATTTAATCAATGCATTTCTTGCAAGTATATTTCGTTTTAAGCCTATTTTTCTGGACAATTGATCCAACAGTTCAGTGGCTTTTTTTGATATTTTTATCTTATCAATCATTTGAAATATTGGTTTTGAAAACTACTTGATTTTTTCTTCTTATTAAATTGAATATGCTTTTTATCAGAAATAAATTCCTCCAATCCATAGATATCAGAACTGGAAATTTCTTCATCTGTAGATAAAAATATTATTTGTCTTTCGGCTTTTTTAATTAGTTCATTAATTACTTTTTTTCGATGATCTTTATCTAATCTGTTTAAAGGACTGTCAGTAATTAGTGGAAATTTACTTGAATGCGTCGCAAAAACTGCTAAAATTATTGAGAGTCCAATTATTTCACTTTCTCCCGCAGAAAAATAATTTAATGGAAGTAATACTCTTCTATTATCATAAAAGAGTATTTTATTACTATGGATATCCAGATCTATATCGTCGACCAAATCTCCCTTAACAGAAAGTTTTGCTAACATTTTTTTAAATTGGTCTTTAAACTCTGAAAATCTATTATATATTAAATAATTATAATACTTCTCAATTGTAATTCTTGTATTATTAATTAATTTAACTTTATTGTCTCTATCTGCTTGGACGGCAAGTTTAGTTAAGCCAGCGTTAGTTTTTATTTGCAAATAATCAATTTTTTTCTGGATCGAATCAAATTTGTCAATATTTTGATCCAAACGTTCTGATAACATTCCGATTGTTTTATCTACCATACTCATTCTATCGTATATATCTTTAGTAGGACCTTCAGGATTTATAGCAGCAATCTTAGTACTATTCTTTTTCTGATCTAAAAATAAATGATTATATGTTGTTCTGTTTGAACGTACTAATTTATCTGAATCATCCAAACTCGTAGTGAGTATTTTGATAATATTTTCAGTTTCAATGCTTGTGAAATCATGTCTAATGAAAGTGGTATTAGTATTTAAATTATTGGATTTGTCAATTATATCAATAATTTCGTCTAATATTTCTGTACGACCTTTTAATTTCTTATGAAATTTTGATTTAATTTTTATATATTCATTTGAAATTGTAATGTTATTTTTTATTTCCCTCTCTAAATTAAGCTGCATAATTAATTTATTAACTAAGTTAGGGGCTAAACTAAAAGGTAATACTTCAGAGGCAATTATTTCAAACTTATCGTTTCCCTTCTTTAATCTGATCGATATATGTTCTTTTTCTTTAATTAGTTTTTCTCGTTCATTAGCAAATAAAGTTGCTTTCTTTTTTAGTTCATTCTCAAGCTTTACCTTATCATTCTTTTGATTTAATAATTTTATTTCAACCTTATCAATAATATGTTTTTGTTCTTCAAGCAATTGTTTCTGTTTTGTTAAATCAGATTGATATTCTTCAATTTTGTTAGATAACTTTTTATTGTATTTTGAACCTAAAAAAGTTAAGTGACGACCCAAATCAATATGTAATTGCTTGTAAATATCAATACCAAAATATTTCAGAAGTGAATCTACGAATCCATTTTCTAAATGATTTGGTATTGAATTGAATTCCTCACTATTAAAAAACATGAAATCTGCTAAGCCGATTGGAACTAATTTATTTATATAATCTTGCCAATAATTTTTGTCAATAAATTCTACCCTGTCACCATCTCTATAAATATCTAAACTCTCATTATATATTTTATTTTTTAATACCCATTCTCTCCTTAACAATATTATTGTTTGATTGCCAGTTTCGTTTATTGAAAATTCAATTTGTATGCTAAACTCTTTATTATTTTTATATTTTGATTTATTATTATGAATTTTAAATAAATACTTATTATAAGAAGCGTGTTTGTTCCAAAGATTAGTTGCATCTCTTCCGTATAAACAGAGTTTTATCCCCTCAATTATACTAGTTTTTCCAGCCCCATTTTTACCCCCTATAAGAATCATAGGTTTGCTCAAGTCATTAATATTACATTCCAATGATTGTTCACCTTCATATACTTTAAAATTATTAAATATAATTTTTGTGATTATCATTCGGTTTCAGGTAAATGTTGAACTAGTTCCATATCAATTCGTTTAAATAATCC
>CAZWKR010000005.1:0-148187 GCA_964634215.1 uncultured bacterium
GTAGGATAATTGCCGGGAATAATGTAAAAACATCTAAAATAATGCTCTTGAAATAAGAATCATAATAATAAAGTAGAGACGTAGCATGCTACGTCTCTACTTTATTACTCACCTTACAATCCTACAGATATCTCCCCTCGAGTGGAGACAAAAAGGGGTGAAAAAAAGAAATGGGTTATTCTACAATTTCAATTTCTGCAGTTTTAAGCGACTCTTCAATTAAATTATCGCTATCAAGACTTGCTTCGTTTTTCTGAATATCAATAAGTCTAGCTTTAGTTGCAGGATGTTTTGGAACGTACAGAGTACAGCAATCTTCATGCGGTAAGATTGAAATATCGTAAGTACCAATTTCTTGTGCTTTTTCAATTATCTCATGTTTGTCGAATCCAATTAATGGTCTCATGATAGGTAAGTTTACAGACTCCTCGACTACAGTTATATTCTCTATAGTTTGTGATGCAACTTGTCCGAGTGCCTCACCTGTGTAAATCGCTTTGGCGTTTTCTAATTCTGCAACTTTTTCTGCAATCTTCATCATGTATCGACGATAGAGAACAACTCGTAATTTTTCGTTACAATCGACCATGATCTGTTGCTGAATAGCAGCAAATTCCATTAAATATAATTTAGACTTTGGTTGATATTTCTTTAGTATAGTAACTGTATCACGAACTTTTTCCACTGATGCTTCCGAAACCAACGGTACGGAATGAAAATGAACATAAATTACTTGCATTCCTCTTTTCATTGCGTAGTATGCTGCTACAGGTGAATCAATTCCGCCGGAAAGCATTACGACTACGGTTCCACTCACTCCAATTGGTAATCCATTTGCTGATTGTATCTTTTCAGTAAACAGAAAAGTGCCTTCATCCAATATATCAATAAAGCAGGTTGCTTCAGGATATTTAAGATTAACACTTTTATTCATTTTTTCAAAGATCACTTCACCCACATCTTCATTCAATTGTTGTGATGTATATGGAAATCTAGAATCAATTCGCCGAGCTGTAACTCTAAATGTTTTAAACTCGAGTCTCTTCATCAATTCCAATGAATCTGATTTAATTATATTTAAATCAGGTTCAGATTCATAGGCGAATGCAAAATAAGCTAAACCAAATATATTTATTAATATTTCCTTGATCTGAGCGGTGGATTCTTTTCCTGATTCAGTTAACTCAATTAAAAATCGTCCCCGTAATCTTTTAATAGTAACAAAAGATTCAGGCACATAAACATCTAGAACCTTTTTGATATTATCTTTAAGCTTTTTCTCAAAGAAAATGCGGTTTTTACCCTTCAATCCAATCTCGGAGTAGTGGCAAATGATATGTGTTGGAATCTTACTAAACATAATGAATTAAAAATTTACTCAGAATGTAACACACACTACAATTATCATTTGAAAAATATGTTAACTTATCCATTATAATTATTAGAAAATTTGAATAAAAGGAAATACAATGATTAAATTATACTCAATAACAGTTTGTCCATATTGCACTGCCGCAAAACGATTATTTACGGAGCGTGGTTTTGAATACGAAGAAATAAATATCGAACACGAAGGTATTAGTAGAGAAAAATTGGTGGAATTAACAGGTGGTCGGTCTGTACCTCAAATTATTATAGACGGTAAACCGATTGGTGGTTACGATAACCTATTAGCTTTAGATCAAAAAGGAGAATTAAAATAATTAAAGTGGGTGTATAAAATTATTGGTAGAGACGTAAGATATTACGTCTCTATATAAAATACATTCTAAACTATTTAACTAAAGTAATCTTTTTCCACTCTTGGCGAATATCACTGACAGCGGTGAGATAATAAACACCTGAGCCAACTTTTTCATTATTGGCATTTGTGCCATTCCATAAGTACTCGTGGTTGCCATCTGATAAGAATCCGGAAAATATAGTAGTAATTTTTCTTCCTAGAATATCGTACACTTCTAAGTCAATATTTTGAGGAGTAATAACTTTCAATTTTATTGTCATTGAATTATTAAATGGATTAGGGAATTGACTTAAAATTGTAAAATCTGTAACAATGTTTTTAATTCCATCAGTAAATGACAAACTATAACTATTCTCTGTTCCTTCATCGTCAGCAACTATTATTGCGTAAATCCATTCAGTATTTGAACCGGGATCAATATTTAATACCGGGCCGGATTGTACATCATAATTTCCTGAATTAGATTTTACTACTGCATGTAGTGTTATATCCTGTTTGTCTATTGATATTTTTACAGGGTTAACAGCATCAATCTTAACATATTGAGAAGCATATTGCTGTAAGTTGTCGCTTACAATATTATCCGAAATTCCTTTAATAAAATTTAGTGAATCATGAATGCCTAATATAATAGAAGAAGTATCATTGTAAGATATATTCAGATAATCTTGATAACCAATTGCTTCCTCATATGCATATTGTCCCGCAGCATCATTATTTGAAAAAATAAGATTGGCTATAGCCATATTGTTTAAAGCTTTTTTAAAAGTATGATTATTACTTTTCAGGGCAAGGTCTATTTCATGAATACTATAATCACCATCAAGACCATTAAATATCCTACTATTTTCCCAAGTTCTTTTAATAATATCTGAACCACCGAAATGCTCATCAATGTATTTGAACAAAATAAATGATCCGTATTGATGTAAACCATTGGGTTGATTCAGCGATATATGTGGTGATTCAAACCATGGAATCATATATTGATAGCAGTCATTTACCTCATCATAAGTTTCTTCTTCCATCCAAACGGCAGTTGCTTCCATTAACCATATTGCTTCATCTCCGTCGTAACCAAGTTGAATTGCATGAAAAAATTCATGCCCGGCAGTAACCTGGATGTTTTCTAGTTCAGTGTTCGGAAATCCGATATAATTATTATTCATAATTATATGACTTAAATAAGCGTTATTTTCATTTTCGATAGAATTTTCGTTATCACCCACTAGCATACCATAATTTGTCCAACCATAAGCATTTGTACTTCTTACGTAGATGTCATAGGCATTTGAACCGCCATCCATACCATCACTAGGTGGAGCAGTATAACCAAGTACATTTATTTCATGATTATAAACTTCTTCAAAAACGGTAGACATGGTTTCAATATAATCAGGTACTGTATCTCCATCGGAATCAGTATTATCAACAGCATTATATCCTGTTAGATCATAGTGAATTCGGAAATGATCAGTATCATAGTAATGAGCATAATAAGTTGATCTTTGCATGGTTACAATATCTCCCGAAAAATCAAAACCTAATGATTTAAGTTTATTTTTAGTTTCCTCTGGGAGAAGGTGGCCATTTCGAGCAATATCTATCATGTAAGGTGTTAAATGCCTTTCGAAAGATTTCTCTTCGAGTACATCAATAACCGTATTGGCAGATTGAGTTACTAAAGATTTATTATCTGAAAATGTTAAATTGCCCGTGATAATAAAAAGAATTAATAATACTTTAAATTTTTGCAAAATTTATTTTTATGAATTATTATTCTTTTTTCGGTTTATGAAAATATTTATCATAAATGAAAGTACCGGCAATTATCGCTAATCCGGTAGGAATTTCCCAACTGAATCCTTCCGATTTGCTGGATTCAAGAGCTGCTCCGGCTATGGTAAGTGAAGCTCCTGATAAATATAGTGCTGCACGAATTCTTTTATATTGATCAGGTATTGGTACTCCTGTATCAGTTTCGAATTGACCCGCTTCAGCAGTAATGGATTCTGCCGAACTCATATTTTCTCTTTCTTGTTCTAATACAGCAGTCACTTCAAAGATTGGGAACCGCAAAGAAACTAAAATTTCAGGGGGTGACTTTGATTGATAAAATTCAAAATTTTCAATTGTTTCTTTTACTTTTATTGCGATTTGAGTTGACTCGTCAGCATTGTTGACCTGAATCTCAGAAACCGGATATTTGATTTCCGAGTTAGCTACTCGACCTGAATCAGCAATAGCATTCATTACTGTGATGTAAAACCAGCCATCCTCACCATTCCATCCGGTTATATTTTTTTGTTCAACAGGAGATGTTGTAAATAGTTTTACAAAAGCACCATTTTTTTTATTCTCAATGTTTAGATGTGTTACTATAGATTTTGTTTGCGCATTAATGGAAACAATACCGAGCGTCAAACATATAATAGCAATATTGATTTGTTTACTAATAATTTTCATAATCTAATTACAGTTTCATTAACAAAATGTTTCAGTTGATGTCAGATTTTAGGGGATTTTAATACAATCAACAATTAGAAAGATTGATTTCACTAACTATTTTGGATAGAAGATAAAACGTAAAATGATATTTCCTAATTCATATTTACTTTTAAAAGTTGTATTTTCGTCCAGCTTACAATTAAAACAATGAAGAAAAATAGTATAATAATTCTAATCTTATTCTGTGTGATAGGTCTACAAGCGCAAAGCCCATTCTCTTTAAGAGGTGTAATAGGGCTTGCTACAATAGATGATAAAGTTTGGGGGCAATTTGCACTTCGTCCTACAATTGATATTTGGAAATTGAAATTTGGTTTAGATATAGTTATGTATATTGACCAAAATGGTAAAATTCATCAGGATGAGTGGGATTTTTCTAATGGTACAGCCATTAAAAATACAATTTTAGACAAGATATATTTTATTCAATACGGTACCCGATATGAGCCGGTGTACGTTAGAGCTGGGGCTCTTGAACGAACAACTTTAGGTTATGGTATTTTAGTGAATAGATACTCAAATACGTTTAATTATCCACAGTTTAGAAAAATAGGATTGGACGCCAAGTTTCAATCTAAATATGTATCGGCACAAGCTTTTGTAAATAATTTTAAGGAAAATGCAAGCGTTGTCGGTGCGCGCGTTTCCAGTGTAATTCCGACCGGATTGCATTTAGGAATTAGTGCGGTAACTGATCAAAATCAGTATCTTGGACTACAAGATAAAGATTATGATGGAAGACCGGATATCGTTGATAGTTTTCCTTATGATGATAAAAATTGGCTAGATTCAGATGATGACGGTTTAGCCGATGATGATCCAAACGAATTTGATCGTGATGGTGACGGCCTGCCTGATGTTTATAATCTTGATGCTATCCATGAGTATTGGGATTCATTACCGGCAGGTTCTTTTAACCAAGCATATTACGACTCATTGCCGGACACAAATGTTAGATTGAAAAATGAACCGCTAAATGTTCTTGATAACCCCAAACCCATTAGTGCTATTGCGATAGACCTATCCATACCAATAATTCAGAGTAAACTGACATCATTATCTGTTTATAGTCAAATTGCAAAAATGATAGGAGAGACAGTTAATCCCGAAACCGGTGAAAATGTAGAGTTGGGATATGGTTTTGCACCGGTAGGAGTATTTAATCATTTTGGAATTTTCAGTTGGCAAGTTGAATATCGCATAATACCGGATGGAAAATTTAATTTCGAATATTGGGATCGTGCATACGAACATACCCGGGCAACTGTTATTTCGGAAGAAAACGGTGATACAAACATTAAAGTAACACCTAAATCAGATTATCTTGGTGAATTTGGAACAATGCGCGGGATTTATGGACGAGTTGATTTTGACTTAAATGAATACCTTCTTGTCGGTGCAACTTATCAAAATATGTTTGGAGATAAATGGGATCATGATTCTGAATCATTTAAACCTAAAACTCTAGAAAGTTTTTTGGCTTCTGTTGAATTGATACAACCTATTGGAAGTTTTGAATCTGCTTCGGCATTTTACCAACAAAGGAATGTACCAAATCCATTTAAATTTGAGCCAACCGAAAGTACAATAATGGGTTTTTCTATTGGGTATAAAATTGGATGGGGGATGATTCTGAATTACACATTTAAACGATCATTCTTAGATAAAAATGGTGACGGAGATGTTATGGATGATGATGAGTCAATTAATATGTCGTTATTTGAAACGAGTTATGGTTTTTAATCTAAGATTCTTCTAACAGTTTCTTTAGTTCTTCCAAATCCATTTCGCTATATTTTTTTATTAGTGGTTTTATAAATGGCATCGCAGTTTTGGTCATTAGACTATTTCCTGCAATTTTATATGATATATCCAATTTAGAACTGTTACCTTTTGGTACAACTTTAATTTGCACATCAGAAACCAACTTATCGTGAGTTAATGTCAAATTCATAGATTCATTTTCTTCGTAATCATTTATTATTACTAAAACAGGTATTTTCACTCCATCTCTTTCAAAAATGAATTCGGAAACACTACCGATAGAATTCGGTTTACCGCTGACCTGTTTTACATTTACTAAACCGGGAACCCAATTTGTCATATTTGATTGATTTGTGAGAGTATTGAAAATATCTTCAGCAGGTTGTTCTATTTTCATTGCAACTTCTTTAGATACAGGAGGTGTGAGTAGACCAATGATAAAATATACTACAATTCCAATTAATATTATGATTAAAGCAGTTTTAAGAACTTTCATTATTTTTCCTTAATATTGTGTTCATTTTAATGTAAAATACCTTAAATAAAGTTAGTTATGACAGTAAAAATATATTCAAGAAAAGAATTTGATTTTTGGACGACAATCAACACACGTTGGGGCGACATGGATGGATTACGTCATATAAACCATGCAGCTTATTTAATATATATGGAAACGGCTCGTCTCGACCTATATAAGCAAATTGGTCATGAATTTGAAAGGTGGGACCAAGAAGAAAGTTCAATTTTAGCATCAATGGAAGTTAATTATATTGGTCAAGCGGTTCATCCAACCAATTTTGAAATTGGTCAGCGTATTACTAGGATTGGTACTAAAAGCTATGATATATTGACTGCAATATTTAAAAAGGGTGAAGATATACCAATATTGCAGGCAAATTTTATATTGGTATCATTTAATTACAATACAAATAAAACGATACTGGTACCGGATGAGTTCAAAAAGTATTTAAATCCGTTATAAATTAAATGACTCTATATAAGTATATAGATAAAAAGAAGGTATTGAATCGAACTATTGATAGGCTTGCTTATTCTCGAGATGCAAGTATTTACAGAATCATCCCGGATGTAGTTGTTCGTCCTATAGACGAAAGCGACATTAAAAACTTATTTAAATATGCAATTGATAAGAATAAATCAGTCACTTTTCGTGCTAGCGGAACATCGCTTTCAGGTCAAACTGTCACTGAAAGTGTAATTGCAGAAATAGCATATGATTGGCAAAGTATTAAAGTTAAAAATAATGGCGATTCCATTCTATTAGAACCCGGTGTCATCGGAGAACATGCCAATCAAAAATTAAAGAAATATCAACGAAGAATTGGTCCCGATCCGGCTTCAATGAAAGCTGCGAGGGTAGGTGGGATAGTTGCAAATAACGCATCTGGAATGACCACAGGAAAACCGTGCAACTCATATAATACCTTAAAAAATATTAGATTTATTCTTCCAAATGGAAATACCTACGATACTTCAGATACCAATGACTATACTCGGTTTAAGCACCAAGAAAAGGAACTTGCATACGGAATACGAAACATTAAGAATGAGATTGTTGAAGAAGAAAATTTTAGAAATAAAATTCTAGATAAATACCGTATCAAAAATACGATTGGCTATTCATTAAATTCCTTTTTAGACTATGAACATCCTTTAGATATTTTTGCTCATTTGCTTGTCGGTTCTGAAGGTACATTAGCATTCATATCCAATATAGAACTTAAAACCGTTCATGATTTTCCTTATAAATCGACAGGTTTAATTTTATTCCCCTCTATAAAAATTACCTGTGACGCTATAAATCCAATTAAGAGCACAGGTGTAAAAGCACTTGAATTAATGGATTATGCATCTTTAAAAACTGCGAAATATTTAGATGATGCACCATATGATGTTAATTCGTTACAGGAAGGTTCATCAGCATTACTTTGTGAATTTCAAGAAAATAATGAAAAATTGTTTGATGGTTTGGAAAAAAAAATAATTTCTGTGATAAGAAAACATAATGGAACATTGGTCGGTAATTTTGAAAAAGAAGAGAGCAACAGATTAAAACTATGGGAAATACGTAAAAGTTTATTCACTACAGTTGGTTCGTTTAGAAAGCCCGGTACAAGTGTTATAACGGAAGATATTTGTGTTGATATTGATGATTTAGGCGAAGTTATTAAAGACTTACATCGCATTTTTGTGAAATGGAAATTTGATGACGCAGTGATATTTGGACATGCAAAAGATGGTAATCTGCACTTTAACTTGTCTATTGATCTTGATTCAGAAGAAGGCGTAAATGACTATCACGAAATGTTAGATGAAGTTGTCGAGATAACTGTTAAAAAATATAATGGATCTTTAAAGGCAGAGCATGGTACAGGGCGTAATATGGCACCTTTTGTCGAGAGTGAATGGGGAAGTGATATGTATAATATCATGTGGGAAATTAAAAAACTAGCTGACCCCAATAATATTTTAAATCCCGGTGTTATTTTAAATAATAATAAAAGTATTCATACGGTGAATCTAAAACCAATGCCGGCTGTTAACGGTAAAATCGATTTATGTGTTGAATGTGGATTTTGTGAGCCGGTTTGTCCTTCAAGAGGATTTACTTTTACTCCTAGACAAAGAATTGGTGTAAGTAGAGAAATCGAGTTGATTAGTTCGTTAAATCCTCCTTTATCAAAAAAACTGAAAAGTGATTATATTTTTAATACAGAAATAACTTGCGCTGTTGATGGAATGTGTGAAACAGTTTGTCCAGTCAATATTAACACTGGTGATTTTGTAAAAGATTTACGCAATCTAAATAATGGTGTTATTGGGAAGATGGTAGTTAAATGGACGGCAAGTCACTTTAGACTGACGACCAAGTCTATCAAATTTGGTATTAAAATATTAAGTCTTAAAACAAAAATATTTGGCTCAAAATTGATAAATAGTACATTTAATTGGCTCAACCAAATTACAAAACATAGTATTCCTACCTGGAATCCCCTTATCACTGGAACTAGTAAATTCCCCCAAAAAGCTGAATATGGAATGGGTGAATCATTTATTTATTACCCATCATGCATAAGTAGGACTATTGGGGCGGATTCAAAAGATCAATCATTAATTGATGTAATGGGACAAATTGCCGAATTATCTAAGGTGAAATTAATTATACCTTCTAATATTGATAATTCTTGTTGCAGTACACCGTTTAGTTCAAAGGGATTCCATGATTCCGGTATAGGAATGTTTGAAAGAACTATTAATTTATTATTTGAGGCATCTGTAGGCGGAAAGATACCGATTGTTGTTGATACTTCTCCTTGCACATATAAGTTTTTACATCCAAGTGATGATATTTCAAAAGAAAGTCACAAAAAGTGGAAAAAACTTAAGTTTATTGATTTAATTCCATTCTTGGATTCTCTAACAAAAGATTGGAATCATAAACCGCTTGATAGAGAAATAATATTACATCCCACTTGTTCTACGCAAAAAATGAAACATATACAAATAATGGAATCGCTTGCGAAAAGATGTGTAAGTAAAGTGACGATTCCTGAAAATACTAACTGCTGTGGTTTTGCAGGTGATAGGGGATTGGTCGTACCACAATTAACTAAAAATGCTGTAAGAAATAATAAAGTTCAACTATCGCTGAAACAGCGGAAATTAGGTGGTTATTCTTCAAGTCGCATGTGTGAAATTGGAATGTCAGATAATGAACAAACGTATACATCAATCGCACTATTAGTGCGTGATTTTTTACTTTCAAAATAATTCTTGCATAAAACTATTATAAGTAATTAAAATTAACCGCTTTATGGTGATGAAGCAGAGGAGCATAGGTGAGACTATCGATTGAATACTGTAACGCGTGAAACTATTTACCTAGAGCTGCCAGGATGGCTAGCGACTTGTTGGAAAGGTATGGAAATGCGATTGCTGAGTTAAAACTAATCCCCTCAGGGGGTGGAGTTTATGAGGTTGAAAAAAACGGTAAATTAGTTTTTTCGAAAAAGAAGTTAGATAGATTTCCTGAATTAGAGGAAATAATTCAGTTGATAGGTTAATTTTTAAATGGGGGAAATCCCTTTTGTAAGTGGGGGGCATAAATGAAACAACTTAACAAAAGTGATAATCAATATAGTTCGTTGGATTCAGAAAAGATCTATTTTGTCGAGAAATTTGGTTATCTAATAAAAAAAATAAATGGCGGTTATGGCGGTCCTGTCCAAAATGCCTTATTTGAGCGAATTAATGGAGCAGTAAACGAATTTAAGATTGATTTGCCAAATATTGTTCATGATCTTGAAATAAGACGATTAAAAGAGATATCTAATCGCAATTTAAAACAAGCGAAAGCAAGTAAGCTGAAACCAGTATCTAAATCCAAAGTTTCGAGCAAAACTGATGTAATAACTAAAAAGATTAGTGATAAGATTCATGAAATTGAAAAGACTATCGCTGAAAAGGCAAAAGCGGATAGGTTAAAAGCGACAGTTGAATCTCAACCAAAACAGACTGTAATTGAAAAAGAAATAGATATTTTTGTCGATGATAAAGTATTATCGAAACAATCAAGTAATATTAAAAAGAAAACTTCATCTATTTTGAAACCATCAATAGCTACAATTAGAGAAGAGAAGAGATTAGAGTCAGTAAAATCTAAACAATATATAAAGGAATCTCTGAATACAATATCTGTTAGTAAGAAACCTACCGTCAAATCAAAACCATTGCCGGTGCAGGAGTTAACTGAGTGGGAAAGAAAATGGCACAAATACGATGGCGACATCATTGGTGAAGATTTTAACGGATATTCCTAAACAATTATTATAGTGGATAGATAAAATATTTTTCTTTAATATTTAGTAATTTACAAAATTTAGCGGTAAAAGAATTATTGTATTTGGTGTTCTTTTACCGTTTTGTCATAGAAATCCTTTCATTGAATTGTAATATATTAATTATAATTCGTAATTTTAAATACAATGGGGCCGTAGCTCAGTTGGGAGAGTGCAGCGTTCGCAATGCTGAGGTCGTGGGTTCGATCCCCATCGGCTCCACAGTAGTTTGAAAATTTATTATTGGTCGTGCTAGATGGGGAGGTAGCGGTGCCCTGTAACCTGCAACCCGCTATAGCAGGATTGAAAATCATTGAGCGGCAATATCGAAGTTTATTTGAAATAAAAAGTGGTGTTGAAACTTCAATCCATCGCAATGATTCGTTTTTGAACTCCGTCAGGTCCGGAAGGAAGCAGCGGTAAAATATTTGAATCGTGTGCCGGTGGACCATTGAAGCGGAGCTAACTATTATTTCATTATAGATTTTCTGAATTGTGAATCTTTGGTGCACGACCAAATCTTTTTATTATGAACAGTAAAATATTACAGAAATTGAAGCGAAAATGAAATCGTATTAATATATTTAAACGAATAATTGCGCCATTTTATTCAAATGATCCAGTATATGTATTTCATCATATGCCAAAATGCGGTGGTACTAGTCTGATTGAATTACTAAACAGATGGTTTATAGTTATTCGTGATTATCGAAAAGATTGGGATGGAAAGCATCCAATGGCAATAAAAACAAATAAATTAAGATCAATTCATTGTTTAGCAGGACATTGGGAATTGCCAGATGTCTATCTTAAAAAAAGATATCCTGAATTGTTTAATAATAACAGATTTAAATTATTCACATTTTTAAGAGATCCTCTTGAGCATAGCTTATCGTTGTATAGATACGAAAAAGAAAATAATCGAACAGATCTAGTAGACATTGAAGAACATTTCAAAATTCGTCCAAACTATATGGCAACTATCTTAAATGCCGATAAAAATAATTATAAAGAAATAATCAGTAAATATTTCTTTGTCGGTATTGTTGAAGAAATGGAAAAAAGTATTATGATATTATCAGAATTAACAGAAAAAAAATATCATAAACTTCCTTGGATTAATAGAACTAAAATGGATTCTAAGGCCAATTCTGAATTATTATCCAAAGCCATAATCGATAATTTTAAAAAAATTAATAATGTGGATTACTTGATTTATAATTATGCATACCAGAGATTGAATAAGCAAATTAACGGTTTACCGTTTCTTTCATCAACTTTTCCATTATAAAGTCAGTAATTAGTAATAAATTATAACCTTTGATTTTTCACAAAATTGTGAAAAATAAATATTAATTATGTCATATTTAGTATTATCATTAAAATATCGTCCGCAGACCTTTGACGAGGTGGTGGGACAGGAGCATATTACTCAAACTTTAACTAATGCCTTTAAAAAAGACAGAGTATCTCAAGCGTATTTATTTACAGGACCACGCGGTGTAGGTAAAACAACTACTGCAAGGTTGGTGGCTAAAGCATTGAATTGCATGGAAAGTCCCGGTGAACCATGCAACAAGTGTTCAAATTGTGTTGAAATTACCGATGGCAGAAATATGGATGTACTCGAAATAGACGGGGCATCTAATCGCGGAATCGAAGAAATTCGTACCTTGCGGGAAGCAATTCAGTATGCACCTATTAATTCCAAGTTCAAAATATTTATTATTGATGAAGTACATATGCTCACAACACCAGCGTTCAACGCATTATTGAGAACATTAGAAGAACCGCCTGAGCATGGGAAATTTATTTTAGCGACAACAGATATATATAAAGTACCTGCCACAATAATTTCACGCTGTCAACGTTTTGATTTTAATAGTATTACGATACATGCCATTAGTGAGCAAATCAAATATGTTTTAGGCAAGGAAAAGATTGAGATTGATAATGACTCTCTACGAATTGTCGCACAAAAGGCAGATGGTAGTATGCGTGATGCTCTCAGCATTTTAGATCAGGTGATTGCGTACTCGGGTGATAATATTGCAATCGATAGTGTTAGTAAAGTGCTTGGACTCATACCTACTGATGTCTATTTTAATATTTTAGATGCAATCCGTATTAAAAATGGAAAAGTTCTTGTTGATTTATTGGCTGATATAAAATCAAAAGGAATGCCAGTTCAGGAATTTGTTTCAGGATTAAATCGACATGTTAGAAATATGATGATAGCTACAATTGGAAATGGTTTGGATGTCTTTGAATTAAATATTGACTTAAAGAAGCAGTATGAAGAAGCTGCTAAGTCATGGAATGCTAGAGATATATTAAGAATATCTAAAGTAATTACAGATATAGAACATCAAGTAAAACGAGCCGTCCAGCCACATATTTTAATTGAATTGTCATTACTTAAATTGCTGGAGCTTGATTCCGTGGTTACAATCGAATCGTTATTAGATAAATTCCAAAATCCGTCAATATATTCTCGAAAAGAAAATCACAAGCCGTTGATTAGTGTTTCTGATAATACAAATAAAACATTTATAAAGAACGATAATCCTCCAATTGAAAGATCTAAATCTGAAAATCCCAAAATTAAAATTAATACAATTTCAGAACCAAAATCTAATCGAATACCCAGTAAAAACATTGATTTAGGTGTAATAAATGAAAAATGGGATAAATTTATTGAAGAATTGTCATCGGAAAGACCATCAATCGGGAATGTACTTTCACATTGTGAGGTTAGTCAGATTGTTGGAAATCGTCTTGAATTAAAATTAGTTAATGGAAACAATTTTAACTTGAGAACATTAGAAAAAAACAAAAATGTTATAGAAAACTACTTAGAAAAAATCTATGGATATCAAATAAAAACGGCATTTTTAATGACAAAATCCGATGAATCACAAAATATAAAAAAAGATATTAAAAAAGAAAACGCAAAATCAAATAATACAACAGCAAGATTGATCGAATTATTCGATGGAGAAATTTTAAATTAGGAGTAAAAATGTTTAATAAAGGAAATATGACCCAACTATTAAAACAAGCACGCGACGTTCAAAAGAAAATAGAAGAAGTACAAAATGAGTTGGATGATCTTACAATCGAAGGAGATTCAGGAGGGGGAATGGTTAAAGTAGTTGTCAATGGTAAGCAGCAACTTTTGGAATTAACTATTGATCAAGATGCAATTAAAGAAGATAAAGAATTATTAGAAGACCTTATTATTTCAGCAGTTAATAATGCGTTAACAAAATCATTAGAAGAATCACAAAATAGAATGAATGCCGTAACAGGAAATATGTTAGGTGGTATGAATATCCCGGGATTAAGCTAATTAATGAGTTCATTCCCAAATAGTGTTCAGCGTTTAATTGATAGGTTTGCTAGATTCCCAGGAATCGGGAAGAAAACTGCGCAGCGTATGGCTTTTAACATAATGAAATCTAATGAAACCGAGGCAGCTGAACTAGCCGAATCTATAATGAATGTAAAGGCAAATATTCGTTTTTGTACAATTTGCGGTGGCATTACAGAAGAGGATCCATGTAACATATGTACTGACCCAAAAAGGAGTCAAGATATGATATGTGTTGTCGAAGATCCACAGGATATATTTATTTTTGAGAGATCGAGTTCATATAGAGGTGTTTATCATGTATTGGGAGGTATGCTCTCACCGTTGGATGGAATTGGCCCCAATGATCTAAATCTTAATAAATTAATTGATAGAGTTAAAGATAATACAGAGATAATATTAGCAACAAATCCGAGTGTAGAAGGGGATACTACTGCATTATATATAAATAAACTTTTTAGCGAAAAAAATGTAAATATTACTCGGTTAGCAAGGGGGATACCGGTAGGAAGTGCTATCGAGTATACTGACGAAGCAACTTTAACAAGAGCTTTAGAAGGAAGGACTAGTTTATGAAGATAAATATTCCCAATGTATTAACAATCTTTAGAATATTGCTCACTCCATTATTTATTTTATGTTTATTTTATAATTATCCATATGCAAGACTGTGGGCATTGGTCATTTTTATAGTTGCTAGCATTACAGACGCCTTTGATGGTTATTACGCTAGAAAATATAATCAAGTAACTAGGCATGGCCAATTTCTTGATCCTTTGGCTGATAAAATATTAGTTAGCTCAGCTTTCATCTCATTTGCAATATTGGATTTGGTACCGTTTTGGATGGTAGGTTTGATTGTTTTCCGTGATTTATTTGTAACAGGATTACGCATGGCGATGGAATCACAAGGATTAACGATGATTACCAGCAAAATAGCTAAAACAAAAACAGCAACACAAATTACAGTTATCATATTTATTTTATTGTTTTTAGGTGTACAAATATTTAGTTATGACTGGTTAAAAGTAATTATAAATTTTATCGTGGAAAACAGGATAATTTATTATTTCACTTTAATAGCTACGTTCTTTACCGTTTGGACAGGGATCTCTTATTTATACAAGAATCGAATTACAATTAAAAATTTTGTATCCTGATAGTACGTTAATTCGATAAAAACATGAAAAATAAATTAGCTAACTGGTTTTCAACTGTTTTAAAAGTTGGCTACCTTCAAATTGCACCGGGAACATGGGGAAGTTTTGTGGCATTATTAATATGGTATGTTATTATTGGACATATATCAAGTATAACTTTAATTGTATTAATTGTAATAATATTTACACTTGGAGTATATACTTCAAGTATAACCGAAAATAATATAGCACAAAAAGATCCTTCGGTTATAGTAATTGATGAATGGGTTGGTCAGTGGATTGCATTATTGTTTTTACCAAAATCATTATCATGGGGAGTAGTTGCTTTTTTATTATTTAGATTATTTGATATCTGGAAACCCTATCCAATAAAAAAATTAGACAACATTCATGGTGGGTGGGGTATTATGCTTGATGATGTACTTGCTGGTGTTTATGCCTTGGTGATTCTCAGTTTAATTAGGGCATGGGTTATATGAAGTTAGTTGTATTAACAATTGGCGATGAAATCTTATCGGGTTATACGTTAAATACCAACGCTGCATGGATAGGTCAACAGTTGCTAGGAATTGGAGTTGAGGTCAAAAGTCAGCTTACAGTTAGTGATAATAAGGATGAAATAATTAGTTATTTGAATTTCTTAGTCCAAGATGAATATACACATATAATTGTAACTGGAGGCCTTGGTCCCACACACGATGATATTACCCCGTCGGCTTTTTATGAATTCTTTGGTGCAAAACCAATATTTGATGAAATTTATTGGGAAGAGCTAAAAACAAGGTTTGCAAAACGAAATATTAAAATCCCTGATAAGAATAAGAATCAAGCCATGCGACCAAATATTGGAGATATTATCCCGAACTCTTTAGGTTCAGCAAGGGGATTGCATTTTGAACAAGATGGAATAAATTATTTTGCAATGCCGGGAGTGCCTGCGGAAATGAAAGCTATGATGGAATCTAGTATAATTCCATTAATTAGAGATGATTCCGATATTGACATTTTTGTGAAAACTATCAGAACTATCGGAAAAGGTGAGTCTGCAATTGCCGAAAAAATTGAGCATTTAATTAACAAATATAGTCCAAAAGTTAAAGTAGCATTTTTACCTCAACTCAGTAGAGTTGATATTAGAATATTTTCACAAGATAAAAAGTCATTAGATAAATTTATTATTGATACAAAAGAAATATTAGCTGAAAAAATATATGGTTACGATGAAGATACACTTGAAAATGCAGTTGCTACATTATTGATTAATAATAATATTACTATAGCAACTGCTGAATCCTGTACTGGCGGATTACTTGCCCATCGATTGACAAACGTTTCAGGCAGTTCAAAATATTTGCTTGGGGGCGTAGTTAGTTACAGCAACGAAGTCAAAATTGCAAAAGTTGGCGTGAAAGAGGAAACTCTAGTTGCTCATGGAGCTGTAAGTGAACAAACAGCAGGTGAAATGGCTAGTGGTGTTCAGGATAAATTTCAAACTGATATCGGTATCGGGATTACCGGAATTGCCGGTCCCACCGGCGGAACTGATGAAAAACCGGTTGGCTTGGTTTATATCGGTTTAGCGGTAAAAGATAAATTAATTGTTAAAAGATTCCTATTTTTAAAAGATCGTAAAGCTAATAAATTATTAAGCAGCATAACAGCTTTGAATATGTTAAGATTGGAATTATCAAAATGAGCGAAAGATTACTTAGAACATTTATCTCGGTGACATTACCGAAAAAGATAAGTTCCCTTAGTGAAATGCTGCAAACTACCGTTATCTCTAAGAAAGATAATATTAAATGGGTAAATCCGGGGAGCATCCATTTAACTTTGAAATTTTTAGGACATACGCCGTTTGAAGCTGCAGATGAAATTAATGAAGTATTAGATAAAATGGTTGTTAACCATGCCGGAATGGAGCTCAATATTAATAAGACCGGCTGTTTTCCAAAGATAGAACGACCACGTGTACTTTGGCTTGGAGTAGAAGGACATGTTATTCAATTACAAGATTTCGTAACGGACCTAAATAAAAAATTAGAAAAATTAGGTTTTCCTCTAGATGAAAACGAGTACATTCCTCATATCACATTGGCCCGTATAAAATATCCACCAAAGGATACACCCGACATTTCTAATTTTATCAATACAAGTTACGAACCAATAAAGTTTAATATTAATAGAATTAGATTTATGAGTAGTGAATTGTTTCCAAATGGACCAATTTATAGTATTTTAGGAACACATTTTTTGGGGGAAAATCCCAAATAGGAGAATTAAGATGGCAGATGAAAAAGAAAAAAAATCACAAGCTATTGACCTAGCAATTTCTCAAGTTGATCGGCAATATGGAAAAGGGTCATTAATGCGCTTAGGAAGCGATAGACCTGCATATCAAGGAAAAGTAATATCAACTGGATGTTTTTCATTAGATGTTGCTTTAGGTGTGGGAGGTGTTCCAAAAGGACGTATAATAGAAATATTTGGACCTGAATCAGGTGGAAAAACTACCTTAGCATTACATATCATTGCGGAAGCACAAAAAGCTGGCGGATTTGCTGCATTTATCGATGCTGAGCATGCTTTAGATCCACAATATGCAAAGAAATTAGGTGTTGATATTGATGAACTATTAATATCACAACCCGATATGGGGGAGCAAGCACTTGAAATAACTGAAACATTGGTTCGTAGTGGTGCGCTAGATTTAATAGTCATTGATTCTGTGGCGGCATTAGTTCCACGTGCCGAATTGGAAGGAGATATGGGTGATTCACATATGGGTTTGCAAGCCCGTTTAATGTCGCAAGCTCTACGTAAATTAACAGGAACAGTAAGTAGATCTAATACATGTGTAATCTTTATTAATCAAATTCGTGAGAAGATTGGAGTAATGTTTGGTAATCCGGAAACAACTCCGGGCGGTAGGGCATTAAAATTCTATACATCAATTCGTATGGATATTCGAAGAATTACTTCTATCAAAGAAGGTACCGACATTATCGGAAATCGCACACGCGTAAAAGTAGTAAAGAATAAAGTTGCTGCACCATTCAAAATGACTGAATTCGATATAATGTACGGTAAGGGTATATCATATATCGGTGATATCTTAGACTTAGCAGTAAAGGGTGATATAATCCAAAAAACAGGTTCATGGTTCTCCTATGGAGATATCCGTATAGGACAAGGTCGTGAAAATGCAAAAAACTATTTGGAAGAAAATTCAAAAGAATTAGAAAAAGTAATAAATGAAGTAAAAGCCTTTGTGGGAATGGATGAGACGGAGGATGCAGAAGCGTAAGATTATTGACATTAAACAGCAGGTTCGTAATCCACAGCGAAAAACCTTAATATTTGATGATGGTAGCGTCTTCGGAATTTCCGAAGACGTTTTTATATCACATAATTTTAAAGTTGGTATAGAATTATGTGAAGATTCATTTAACGAAATAACAAATGATGAATTAAAAAATAAGGTTTATAACTCGGCTCTGCTTTTATTGGGATATCGCATGCGCAGTTGTGCCGAAATGAAGAAAAGGTTGTTGGAGAAACAATATCCTGAAAATATTATTGATGAAATAATTGATAAATTGTTAAAAATTGGATATTTAAATGATGCCGAATTCGCGAATGCTTTCGCCCATGACAAAGTAAAAAGTAAAAAGATTGGACCAATGGCTTTGCGTATAGAATTTATTCCGCACAAAATTGACTCTGATATATTAGATGGTATTATTAATAGAATTTATGACAAATATCCAATTCCTGATTTGATCAAACAATTGTTGGATAAAAAGAAAATACAATTTGGAACGAAACTTGATCAAAAGACTAAAAAACGAATTATAGATTTACTTGGAAGAAAGGGATTTAGTTGGAACGAAATATCTTCCGTATTTACTGAATTAGAACTTACATAATGGAATTTTAATGAATATTGACGATCGACATTTATCAGAGCTTGACATAAAGTATATTTCCGCAACATTAGGTCGCGTCCCTTCAGAAAATGAAATTAGTTTTATTGAATTAATATTAATGAAAGAATTAAAAAGTAGAGAATATTTACAAATTTTAACTCGACTTGATGATGGTGCAAAACGTGAAGTAAATAATAAAATTGAAATTGACAATAAATTTGATTTATTTGTTAATACCGGTTTAAAAATTATAGACCAAAATAATTCGATGCTAATTAATAGAAGCGAAACCGAATATATTGATATAGTAAATAATTTAGATACCGCGATGGATGCTATCGCTATAAATAGTCCAACTGATCAAAATGTAGAAAAGATATATAAAAAAGGAGTAAGTAACAGAAGAGGGAGAAATGCTATTGGAGTCCAATTTAATAAAGAAGAAGGAAGTGAAATAATTTTTTCAACATCACTAGGACTGCAGGAAAAAAACAAAGATAATGCAAATTCAAGTTTAGCTAATTCATCAATATATAAGATTGATTTTGGTAAAAGGACTGTCCAAAAAAATATTAAACATTTAGTAAATATTATAGATGAAATTAATCATGAAGAATGGTTTTTATTTGTTAAATCGATCAATTGGGAAGGTTTGAATGTTGCCCTAATTAATTTAATAAGAGAAATTAATCATGGAATTCATATTAATAATGAAATCTCTACTGTGTTACTAAGCTCAAAATTTAATGATGATAATTCACTGTCAATATTAATTGCTATAGAAAATGATGGACATCCTAAATTGAAAGCATTTTGTAAGAAACACAATTTAAACTTAGATAAAGTTGGTGTACTAATTAATGAACAGATAATTCATATAAATAATAAAAATGATACATTAATTAATCTTCCCATTAGCACATTTGATTTACAATATAATGTTAATACCAAACACTTTCTACCGCTTGAAACTGATATAAATACATCTAAAAATATTCCAAAAAAATATAAAAATGCTCCACATACTAATCAATTATTAAAGTTATTAACCAGTATAACTGCAAATGATGTCCTATGGAAGAATTCTGCGCGAAATAGTAAATTAAAAAATGATCATTCATGCTATGGTTTATACTCAAACAATGATTCAATCGATGATCAAATAGTGTTGAATCAGGCTGATAAGAATCAATTAATTGATATATCACCCCGTTTGAGTGGACGTGTATCGGTTGCAAGTGCAGTAAGAAAGATATCTTGTACAGGTGCAAAGCCGAAAGCTGTGATAATTCAAAATATCTTTCCTGAGTTGAACAAAAATTCCTTATGGAAAGCATCTGAACTGTTACAAGGGCAAGAGGAAGCAATTCGTGAACTTGAAGTGGAGATTGGTAGTCGTTCACTAGAAACATATAAAGATTATTGGCATCAAAGTATTTCGGCAATCGGAATTCATCAACAAAAAAATACTAAAATGGATATCAGTTTTAAAAATAACGGGGATTTCATTTCTTTGCTTGGTAGTCATCGCGGAGAAATGACAGGTAGCGCTTATGAAAAATATATCACGAATGAAAAATCTGATGTTCTGCCAACCGTAGATCTAAAAATGGAAAAACGACTGCAAGATGTAGTGCGTCAGGGTATTAGTACAAATCTAATAAACTCTGCAGCAAACGTTAGTACTGGCGGTATTTCTATCGCAATTGCGAAAAGTTTATTAGCGAGTGAAAGTGGATTAGGAGCAAGAATACATTTATCACGAAAATTAACGGATGAAGAATTATTCTTTGGTGAAACTCAAGGACTTGTAATCGTAACTCTTTCGGAAGTAGATATCATGGAATTTGAACGAATTTGCATGACAATTGGTGTTCCTTCCACAACAATTGGAAGGGTAACTGACAATGATATATTTACTTTTAACGAGGCAATAAAGATTAAAGTAGATAAACTACGTAGAACATTATAAATCTATATTTTGATGCCTTAAGTTTTCTATTGCAGGTTTTGTGATTCTTAGCATTTTATTATGAACCTTTCCGTTGGTTGCTAATAATTGAGGTCGATTAAGTGAATAGTCAGTTCCATCCATTTTTGTAACTATTCCTCCTGCTTCTTTAACAATTAATACTCCGGCTGCTGTATCCCACGGTTGTAGATCAAATTCCCAAAATCCATCTACCTTACCTGAAGCAACATGGCATAAATCAATTGCAGCAGCGCCCAAACGTCGGACTCCATGTGTAATATCAGTGAATTGCTTAAATAATTCCATATTTGCAGACCATTTTTCACCGTGTTCATAACCAAATCCGGTTACTAAAAGCGATTGTTCAAGTGAGTCAATAGCTGAAACATGTATTGGCTTGCCATCACAAAAAGCCCCCTTTCCTTTAATTGCAGAGTAAATTTGATTAGCCGGTAACTCTTTTACAATTCCACAGATATATTCGTCATTATGCATAACTCCAATTGATATACCGAATGAGGGATAACCATGTACAAAATTTGTAGTGCCATCAAGCGGATCAATTATCCATTGGTATTCAGATTCATTATTTGTTGAACCGGATTCTTCGGCAATTGTCCCATGGTCAGGAAAAACATTCTTGATTGTACTAATAATTATTTCTTCAGACTGCCTATCGGTATGCGTAACTAAATCAGTTTTGCCCTTGTATTCGGTAATTTTTGGTAGATTGTGTGCTTCTAATACAATCTTGGTAGCTTTTTCAATTGCAGAATTAGCTGTTTGAAAAATTATGTCAATCATTTATGTGTTGTATAAATCCGCACCGCAATATTTGCAGAATTTAGCATCACTATCGTGACCTTCTGCTGAGCATTCCGGACAAGCTTGAGTGTTAAAGGTACCAGTTTTCCCTTTCGCAATTTCAACAGAAACTATCCCGGTTGGAACAGCTATCAAACCATATCCAAAAATCATAATAATTGAAGCTAATATTTGTCCGAGTGGCGTTTGCGGAGAGATATCGCCATAACCGACGGTTGTGAGCGTCACAATAGCCCAATAAATACTGCGTGGAATACTTGTGAATCCGTTTGCTTCGCCTTCGATCACGTACATCATTGATCCCATAATAATTACAATAAGAAGTACAGCGAGAAGGAATACAAATATTTTTCTGCGGCTCGCTGCTAGTGCCCGCCTTAGCATTTGAGCCTCTGTTATATAGGGTAGGATTTTAAGTACACGAAAAATTCTTATAACTCTAAGTATGCGGATCACTAAAAAGAATTGAGTCCCCGGAATAATTGCTGCTAAATATGTTGGTAAAAATGCTAAAAGATCGATTACTCCAAAGAAGCTTCTAGCATACTTAATCGGACGCCCGACTGACAACAAACGCAATATATATTCAATTGTGAAGAGAATCGTGAAAATCCATTCAGCAAGGTGTAACAGATCACCATATTTAATATTTATCGGCTTAATACTGTCCAACATGACAGCCACAACACTGAGCAGAATTGCTATTATTAACGCAATATCAAAAAGTTTGCCGGTCGGCGTATCAGCTTCAAAGATTATTGTGTGAAGTTTATGTTTAGTCTGTTGCCAACTGTTTTGTTGATTTGCCATTTAATCTTCTATCTATATAAAAACGTCAATTACTTTTATACGATAATTATTGATTAGGATTATGCGACCAATTCTTGATTATTTCTTTTTGTTCAGTGGTTAGAACCGCATCACGATGCATAATTGTATAGATCTTCATTGGCATTTTACCTTCTTCAACTTCTTCCCATATTTCTTCACGCATTTCAGACTTATCGCTATCAGACATATTTTGCCAATTGGAAAAATTAAACTCCTCGCGTCCTTCTTTTACATCGTGTGCAACCAACCAAGATGCTGGTGCAATCTTATGATACCATTCCCATTTTGTTTCATTGGAGTGGCAATCATAGCACGAGGTTTTAAAAATATCTTTAATTTCAGCAGGGCCGTCAAAATCTGCTGTAACAGGTGGATTGGTTCTATCTACAGGTACAAATTGAATTGCAATAAATATAACCAATACAATAATAAATAATTTTTTCATGTAGTGCTCCTTTTGTAATTACCGCTTGATGATAATTGATTTAAAAGTCCGGCAAATTAATAAATATTAAGAGAATAATGAAGTTGTCATTCTGAACGAAGTGAAGAATACACATTATTAAATCAATATGATTCAAACAATAAAACCAAGTCCTGCATCTTAATTATCTTTTGTCCGCTTACATTAATTCCGCGGAGGAGGGATAGAAATATCAAAATACGTTTATTCTAATAAGGATCGGTATAATTATTCGCAACTTTCCAGTTTGGAATCCACTCTTTTAACAATATTTGATAAGTAGTTAGTGATATATTTGGTAATGTGCGCAAATCATGATTGCCTCTTCTTTTCAATTCTATCTTATAATCTGAAATCCATGCAGCGTGATAGCTAGATAACGTGCGGGGCGCATCATAAACTTTTCCTGTATTAGCTGATAACCATTCAGGAATTATTGAAAATAGATTATTCGGATCATTTTGATGATATAGTATATCCCTACCCGATAAATCTGATATATATCTATCATAATCGTGTGGTTCGGTATCTAATACCGCGATTACTTTAGTTCTTCTAGTATTTTCAAAATGAAAAAGACTAAAGTCAATTCCAAATTCAAAAGGCATATTGAATCTAGAATATTCACCTCTTTTTGAAGATTTGTGCCGTGATAAATCATGAATTGTATACTTAGAATTATTTATATAATTACATATGTTATCCATCCGATCAGCTGCAGAATTATATGTACTTGATATTTGAACCTTAAACTTATAAAATGATAAAATAAATATTAACCGTTCAAGTAATTTTCTATATTTATTATCAAAAGGACAATTAATAAAAACGCTATTATAATAGGCCATATTTATTTACCTTTCATTAATAATACATTTCCATTTTTTTCAACAACAGAAATCATACTTCCATGTCTCTTGTTCATAATTTCTTTTGCAAAAGAAACTGCTTCTTCTTTAGTTTTAAAAGATTTACTGTAGGGATTTTTATTACCTTCCATTCTAACTCCCCATAGTAGTTCAGGATTTTCTCCAGGAAGAAATGCTCTCCCAAATTCACGCGCTATTGGTCTTTTTGTACCTGGAATAGCTCTAACTGCTAGACCTTTTGATTCATGCGTACCTTTGTCTGATGTATAATATAATGTGC
The DNA here is from genome assembly GCA_964634215.1 of uncultured bacterium. Lineage (GTDB taxonomy): Bacteria > Fidelibacterota > Marinisomatia > Marinisomatales > JAHJCW01 > JAHJCW01. The sequence continues at coordinate 24,578 of CAZWKR010000005.1, forward strand.
GTGATTTACTTTTCGGATAACCATAAACGTATACTATTTTACTTGTATTGTCAGCAACTTTTCTAAATCTTCGTTTTAGGTTGTCTAAACTTTTTTTATCATTGTCTATTGTAGCAAAACTCAGAAGATTACCTTTACTCATAGATATTTAATCCTTATAATGTATTAATTTAAGAATACTATAACTTATATTTTATTTTTTCTTATACGGAATATGCTCCTGACTAAAGTACTTTTTAGTAGTGCGTTTTAATGCTCCCGAGAGTAGAATAATTGATAACAGATTTGGTATTGTCATAAATCCGAGAGCGGCATCACCAAAAGCCCAAATGGCCTCTAATTCAGCAATTCCACCGATGAAGATAAACGCAACAAATACCCATTTATAAGGTAAAATAGATTTTTCACCAAACAGATACTCAATTGAACGGTCACCATAAAAAGACCAACTGATAGCGGTAGAAATAGCAAATAAAACTACCGCAAAAGTGATTATTTTATCACCGTAAGCAAATAGCCAACTCAATCCCTCTTTAAAGGCGAATGATGTTAGCAGACTGCTGTTAAGCATATCACCTGTAAATGATGGGTCAACACGCGTAACAAAGAATTCCGTATGATGCCAGGCTCCGGTTGAAATGATTACTAATCCGGTTAATGTGCAGATCATTATTGTGTCAATAAATGGTCCGAGCATGGCAACTGCGCCTTCCCGCACCGGGTATTTTGTTTTGGCGGTGGAGTGGGCAATTGCTGCCGAGCCCTGTCCGGCTTCGTTGGAGTACAGTCCGCGTTTCACGCCCCATAACATCGTGTTCATAATTATTAAAAATGTTCCTCCACCAACTCCCGCAATTTGCGATGGTGGATTGAATGCCATTTTAAAAATTAAGTTAAAGCTTTCTCCAACTGCGCCCGCATTAGCGATTAAAACCAGCCCGGCAGCTCCTACATAGATAATTGCCATAAATGGTGCTAGAATACCTGTTACATTACCAATGCGTTTAATTCCACCGATTATTACAAGTGCCACAATGGTTGCCATTACAAGCCCGTTAATTATTTGCTGCCAAGATAATTCAAATCCCTGCCATACTGCAAATTTTAATGTTAGCCAGTGTGTTGTTCCCACTATTTGTGTTACTTCCGAATATATTTGATCTGATACTGTAAATGATTGGATTGCGTTACCCGTTGCAAATGAGCAGATAACCGCAAATACTGCGAACATAACTGCCAGCCAACGCCATTGATGACCTAACCCATGTTCGATTGTGTACATCGGACCACCGGCAGTGAATCCTTTGTCGTCAATTTCACGATAACGCAAGGACAAGGTACTCTCCGCATATTTTAATGTTGTACCAAAGAAAGCAGTAATCCACATCCAAAAGAGTGCACCGGGTCCACCGTAGTATATCGCAGTTGCGACACCTGCTATATTACCAATTCCAACCGTAGCCGATAGGGCAGTAGCAAGTGCTTTGAAATGATTTAGATCGCCTTCATCCTCAGGATTATCATAAATACCGCGTGTAACCTGAACACCATGCCAAAAATATCGGATTTGCGGGAAACCTAGTTTAACAGTAATGAAAATACCTGTTCCCACAAGGATAATGACCATTAAAGGTACTGCGCGCTGAGATGGGAAAGACCATACCGCGTCAAATAATTCACCTCCGTAAGCGTATAATAGAAATGCAATAACACTAAAAGTAATAATTCCGGCAGTTGATCTTTTCATACTGTATCCTTGAATTTGGGTATAAAATTAAGTCGAAGTTTACAATAGAATGTTGGAATTCTAAAATATGAAATCTTTACATTAGTTTAAATGGTTAGAAATTTTATATTATTACCCACTTTTTACACTTTACCATGGACATTGTCCTTAGTATTATTAACGAATGATTTTTAACCCACAAACAGCATTTAGAAAACAACCAATGGTATATATTGCCATTGCATTTATTATTGGTATCATACTGAATAAAATTCTAGATGTATCATTATTTCCTTCTTCAGTATCAATAATCTTCATAATTATCTTAATATTTATGAGTAAACAGAAATATTCAAATTTGTTATTTCTAATTTTGTTAATAGCCTTAGGTTTTTCGATTTCTGTTCATAAAAATCATAATTTTGAAGCATCTCTTAATGGATTACAGAAATTTTCTGATAAACAAGTCGATTTTAGCGGAATTATAATTGAAGAAAGTAGTTATTCAAACGGACAAAGATTTATTTTAGAAAATATCCAACTTAAATCTGAACATGAAAATTTAAGTAATAATTTTAGATATTTAGTATATCCTAAAGGTCAAATTGTTGACAAGGAGTGTATAGGTGATACTCTTAAAGGAAAGGGTAAATGGCAATTATTCAATGATATACAGAATCCGGGGGAATATGATTATAAAAAATATTATCATAACAGACAGATAGCAGGTAAAATATATTCACAAGTCGAAATACAAGTATTTTCAGATCAGAAATGGTCATTAAATAAATCGATAAATAATTTCAGAGAAAATGTTCGTTCAAAATTAATTGCTTATTCTGATACAGAGACTTCTGCACTGCTATCAGCATTGATATTAGGTGATAGGACTTATATAGATCAGGATTTGCGAGAATCATTTGCCAATGTAGGAGTCATTCATGTACTTGCTGTTTCAGGTTTGCATGTAGGATATGTGCTAATTATTTTACTGTTGACCGTAAAAATTGTCCGTATTCCATGGGGATGGGACAAATTATTCATAGTGTTAGGATTAATTTTATTTATAATTCTTTCAGGTGGAAGGCCAAGCGTGATAAGGGCATCAATTATGGCAGGTTTGTATATATTGGCTCCAGTAATAAATCGAAAACCAAATGCATGGAATATTATTGCAGTTGCAGCATTGTTAATCTTGATGGTAAATCCGAATTTTTTATACGATTTAGGATTCCAACTTAGCTTTACAGCTGTAATGTCTATTATTTATTTCTATAATTTGTTTAATAGAATTCTACCCGATTGGTTGAAAGTCAGCAATATTAAGAATAACATTGCACGATTCTTTTGGGCATTGCTATTAGTTTCCTTTTCAGCACAACTCGGGACAATACCAATAATTGCATATTACTTTGGAAGAATTCCGCTCATTGCGGTTTTCGCTAACTTGATTATCATACCTTTGATTGGAGGATTTGTTGCACTGGGATTCACCAAATTAATTTTCTTTTGGATAACACCACTTAGTTTTTTCATTGATCAAGTTAATTGGTTAATTAAAGAGTTGATTTATGGCTCGGTAGCTGTTTTTGATAAATTTCCATATGCTTCAATATCGACACCACAATTCAATTGGATTAATCTTATTCAATATATATTAATTGTTGGATTGTTTTTTCTTATTATAAAACGTAACTATAGTAAAATTATAATTTTTAGTGTTTTATTACTAAATTCATTTTTATGGCCATGGGTATTTGAGAAAAAAGAAATGGATATTATTTTTCTCGATTTAGGTAGCAATGAATCAGCTATTATTAAAAAAGATGATAAAAGCATTCTTATAAATGTTGGTATAATAAGTATGTTTTCAAATGATCTCAATAGGAAGATATTACCTGCAGTAAAACATATAAATCTTAAAAAGTTTGATTGGTTTATAAAATCTCAAGGAAATAGTAATCATCAGATTAGTGTAGCGAAGACATTGGAAACTATTCCAATTTATACAGCATGGGATGTAGGTCTTGATTCTGATTCATGGATTGATGAGTATATAAAAAATATGATAGAGTTGAAAAATATAGATTATAATATTATACATCGAGGAGATTTAATAAGAATAGATGACCAATCTTATATCCAATTTTTATTACCGATTAATGAAGAACAAACAGCAAACTCACCTCTAGCAATGAAGATTGTAAATGGTTTAAACTCAATTTTATTCATTGAAAGATTAAATTATGCTCATTTTCAAGTATTAATCAATGATAGAGAAGTAATAAAATCGGATGTGTTAAAAATGACTTATCCTAAACAGATACCGAATAATTTTAATGAATTTATACAAATAGTTAATGCTAAAATGATTATAGTTTCTAGTGCAAAGAGAAGTAAAAATTATCCTACACAAAAAGAATTGGTCGATATAATCGATTCAGAATTATTTTTTACTGATTCAGTCGGAGCAGTTTGGTTATTTTCTGATGGAATGAATCCTCTTGAGATGAAAGAATGGAAATAATAGCCGGTGTTGATGAAGCAGGTCGTGGTCCACTTGCGGGACCGGTTGTTGCCGCTGCTGTAGTCCTATCCGACGATCAAATTGAAGGATTGCGTGATTCCAAGAAATTATCTGCGAAGAAAAGACATGCTTTATTTCAAGAAATAAATGATAAAGCAATATCAGTTGGAATTGGCATAGTAGATGAGAAAGAGATTGATAGAATAAATATTCTAGATGCCACCCACAAAGCAATGCAAATGGCACTTGGGAGATTAAATCAGAAACCAACCTTGGCATTGATCGATGGATACAAATTACCTAACCAGGTGGTACCAAACAGAGGTATTATAAAAGGTGATACTAAAGTTGAGTCGATTATGGCAGCTTCAATTATTGCTAAAGTTACACGTGATAAGATTATGATAGAATATGATAAAATATTCTCAGAATATGGCTTTGCAAAACATAAAGGATATGGAACGAAAAAACATATGGAAGCTCTAAATAATTTCAAAGCAACCCCAATTCATAGGAAATCATTTAAACCGGTTTCATTGAAATTGCCAACAATTAAGTGGTTACAAGAATCTAAACGAGTCGGTAAGGTTGGAGAACAATTAGCAGCTTGTAAATTGATGAAAGAAGGCCATGTAATAATTAGTATAAATGAAAATTGTGCGCCACACGGTGAAATTGATATTATATCAGAGAAAGATGGTTTGCTGGTTTTTACTGAAGTTAAAACCTTCTCAAAGGAACAAATTGCACCCCCGGAATTAAAAATAGATATAAATAAATTAAGAAAACTAGAAAATGCAATTAATTTTTATATTGGCAAACATAATATTGACAGAGATATTAGATTAGATGGAGTGTCTGTTATGTTAGGAAAAAATCATAGTATTAAAAAATTTGAGGGAATCGAATTAAATTTCAAATAGAATTAATAAATAAAATTGGAAAATATGGAAACGAAATCTAACAAAATAATTAAGGAAGCTAAGTCTTGGGGAACAATAATAATTATTGCACTTCTTCTAAAAGTAACAATAATTGAAGCATATATTGTACCTACCGGAAGCATGGAAAATACCATTATGACGGGTGATTTCCTTATCGGAAACCGATTTGTTTACGGAATGCGAACACCAGATTGGATTGGAATACCCTATACGGATAAAGGGTTTAGCATACCATATATTCGATTACCAAAATTTAAAGAACCCACACCCGGAGAAGTAATTATCTTCAAATATCCACATGATACTTTTCACAAATATGTTAAACGATGTATTGCTGGACCTGGAGATTTTCTTGAGATAGTAAACCGAGAAGTATTTATTAATGATGAATTAATCTCTATTTCGAGAAATGGTAAATTTAATGGTCCTTTGTTGAATGAGGAATTTGTTCAGCAAGATTTATTCCTACCGGGGCAGGGGAACAAAGACTATTTTAATAAAATTCGCGTACCTCAGGAAGGTGACACAATAATGATTGACGGTGAAACCAATTGGCGCTATTGGTTACCGATAATATTATATGACGGACATTCAGCATCGTTGATGAACGATATGGTGGAATATGATTTTACTACTATCGATCCTAATGATCTATTCCGTCGAAAAGGTGAGCATTTTGTATATGATAACTATTTCCCATCCGGTAAACTATTAAATCCATGGATGAATACTATTAACGAATCTGATTTTAAATTTTTATATATCGATGGTAAACCAATATCTAAAATGGATTATTATGTAGTTGAACAAGATTATTACTGGGCAATGGGAGACAATAGGGATGATAGTTTAGATTCGCGATATTGGGGATTTGTACCTGAAAATTATATATTGGGAGAAGCTCTTTTTGTCTATTTTTCGCTAAATCTAAAAACTTGGATACCTAGGTTTAATAGGATTTTTACTTACATAAAATAATTCTCTATCATTACTATCCACAAAACTAGAGAGATGTATAACAACGATTTTCTAATCCTGTTCAATCATACTCTGTAAATAGTTTGTAACGGTTTATTTTATAACTGAGATGTAGTCATCTTCATGAGGGTAAGATAATTACATAAAATAAAAATTGCGACATATTCGTTTTATGTAACAAATTAACTTTCGATTTTTAAGGCAGTTTGGTTAAGTTCAAACATAAAGTAATCAGAGATTATGAGTCAAAAAGATAAATTAAATGAATTGCAGGATCGATTAGGCGAAATATTTAGTGGTATTGATGATTATTATAGTCAATCAATATTAGATGAATTAATTAATCGGATAGATAATACAATTGACGATTTTAATAAAGAATTTCAATCTTTAGTTGGAAATTTAACGGTCAAACCAAAGAGAAGACGGTCTCCAGCAAAGACTACTAGAAAAACATCTACTGCTTCAAGAAGTAAGACTAAAACTCGGAAATAATTTTTTAATTAAGTACTAGAGGAACCAATGAGCGTAAAAGACAAAATAATTTTACTCCTGATGATCTTATTATTAGTTGGCGGTGTATATGTATATTATACTTATACTTTGGTAATGGATCGGATGGACCTAATGGACAAACAACAATATACACATATTGACGAAGTCAATAAAGAATTCAGGGATGGACTTAACAAACTTGAATTGCAATTTGTTGGTCGTGGAAAGCACTTACAAACTGCTCAAAATGATATTGTAGCGAACACAAATTTAATTAATAATGTAAAAGAAGAATTGAATAACAAGATAGAAGACGTATCGTATGATCTTGATGAAGCAGTTCGTTTATTAAATAATGATATTGCTGGTACGAATAGAGATGTTGGTGATCTACGGGCCGATGTAGATAGTGAACGTCGTCGTAATACACGCCGCTTAACAGATATTGAACAATCAATTACAAATGTTAAGAACAGTGTTACTGAACTTGATAACTTAGCTATAATTCAAAAAGCTCGCGAAAAGAAAGACAAATAACTGAAATAATGATTTAATAAAAAAAGTCCTGCAATTTGCGGGGCTTTTTTTATACACTAAATGTATGATGAAGAAAGTGCCGAGGGTCGGAATCGAACCGACACCTCATAAATGAGACCGGTTTTTGAGACCGGCGCGTCTACCAGTTCCGCCACCCCGGCAATTTTTTTACAATTTCTAAAATAACTATCAAAAAATAAGGGAAGAAAATAGATGTTATTAAAAAGGATTGTCAATATATTTAGGTATAATTTTTTAATATTATTTTATTAAAGGAGTAACAATGGCATATACAACAATTCCCGGAATGTTTTTAGAATCCACAAAAATCAATGCAGAAAGACCTGCATATTTTGAGAAAGTTGCTGGAGAATGGAAAGAATACAAATATAGCGATGTACGAGACATAGTTAAAAAATTCGCAGCAGGATTAGCGAGTTTGGGTTTGGGAAAGGATGATAAAGTAGCAATTCAATCGAATAATTGTCCTCGTTGGGCATTTAGTGACTATGCCATTGCAAGTATTGGAGCTGCGTCCGTTACAGTTTATCCGACTTTAATTTCTTCTCAAATAAAATATATTATTGACAATTCTGATACACAATATGTAATTACACAGGATCAATCGCAAACCGATAAAATTTTGGAATTCATCCAGGATAGTCCAAAACTTAAAGGTATTATTGCGATGGACAATACACACGATCCGGCAAGAAATATTATCAGTTTTGAACATATTATGGAGTTGGGTGAGAAGCATATTAAAGATACCGGATTTACATTAGAAAAGGCATCTAAAGATGTTAAACCGAATGATCTATTAACATTGATATATACTAGTGGAACAACTGGCAATCCGAAGGGTGTAATGCTCTCGCATAATAATTTAATCTCTAATCTTAAAGCAGGTCACAAGGCCATAGATTTTGGACCGGATGATACTCTTGTATCATTGTTGCCATTGAGCCATGTATTTGAACGTATGACAGGACATTATACAATGTTCTCATTAGGTACAAAAACATACTATGCAGAAAGTATTGACACAATTGGTGAAAATTTACTTGAAGTCAAACCAACAATTGTAATCGCGGTTCCGCGTGTATTTGAAAAGATAAATGCAAAAGTTGTTGATAAGGTAAGCAACGATCCTGCAATACGTCAAAAGATATTTTGGTGGGCAGTAGGTGTTGGTGGAGAAGCAGCAAAACTCTTAACACGCGGTAAACAACCAAGTGGAATGTTAGGATTTAAATTTAAGATTGCAGATAAACTAGTATTCTCAAAACTTAAGGCAAGAGTTGGTGGTAACTTACGTTTCTTTGCCTCAGGTGGAGCTCCTCTATCCAAAGAAGTTGGAGAATTCTTTGCTTCAGCAAATATACCAATCTTGGAAGGGTACGGTTTAACAGAAACAAGTCCGATAATCACAGTTAATAGAGAATCATTATATAAATTTGGCACTGTTGGATGTTTAATTGACAAAGTTGATGTCAAAATAGCTGATGACGGTGAAATTCTATGTAAAGGACCAAACGTAATGTTAGGTTATTACAAGAATCCTGAAGCAACTGCTGAGGCAATTGATAAAGATGGTTGGTTCCATACCGGTGACATCGGAAAATTCGACGAAGACAATTATCTAATGATTACCGATAGAAAGAAAAGTATCTTAGTAACAGCTGGCGGAAAGAACATTGCTCCGGCACCGTTGGAACTTGCACTAACATCATCTAAATATATTGAACAGGCATTGGCAATAGGTGATACACGCAAGTTCGTATCTGCATTGATGGTTCCTGCTTTCGAAGCATTGGAAGAATGGGCAAAAGGCAAAAACTTAGATTACGGTAATCGTCAATCATTGCTTGATCATCATGAAGTACATGCATTATTTGATGCGGAAGTAGCAAAAACGATGGAGAATTTTTCACGCTATGAGCAGATCAAAAAGTATGCGTTATTACCAAATGAATGGACAATCGAAAGCGGTGAGACTACTCCTAAGCTATCAGTAAAGCGGAAAGTAGTAGAAAAGAACTATGCTAAAGATATCGAGAAGATATACGCTTAATAGGAATTAAAATAATTTTAAATGTTGAATTTTGAATTTTAAGTTAATTCAGGATTCTTGACATTGTAATTGCGAACACCGTGAAGCAATCTCTTTTGATTATGGGATTGCTTCGTCGTTTTACTCCTTGCAATGGCAAAGTATTATTATTCATTAAACATTATTATTAAAAGATATACCACCCCTTTAATTCCCCTCCTAAGTTAGGAGGGGATCGAGGGGAGGTATTTATACAAAGGAATAATTATATGTACATAACAGTATTAGGATTTGGAAGTTGGGGTGGAACGGTTGCGCAGAGTTTGTGTGATAAAGGACATAAGGTGATTGGGTGGCATAAATTCCCGGAAGAAGTTGAAGAGATGCAAAAAACTCTTCAACATAATTTGATTTCACAACTGAAAATATCTAAAGATCTATTACTTACGACAGACTTACGAGCATCGTTAAAAGACGCTGAAATTGTAGTTGTGGCGACACCGTCTCATATAGTGAGAGGGATTATCGGCGAATCCAAAAAATACATACGAAAAGATGCAATAATCGTGAACTTGGCAAAAGGTGTGGAAATAGACTCATTGCAAACGATGAGCCAAGTAATCGCTGAGGCGGGAGGGATTGACGCAAAAAGAATTGTAACGCTATACGGACCAAGCCACGCCGAGGAGGTTGCTTTGGGAATGCCAACGACTTTAGTATCGGCTAGCAGTAAAATGAAAACCGCAAAAATAGTGCAGCACGAGTTTTCATCGGAAGTATTGCGAATATACTCCAATAAGGACATTTTGGGTGTTGAGTTAGCCGGATCGCTGAAGAACGTGATCGCTATTGCGGCGGGAATATGTGACGGAATAGGTTACGGAGATAACACCAAAGCCGCCTTAATTACACGCGGATTGACCGAAATGACCCGCCTGGGCGTTACGATGGGCGCAAAACCGGAAACCTTTTTTGGATTAAGCGGAATAGGCGACTTAATGGCAACCTGCCTGAGCAAACACAGCCGTAACCGCTATGTAGGTGAGGAGTTGGGAAAAGGTCGCAAATTGGAGGAAATACTGGACGAAATGAAAATGGTAGCCGAAGGTGTTAAAACGGCTAAATCGGTTGTTCAATTACGTGATAAGTATAAAGTGCCTATGCCAATTGCATCGGCAATGGAGAGTGTGCTATTTCACAGTGCAGACCCTAAAGATAAAGTTAAAGAATTAATGAGTAGGGATTTAATTAAAGAAAAAGCTTATTAATATGAAAGACTATAAATATCTTTCAAAATTTCCTAAACCATTACTTGAAGATATTGTAAACGATCTATGTTTACCAATTATTGGTGCAGGGTTTTCCAAAAATGCTGATATCCCTTCTGGATTAAATATGCCCGATTGGGACGGATTGGGCAGAGCAATTGCTAACCTTATTCCTGATTATCAATATATAAATGCATTAGATGCATTATCTGCCTATTCATTTGAATATTCAAGAACAAACTTAATAGAAAAAGTATCAGACCTATTGCTTATTGATTCAATTGAGCCCGGTGAAACGCACAAAGCATTCTGTAATCTACCATTTGAGTTAATCGTTACAACAAATTTTGAATTCCTTCTAGAAAAAGGATATACAAATATTAAAAAAACTTGTAGACCAATTATTGATGAAAACCAATTATGCATTTCATCTAAGAACCAAATTGTTGACTTACTAAAATTACATGGTGATATTAATCATCCGACCAGATTAGTAATAACTGAAGACGATTATGATAGGTTTTTAATGACATATCCGATGTTATCAACTTATATAACAAATCTATTGATTACGAAAACTCCATTATTTATTGGATATAGTTTAGACGATAATGATTTTAGACAAATTTGGCAGCTTATTAAAGATAGATTAGGAAATTTAAAAAGACAAGCTTATACTATTAGAGTAGATTGCACACAAAATGAAATTGCTAGGTTTGAAAGAAGAAATGTAAAAGTAATCAATATAGATGGTAATAAGAAAAAATATCCGATTATATTAAAAGAAATTTTCGAAGAATTATCAGATTATTGGGAAACAGAAATTATAAATCACAATACTATTACTACTGAAGAAGCTTTGGCAGAACTGGTACTACCATTGGACACAAGGAATAGAATATGTTTTTTCTCTATTCCTATAAATTTATTATCATTTTATAAGAAATTTATCTTCCCAATAGTAAAAAATTATGGATTTGTTCCTACAACTGCTGAGGATATTATTACTGAAGGGGATAATTGGACAGCAGGAATTTCAGCTTTAATTAAAAGGGCAGAACTAGTGGTTGTAGATTATACAACATCTAATACTGAATACGAGCTATTTTTAGCTAATTCACACAAAAAAGGATTTGGAAATATTTTGCTTATTACTGATGGCTCAGACAAAATTAATTCATCAATAATTAGTTATTCATCGATAAATAGAAATATTGATCCGCAAAAAGATATTGACTCGCTTGTAAATAGTTTTGAAATGTGGATAATGGAAAGAAGTGAACATTTTAAAGAGACTTTTGCTAATGAGCCAAATCGTTTAATATTAAAGAAAGAATATCGCTCAGCAGTAATCTCTGTATTCACGTTATTTGAAATAAAATTGAAAGAGAGTATACCAGAACTTAAAGAAATGACTGATCAAAAATTTCCAATAAGTGTCTATCAATTAGTAAAAGTTGCGGCTGAACTTCAGATCATTTCAAAGGAAGAATTTTATAAAATTAGAGAATGGAATGAAATACGAAATCAATTAGTTCATACTACTAAGGGAGTTAATCATAATCAAGCTAAGGGAATAGTTAAAGGTCTTTATCGAGTCATAAGTAAATTACAAGAATTGCAAGATAATTAAGATATTTTGAAAAATAAAATCATTGGCTTAAGAGCAACATACATGGAATTGACTATTTTCGATTGAAAATTAAATAATATGAATCTTCTAATTAGAGACACAGAAGAAAAAGACTTTGATAATATAATTGAAGTAGAAAAACGAGCTTTTGGGGAAGACTCCGTAGCCGAATTGACGGCTGAACTCCTTAATGATAAAAGTGCCGAGCCGTACATCTCTTTATTAGCTTTTGAAAATGATAAAGCTGTAGGTCATATCCTTTTTACAAAATGTTCTATAAATGATATTGAAAACTGTCCTTTAATGCACATCCTTGCGCCATTGGCGGTAATTCCTGAATATCAAAAGCAGGGGATAGGCGGTTTGCTCATCAAAAAGGGATTGGCACTATTGCAAAAGATTAACTCGGAAATTGTTTTTGTCTTGGGGCATATAGAGTACTATCCAAAATACGGTTTTATTCCTAACGCAGAGCGATTGGGTTATCCCGCACCTTATCCGATTCCGGCAAAAGTTGCCGATGCTTGGATGGTACAACCACTAACTTCTAAAGGTTTAAGAAATTTCGGTCAAGTAATTTGCGCTAAAGCGATGGATAAGCCCGAGCATTGGCAGGAATAAATTGAATATTTAAGATTGAAGATTGATTATTAATTAGTTTAGACAACCAATTAAACAATTTTCTGTCTAAACATTTAATTCCGAAAGAGTATGTAAAATGAATAAAACAGCGATTATACTTGGTGCAACCGGCTTAACCGGTAATATTCTCTTAAATAAAGTACTTGGTGATAACCGATATAGAAATATTAAAATATTTACAAGAAGTCCGCTGAGGTATGAAAATCCTAGGGTTACTGAAATCCTCTGTGACCTATTGGATGTAGATAGTTTTAAAGATAATTTTTATGGTGACGAAGTATTTTGCTGTATCGGGACAACAGTTAAAAAGACTCCCGATAAAGAATTATATAAGAAAATTGATTATGGGATTCCCGTCAGTGCCGCAAAATTATGCAAAAGTAATGGAATTAAAACATTTGTAACAATGTCCTCAATGGGAGCAAATGCCAATAGCTCCATTTTCTATAATAGAACCAAAGGGGAAATGGAACAAGCTGTTTTAGAGCAAAAGATTGAAAATACATATATTTTAAGACCATCGATTATTAGTGGCAATAGAAACGAAAGGAGAATTGGTGAAAAGATAGGACTAATTCTTATGAAAGTACTTAATCCACTATTTGTTGGTCCATTAAGAAAATATCGAGTGGTCGATGCGGAAATAATTGCCAATGCGATGATTGAATTAGCCAATAATAAAATTGATAAACAAATAATAGAATCCGACCAAATCCAAGATATTGGAAAAGATTAATTGAAGATTTCTGATTGTTTATTAAAACAATAAACCACGAAGGCACGAAGATACACAAAGAAATATATTAATATTATAGAGAGAGTATTAACTAAAAAGGAGGTTAATCATGATTGAATATTTTAAACAATCCCCATCAAAACTACTAACTCGGATCTATTTAGCAGTGGGCTTCATAGTATTTGTAGTCATTTACAGCTACATGATGAATCTGTTTCAAGAATTTTATTTCAGCGCTGAAGAATACAGTGCCGTGTGGTTATCCTTTGACACTGAGCAATTCAGTGGACTAATACAAGGATTGATTCAATCCTACCAAATGGTATTATTTAAAAATGTTTTTATGCTAAATATATTTTCTGTAACAGCATTAACATTTGGACTTTTCGCATTGTCATTAATAATTGCGCGTAGCATTCAAGAAACTTCAAAACTGTATAAGTTTGCCTATGCATTTCCGGTTTTCCCGATACTAATTGCACTATTGGATATTATACCATCAATACTAATACTTATCACGAGTGAAGCTACATTGACTGATTTTCCTGCTTGGTTAGCATATGTTGTTAGTGGTGGGTATGTTATTAGAATGATATTACTGTACATACTATTCATATGGTTCTTGGTTGCGCTGATAAGATTTATAATCCAAAAATTGAAGAAATAAAAAAATAGAATTATGAAAGCAGTAATATGTACAAAATATGGTCCACCTGAGGTTCTTAAGTTCATTGAAATAGAGAAACCAATCCCTAACGATAATGAAGTACTCATAAAAATATACACAACAACAGCACATATAGGAGATACTAAGGTTAGAAGTTTCAAGCCCGGTTTAGGACCTGTTAAAGATTTCTTTTTCAAGCCTATAATGCGAATATTAGTTGGGTTTACGGGACCAAGAAAAAAGATACTTGGGATGGATGTAGCAGGAGAAATTGAATTGGTTGGTAAGGATGTAACGAAATTTAAGAAGGGTGACCAAGTTTTTGCATCTACATTTGAGGGATTAACTTTTTCTGGAGGTTATGCCGAATACAAATGTATGCCTGAAGATGGATTTATGGCAATAAAACCAAGTAATATGAGCTACGGAGAATCTGCTCCTGTTCCTAATGGTGGAATAACAGCATTTCTCATTATTAGAAAAGCAAATATTCAAAAGGGTCAAAAAGTTCTTATCTATGGAGCTTCAGGAAGTGTAGGAACGTATGCAGTACAGCTTGCCAAATACTATGGAGCAAAAGTTACAGGTGTGTGTAGTACTTCTAATTTAGAATTGGTGAAATCTCTAGGAGCAGAGAAGGTCATTGATTATACAGAGGAGGACTTTACTCAGAACACTGAAACTTATGATGTTATTTTTGATGCAGTAGGCAAGATTAAACCTTCAGTCGGTAAAAAATCTTTGAAGAAAAATGGAACCTATCTTAACGTTTTAACTTCATTAAGCGGAATAAAATCATCCACTAAAGACCTAATCTTACTTAAGAATATCATAGAAGCGCGGCACCTGAAAACAGTAATTGATAGAACTTACAAGTTTGAAGAAATTGTTGAGGCGCACAGGTATGTGGATAAAGGTCACAAAAAAGGTAATGTAGTTATAACTGTAGGAACTGAATAATTGATAATTGAATATTGATGACTAAAGAAGAAGCAAAACAATTCGCAGAAAAATGGTTACCTGATTGGACAGGGAATAACCCGGAAAAATTAGTAGATTATTATTCAAATGATGCGTTTTATTCGGATCCCGGTATTCCCGATGGGGTTAGGGGTAAAAATGAGTTATTGAAATATTTTAAATTATTACTTGCTCAAAATCCAAATTGGATTTGGAAGCAAATTGAAGCAATTCCAATTGAGCATGGTTTCCTAAATAAGTGGTTAGCAAAAATTCCCGTGGGAGAAAAAACAATTGAATGTCTCGGAGTTTGTTTTTTACAATTCGATGAACTTGGGAAAATTAAGAGAAATGAAGTTTATTTTGACAGAACAGAATTGGTTTCTGAAATATTCAAATTAAATAATGAATAAAAAAAAGTTACTTCTATTGATAATCAGTATAATAATTTTACTGATTTTTATATTATTCACAAGAACTACCTATTGGACTGCATTAACAAAATCTAAAAGTCATTTTATAGAAAATAGCAAAGATAGAAGGGTGCTCCACGAACCTGGAGCGGAACAGGCTTCCGACATATTTGCTGAATTTCTGCCAATTGCTATTACTACAATTAAGGAAAAGCAATTCATGCCATTTGACAAAGAATTAAGAGTTTATATCTGTAATTCCCAAAAAAGTCTAAATGAATATATTGCTCAAAACTCATCGTGGCCCATAAGAGGTACCGTTTTGAAAGGGGATGTTTATATTGCACCAAGTGCATTTAATTTTAATGGAATTGATACACATAAAGAAACCCTACTGCACGAATTATCTCATCTGCATTTTCGTCAACGTTTAGGATTTATTAAGGAAAGAAAAATTCCTCAATGGTTTCGAGAAGGATTTGCTGATTATGTATCAGGAGCAGGCGGTGAAGGGATTGAAGAGCAGGATGCAATTCGATATATATTGAACGATAATCACTTTATTTTAAATGAAGAGGGAAAACCATTCAGCAGGGAGAGAGGTGAATTAAATGGTCTTACATTTCCTATGTACCATCAACAAGTTAAATTATTCGTGACATATCTAGCTGAAACGAATCCACTTAGATTTAAAAAATTGATATTAAAAATACAAAACGGAGAATCTTTTAGTAAATCTTTCAACAAAACTATGGAAACTGATATTAAAAGTAAGTGGACACAGTTTTTTGTACATTTGAATAATAACTAGTGAATAAAGAGTAAAATATGAATATGATGAAAACACAAAAAGCAAAATTAAAAGTAAGAAGAACTTTTCTTAAAAAGGGTACGTGATCGCGTACGTATGGCTACATACTGAACCGTGAGTTTGGTAATCCAAAAGAAGATGAAGAGCAGGCAATAGATCCATTAGCGGGAGGAATATATCAGCAGGGCTATCAATGTGGAATGCTATGGGGTGCTTCCATGGCGTTAGGTACAGAATCTTTCCGCAGGCACGAAGACAGAGGCGAAGCAATTGCTTTAGCTATGACGGCAACTCAACATATTATGGATTCATTTTTAACAAAAGCAAATAGTATTGAGTGCGAAGAAATAACCAGTACAGATTTTAATAGCAAATTGGGTTTGGCTAAATATATGCTTACAGGAAAAATGTTTGTATGTTTTAATCTTGCTGCAAATTGGGCACCGATAGCAATAAAAACCGCATATGAGGGACTATCCATAGAATTATCTGATACAGCAAAACAGACAAAAAGTTGTGCTTCAGAGGTAATTAAAAAAATGGGCGGAACTGATGAAGAGGCAGTAATGGTTGCCGGATTTGCCGGAGGTCTTGGATTTAGCGGGAATGGGTGTGGAGCATTGGGCGCAGCTATATGGAAAATAACCCTTGATCTTGTAAAAAATGGGGAGTGGAAATATACTATATCCAATCCAACATTTGATAAAATACTAGAAAATTTCTATGAAGTATCAAACTATGAGATGGAATGTAGTAAGATATGCGGAAAACAATTTAAGACGGCAGAAGAACATACAGAGTTTATTAATAATGGTGGCTGTAGTAAACTGATTGATGTACTCGGTCAATCATAACAAGACTTTACCATGAAGACACAGAGACACAAAGAAAATAATAATAATAGAAATAATTAAAAAAAATCAATAAATAGGAAATAATTATGAATTCTATTTTAATAGCATTATTAATTGGTACTATTGCAGGCATTATCGATGTTATTCCTATGATCATTCAAAAATTAGATAAGCATGCTAATTGGTCAGCATTTGTTCATTGGATAGTACTTGGTTTAATAATACCATTTGTCGATTGGAATATTGCGCCTTGGCTAAAAGGATTGATAATAGGTGAAATTGGGGTAATTCCTATAATGATATTAGTTTCTGCGGAGGATAAAAAAGCCTTAATACCAATAACAATAATGTCAGCTATTCTTGGTATTGGCGTGGCACTCGCTGGAGCAAAATTTATTGGATAAGGTAAAGTAATATGAAAAAACAAATACTAGGACTTAGAACAGCGAGCTACAAAGTTGGCGATCTTAGCAAGGCAAAGGAGTGGTACACGAATGTATTTGGTACTAAGCCGTATTTCGACGAACCATTTTATGTGGGATTTAACATTGGTGGATATGAACTCGGAATAATGCCGGAAGAAAAACCAACAACAGACAAAGTTGAAAGTTCAGTAGCATATTGGGGAGTAGAAGACATAGATAAAGTGTACAATCACTTCATTGAACTAGGTGCCTCCATAGATCAAAAACCAACCAACGTTGGTGGAGAATTGATGATTGCATCAGTTAAAGATCCTTGGGGAAACATTATTGGATTGATTTATAATCCTGATTTTAAATTGCCATAGGATATATAAATATGAAGCACGAATGGAGAAAAGTTGAGAAGGAATTCTACCTTCCAAAACAGCATCCCGAAAGGATAATAGTTCCCAAATTTAAATATTTTACCCTTATGGGTGAGGGGAACCCAAATGACGAATATTTTGCCGAATACATTGGAGTATTGTATTCCTTATCTTACGCAGTGAAGATGAGTCCAAAGAAAGGAATAGCACCGGATAACTATTTTGATTATACTGTATATCCACTAGAAGGTGTTTGGGATATTAAAGAAAATGCAAAAAATGAAGCCCGAAATATCCTTAATAAAGATGATTTTGTTTTTAATCTGATGATACGACAACCTGATTTTGTGACCGATAATTTTGCAAGGATGGTAATTGAGCGAGTTAAAAAAAACAAACCGCATGAATTATTGGATAAAGTCAAATTTGACGGGATAGAAGACGGGAATTGTGTTCAGATGATGCATTTGGGCAGTTATGATGATGAACCACAGAGTTTTGAACATATGGAAGAATTTGCTTACAAGAGTAGTTTAATTAGGAAGTCAAAAGTTCATAGAGAAATCTATTTATCAGATGCTAGAAAAGTTATAACTGAAAAATTAAAGACCGTACTTAGGTTTCAAGTAAATGAACAATACATTTAGGAATCTGCTTGCTATCGGTATTGCTATCTTACCAATCAACTTTATAATGATTTGGTATAGACTTACACAGACTGATAATTTTAGTACAACCGACATGACTGTCTATCCATTACTATTTGGTGGTGGGACTATAATCCTGATACTTTTACTGAATAAATATTTGATAAAAGATACATTTATTGAAACCTTTAATTCAGGAGAAGGTACTTGGTATTGGGATGTAGTGATTGGAGTCGGATTAACTGCTGTCTACTTTGCAATGTTCTTCATAGAACGTGCAACGCTTTATCAATGGATACCAAGAAACTCACCACCTAATAGCGAATTAATTAATGTAATGATTGATTTGGCAAATAGCCCAATGCTGATGATCATCTGGTTTGGTCCAGTCTTGTGGATAGGAATAGCCCTATTTGAAGAATTGTCTCGAATATTTTTACTCAAATGTTTATGGAATATTAATGAAAACAAAAATTGGCAGTTTATTGCCATACTTTTGGCTTCAACACTTATTGGATTAGTCCATTTATATCAAGATACGGCAGGTGTTATTTCGATTGGAATAAAAAGTGTGATAATGAGTTTGTACTTCTATAGATATCGTAGAATACTACCATTGATAATATCCCATGGACTATATGATGGTTTTCAATTCGCATTTTATATAATGCAAATTCGTTAATATTCCGCATATTTCATTATTATGAAAAGATACATGCTGGTAATAATACTAGTTCTATTCTCCTTATCCTGTACTGAAAAAGAGGCAACATCTTTCTCTTTTGTTCAATTGTGTGATACTCAGTTAGGGATGGGGGGATATAAGCAAGATATTCAAGCATTCAAACAAGCTGTAAAACAAATAAATATACTTGCTCCTGATTTTGTAATTATTTGTGGCGACCTTGTAGATATCCCGAATGCTAGTTCCTTTAGCGATTTTATTAAGGTGAAGGAAACTTTGAATATGCCTTGTTATTGCGCTCCTGGCAATCATGATGTAGGTGATATCCCTAACGATTCTACAATTGCACATTATCGAAATGTTCTTGGAAAAGATTATTATGAATTTCAACACAAAGGATATTCATTTATAGTGACAAATACTCAATTATGGAAAGAAGATATCGAAAACGAATCTGAAAAACACGATAATTGGTTTAAAAATACTCTTAAGGCTCAAGGTGTCAATAATAATCCGGCTATAATTGTTGGGCACTTTCCTTTATATATTGAACATGCAACTGAAAAGGAAGAATATTACAATCTTCCTTTAATAAAACGGACTGAGATTCTAGAATTATTTGCACAAAACAATGTATCCGCTTATTTGTCTGGTCATAAGCACGAACTAGTGATTAACAATTATGAAACTATTCAAATGGTGAGCGGTGAAACAACCAGTTTAAATTTTGACAATAGACCTTATGGATTTCGATTATGGGAAGTTTCATCAGACTCTTTTAAACACAATTTTATTCCTTTGGAAATTCAAATCGTAAAATGGATTAATCCAGAATACAATTAATTATTAGTTTAATTTATTGATATGATTAAATTTGATATATGTTGGCAATAAATAGATAATTATTAGGAAATATATGCAAGAAATAATATTAAGTTTTATAAAACAACATTCTGCAGAAATTGTGTGGATCCTTATTTTATTCTTTTTAGGTAAGATAATATTAAAATTTATAGTTAAACACGTTGTGAAATTATCAGATGATGGTGATGATAGCCATACATCGCAACAAGAAAAACGGGCAAATACACTTGGACAAATTATTAAATCCATAGGTAATGTTTTTATTTATTCATTGATATTATTTATGGTTCTAAATCTATCAGGTATTGATATTAGACCAATATTAGCAAGCGCCGGAATTATTGGATTGGCAGTAGGTTTTGGAGCTCAATCATTGGTTAAAGATTTTGTTTCTGGACTTTTTATCTTAATTGAAAACCAATATGGAGTTGGTGATAGAGTTAAAATTGGTAATTTTGAAGGTAATGTAGTAAAAATCACTATGCGCTCTACAGTTTTAATAGATAATGAAAATAAGAAATATTACATATCTAACGGATTAATTAAAGATGTGACAAATATGTCACAACAAAATAAATCGTAATTAAATATTAAATAGGACAGCAAAAAATGAAAAATAAAGTGATAAAACATTATGCATTAATTCTGGCATTTCTTGGAGTTGCTATAGTATTTTTTAGCACTAGTGAAGCTAGTCTTCCACAATTTTTAATATTCCTATTTAGTGGAGTATTAATTGGAATTAATATTTGTAAAATAAAAAATGTAAATAAGGATGCCTAATAAGTGAACAAGACTATATTTTATTGGCTTTTAGCCATAATAATAACTTTAAGTGCGGCGGTTTACCAACGAGCAACGGGGCCAACTTATCCAAAGAAAATTAATTTTACATTTGCCGATCAGCAATATAAAACAAAACTACTCCGTAGCAATAGTAGTACAAAACCCTGCGAGGTTTCCGTAAATATAAATGACCCTAGGGTACAAGGTAAAATATTATATAAAAGGTATCCTTCGTCGGATGATTTTATTGAAATAACAATGGTAAGGGACGGTGAAAATTTAATCGCACACCTTCCAAATCAATCACCTGCAGGCAAATTAGAATATTTTGTAAAACTATATGAAGCAGAAACCGAGAATGAGATATTAAATACTGGTTCTGTAGTAATCCGCTTTAAAGGCGATGTTCCTGCTGCAGTATTAATTCCACATATATTTTTTATGTTTTTTGGGATGTTATTTGCAAATTTAACCGGATTACTAGCACTTGGTAAAAAAGAGAAACATAAAATTTATGGAATAGTTACATTAATATTTATAGCAATTAGTGGTATGACGCTTGGTCCGGTAGTTCAGAAGTTTGCATTCGGAGAATTGTGGACAGGAGTTCCTTTCGGTTGGGATCTAACCGATAATAAAACATTAGTTGCCTTTATATTTTGGATATTGGCAGTAGTTGGTAATTGGAAGAAAGACAGACCGTATTTATCAATTTTAGCAGCTATAGTGACACTAATAATTTTTTCTATACCTCATAGTGCATTTGGCTCTGAATTAGATTATTCTACCGGAGTGATAGGGCAGGGGTAATATAACAAGTTAGAATCGTTTAGTATAAATATGACAATAAGGGGTTGAGCCTTTAATGTCATAATAATCTTGATGATAATCTTCTGCGTTCCAAAAAGTGGAAGCTTTAGTTACTTCAGTAGCAATATTTAAACCTTTACTTTCTAATATAGAAATCAACTTATTTGCAATTTTATTTTGATTCTCATTAAGATAGAAAATACCTGAACGGTATTGTGTTCCGATGTCGGGACCTTGCCTATTCACTTGAGAAGGATCGTGTGTCTCAAAGAATAATTTTGCAAGTTCTTCATACGTAACTTTAGAGGGATCGTAAACTACTTCAGTTGCTTCTGCATGGCCTGTATTGCCATTAGAAACTTCTTTATATGTCGGTTTATCCTTTGTGCCACCCGTGTAACCTACTGTAGTGGAAATTACACCTTCTAATTTTGATAAATGATACTCAGTGCCCCAAAAACATCCTGAAGCAAATATTGCTCTTTCAGTTTTATTATCGGCGACCATGGGGTCAAAATTTATTGAAATTGAATTAACACAATGTCGAGTATTTTTATCAGTGAGACCTTCACCTAAAAATACATGTCCTAAATGTCCGTCACAGTTGGCACATACTATCTCAGTTCGTTTGCCGTCCGCGTCAGGTATGCGTTTTACAGCATCCGGAATTTCATCATCAAAACTTGGCCATCCACAATGTGAATCGAATTTATCTTCGGATTTATACAAAGGAGCATCACATTGTTTGCATAGATATACACCTTTTTCAAAATGCATATCATATTCTCCGATAAAGGGACGTTCTGTACCTTTGTCAAGGATAATATATTTTTCATCTAAAGTTAATTTGTTGAATTTGTTTTCTTTTGTCTGGGCCATTAAAGTCATTACTCCAACGATTATTAATAGTGAGAATATATTTATAAAATATTTCATATTGTTTGCATGTTATATTATGAAATATATCAAACATTGTTTCATTAAAATTGTAAGGTATATTACTTTTGCGAAAATTAAGTATTGCTGTAACTTCCGCACGTTATTTTAAGTGATGGGCTCGTAGTTCAATGGATAGAACAAGTCCCTCCTAAGGATTAGATAGAGGTTCGACTCCTCTCGAGCCTACAGAAATATTATTTTAAATAGGAGAATTTGATGTTAAAACCTAAAAGAAAGATTTCTAAACAAGAAATTAAAAAAGACCCTTTTTTAGAGTTCATAAACAATGGACAGCAATGGTTACAAGATAAGAAGAAAATCATTTATCGGATAGCATTTGGTGTAATTGCAGTAATTGCAGTTATCTATTTCTTGAATAATAATCGAATCAATTCTGGGGCAGAAGGAGAAGCATTACTTGGGAAATCCATATTGACACAAGATATGGGCGATCTAGAAAATGCAAAATTTCAACTACAAACACTAGTAGATGATTATAACGGGACAAGTGCAAGTATTACCGGAAAATATTACCTCGGCAAGATGTTTTATGATGATGGAGAAATTGTATCAGCATCGGAATATCTAAATGAATACGTCAAGAAAGGTGATAATGCAATATTAATAACAACAGCTTATAGATTACTATCCGAAATTGCCTTAATAAATAGCAATAGTAAAGATGCAGAGAAATATTTACAAAAAGGTACAAAGTTTGCTGAAAATACAGTGTATCACCAAGAAATGTCATTATTATTAGCAAATCAATTATTTGAAAATGGAAAAACAGATAAGGCGCTAAGAATTGTTAATGATATTTTGGAACAAGAGAATATATTATTTTCTATAAAAAAAACTGCTGAGGAATTGCAGGGAAGAATCGAGGGGTAAAATTAGCAGTTAATTCCTTGTAAAATATTACAATTACAGATAAATTTGACGATGGAAAGTGGGTGATATGCCCACTTTTCGTTTGTATAAGATGGATGAATTAGTAAATAATATTAAAAAGTTACTTGATCCGGATATTCATTTGATGGATGTTCAAGAGAACCGCCAAGGAGATTTGGTTAGAGTTATTGTGGATTCGGAAAAACCGATAACTATCGATGTAATTGCTAGTGTTACGCGTACTATTCGAGATTCAGAGGTTATTGATAAACATTTTTCAAGCGGTTATAAAATGGAAGTTACGTCTGCTGGAATTGATGCAGATTTAGTACAACCGTTTCAATTTAGAAAAAATATTGGTCGACAATTGAAATTAAAATATATTACTGAAGATTCTGTTAAATCAATTAAAACAACATTGAAAGATATTGATGAAAAAGGAATATTCATCCAATTTCATAAAAAAATTAGTCATGTTAACTATGTCGATATTAAACAGGCAAAAATTATAGTATCATTTAGTTAGCATTGGAGGAATTTTGATAAATAGAGAATTAATCGAAGTATTTTCTGAGATAGCACGCGAAAAAAATATTGATCGAGCTGAACTTGGATCCATAATTGAACAATTGTTTTTGTACATTATTGAAAAACAAAATGAAGATTCATCCAATTGCAGTGTCATAGTTAACCTTGACAAAGGTGAAATCGAAATATATGCTGAAAAAACAATTGTTGATATTGTCGAAAATCCTCATTTTGAGATTACTCTAAAGGAAGTGTTGAAACAAGATCCTGACTTGGGCGATCTGCAAGTTGGGGATCCTTTTGTTGAAGTTGTCGATCCACGAATATTTAGCCGTAGAATTATAGCACATGCCAAGCAATTCTTCTCTCAAAGGATTGTTGATGTAGAGCGTAAATATATTTATGAAGATTATGCCAATCGTGTTGGGGAGATTGTTATTGGAGTTGTTCATCAAGTTCAACGTGATAATATTTATGTTAATATTGATCATGCTGAATTAAGGATGCCACGTTGGGAACAAATTCCAACTGAAAGATTCCGTCGTGGCGATACAACTCGAGCTATAATTAAGTCAGTTGAGATTACGGCAAAAGGTCCTGATATTATTGTTTCTCGATCAGATAACCATTTCTTATTTAAATTATTTGAAATGGAAGTCCCCGAAATAGAAGATGGAATTATTGAAATTACTAAGATTGCTAGGCATCCCGGAGAACGTGCAAAGATCATCGTAAATTCGCATGATAGACGTATTGACGCAGTTGGAGCTTGCGTAGGAATGAGAGGTAGCCGTATACAGGCAATTGTTCGCGAATTAAACAATGAGAAGATTGATATAGTGAATTTTAGCGAGAAACCAGAAATTCTCATTACACGTGCATTGTCACCTGCAAAGCCAATTGAATTACATATTGATGATGATAGAAAATATTGTGTTGCAATCTTTGATAAAGATGAACTAGAAACAGCAATTGGTAAGGGTGGTGTAAATATAAATTTAGCATCACAACTTACAGAATACCGAATTGATGCTTATAGTCCAACAGAATATGAGACGTTCCTTAAAAACCAGGAAACTACTTTAAAAAGTATACCAAAATTTCCAAAAGATGCACTGCAAGGTTTATCGGAGATTTATATTACCAACGTTGCAACATTATTAGCTGCTAATGAACATAAATTACTAGCTGCAGATGGCATTACAGAAGATAGTTTGGAGGAAATTTACAATCTTGTACAATCTTTTTTAGAAATTGATAAAGAACCTAATAACTCGGAAGATGTTGAGACAGATTCAACTGAAGAAACTCAGGAATAATAAAGTAGGGTAATATTAATTAATGGCTAATCGACCACTTAGAATTTTTCAAATCGCTAAAGAGTTAAATATCTCTCATACCGAAATTTTATCTTTTTTAAAAAATAAAAGTATTGATGTAGCAAGTCATATGTCCCCAGTTGATGAAAATACACATCAACTAATTTTAGCGGAATTTGCAAAAGATAAGGCCAATATTGATAGATACCGTAAAGATCAAGTTAGACGAGAAATACAAGATACAAGAATCCAGGAAAGACAAGCTACGGGTAAAAAATTAAAGTTATTATCTCTTGATGATCAAAGAAAATTAGAGCAACAGGAAGATATCAAAGCTAAAGAAGCAGAGATAGCCAAGAAAAGAAAGATTGCAGAGGACAAGGAAAAAGCCGAAGCTGAAAAATTAAAACTTGAAGAAAAAAAGAAAGAAACTGAAAAAATAAAGGTTGAAGAAAAAAAGCCAATAAAAGAAGTAAAAATAGCTTCCGACGCAAAACAAACAAAAGTTGTAGATGATAGGAAAAAAGAATCCATATCAACTGAAAGCTTAAAAGATAAGTCATCAAAAAAACATAAACTTCGAAAAATTACGCTCTCAGAAATAGATCCACGAAGTACTTCTAGTGCTAAGAAGGATCACAAAGATGGAAAAGCAGGAGATAGCTCGGCATCACAGAAAACAAAAGATCGTGTTCGTCAAACTTTAGCTAAAATAGATACTCGTAAAAGAAAAAAATCCTATAAAAAAGACCGCGATGATTCTGATGGTACACAATCATCAGAAGGTATAAATAATGTAAAGATTGCAGAGTTTTCAAGCATTGATGAATTGTCAAATATATTTAATGTGCCATCAGGAGATATTATAAAAGCATGCTTTGGGTTAGGTATGATGGCGACAATAAACCAAAGGTTGGAATGGGATGTAATAGAATTATTGGCTGAAGAATTCGGTTTTAGTGCAGAACAAGAAACTACGGATGGTGGTGAATTGTTCTCGTTTGAAGCAACAGAAGAAGACCTGGACAATGCAATTCTACGTGCGCCAGTTGTTACAGTAATGGGACATGTTGACCACGGAAAAACCTCTATCTTAGATTATATCAGAAAAGAAAATGTTGTAGCGGGAGAATCCGGTGGTATTACTCAACATATTGGTGCATACAAAGTTGAAATTGATGGCGGAAAAACAATAACTTTTATTGATACCCCCGGTCATGCAGCATTTACAGCAATGCGTGCAAGAGGTGCACAAGTTACAGATATTGTAGTTCTCGTTGTTGCTGCTGACGATGCGGTGATGCCGCAAACAATCGAAGCAATTGATCACGCTAAAGCAGCAGGAGCTCCTCTAGTTGTTGCGATCAATAAGATTGACAAGCCGGGGTCTGATATTGATCGTGTTAAACGTCAGCTGTCGGATCATAATGTATTGGTTGAAGATTGGGGCGGTAAAGTACAAAGTATACCCTCTTCAGCAATAAGTGGTGATGGAATTGATGATTTATTATCAGCAATTATCCTTGAATCTGAAATGCTTGAATTAAAAGCTAATAGAGATTGTCTCTCAAAAGGTACAGTAATTGATTCAAAACTTGATAAAGGTTATGGTCCAATTGCTACTGTACTAATTCAAAAAGGAACCCTCAGTATTGGCGAACCGTTCCTATGTAATAATTATCCCGGAAAAGTTCGTGCTATTATGAATGAACGAGGTAAAAGAATAAAAAAAGCTTTCCCTTCGGATGCCGTCCAAATATTAGGTTTTGATAAAGTACCACAGGCAGCGGATGTATTTGTCGCTATAGAAAATGAGCGGGAATTGAAACGTATTGCCAGCGAAAGACAGCGTCGTCGTCGCGAGATTGAACAAAAGAAAATAGTTGCTCATACTTTAGATTCAATGTCTATGATGATCAAAGAAGGCAATATGAAAGAGCTACCACTTATCATTAAAGGTGACGTAGACGGATCTATCGAAGCACTTTCGGAAACTTTATTGAAACTGAATACTGGTGAAGTTGGTATTAATGTTATACACAAATCTGTTGGAATGATTTCGGAATCCGATGTGTTGCTTGCTGAGGCTTCTAAAGCCGTTATAGTAGGTTTTAATGTTCAAGTAGGTTCTAATGCCAAACTTGAAGCGACACGATCAGGTGTTGAAATTAGAACGTATAGTATTATATATAAAGTTGTCGAAGAAATTAAACTTGCACTGGAAGGACTATTGGAACCTGATCAAAAAGAAGAAATTATTGGAAAAGCAATTGTACTGACTCAATTTAAAATTCCAAAAATTGGTTTCATTGCAGGTTCTAAAGTGGAAGACGGAATTATTAAACGTAATGCAATTGCTCGTTTAATTCGGGACGATGAAGTTCTATTCGATAATAAGGCGGTCACTTCTCTGAAACGTTTTAAAGATGATGCGAAGGAAGTGAAAGAAGGTTTAGAGTGCGGTATCGGTTTAGAAGATGTAAAAAAATATAATGAGAATGATATCATAGAAGTATATGAAATCATAAAAGTTAAACGGAAACTTGATTAATCTTGAGAGCAGAAAAGCCGTACAAACGTACTGAAAGAATAGAACACCAAATATTAGAAATATTTGGTGAAATTGTAACAAAGTATATCGATTTATCACATCTTGGATTCGTTACATTTACTAAAGCGCAAATTACCACTGACTTTAGACATGCAAAAATATTTTTCAGTATAATTAAACCACGATTAGACCGCCAGGATATAATTGACGGAATGAACAAATTACGTGGTCCATTTAGAAAATATTTAGCTCCCGAATTACATATAAAACATATTCCTGAATTACAATTTTATTATGATGAAACGTTGGAATACAGCGAAAATATTGAAAAAATAATTAGCTCTATTAAAAATGATAATTAATATTTATAAACCAGTAGGGTGGACATCTTTTAATGTTGTTAAGAAGGTTAGAGGAATTACAAAAGAGAAGAAAGTTGGCCATGCGGGCACCCTTGATCCATTTGCTGAAGGAGTATTAATAATCGGGACAGGACAAGATACAAAAAAGCTCACTGATATTAGCTCTGATTACAAAACATATATAGCAACTCTAACTTTAGGCGAAGAGACAAATACATTGGATACGGAAGGGGAAATAATAACTAAATCTGATGTTCCAGAGTTATCGACTGATATTATATATAATGCATTAATAGATTTCAAAGGATATCAAGAACAAATTCCGCCAATGTTTTCAGCAAAAAAAGTTGGTGGTAAAAAATTATACGAACTAGCTCGTAAGAATATTGAAATTGAAAGAGAGCCAAAAGAAATTAATATCAAAGAAATAGACTTGATAGAGTATTCTAAAAACAGTATAAAGTTTAAAGTAACGTGTTCAAAAGGAACTTATGTTCGTGTTTTGGGTAGTGACATTGCTAAAGCATTGGGAACAGTAGGGCATCTATCAAAACTCATTAGATCATCTGTGGGGGAATATTTAGTAGATGATGCCATGCAATTAGAGGAATTTGAGAAAAAATGGAAAAATATTTCAGCTTAGACTCAATTCCTCAGTTCAAAAACAGTTTACTAACAATTGGTACATTTGATGGCTTACATCGTGGTCATCAAGAGATTCTGAAGCATTTGGTGTCATTGGGACAAGCTAAAGGAGTTGAATCTATTATTGTAACATTTGATCCGCATCCGCGTCAAGTATTAACCAATGATAAAATATCACTAATACAAAGCCTGGAACAGAAATTATCAATATTTGAAAAGTTACAAATTGATAATGTGATTGTAATTCCATTTACACAAGAATTTTCACAATTACCTGCCAAAGCATTTTTGGATTCTATAATAGAACCAAAGTTAAATCCTGAATATATTGTTATTGGATATGATCATCATTTTGGTAAGGATAGGGAAGGTTCTCCGAGCTTTATGAAAAATTATTGTAAAGATAACAATATTGGATTAGATATCATTGAACCGGTTTCAGATGAAGGAAATAAGATATCTAGTACCGGTATAAGAGAATTAATTCAAAATGGTTTTGTTAGACGTGCATCTTTTGAATTGGGAAGCGTATTCGGATTTGAAGCAACTGTCGTTCATGGAAAGGGCAGAGGCCATTTGCTAGATTTCCCAACTGCAAATATAATTCCTATTGAGAAAAATCAATTATTACCAAAACCGGGAGTATATTTTACACGTGGAAGAGTTGATGGACATCAATTGTATGGAATGTGTAACTTTGGTGTTAGACCAACATTCAGTGAAGATGAATTGATTATGGAAGTTCACTTTTTTGATCCTGAGATCACTGATTTATATCAACGTAAGGTTTATATCGAATTTTTAGAAAGAATTCGAGATGAAAAGAAATTTAAATCTGAAGAAGATTTGAAGAAACAATTAATTAATGATGAAACATTATGTAAAAGTCTGTTGAAAAAATATGAGCAGACATAAAGAGGAGAAGAAATGCCATTAAGTGCAGAGAAGAAAAAAGAGATTATTTCCAAATATGGAAAAAATGATAGTGATTCAGGTTCAGCCGAATCACAAATTGCATTGCTAACACAAAGAATTCGTGATTTGACAGAGCATGTAAAAGTTCATAAAAAGGACAAACATACTCGTCACGGACTTGTAAAATTGGTGTCGCAGCGCAAAAGAATGATAAAATATTTAATGAAAACAAATCCTGAGTCTTATACTAAATTGATAAAAGACTTAGGTATAAGAGGATAATATATTTAATGAAAATTTATAAAAGAGAAATCGGTGGAAGGACGTTAAGTCTTGAAACAGGAAAGATTGCTCGCCAATCCGATGGTGCTGTTATGGTAACATATGGAGAAACTACAATTTTAACGGCAGTTAATGCTGCCAATGAGCCAAGAGAAGGAATAGATTTCTTCCCGTTACAGGTTGAATATCGTGAACGGCATTATGCCGGTGGAAAAATTCCGGGTGGATTTTTTAAACGTGAAGCAAGGCCATCTGAAAAAGAAGTATTGACAAGTCGTCTAACTGATAGACCGATTCGTCCATTATTCCCGAAAGAATTTCGAAATGAAACACAAGTTATAATTACTGTTCTTGCAAGTGATGGTGTTAATCCATCTGGTGTTTTAGCAGGAATTGGAGCATCTGCTGCTCTATCTGTGTCAGATATTCCATTTAATGGACCAATTGCAACAGTTTCTGTTGGGATGATTAATGATAAATTTATCATATTCCCTACAATCGAAGAAATGGAAGAATCTACTATTGAATTGATTGTTTCAGGAAACGCGAATTCAATTGTAATGGTTGAAGGTGAATCTAAGATAATATCTGAAGAAACATTAATTGATGCATTGAAATTTGCTCACACTAGTATTGTCGATATTATCGATTTACAAAATGAGATGATAAAAGACCTTAATGTTGTCAAACGAGATGTTGATCCAATTGAGAAAAACGATAAACTTGAAGCACAAGTAAATAAACTAGTTGAAAAAGAAATCACAAAAATCATCAAAATTGCTGATAAGATGGAACGTCAAAATGCAACTGACGCATTACGTACAGATACTTTAGCAAAATTAGAAGAAGAATTTCCTGAATCAGAAAAAGAAATTAAGGGAATAATTGATGATAAATTCAAAGTTGCCTTTCGAGGTCAAATTCTTGATAAAGGAATTCGTTCCGACGGCAGAAAATTAACTGATATTCGTCAAATTACAATTGAACAGGGGGTTTTGCCTAGAACGCATGGCTCTACGCTATTCACTCGTGGCGAAACACAAGCATTAGTTGTTACCACTCTCGGATCAAAAAGAGATGAACAAATTATTGATGGAATGGTTGACGATTATAAGAAGAATTTTATGTTACATTATAATTTTCCACCTTATTCTGTTGGAGAGGTAGGGCGAATTGGTTTTACTAGTAGAAGGGAGATCGGACATGGTAATTTAGCAGAACGTGCTTTAAAACCTGTCTTGCCTGATTATGAAGATTTTCCATATACCATTCGCTTGGTTTCGGAAATAATGGAATCAAATGGTTCGTCATCTATGGCATCAGTATGTGGTGGTTCTCTATCACTAATGAATGCAGGTGCTAAGATTAAGAAGCATGTTTCCGGTATCGCGATGGGTTTAATCCTTGAAAATGGGAAACACGCTATTCTTAGCGATATTTTAGGAGTGGAAGATCATTTAGGTGATATGGATTTTAAGGTTGCAGGAACTGAAGATGGAATTACAGCTATCCAGTTAGATCTTAAGATTGATGGAATATCTTTTGACTTGATGACTGAAGCACTCTCTCAAGCAAAAGAAGGTCGCTTACATATATTAAACTTAATGGATAAGGCATCGCCTGAAGCGAATAAACTATCTGATTATGCGCCGCGAATTTTGTTCGTTCAAATTGATCCTGAAAAAATTGGTGCTCTAATTGGACCCGGAGGAAAAAACATTAAGCAAATTATTGCTGATACAGAATGCGATGTAAATGTTGAAGACGATGGTATGGTTACAGTAGCCGGAGACAATGCCGCAAAATGCAACGATGCCGTAGAATTAGTAAAAGCAATTACATTTGAACCTGAGATTGGCATGGAATTCGATGGTATAGTTACAAGACTGATGACTTTTGGAGCTTTCGTAGAATTTGCTCCTGGTAGAGAAGGACTTGTACATATATCTGAATTTGACTGGAAGCGGACTGAACGTATTGAAGATGTTGTAAAATCAGGTGACAATATACGTATCAAATTAATTCGAATTGATGATCAGGGTAAATTAGCCTTTAGCCGTAAAGCTTTATTACCAAAACCTGAAGGTTATAAGGAGCCTGAAAAGAGAGATAGAGATTCTCGAAGTAGAAACAGTGGAAATCGAGATCGTCGTGGAAGGAAAGATTATTCAAAAAACCGAAGATAATAGTAAAGGGCGTTTTTAAACGCCCTTTTTATTTAACTGTATAATAGGACTTTTTAATGAAAAGTATTCATGTAAATCAAAATATCATCGATTTAGAATATGCAGTGCGAGGACCAATTCCTCAACGAGCTGCGAAATTAAAGCAACAAGGGAAAAAAATAATTCCTTGTAATATTGGTAATCCACAGGCGCTTGGGCAAAAACCAATCACATTTTATCGTGATGTTCTATCATTAATAGAAAATCCAAATATTATTAAAAGGGAGAAACATTTAACTCAAAATCCTATTAATAATTTTGATAATATTTCTAAACATGCTATTACCGTAAGTGAAGAATTACTAACTAATATGGAAACCGGCTTAGGTGCATATACAGATAGCAAGGGACAATATTTTATTCGTGAATCGGTCGCAAATTATATCGATAAGCGAGATAATATAAACTTATCAAAATCTAATTTACATTCAAATCCTGAAAACATTTTTCTAACCGATGGGGCTAGTGAGGGGGCTAAAGGGGTATTAGAATTACTAATTACTGATAAAAATGATGGTGTAATGATACCTATTCCCCAATATCCATTGTATTCCGCAACAATTAAGCGTTGTGGTGGTACACAAGTTAACTATTATCCAGACGAAGATAATGAATGGACATTAAATAAAGAAATACTAGATGTATCATATCAAAAAGCCAAATCAAATAAAATAAATGTAAAAGCAATTGTTGTAATAAATCCAGGTAATCCAACAGGTGCTATTTTAGACAAATCAAGCATTATGCAGGTTGTTGATTTCGCAGAAGAAAATGATTTAGCTATAATTGCTGATGAGGTATATCAAGAAAATTTATACGGTGGTGAATTTATATCATTTGCAAAAGCAATTGGTGGTAGGAAAATCTCATTATTTAGTTTGCACAGTGCATCTAAGGGTTTTTATGGAGAATGTGGACAAAGAGGTGGGTATTTAGAGGTAAGAAACCCACCAAATGTTAGTAATTCTAATTTATCATTTATCGAGCTGCTATTTAAGGTATCATCAGTTAATTTATGCTCAAATACAATTGGTCAAACGTTGGTGTATTTAATGGTTAATCCTCCACAAAAGAACACCGATGCGTATAAATTATTTACCATAGAGAAACGAAACATATTGGATGATCTATTCGCTAAAGCGACACTAATCAAAAAATCATTTGAAAAAATGGATGGAATGGAATGTTTCGGAAAAATCGGTGCATTATACTTATTTCCAAGAATGAACATTCTGCCATCTAATACCACTGATTATGACTATTGTATGGAGTTATTAACTCAAACTGGATTATGTGTAGTTAACGGATTAGGTTTTGGACAAAAGACCGGTACACATCATTTACGCATAGCATTTTTACCATCGAAAGAATCACTTGAAAGTATATTGCCACTTTGGATTGATTTTCATAATAAATATGTCAATCAATAGCTTGTATCATAACGTATTATCCAACGTTTACATAAAGTATTGCTTAAATAGCATATTTTTCATAATATAAAGTAATACTTTAAGATAAATAATATGACTAATAAAGATACTGAGATAAAAAAATTATACTACTCGATAAGTGAGGTATGCAAACTTACCGATCTAAAATCTTATGTTCTAAGATATTGGGAAACAGAATTCCGTGAATTAAAACCACCAAAAAATAGAGCAGGGAATAGGACTTATCGTAAAAAAGATATTGATACAATCAATAAAATCAAAGAATTATTATACGATAAAAAATTTACAATTGAAGGAGCAAGGAATCAATTAGCAATAACACCTCAAGTCACTGATTCAACTGAGGAAAGTACTGTTGAAAAAAGTAAACCTACTGTCGTAAGTAGTAGCAAAGAAGTATCTGTTTTACTTGAAGTACGAGATCAATTAAAATCAATATTAGATATAATAAATAGTTAATATAATTTTTAATAATTCTTCCTAATTTCCAAACAATTCGGGGCGTGGCGCAGCCCGGTTAGCGCGCTTGACTGGGGGTCAAGAGGTCGAAAGTTCAAATCTTTTCGCCCCGACCATATTTAAAGGTAGTATACACAAAGAGTTAGGAGAACATAGTAGAGTCTTCTAACTCTCTTTGTTTCTGCTTCTATCCTTCATTAAACCCCACTAAGCCTCATTTAGCATCGCATAAATTGGGATACCTGCGGGATACCAATTCTTATTTCTCCTTAATAAAACACTTAACTGTATGTCAAGAGGTCGTATAAATAGGGGAGTTGTTTTGGGAATTATTCAAATATAGCACTCAAATAGGGTGGAGGTTCTTCTCTCTCTCTGAGACAATTATTTGTCTAAGCATTTCCACTACAGCTAATCGTTAATTTCCACTTGATATTGATAATTAGACAATTATATCGTAGAATATTTAACTAATATCTACGAATTATAGTTCTTTACGCATTATTGAAACTCGGTAAACGGTAATTCTATAATTAAAGTACACAGCGAGGTGTACTATGAAAGTAATAAATTATAACAGGGGAGTCCTTTCAAGTAAAAATTCTGCATCTTCTTTGCAACAAATCTCTATTCAATATTTCATCAATAAAACAAGGAGTTCTTATGAAAAAAACAATAATGTTATTAATTACCTTTGTTATCGCAAGCTCTGCTTTTGCCCAAAATGGTTGGACTGATGTTGGAACCGTAGTAAGACTAAATACTAATACTGATAAGGTCGGCATTGGTACCCTAAATCCACTATCACAATTAAGTGTAGGTGGAAATGGTAACAATGTAACTGCAATATTTGGAAGGACGAATAAATCGGTGGCTATACGAGGTGTAGCATTTAATACCGGAATTATTGAAAACTATGGTGGATATTTTGAAGCTAAAGGCAAAACTGGACGTGGAGTTTTTGGGATAGCAAGTTATACTGATTATGGACCAAACTATGGCGGATATTTTGAAGCTAAAGGAAATAAAGGTCGTGGTGTTTATGGTGTAGCAAGTAAAACAGATGGTCGTTGGGGCTGGGGAGGATATTTTGAGGCACATTCTAAACAAGGAGTGGGCGTTTATGCAATTGCTACAAACACATATATTAATACAGAACCTGAACAAAATTATGGCGGATTTTTTGAAGTAGAAGGAAGATGGGGGATTGGTGTCAAAGGATTAGGAAAGGAAGAGTCTGCGTGTGGTGTCTATGGCGTATCAGAATATACCAATAATGTGGGAAAAGCTTATGGAGTACGGGGAAAGTGTACCGCTTTACAAGGATGGGCAGGATATTTTGAAGGTAGAGGCTATTTTAGTGGTAATGTTGGTATTGGAACGGATAACCCATGGGAGGCTTTAGATGTTCATGGTAATATTAGATTATCAAGTGATGTTAATAGTGGACAACGAAACATAATAGGTCCAAAATTTCATACATTAGGCATCTTCGCTCGCCCTAATGAACCTCATGAAGGTATGGCTTTCTCTACTGATAACGGTGTAACTACTGAAATGTTTATAAGGAAGGGTGGCAATATTGGTATAGGAACAAATTCACCAGGTTCTAAATTGTCTATTGTTGGATTAATCGAATATACAAATAATGCTACTGCAAAAACAGCAGGTCTTGTTGCAGGTGATTTATATAGAACAGGTGATTTGTTAAAAATTGTACACTGATTATTTGTCATAAGCAAATAACAAAATATTGTGGATACAGACGGGATACCGAATAGTATTTACCCTCTATAAAGCACTTAACTAATAGTCAAGAGGTCGTCAATTAGTAGTTTGAATTATTAATTAAAGTACCCCCCACCCATGCCATTGGAGGGCGGGGGGTCTTTATTATATATAAAGTACGCTTGCACACCGCAGGGATAAAAAACTCTTTATAGGTGTATAGAGCTGATATCATCAAACTAATTTGAGTAGTTAATTTACTATTATTCGTAAATTACAATTTAGTATTACAGAGGAATATTAATATGAAAAAGAAATATTTCTTAATTATAATTCTTGCCACACTCTCTCTCAATATTGCTATAGCACAAGCTAATTTAAAAACAGTTAAAAAATTGGCTAAAAAATGTTCTAAGGGGAATGTCAAAGCTTGTGAAGAGTTGAAAAGTATTGCTATTAAGAATATGAATCATAGTGCTCAAAAAGCTGCTGTAGAAAATATAACTGCTCAAAGTATTTTAGTAGATATTGCTAAAAACAATTCGAATAGTAGTGATGTTAGAATAGCTGCTATAAAAAAAATAACTGATCAAAGTATTTTAGTAGATATTGCTAAAAATGATAAAAAAACAGGTGTTCGGGTAGCTGCTATCAAAAAATTAACAAATCAAAATATTTTAACTGAGATTGTGAGTAATGATAGAGATTGGAGTATAAGAGCAGCTGCAGCAGAAAAAATAACCGATCAAAATATCTTAACTGGGATTGTGAAAAATGAGAAAGTTTGGCGTGTTGCATTACCTGCGGTGCGAAAAATCACTAATCAAAAATTTTTAATAGATATTGTAAAAAGCAGCAAACACAAGGAGATACAAATTATTGCACTAAATAAATTGGATGAGGATGACTTCTACGATGAAATAATTGATATCATAGATAAAAACAAAGACGAATTTAATAATCTATCAAAACTTGGTGCTCTTAAAGTCATTCAAAATGATGAAATATGGAAGAATTTTAACAACAATTTTACGATTGATATAAAAATACATAATAATGAAAAAGTCTATTATTGGGATCAATTTAAGCAAGCTAAAATAGGTACTTGGAGAAGATTAATATATCATATTATTATCAAAACAGATGATAAAACTAAAAAGTTTATTTATGAAGGTCAAAAGGGATTATTGCAAGAATCCGTACAGAAAATAAATAAATTACACCTGCCATATATAAATATTAACGAAATCTGCGAATATCTCCTGTCTCCACTTAGCAAAGACGATCTCTTGACTGTATCTAAGGAATCTGATGTGTTTTTCTTACGAAATGCAGCCCAACAATTATTAATAAATTAGGATTTTTATTATGAAGAAACATATTACAATCACAGTGATTTTATTCATTTTACTGATATGTAATTCTTGTGCAACAACAATAAAATTATATGATGGTCCAGAACTCCAAGAAAGTGACATTGCGTTACTTACTGCAAGTGCTAAATATTACATTTATAAATTTAATAATGTTGAGTTAAAAGGGACTCCTAACAGTACAATATTACAGGTGAAACCAGGATTGCATGACTTACACTTAATAGTAAAAAAAACTCAAACACATCAGATGGGAATTGCTCGACAAACCATAAAATATAAATTTGATAAAGTTGTTTATTGGAATGCTGTAGCTGGGCGCAAATATGAATTACGGAGCGAGGGAAATCCGGCGAGGCCATATAGTGTGAAAGTAAAAGTGGTTAATGTAACAAATTGACGTAATATTAGTATACAATAGTTAATTAATGTTTTCAATATTTGGATACAGACGGGATACCATGTTTATTGAGTAGCTGTAAGTCTCGTAATAAATCAAGTTACTGACTATGGACGTATTGCTGGGGGTCAAGAGGTCGAAAGTTCAAATCTTTTCGCCCCGACCATATTTAAAGGTAGTATACACAAAGAGTTAGGAGAACATAGTAGAGTCTTCTAACTCTCTTTGTTTCTGCTTCTATCCTTCATTAAACCCCACTAAGCCTCATTTAGCATTGCATAAATTGGGATACCTGCGGGATACCGATTTAATAGGGGGTAGTTTTTGGAAATTATATATATATTTCAAATAGGGTGGAGGTGCTTCTTTCAATCAGAGAAGTATTTTTTATCACATATTCTAAAAATATAACATTTCTGTATTACACATTGAAACATCTTGCTTAATAAAAGTAGATTAATCATTCCTATTATCACCATTAATTACTCTAAAGAGGCTATGATGAAAATCGCAATACTGATATGTGTATCCTTATTTCTATTTACAATTTCAATTAACGCCCAGGACATAACCGCTAAATTAGGGGGTACCACTGCAAACGAGACCTATGATATAACTGATTCAGCTGATAAAGTACTTTTACGAGTGCAAGCTGATGGTAAAGTTGGTATAGGTGAAACTAATCCATCAGAAGCTTTAGATGTTGATGGAAATATAAAAGTAAGTGGAACAGTAGATGGAGTTGATATAGCTACTGATGTAACCGCAAATACAGCCAAAGAAACTGATGATGATGATGGTGTATCTGAGGTATATGGAGCAGGATGGGATTCAGATGTTCAAGCACCTACAAAGAATGATGTATATGATAAGATACAATCTATAGGTGGTGGTACTGATAGTGATTGGACCATTAGCGGTAATGATATGTATTCAACTGTTTCGGGTAATGTTGGAATTGGAAAATCAAATCCATCATCTAAACTATCAGTTGAGAATGATGGTACTACTGCAATTTATGGTAATCAAATTTCAACAACAGGTTCTACTTATGGTGTTTATGGTAATAGTAATGCAGCAACCGGAGCTGGAGTAAAGGGTACTGCATCAGCAACAGGGGCAAATTTTGGGGGACATTTTTCATCTCCAGCAATGGATGGTACAGGTGTATATGGACAGGGAAATAAATATGGTGGATATTTTAATTCAACGGCAATGGCCGCAGGAATAGGTATTTATTCTGAAGGTTCTACATATGCCGGCCAATTTGTGGGACCTGTTTATGCAAACGGCTCATTTAGATTATCGGGTACATTCTTAGATAAAGATGGTGACGTAGGAACATCTGGGCAAATCCTATCTTCTACAGTAACAGGAACTAACTGGATTGATGCACCAAGTGGAGGAGCAACAGAAATAGACCCAACACTTACAGATGATGGTACTGTAACAATCGGAAATGGTGCAGGAAATGTAAATTTAATATATAATTCAGATGGAGGAACAGATGCATCATTTACCTGGGATGGAACAAATGATGAATTAGAGATTATTGGTGGTAATGTGGGAATAGGCACTACTACGCCGAGTGACCGATTAGATGTAAATGGAAATATTGCGGTCAGTGGAACTGTAGATGGAATTGATATTGCTACGGATGTAACAGCAAACACCATCAAGGTAACAGATGATGACAATGGAGTTGCCGAAGTATATGGAACTGGATGGGACGGTGATGGGGAATCACCAACAAAAAACGACGTATATGATAAGATAGAATCACTTGGTGGCGGAAATACCTTAGACAACGCCTATGACCAAGGCGGAGCAGGTGCAGGACGTACAATAACTGCTGATAATGGAGCTTTCAATGTTGGTGGAGTTGATGGAGCCTTATTCACAGGTACTTATGGAACAGGAACAATTTCTGCCACAGGACCAGGCACACGAATGATGTGGTACCCTGCCAAATCAGCTTTTAGAGTAGGTCATGTTGATGGTACACAATGGGATGATGGAAATATTGGAATCGCTTCAATCGCGATGGGTAATAGTACAACAGCAAGTGGACATAGTTCAACCGCGATGGGTTTATGGACAACCGCAAGTGGAGATTTTTCAACCGCTATGGGCTATCAAACAACCGCAAGTGGAGATTATTCAACCGCGATGGGTTACCGCACTAAAACAAACGGAGATTATTCAACTGTTATTGGTAAATTTATAGAGATAAATGCTGATAGCGACGGTTCTTTTATGATAAGCGATGCATCACAAACCTATACTGCACATAAATTGAGTGGTAGCAACCGTTATTGGGCATTATTTCGCGGAGGTTATAAACTTTATACAAATTCAGGTGCTACTACTGGAGCTTCATTAGCTTCAGGAGCAAATAGCTGGGGAAGTGCTTCGGATTCAACAAAAAAAGAGAATTATTTAAATGTCAATGGTGAATATTTTCTTAATAGTATATCCAAACTAAAACTTGGTTCATGGAATTATAAAAGTCAGAATCCACAAGATTTTCGTCATTATGGACCAATGGCACAGGAGATATTCTATTATTTTGGCAAGGATGATTTTGGCACTATTGGTAACGATACGACACTCGCTACAGCCGATATGGATGGTATAATGATGATAGCACTCCAAGCGTTGGAAAAGAGAACAGTAGAACAAGCTAAAGTAATTAAAACATTTATGAAAAAATCAAATGAACAAATAGATATGATAGCTATGTTAACAAAAAGAATTGAAGCTATAGAAAACAGGTAAAATAAATTCAGTTTTGGGATACAGACGGGATGCCGGTTTTTTAACGGATTTTAGATATTCATATGTATATATATATTGGTATGAATAAAATAAACCATATATTTTATTGTTATACATTTCTTAATTTAAAGTATATATGAAAAATAAAACAATACCACGCAATACTATTTCTAAGGAATATGAGCTGAATCCCAAAAATGTTAGACGGAGAGAATTAACTGTTAGATGGTTAAACAAATTTAATATTGAAAATAAATGTCTTGATTGTGGAGATAGAAGTTTATTAACTGATATGATAGAAAAGGAGCATAATGTAAAGATCCAAAACACTACCCACAATTTAGATTGGAAGACAACGGACAATCACACTAATTACGCAAATATATTTATATTTGAGGTTATAGAACATTTGTTGAATCCCTTGCTATTTTTGGATTGGATAAAATCATGTTTGCAAGAAGATGGGAACGTTTTTATTAGTACTCCCCTTAATAGAATAAATATTTTAAGAAATAAAAAAACCCACTTTCACGAATTCCATTTCAATGAACTTGAATATTTAGTAAAACAATCAGGGTTTGTAATCATTGATAAGACAATTATTAATACTACAAAATTTAGATATATATTTACAGGATTTAAGCCATTTCTCAGATGGTTGGGCTTTGACAGACATATTTTGTTATGTTTAAATAAAGCATCCTAAAATCAATAATAAAAGTCCCACAAATAAGTGGGATTTCTTTTTTTACCTTTATAGATTATTTTGCACAGTCCACATCTTTAAGTATCGCACACCTATGCCATATTTATTTTAT
The DNA here is from genome assembly GCA_964634215.1 of uncultured bacterium. Taxonomy (GTDB): domain Bacteria; phylum Fidelibacterota; class Marinisomatia; order Marinisomatales; family JAHJCW01; genus JAHJCW01. The sequence goes on from CAZWKR010000005.1 coordinate 66,068, forward strand.
TGCAATACTAAATTTTTCGTACACTGATACTTTATATCATTTATTTTTTTGAATCATCAGCTTTATTTCTTCAAATCTCTCTTCAGTTAGATCATATTTGTAAAAGGGTAGAAGACTAAGAAGTATCATAGCAGCTGTAAATAGACAGAATATTATTCGAACGCCAATCTCAACACTTTCCGGTTGCACAGATGCATTGATAAATCCTGACATGGAAAGAGTAAAACCAACGATACTTGGTCCCACAGAATAGGCAGTTTTCTGTGCACTTGACCAGATACCTGAAAAAATTCCCTCTCGTCTCATTCCTGATTGCAATTCATCAAATTCGATTGTGTCGGGTAACATGGAAAAAGGAAATAATTGAAAACTAGAAAAGCCAATACCCAATAAAAATATCTGGACATAAAATAAGTTTACCTGATAGGACTTTGTGAAGAACAAAGAAAATAGCATAATCGATAAAATTAGCAGTCCAACGGTATATGCCTTTATTTTTCCAATCTTCACACCAATTTTTAGCCACACGGGAATAAATATAATTGCCGTTACAATTAATATTGGAAAAACGACACCCATAGAAGTCTCAGGCAAATCCATTGCATACTTTACGTAATAAATTAATCCTGCCATGAGTACACCAATACCTAAAGATTGGAAAGTATACATCAACATCAGCATCTTGAATGGAGTGTTTTTAAAAGCAATTTTGATTTGTTCGTTAAAAGGCGATTTTTTATCACTAGCCGGTAAAGTTTTTGCTTTTCGTGTTCCAAAGAAACATATAAGACAAAATACCGTAATTAAGAAACCTAAAACTATGCCCATAAAACGGAATCCTGCTTCTCCACCACCACCGATTTCAACAAGTGGCATTGCAAGACCACCGGCTAGTAAAACACCTATCGATGAACCTACCATCCTAAATGAAGTGATTGACATCCTCTCATTATAATCATCGGACATCTCAGCAACCATACTTGAATAGGGGACATTAAACACTGTAAAAACAGTACATCCGAGTGCAAACATTAATCCAACGTATATTGCATTTGCTATTTCAGAATCATAATTCGGAGTCAAAAACAAAAAGAAAAATATTATACCGAATGGAATTGATGCCGCAAGCAGATATGGACGTCTTCTACCTATACGAGATTCAGTAATATCCGATATACCACCCATTATTGGATCAGAGATCACATCCCACAATTTGGGAAACAAGAGCACTAGGCCAGCTAAGGCCGGTTCAACACCTAATACATTTGTGAGGAAGAAAAGTAAAAACAAACCACTTGTAACAATAAAGATATTACTTCCTATATCACCTATCCCATATCCAATTTTCAACCCGAAAGATAGCTTATTAATTTTTAATGTTTTCTCTGCGATTGGACTCAATTTTTCATCTCCTATCAGAATATATCTTGGTTAATGTTATTAAAGGTATACAGTACCATATTATATATTAACTGTACGGTAAATTAATACAATTGGGTATACTAGTGGGATAACGATTTTTATGAGCATGAGGTTACAATATTATAAACTTCTGTTGCTATTTTGTTGACTGTATTTGTGATACATATATACAATTAATTTTTCTTCAAGATAATGCTATATAAATATAATTATATAGTATTAGTACATTATATAATATATGTTAAATTTGATTACATAGGATTAAGCAATCCATTCTGAAATATCGCGATATTAAAATAAAATTTAATGTTGCAATAACATTTCTGGCGTCGTACCCAAGTGGTCTAAGGGAACAGTTTGCAAAACTGTCATCCGCTGGTTCGAATCCGGCCGACGCCTCAACATTCTGTGAGGGATCAAAGTTTTTTGGAGATTATATTGAGTTTGATAGTGCCCAAATAAATTATTGTGTAAATTAGTAAAATTATAATTCATTAACTCACTTAGGGCTGGCAACCAAACCATCCTATCTTTCTTTGTTCTTCATAGTCAATCACAGATTCCCAATATTCATTTTGGCTACTTAAATATTCATCTGTTAAATGTTCCAACACTTTTTCAGCCATAATCTGAATACCATCATTGTTAGGATGTACTCCGTCTTCTTTGAAGTAATTAGTACGTATACCTAATGCAGAATTAATATCTGCAACCTCAAGTTCATACTCACTTGCAATCTTATTAATTTCATTATTTATTTTATCAATTGCTAAAAAAGTGTCATCTGTATATAGTTGATATGGAATTGTACATAATAAAACTTTACTACTTTTTCTGAGCTGTATTATTAACCATCTATATTCGTATATCCAAAGGCTACCCCACAAATCGAACAACGACTTAAAATACCTCACATCATTTGTTCCTAACATGACTATCGTATGCTGTGGTTTTAATTCTAATATTTGCTGAAATTCATCGGTATTCCTGTAATTATAGTTGCCATTAGCAACTGTTATTCCTTCCACACCAAAGTTATGAGTTATATGAGTTAGAATCATATCATCTATAATGTTACTGTAACCACTCCTAGTGATTGAATCACCGACAAAGGCAATATCTTGAGCAGATATAATTCCAAAAAGTATAAGAATAACTATTTTTCTATAATACATTATAATTATACTGTTAATTTACAAAATAATAACTGATGTAACATTTGTGATATTTAGCTATGTAGCCATATATTTATTTAAAATAATGCCCAAGAATTATTAATGTGTTTCTTAATTTTATATTAATGAATAAGACTATCTATACAATCTTTGACTTTGAAAAATATTTAGACCAAAGGCGCCTAGATTTTAATTCCTATCGAAAAAATGGTCTTGAATACGTAAATAAAAAATTAATTGAATTAGGTAGAACACTTGGTATGTTTCCAGATATTTGGAAAATAAAAAGTAATAGGGTTAAGGGATGCACATCTAATGTATATATCCATTCTAATGTGACCAATGGAAAAATGTTTTTAAGTGGACACTCTGAATCAGAGATAGTAAAGGGACAATTAGCCTTATTAATTAATGGTTTAAATAAGTTAACACCTGAAGAAATTGTTAATCAAACAGAGCATTATTTAAACAACTTTGTTAATAACACAGATGTTAGATTTAGCATGACAGTTTCAAGAGCAAATTCCATTGGTACTCTATATCAATTTATAAAGAATAAAGCTGAAGATTATCTAAATTAAATAATGATATATACGCATATATTTTCAGTTATACTGGCAACTGTTATACTAATAATTTTTGCTGAATATCAAAACCTTCGTAAGATTTCGTGGATATTATTACTCGCCAGTGTAACTTATATTCTATTAATGATTGAACCCAATAATTCACAATTAACTAATGTGGATTCATCCAATATAAATGAACTGACAATATATCCAATCAAAAATGATATTATTGATGAAGCAATAGTTTTCACAAGTGATAATATTAGTACAATAATTTCTGAAGAAGCTGACATTTTAGAGGAAATACAAAACCTTGATATACTTACATTGGCTATCGCCACTGATATTGTAGAAAAAACACCCATTGGTGTAAGTCGATTATTCTTAAATGATATTGATGCCTTATATTGTTATACAGTAGTCGACAATGCATCAGAGAATAATAAGATAATTCACAATTGGAAATACAATGAACAAGATTTCTTTAAAAGTTTCATTGTGGTAGGAGATTCACCAAATTGGAGATGTTGGAGTAGGATAACATTCAAACCGGAAATGACAGGGGATTGGCAGGTATTTGTTACGGATACTTTAGGTAATCAATTGGATTCAATCGAATTTTCGATAATTCCAACAAGAGAATAATTGACATAAGGAATAAATGATATGAAATGGGTACGGAGTTTGTATGATTGGGTCTTGCATTGGGCTGATACGCCTTATGGACCATTAGCGTTAATAATTTTATCATTTGCTGAAGCTTCATTTTTTCCAATACCACCTGATATTCTATTGATTGCATTAGCTTTAGGCGCGCGAAAAAAGGCATTACTATTTGCATTATATTGTTCCTTGGCTTCCGTGGCAGGTGCAATATTTGGATATAGTCTAGGACATTTTGTATGGTGGATTGAACCTGGACAATTCTCCAATTTTGCCAATTTCTTTTTTGAACATATTCCTGGTTTCACAACCGATATATTTTATCAAATTCAACAGATGTATGAAACTTGGAATTTTTGGATAATATTTACAGCCGGATTCACACCGATACCATTTAAAGTATTTACAATTTCTGCCGGAGCATTTGATATTAATTTCTTGATGTTTCTTTTTGCAGGATTGGTAAGTAGATCAGCAAGGTTCTTTTTGGTTGGATGGTTAATATGGAGATTTGGTGAACCAATTCGCGGATTTATTGATAAATATTTTAATTGGCTTGCACTTGGATTTACTGTTTTACTGATAGGTGGTTTTTATATAATTAAGTATTTGATATAGTTGTTTTCCGATATAAATATATTTTAGATTCTCACCTTTATTTTAGAGCATATTTGACAAACGGGGTGTAGCGCAGCCCGGTTAGCGCGCGTCGTTCGGGACGACGAGGTCGGAGGTTCAAATCCTCTCACCCCGACATTTATTATGAAAGAATTTGATCACATACAAATAGACAAAAAATGGCAAGACTATTGGGAGAAAAACAAAACATTCCAAGCTGTTGATTTCTCTGAAAAAGAAAAATTCTATTGTTTAGTAGAATTTCCCTATCCATCAGGAGATGGTCTGCATGTGGGACATCCACGATCATATACAGCACTTGATATACTGTCCCGGAAAAAAAGGATGGAAGGTTATAACGTGTTGTTTCCCATGGGATTTGATAGCTTTGGTTTACCATCTGAAAATTATGCTATTAAAACCGGAATCCATCCGAGCATCATCACAAAAAAGAATATAGCGAATTTTACACGTCAATTAAAATCACTCGGATTTTCATTTGACTGGGATCGCGTTTTAGCCACAACTGATCCTGAATACTATAAATGGACACAATGGATATTCCTCAAATTCTTTGAAAAGGGATTAGCCTATAAAACTAAAATGCCAATTAATTGGTGTAACAGTTGCAAGATTGGTCTTGCGAATGAAGAAGTTGTTGACGGTAAATGTGAAAGGTGCGGGGAAGAAGTAGTAAAACGGAATATCGAACAATGGATGCTTCGTATTACAAAATATGCTGACAAATTGATTGATGATTTAGATTCAATTGATTTTCTCGATAAAATTAAAGCACAACAGATAAATTGGATTGGGCGGTCAAAGGGGGCTGATGTAACTTTTAAAATCAGGGATCATAAAAAGTGTTTAACTGTTTTTACTACTAGACCAGACACTTTATTTGGTGCCACTTATATGGTTTTATCTCCTGAACATCCTTTAGTGAAAGAAATTACAACAGAATCACACCTGCCTGAGGTAGAGAAATATATTAAGATCTCTGCTCAAAAAAGCGATCTTGAACGAACAGAACTAAGTACAGTAAAAACAGGAGTTAATACAGGCGCTTTTGCAATTAATCCTGTCAATAATCAACCAATACCAATATGGATTGCTGATTATGTATTGATCAGCTATGGGACCGGCGCAATTATGGCGGTTCCTGCACACGATTCTCGTGATTTCGAGTTTGCACAAAAATTTGAATTACCAATCAAATGTATTTTACAACCAGACATAAAGCAAGCTCAAAAAGCAAACTTAATTGTTGAAGACATATTAACAGGTAAAGTATGTTGGACATTAGATGGTAAGGCTATTCACTCATCCAATGATAAAGGCTTAAATATAGATGGATTAGGGGTTAAAGAAGCAGTTCTCACAACAACTAAATGGTTAGAGAAACAGGGGATAGGCTCATCTTCAGTAAATTACAAACTTCGAGATTGGGTATTTTCACGTCAACGATATTGGGGCGAACCTATTCCATTAATTCATTGTGAAGATTGCGGATGGGTTGGTGTTCCGGAAAAAGATTTACCGGTTAAATTACCGGAAGTTGAAAAATACGAACCAACCGTAACAGGTGAATCACCTTTAGCAACATTGCATAAATGGGTTAATACATCCTGTCCAAAATGCAGTAAGCCTGCTAAACGTGAAACGGATACCATGCCAAATTGGGCAGGATCATCTTGGTATTTTCTGCGATATATCGACCCAAAAAATGATAATGAATTTGCTGATCCTAATAAATTAAAATATTGGATGCCTGTTGATTGGTATAACGGCGGTATGGAGCACACAACTTTGCATTTATTATATTCAAGATTCTGGAACAAGTTTTTATTTGATTGCGGTTTAGTTCCACAATCTGAACCATATAATAAAAGAACTTCTCACGGAATGGTTTTAGGTGAAGGTGGCGAGAAAATGTCTAAATCTCGAGGAAACGTTATAAATCCTGATGAGGTTGTTGAACAATATGGTGCAGATGTGTTCAGAATGTATGAAATGTTCATCGGTCCATTCGATCAATCTGCTGCATGGGATACCCATGGGATTGTTGGGATCGAAAGATTTATTAAGAAAGTATGGCGATTAGTTACTGAATCTAATATACAAGATGTTGAAGTTTCTGATAAACAACTATTTATAATACATAACTCTATTAAATTATTAACCGAACAGATTGATACTCTTGATTTAAATACAACAATTAGTCAATTAATGATATTTGTGAATGAATTGAGTAAATATGGTAGTATTTCAAAAAGTACCATAGAAATACTTATAAAACTATTGTCTCCATTTGCACCACATATTTCTGAGGAATTATGGCAATACTTAGGTCATAATGATTCCATTGCTTATAAATCTTGGCCAAAGTATGACGAAAAATATTTGAAAAAGAAAACTTTTGTTATACCTATTCAAATAAATGGAAAGGTACGAGACAAAATAGAAATTGAATCAGATCTAAGTAAAGATGAAGTATTAAATATTGCCAAAGAAAGTAAAAATGCTGTTAAATATTTAAAAAATAAAGATATTATAAAAGAGATCTATGTACCAAATAAGATTATAAGCTTTGTAGTGAGGTAGGTAACAAATATTTTAATATATTAGCTATTATACATAATCTATCTTATACGTCATTTACTTATTGTCAAGATATGCCTTCTGAAACCGTTTCATATTACTTTTTGCCCCTATTAGCATAATTACCTGATCTTTTCCTAGCTTATAATCCATATTTGGATTCAATTGAAACTTGCCTTTTTTATCTTTAACACCAATTATTATCAGATTATATTTTTTTCTAATATTAGAATCGATGATTAAAACACCAATTAAATTTGGAACATCATTGATATTTATTTCTTCAACAACGAGATCTATATCAAATTGTGGAGTTGAAATTGAAACCGCATCTTCAATACTTGGCTCAATTAACAGTTCAGTCATTCTATGACCACCGGCTACATACGGATTCACTACTTTATTTGCACCGGCACGTTTTAATTTATATTCAGTATCCTCATGGCTGCATCTGCTAAGTAAAAATGCTTTCTGATTTAAAGTTCTAACAGACATAGTAACGAATAAATTATCTTGTTCTGTTCCAAGAGTTACAACAATACCTTTAGCATATTTAACACCAACTGCTTCAAGTGTTTCATCAGCATTGGCATCGCCACGATAGTATTGATATCCTTTTTCCTGTATAGCTATTATTTTTTCATCATCGTTTTCAACGACAACATATTTTACTTTTTTCTTAGCCAATTCATCTGCAATTATGGCGCCCATCCTGCCATAGCCGAAGATTATATAATGATTACGCAGTTTCTTAAGTATTTGCTGAACTCTTTGACGACGCATTTCTCTTAATTCCATAATATTTTCTCCCAATTGAGATATAAACAGTGCAAACCCGCTAACCCCGAATATTATAAGTAAGATAGTCCAAAATTTACCTACATTGGTCAACTCATGTACTTCAGCGAAACCTACAGTAGACAAAGTGATTATTGTCATGTATATACTATCGATAAATCCCCATTCCTCACCATCAATTAAGTGGAATCCTAACGATCCGATCGAAATTAGTGTGATAAAATATATTACGATAAATTTTGTTTTAATCTTTGACATTATTTCTTTAATTCAATACTTGAAATTAGCCATTCAGAATACTTTTTATCTATGTTTTTAATATTAAGTGTAATGATTTCAGGGACTTCATAACTGTGGTTATCTCTAATATAATTATATACTTTTTCTTCAAGATATGCATCAGTTTTTATTAATAATAGAAATTCATCATCATTATTAATCTTTTCGTCCCAATTATAAATAGATGTCATTTTAGGTAGTATATTGACACAAGCAGCCAATTTATCTTCAACCAATTTTGATGCAATCCTCTCCCCTTCTTTCTTCAATGAAACATTTGTGAGAACTATAATTGGTTTATTTGTAATATTCATACACAATTAACATATTATCAATTACTTAGATAGTACCCCCGACAGGATTCGAACCTGAGACCTCTTGCTCCGGAGGCAAGCGCTCTATCCAGCTGAGCTACGGGGGCAAAGTAAAAATTACAAATTTTAATCTATAAAATGCTTCTAATGCCTGTGACAAACATCTGTACAGCAATCATTATTAATATCATTCCCATTAATCTTTCAATTGCAGCAAGACCTCGTTTTCTAAGAATCTTATAGAATATTGGTGCTGATAATAGAATAACCGCTGTTAGGGTCCACGCTATCAATAAAACGTATAACCAATTCAACATATTAGACGGATCAGAATTGACCAATAGTATTAGTGTCGCTAAAGCCGATGGTCCGGCTATAAGCGGAATTGCCAAAGGTACAATAAATGGCTCTCCTTCAAGTTGATCGCCCAAAACTCCACGTCTTGATGGAAATACCATCCGAATTCCAATTATGAATAATATTATTCCACCGGCAATGCTGACTGATTCACTCTCAAGCTGTAAAAGACTGAGTATTCGTTGCCCGAAGAATAAGAATATCAGTAAGATAACCAATGCAATTAATAATTCCCTTGAAATTATTTTCCATCTTCTTTTGGGTTCAATATCTTTTAATAATGATAGAAATATTGGAATATTTCCAAGTGGATCCATTACAAGAAACAGCACGACTGCTGATGATATTATTGCTTCATTGAAAATCATTATTTCAAAATTCCTATATGATTAATTAATCTAAATATTCATTAACGCCAATCTGTAAAGCTTTAAGCGATAAAGTAACATCAATGAATAACAATATTGCTGATGTTATCATACCAAGAATGCTTAGTAGAAATAAGAATATACCAATAGTCTTTAAGTCCAAAACGAATAGATTCATTACAAGAAGTACCGGTATTATCAAACTGCTAGTTAAAATGCTGAAAGCAATTGAAACAATTGAAAAGCGCAATATTTTACTCCTTCTATACAGAATATTCAACTGCACAATTTTTCTATTTTTGCTTTCTTCATCATCTATTTCACGTAATTCTTTAACAATATCTCGCGATCTATCCGTAGTTCTTCCTAATCTATTTGATAATGAAAGTAGTAATAAACCGACACCCGATATCAGAACAATCGGTGAAATGCTAGATTGTAAAAATCTTACAAATGAATCAATTGGTTCCATTTTATTTTTTCAGTCCTAATTGATCTAACATAAATGCGTATTCCAAAGCAATTTCCTTATATCGCTCAAAGCGACCGGAAGCTCCTCCATGTCCGACATCCATATTGATATCAAATATTAACAGATTATTATCAGTTTTCAACTCACGTAATTTGGCTACCCATTTTGCAGGTTCAAAATACTGAACTTGCGAATCATGCAGCCCGGTTGTAATTAGCATTGCCGGATAATCTTTAGATGTTACATTATCATAAGGGGAGTAGGAAAGCATATAGTCATAGTATTCTTTATCATTAGGATTTCCCCACTCGTCATATTCACTAGTTGTTAGCGGAATAGTATCATCTAACATTGTCGTTACAACATCAACCCAAGGAACTGCTGCTACAATTCCTTTAAATAAATCAGGAGCCATATTGGCAACTGCACCAACGAGCAAACCTCCGGCACTTCCACCCATCGCAAATAAATTATCCGAATTTGTAAATTGTTCGTCAATTAAATATTCTGCACAGTCAATAAAATCAGTAAACGTGTTCTTTTTCTTCAGAAGTTTACCATCTTCATACCAGGAGCGACCCATCTCTTCCCCACCCCTAACATGGGCAATTGCATAAACAAATCCACGGTCAAGTAAACTTAAGCGGTATGAACGGAAATTTGCTTCCATACTGTAACCATATGAGCCGTAACCATATAATAATACAGGATTAGCGCCATCTTTCTTCAATCCTTTTTTATATACTAAGGATATTGGAACTTTTGTTCCATCATTAGCAATTGCAAAATGACGTTCAGATTGATAATCATCCGGATCGAATTTGCCAACAACTTCAGTTTGCTTTAACAATTCACGATCTTTTGTGGTCATATCATAATCATAAGTTGTGTTAGGAGTTGTTAAAGATGTATATCTAAAACGGAGTAAATCCGTATTAAACTCATGGTTATCAGAAGTATAAGCAAAGTACGCATCCTCGTCAAATTTCATATAATGCTCAGAAACGTCATGTTGATTGATAATCCTCAATTGAGCTAAACCATTACTACGTTCGCTGATAACAAGATAATTTCTGAATATATCAATGCCTTCTAAAAGCACATCATCTCGGTGTGGAATTACTTCCGTCCAGTTGAAATCGCTTGTAGCGTAAACAGGAGTTTCCATTAAGCGGAAATTCTTTGCATTCCAATTTGTCACGATATAAAATTTGTCTTCAAAATGAGAAATACTATATTCATGATCATCTTCGCGCGGGTTGAATATTTTGAATTCACCGTCGGGATTGTCGGCATCCAAATATCGATACTCTGAAGATAGAGTACTCTCAGATCCAATAATTATATATTTATCGGATTTGGATTTATAAACAAAAGTTCCGAAAGTGTAATCCGATTCGTGGTAAATCTCAACATCACTTGCAGGATCGGTGCCGAGTATATGCTTAAAAATTTTATGCGGACGTAATGTACTGTCCTTAACAGTATAAAATAGAGTTTTGTTATCATTTGCCCACACCGATCCACCGGTTGTATTAGGAATATTTTCCTCAAAAACTTTCCCAGTGGTTAAATCTTTAAAATGGATTGTGTATTTACGCCTACTTACAGTATCAACGCCAAATGCCAATAAATTATTATCTATACTGACATTCAATCCTCTTGCTTGATAAAACTCATGCCCCTCCGCCATTTCGTTGACGTTTAACAGTATCTCTTCTGCATTGTCCAAATTATTGTGTTTACGGGCATAAATTGGATATTCTCCGCCTTTTTCATAACGACTGAAATAATAGTAATCGTTATATTTGTAAGGAACTGATTCATCATCTTGCTTAATGCGACCTACAATCTCTTTAAATAGTTTTTTCTGAAGCTTTTCCGTGTGCTTCATCATTTTAGATTTATAATCATTTTCAGCATTTAAATGAGCAATTACATCGTCATTTTCTCTTTGGTTCATCCAAAAGTAGTTATCTACTCGTGTATCACCATGTATTGTCATTTCATGTGGTTTTTGCTCCGCTACAGGAGCTTCCACGGGTTTTTTACTGCATTGCATTATAAATAGTCCTAATAAAATAATTGAAATAAATAATGTGAGTTTTCTCATAAGATCACCTTTTCTTGTGTTAAAATTTGGGTTGAAATTAAGTCATTATTTTAATAAACGGAATGTTTGTCATTCTGAACGTAGTGAAGAATCTAGAATTATTAATTTAAAGGATTTGGATTCTTCGTCGCCGTGCTTCTCAGAATGACATCCTCATAAAAATCTATCTTGAACATCTTTTGGCGGAATTGGGAACTCATCTTTTTTGCCAAATATTTTATAACGGTGTTTAGCAATTACATCATACATCCAGTCTCGTGCAAACTCTGGTAAAATGATTCCAATGCGGAAGAGCCTCCATACTACTGTCATATCTTTTAATATTTCCAATACTGCTGAACTTTTGATAAACACTTTATCATTATTAATCAATATAATTGAATCAACAATCTTAGTATCAATATTATGCTGTTTACACAGATCAATTCCAATTTCAGATTGCAAAGAAGCAAATTTGAACTTGCCTACCTTATCTCTTTTTAGAATAAAATTAACCGAGCCGTTACAGAGGTTGCAGAGACCGTCGAAGAGGATGATATTACTAAAATTAATCAATTTGTAAATATTTTATTTTGGGTATGTTACTTGCAAAACTTGTTTTAAATCTTTTGCATCATATATTTTTGGGGAATATACAGTTTTAATCTCTCTTTCATATAAATAGATTAATAATTCTAAAAATTGTTTTATAAATTTATTAAACGGACCAGGATGAATATCTGCAGATAAAAATATTTCATCAGGATTATTAATACTTTTTTTATCAATATGACAAAGGTGTTTATCTCTAATAGTTTTGAACTTTTTTGTATAATTATCTATATCTTCGAACTTCAACTCATTAATTGATATATAATCATCAATTAATTTTTGTTTTTTTTGATATAGAAACCAAAACGCTTTACTATCTCTATGATTGTCTAAAACTTTACTCGACCTATTGATACTATCCCAATATAACGACATTTTTGCATAGGTATAAAATGAATCATCTTCAATTTTATTCCAATATACGCTTATTTCAAGTATGGCATTATTATTTGAAATTATGTATTCAACTTCTTCAATCAATCTAATAATTACTTTTTTCGATGTTAAGCACATAGTAAGCTGGAAATGATATTTTAATCTTTAATACAATTTCACTGTTTCAATAGTATTTTCAACGAGCATGGCTATTGTAAAATTACTCATTAATTCTCAAACAAATGTGTAGTCCTCTTGCAAATTGCTACTAGCATAAGCATTGTTGGTACTTCAATCAATACTCCCACAACTGTAGCTAAAGCTGCTCCGGAAGAAAGACCGAATAATATAATTGCAGTAGCAATAGCTACTTCAAAATGGTTGGATGCGCCGATCATTGCTGCCGGTGCGGCATCTTTGTATTGCAATTTTAACAAACGTGCAAAGCCAAAATAACCAATCACGAATATTAAAATAGTTTGAATAAATAATGGAATGGCAATCCAAAATATTGTTAATGGATTATTGAGTATTACATCGCCTTTTAGCGAGAAAAGCAAAACTAATGTTACTAACAACGCAATAATACTAACAGGGGTTAACCAATGCAGGAATTCTTCGGTAAACCATTTTATCCCTTTGTATTTTATAATTGTTTTTCTTGATATGTAACCGGCTGCCAATGGTAGGGCTACATAAATGGCTACCGAAAGTAGCATAGTTTGCCACGGTATTGGCATGGCGTTTATATTTAATAGAAAGCCGCCTAATAGCCCGTAAAATAATAACATCAAAAGGGAGTTAATTGACACCATTACTAAGGTCAATCCGTCGTTACCTTTTGCCAAATAGCCCCACATTAAAACCATTGCGGTGCACGGTGCAATCCCGAGCAAAATGGCTCCCGAAACATAACTTCGCCACAATTCCACTTCTTGTCCATTTGGTAATATTTCTGTTCCCGGTATAAATTTTTTAAATAAATAACCTAAAAAGAAATAAGCAATTGCGTACATTGTGAATGGCTTGATTCCCCAATTGATAAGTAATGTCATTAATACCGGTTTCGGTGTTTTAGCCGATTTCATAACTTGCCCGAAATCGATTTTTACCATGATCGGGTACATCATAAAAAATAAACAAATGGCAATTGGTATTGATACTTGGTAAATAGAAAAATCGTTTAGGGCTATTGCAACATTGGGAGAATATTTCCCGATTAGAATTCCCGCTACAATACAAAGCAGTACCCAAATAGTGAGGTACTGTTCAAAAAATGATAGTTTTTTAGTTTTTGCTTTTGTCATTTTTTTAAATTCTCCGCAGCTTCAACTGTATTCTCAATTAGCATGGCTATTGTCATTGGTCCAACTCCGCCCGGTACGGGCGTAATAGCAAATGCAATGTCATTTACGCTCTCAAAATTAACGTCGCCTACGAGCTTATACCCTTTTTCAGATTCATCCTCTACCCTATTAATTCCTACGTCAATCACAACCGCTCCTGGTTTAACATAGGTTTCATCGATCATTTCCGGCATGCCGATGGCGGCGATTACCACATCCGCTTGTTTCGCGATTTTAGGAATATCAGGTGTTCCTGAATGGCAGATTGTTGTTGTAGCATTGGCGTAACTTGTTTTTAAACTTGTTAAGATTGATAATGGTCTGCCGACAATGTTACTACGCCCAATTACAACAACATGCTTTCCGTTCAATTCGATATTATAATGTTCGAAGATTCGCATAACACCTTTTGGCGTGCAAGGAATAAACTCCGGCTCGCCTGACGCTAATTTTCCAACATTTACAGGATGAAAACCATCAACATCTTTATTAGGATTCATTTCAAAGAGAATTTTATTAGCATCCAAATGTTTTGGTAATGGTAATTGAATTAGAATTCCATGAAATCGATCATCATTATTTAATTCATGGATTTTAGATATTAGACTACTTTCATCGATATTAGCAGGCAATACGATGGTTTCTGAGAAAAGGTCCAATTTGTTGAATTTGCGACCCTTACTACGTACATAAACTTGCGAAGCAGGGTCGTCTCCAACTAATATAACTGCTAGTCCGGGAATAATTCCTTTTTGTTTTAATTTTGAGATACGTGGTTGCAAGTTCTCATAAACTGCCTCACCTACCACTTTGCCCGAAAGTATTTTTGTTTTGGGCATTTGGGAATGTTTATTGAGCTGCTAAATTTTCATCGATCAGATCGATCAACGATGAAATACGTCCACCAAGATTTGACGATGTGTTATCTTTATTTTTGCGGTTGCTGAAAAGTTCATCTGAGATATTCATTGCCGCTAAGATAGCAATTCGTGTTGATGATTGATCAGGGCCAACACTATCCTGGACTTCTTTCATTTTCTCATTTACATACTCAGCAACTTCTTTGATATAGGTTGCGTCAGCGGGTGCTTTAACGGTGTAATCTTGACCTAAGATTGAAACTTTCACTAGATTTGATGTGTCTGCCATAACTTAATTCCGATTTATTATTCTTTATTATGAAGAATGCTATTCTTCGGTTATGCCCTTAATTTAGCATTATAATTTACTTTAACAATACTTATAATTTCATCAATAATTGAATTTACATCTTTATCTTCAAGTGTTTTAGTATCATCCTGAAATATTAGATTGTACACAACACTTTTTTTATCCTCGCCAATACTTTCATGCCTGAATATATTTGTTGGTATAATTGACTTTAATCTGCTAATCTTCATATTTCGAATTTTATCTTCAATATCACCCACTTTTATTGATTCATCAATTACAAAATTCAAGTCTCTTTCAACAGTTGGGAACTTTGAAATATGCTTATAATACACAGGTTCGTCTAAAAGTCCAAGTAAGGAGTCAGTATCAATTGTAAAACCAAATACATCATTTTCAATATCCAATTTTAATTTATTTATTAGAGTATTTTTAATTATCCCCACAATACCAATATTTTTATTTTTTACAGATATGGTAAAACATTTTTCATACTCAGTGTGAGTTGTCTCAGCGTAATCTACCGATGTATTAAGAATCCCTATTATAAAACTATTTAAATAACCTTTTAATGAGAAAAATGTATGTTGTACCGATTCTTCAACTTGGATATTAGCTTGATTACTAAAGCCGTATACAACGCTTGTTAATTGCGGTTTTTCAACAATGCCGTCAAAACTCTTCCCCTCCTGCGAATGAATTTGACCGATTTCAAAAAGTCGAAGATTCTTATTGCCATTTTTTATATTGAAATCAATATTAGTTAATAATCCCGGCAATAATGAAGTACGCAGATCAGATAAGTTTTCACTTAAAGGATTGATCGTCTTAACTGGATTTATTCCAGATAATCTAGCATCTTCCTTTGATAGTAATGAATTATTATAACATTGATTAAAACCAATACCAGTTAAAGTACAGATTATCTTGGAAATATTTGCATTTGGATCAGGATTAGAATAATTGAATAAGCTGCCATAACGAGTACTTACCGGTACATTATCATATCCGTAAACTCGGATGATTTCTTCAATTATATCTACTTCTTGTTCTATATCAGGACGGAAACTTGGAGGTACACACTCCCAAACACTGTCATTAATATTTCGCCATTCTATATTTAATCCGGTTAAAGCTAATTCAATATATTTGTCAGAGATTTCACAACCAGCAACAATATCCAATTCTGTTTTTCGTAATTGGATATTTGGTGATTTTATTTTCTTTGGATAAGTATCCACCATTTCTGAAACTAATTCACCGTTGGCGTACTCTTTCAATAACGATACAATTCTCCAAAATGCAGTAACTGCTCCATCAGGATCTGCGCCCCGTTCAAATCTGCGTGATGATTCTGTCAACATCCCTAATGACTTTGACCCTTTTCTAACCTTGATAGGATCAAAGTAAGCACTTTCGATCAATACTTTTTTTGTATCATCATAAACTGCTGAACCTAATCCACCCATAATTCCAGCTAAAGCGACAGGTGCTTTACCATCAGTAATCAATAAATGATAGTCATCAAGTGTATGCTCTTCTTCATCAAGAGTTACGAACTTCTCTCCTTTTGTAGCCCGTCTAACTCCAATTGTATTAGTTGGTAGTTGCGCGTAATCAAAAATATGTGTGGGATGTCCCATTTCTAATAATACAAAATTTGAAATATCTACAACATTATTAATGCTTCGCTGACCTGCAGATTCTAATAATTCTTTCATCCAGGTTGGACTTGGACCGATTTTGATATTATCTACAACTCCGGCAATATAACGTGGACATCCATCAGGATCAGAAATGTTGACAGTTATTTGTTCTTTAGTACCAACTGGGTTGAATTCTTTTACTTCAGAAAATTTCAACTTCCGATTAGTTTTCAGTGCAATTTCACGTGCAATTCCATAATGCGATAATGCATCAGGTCTATTTGGTGTAATATCCAATTCAAGTGCCGCATATTTTTCATTTAAGGCATCACTGATTGGAAGACCAATTTTTGTGTCTTCAGCTAAAATCATAATTCCTTCATGATCTTCTGAAATGCCTAATTCGTCTTCAGCACAGATCATCCCAAAGCTTACTTCACCGCGAATTTTGGCTTTTTTAATTTTAAAATCACCTGGTAATACTGCTCCAACTTTTGCAAATACAACTTTTTGTCCTGCTTCGACATTTGGAGCTCCACAAACAACCGAAACGGTTTCTTTTCCATCATTGACCTGACATAGTGATAATTTATCAGCATTAGGATGTTTTACTACAGATTCAACCTTTGCAGTCACAATATTATTTAAATTTGATAGGTCAGTGGCAATTTCTGCTTCAAAGCCAAGCATTGTTAACATATCTGCTAATTCTTGTGGAGATTCCATTATATCAACGTGTTGTTTTAACCAATTAATTGATAATATCATTAGAATTGCTCCAGAAAACGAATATCATTACGATAGAAATGACGTATATCTTGTATTTTATATTTTAGCATGGCAATGCGTTCAATTCCCATACCAAAGGCATAACCATGCCATATACTAGAATCGTAACCTACATTTTCAAACACTTTTGGATTAACCATTCCACAACCCAATATTTCCAACCATTGGTTACGTTCGGAATTCCAAATATCCACTTCAGCACTTGGTTCTGTAAATGGAAAATAACTTGGTCTAAATCTAATTTTTACATCATCACCAAACATCCGTCTGGCAAAATAATCCAAAGTACCTTTTAATTCAGAAAAAGATACATTCTTATCGACGTATAGCCCTTCAACTTGGTGGAATAAACAAAAACTTTTATAACTTATTGCTTCATTTCTATAAACTCTACCGGGAACAATATGTCTGATTGGAGGATCTTGATTTTCCATCAAGTGAATTTGGACATTGGATGTATGTGTTCTTAAAACTGCATCATCTTCTACAAAAAACGTATCCTGCATATCACGTGCCGGATGATGTTTAGGAATATTTAAAGCTTCGAAATTATGATATTCATCATCAATCTCAGGTCCATATGCAATGGAGAATCCAATTGATTTAAATATATCCTTAACTTCAACTAACGTTTGCTCAATAGGATGAATTGAACCGGTCGAAACATTAACTCCGGGAAGTGTATAATCTACACTATCAGTTTCTTGTTTTATTTGATTTTGAGCAACATTTTTTACAGCAGAATCAAATAATGACTGCACTTCAACTTTTAAGTCATTGAGTAATTTGCCTGCTTCGGCTCTTTCTTCAGCAAGAATGGAGCCCATTGTACTAAATAATTGTGCAACTTCCCCTTTGCGTCCTAAAAATCGAACTCGCAATTCATCTATCTTGATTGGATCAGTTGGAAATTTATCGAGCGCAGCTCGGAAATCATTCCGAACTGCCCCGATTTTGTCTTTCAAAGACATAGTTATTTTTGAATCGATTTTACCAGTTCAGCGAATGTGTTTGGATTATGAACTGCTAAATCGGCTAATACTTTTCGATTTAGCTCTAATCCATTTTCATTCATACCGGCTATAAAAGCAGAATAGGACATTCCGTTTAATCGTGCCGCAGCATTTATACGCGTAATCCAGAGACGACGAAATTGTCTTTTTCTCTGTCTACGATCTCGATAAGCATATGTACCTGCTTTCCATACTGCATCTTTGGCAGCTTTAAACGTGCGGCTCCGGGCACCATAGTAGCCTTTGGCCTGCTTTACTATTTTTCGATGTCTTCTATGCCTTGGGACAGAACTGTTTGCTCTTGGCATCTATCCCTCCTTAAACCGACAACATACGACGTACTTTCCGTTCATCAGATTTATGAACTAAACCTGAGTTACGCATTTTGCGTTTAACGGATTTGGAACGTCTAATTAGCATGTGTCTATGGTTTGCTTTATTGCGTTTTAGCTTTCCGGTTCCTGTTAACTTGAACCTTTTTGCTGCACCGCGTCGTGTTTTTTGTTTTGGCATCTGTTTCTCCTACTTTGCATTATACATAAGTGATACTCTTCTACCTTCCATCGGTTCTCGTTTTTCAAGGTCCGCAATATCAGCTAGCATTTCTGCAACTTTGTTTAGTACTATTTCGCCTAAATCAAGACGTGACATTTCACGTCCGCGAAACATTAATGTAACTTTTAATTTACACCCATCTTTTAAAAACTTACGACCCATATTTACTTTAGTTTCCAAATCGTGCTGATCGATTCGAGGTCGTAATCTAATTTCTTTAATTTTAATAATATGTTGTTTCTTTTTGCTTTGCTGTTGTCTTTTTTGCTCTTCGTATTTATACTTTCCGTAATCTAATATTTTACATACCGGCGGTTTCGCATTGGGAGATATTTCCACTAAGTCTAGGTTTGCTTCACTGGCTTCTTCAAGAGCTTCTTCCACACTGACTATTCCAAATTGATTACCATCTGCGCCAATCAATCTAACTTTTTCAGCGTTGATGTATTCATTTACGCGAATTTTATTCTTCTTTGCGATTAGTATTTCTCCTTTGTTTTATTTCTTCATTTAATTGGAATATCAATTCATCAAGTTTCAAAGTACCTAAGTCCCCGCTAAAGCGACGTCGTACTGAAATTGTATCAGTGTCTTTTTCTTTTTCACCGACTATTATCATTACATTAATTTTATCAATTTCTGCTTGACGAATTTTTGCACCAATTTTATCGGGCCTGTCATCAATTTTTACCCTGATGTCCGAATCAAACAATTTGTTGTAAACTTTCTTGGCATATTCATTTGCCTTTTCTGAGACGGGCAATACTGTAACTTGTACCGGAGCTAACCATAATGGAAAATCTCCGCCATAATGTTCAATTAAGAATCCAATCATTCTTTCATGCGTACTTAATGGTGCCCGGTGTATACATATCGGAGTTTCTTCGGTTCCATCTTCAGATGTATATGTTAAACCAAATTTACCCGGAATTGCAAAATCAACTTGATTGGTTGCTAAAGTAAACTCTTTGCCAATTGCACTCCAAACTTGAACATCAATTTTCGGTCCATAAAATGCTGCCTCGCCCGGTACTTCAACAAAATCGAATTTTCCTTCAGTGAGTGCTTCTTTCACGATCTTTTCAGTCTCTAACCACAACTTGGGCTCATTAACGTATTTTTTACCTAAGCCTTCTGTATTGTGTAAGCTTAAACGCATTTGATATTTTTCAATACCGAAAATTTCAAAATATTTGAAGTACAAATCACAAACCGCTAAAAATTCTTCTTTAAATTGGTCAGGTCGACAATAAATATGCGCATCATTCATTTGCATACTACGCACACGCATTAACCCAAATAACTGACCTGATTTCTCATATCGGTAACAAGTTCCATATTCTGACAATCTCACCGGCAGATCACGGTAACTACGCTTTGATGAATCATAAATTTTATGATGATGCGGGCAATTCATCGGCTTGACGTAATACTCTGTTCCATCAACATCCATTGCGGGATACATACTATCTTTATAATGATCTAAATGTCCTGACTTTTCGTACAATTTGCCCTTAGTTAAATGTGGAGTACGTACTTGAGTATAACCAGCTATACGTTCTACCTCCTTAGCAAGCTTTTCCAATTCTTCAATTATGACAGTTCCATTTGGAAGCCATAATGGTAAACCCGGCCCAACTTCCTCGTCAAATGTAAATAATTTTAACTCTTTTCCGAGCTTACGATGGTCGCGTTTTTTTGCTTCTTCTAAAAAGTGTAAATATTCTTTTAATGCTTTTTTGCTGCCAAAAGATGTTCCATAGATCCGTTGCAGCATTTTATTATTTTCATCACCGCGCCAATATGCCCCGGAAGATTCTAATATTTTAAAATATTTAATTTTTCCTGTTGACGGTACATGCGGTCCACGACATAGATCAATAAAATTATCTTGTTGATAAGCAGTTAATATTTCACTCGCATCAATATCTTTGATAATTTCAACCTTATAAGACTCATCCATATATTGGAATAATTTTATTGCTTCATCACGAGTCAACTCTTTCTTAGAAACACTATAATCACCCTTTGCTAATTCTCGCATTTTGTCTTCGATTTTCTGCAGATCTTCATCTGAGAAAGTACCGTCAATATCAAAATCATAATAAAATCGATTCTCTATAGCAGGACCAATTGTAACCTTAGCTTTTGGAAATAATTCTTTTACAGCTTGCGCCATTAAATGTGCTGTACTATGTAGTAAAACATTATGACCTTCAGGACTATCTTTGGTTACAATATTTACATGAGCGTCTTTTTGAATACTGTAAGTTGCATCCACGAGTACGTCGTCAACTTTTGCAGCTACAGTTGCAATTGCAAGACGCTCTCCTATAGATTCCGCTATCTCCATCGGTGTTACACCGACAGGATATGAACGTGTAGTTTTATCAGGAAAAGTTATAGTGATATTTTGCATTATTTAGAGAATTGCAATTTAAAAGATTGATGTATTGCCGAATGGACGCACTACGATTGCACTATCCGCAGATAGTTGAAAACCGATATAAAATGTGTGTTTATTTTCATTTATATTATCTATACAAATAAATATCATCTATTTATGGGGTCAAATTTAATGATTACTGTCGATAAAACAATAAAATTTACTTGGATATATTTTGATGTAAGAAACCAAGCAAAATCTAAAACATTTACATGGTTTTCATATTGTGGGCGATACTGGACTTGAACCAGTGACCTCTTGCATGTCAAGCAAGCACTCTAACCACCTGAGCTAATCGCCCAAAAAACGACCGGAATTTAAATTACTTATTCAATAAAGAGCGATATTATTTTTAATTATCAACAGCAAAAACACCATTGTAAACAGTATTATTATGTAAGATGATCAATGCTTCATTCACAGTTTGATCATATTTTAACTGTTCTTTGAATCTCCCCTTTTCACCATCGTATGCACTTGCGAATTCATCAAAAAGAAATTCAATTATTTTTTCTTTTTCCTTCTCAAATAAAGTATCTTCATGATTATCAATAAATTTCTCAATCATTTCGAATGCTTTATTTAATTCAACATTTGTACTATCAATTTCTGACAGCTTTTCCTTTGTAGCATTTAATGCTTTTTCACCCGTAGTAATTACGTCTAAATCAATCTCAATTAAATAATTTTGAAAATTATCTAACAATAGAGTATCACTCTTTAATTCTTCTAAGGACGTATATGCTTGTTTGTGTTTTTGGACGTAACTAAAAAATGCACCTTTTCGTAGACATTCATAAGTAAGTGGATAATTATAATCCACTTCAACTTCAAAATCGGGTACTATGCCGCCTCCGGCTTCAACTGTTCTTCCTCCTGCTGTGACGAATGTTGTATCTTTGTCGCTTTTAGTGATGATTAAATCTTCATTAATATAGCCCGGCTTTTGAATTAACCTACCACTCGGTGTATAATATTTTGCAGTTGTGATCTTTAAAGCATGATCTTTATCCAGTCCAACTACAGACTGTACCAGTCCCTTACCGTATGAACGCTTACCCATAATAACTGCTCTATCCAAGTCCTGCAAAGTTCCGGCCACAATTTCGCTCGCTGATGCACTACCCTCGTTGATCAGAACTATCATTTCCATTTCTTCAGGAATGATTGGTGTACGTTTTGAATATATCTCTCGATTAGATTCTTTATTGCGACCCTTAGTTGTTAATAATAGTTGATCTTTTTCCACAAACATTTCTAGAATTTCAATTGACGATCCAAGTAGTCCACCTGGATTATTTCTTAAATCTAAGATTATAGCGGATGCACTATTTTCAACAAATTTATTCAATGCCGTACGCATTTCAGGTCCGGAATTTTTTGAGAATCGTGTTAATCGAATATACCCTATATCGTCATCGATCATTTCTGCATAAGCAACATCTTTTACTTTAATATCGGCTCTTATTAATTCAAATTCTAGTAATTCTTCATTTCCGAAACGTTCAATAGTTAAAACTACTTTAGTTCCTTTTAATCCCCTAATCAGGTCTGAAGCAACGTCCAAATTCAATTTATCAGTGAACGTACTATCAATTTTTACTATTACATCACCGTTTGTAATTCCCGCTCTTTTAGCAGGAGTATCATCCATCGGAGCGATTACAGTTAGTCTATCTTCACGTTTACCGATTTGAATACCAACTCCACCATATTTTCCGGTCGTTAAGAGGTCAAGACTATGACGATCTTCGGCTTCAATAAATACAGTATATGGATCTAATTCACCCACCATATCATCAATAGTCATTCGTGTAAAAGCTTCAATATCGAAATCATCTACATAATTTGCTATCAAATTTTTGTACACGTTATTCACAAGCCTTTGGGATTTCATAATTTCAGCGTAAATATCAGATTTTGATGCTGCGATAACTATAACAGCCGTGACTGCCAAAATTGTACTTATAATAATAATTTTTAGTTTTTTACTCATTTTATTACTCTAACATTCTTCCTTCAAATTCTTTCCAAATATTTTCGTGAATTGTATCAATATCATCTTGACCATCTATAACTACAATTCTATCAGAATATTTTTCAGCTAATTTTAAATACAGATTTCTAACTCTACTTTGGAAATCAACTCCTGCTTGTTCAATACGATCCAGTTTGTTACTTTGGCGGCGTGCTCCTTCATCCGGTAAAATATCGATAAAATATGTTAAATCAGGTACAGTATCATATGTAGCAAATTGATTCAATTTTTCTAGACTATCTATATCAATTTGTCTTCCACCACCTTGGTAAGCTAAAGTTGAATCAGCATATCTATCTGCAATAACCCAAGTTCCCTTATTTAAAGCAGGTAAAATTACTTCCTTAGTTAACTGTGCTCGGCTTGCTGTCATTAACAATGCTTCTGTTCTTCCACCTAATTCATGTGTATCACGATATAATAAAATATCACGGATAGATTCGGATATTCTATTTCCGCCCGGTTCGCGAATCGTAATAACATCCATATTTACTTGCGCTAATTTTTCAACGAGCATTTTAACTTGTGTAGATTTACCACACCCATCAATACCTTCAAATGTTATAAATTTACTTTTAGTTAAAGTGGACATTCTCATCATCCTTGCCAATTAATAAAACACATTCACCTTTTATATCATGCTTAGAAAAGTACGCTAAAAGATCCTCAACTGTTCCACGAATAATTTCTTCGTATAATTTAGTTAATTCACGGCAAACAACGGCAGGTCGGTTTCCGATATATTCGAATATATCTTTCAAAGTACGTTTTATTCTCTTCGGATTTTCAAAAAATATTATTGTAGCAGTTTCCTTTTCTAATGCTATCAGACGTTTTTTCCTTCCTTTTTTAGGTGGTAAAAAACCTTCGAATATAAAACGATCCGTTGGTAACCCTGATGAAATTAGCGCAGCTAAAGTAGCTGAAGCACCCGGAATCGATTCAATTTTTGCACCAACCACGATGGCATCTCTAATTAATTTATAAGCAGGATCACTAACGCCCGGTGTTCCCGCATCAGTAACTACAGCAATATCTTTACCATCTTGTAAATGTGCAATTATTCTATCAATTCGCGAAAAGTGATTATGTTCATAATAGCTAATTAATTGTGTTGAAATGCTATAATGATTAAGCAATATTTTTGTTTTGCGAGTATCTTCAGCTGCAATTAGTGGTACTGATTTTAGTGTCTCAACTGCTCTAAATGTGATATCACTTAAATTCCCAATGGGAGTTGAAACAACATAAACAATACCTGTTGCTTTTAATTCACTCACAGACGTTTTAAAGCTCTCCTAATACTTTCAATACCAAAGTCAATTTCATCCGTAGATATATTTAGTGGCGGTCTAAACCTAATTGTTTTAGGACCGCATCCTAACATTATCGCTCCCTCTTCCTGAATAAGTTCACGTAATGAATCTCTCTTCACACCTGATTCAAGATCAAATGCACAAAGTAATCCTTTTCCGCGAGAATTGAAAATCACTTCAGGATATTCTGATTGTATTTTAACGATCTCTTGTAATAAATATTCACCACTGACACATGCTTTATCAACAAGATTTTCTTGCTCAATTACTTCAAGATACATTCCGAATCTAACCATATCAACTAAATTTCCACCCCAAGTGGAATTCAATCGTGCAGATTCGTGAAACACATTATTTTTAACTTCATCAATTCTTTTACTTGAAAAGAATCCACATACTTGTGTCTTTTTACCAAAACAGATCATATCAGGTCTTGCATCTTCTCCAAAATATTCATGTGCCCACATTTTACCTGTTAAGCCAATACCTGTTTGAACTTCATCAAAAATGAACATGATGTCATTTTCATCGCAAATAGTTCTCAGTTCTTTCATGAACTCAGTACGGAAATGATTATCACCACCTTCACCTTGAATAGGTTCAATTATCAAAGCAGCAATGTCATTTGGATTATCTTGAATTGCTTGATTTATTTCTGCAATAGATTTTTTTTCTAATGATTCAACCGATTTAATATTATCACCATTTAAAGGAAATTCAATTGAAGGTGTGGAAACACGCGGCCAATCGAATTGCGGGAAATACATAGTTTTACGCTCATCATGAGAATTCGTTAAAGACAAGGTATATCCTGTTCTTCCGTGAAAACATCCATGAAAATGTATAACATTTGATCCGAGTTCTCCATTACCTTTTTCAATATTCTTACGAACTTTCCAGTCAAAAGCAGCTTTTAATGCATTCTCAACACCTAAAGCACCACCTGAGATATAAAAAGCATATGGTAGATATGATGGCTGTGCAACACGTGCCATAGTATCAACAAATTCTGCCATTTCTGTTGAATAAATATCTGAATTAGTTGGTTTATTAATAGCTACGTCACGAAATTTATCTGCACGTTCTAATAAATAGGGATGATTATAACCAATTGGCATTGAAGCGAACATCGAGAATAAATCAAGGTATTCCTTTCCATCGCGTTTATCAACAAACCAACTTCCGTGGCTCTTTTTTAGATCTATAATGGGTTCAAATCCGTCTGCTAACATACGTTTTTCAATAGTATTTCTAACAGCATTTGCTGAAATCTCTGTCATTCTAACACCAATTTCCTTTTATTTTTAATTTACTAACCTAAATCAAACTTAATACCTTGCGCTAATGGTAATTCTTTACTCCAATTAATTGTGTTTGTTTGCCTTCTCATATATTGCTTCCATGAGTCAGAACCTGATTCACGTCCACCGCCGGTTTCTTTTTCACCTCCAAATGCTCCGCCGATTTCTGCTCCCGAAGTTCCTATATTTATATTGGCAATTCCACAATCGCTTCCGCGTGCGGATAAAAACTTCTCAGCATTTTGTACATTTAGAGTGAACATTGCTGATGATAATCCCTGTGGAACATCATTGTGAATGTCAATTGCTTCTTCAATATCTTTAAAAGTAATGATATATAAAATTGGAGCAAATGTTTCGTTCTGCACGATTTCCCACTCATTTTGCGCTTTGACGATAGTCGGCTCAACGTAAAAGCCATCACGTTCCAATACATTTCCACCATATAATATTTCTCCACCTTTTTCCTTAATATTTTTTATGGCGTTTTTATATACTTCTACTGCTGACGCATCAACCATTGGTCCCATTAAAGTGTCAGATTTTAACGGATCGCCAATTTTTACTTGTTTGTAGGCATTTACTAATCGTTTTACAAAATCATCATATAAATTTTCTTGGATTATAATTCGACGTGTACTTGTACATCTTTGTCCAGCGGTACCTACAGCACCAAACATTGTAGCCGGGATAACCATATCCATATCAGCAGATTCATCAACAATAATAGCGTTATTTCCACCCAACTCAAGGATTGTACGACCTAATCGTTTTGCGACGACTTCCGAAACTCTTTTTCCCATAGCAGTTGAACCAGTAAAGGAAACCAAAGGTAATCGTTTATCATTTATCAATGTTTCCCCAATTGTTGATCCCCGCCCAACAACGAGACTAAATATTCCTGGATGGCCATTACTTTTGAGAACATCATTACATATATTTTGAACAGCAATTCCGGTTAATGGTGCGGTAGATGATGGTTTCCAAATAGTTGTATCACCGCAAATTGCTGCAATAAAAGCATTCCATGCCCAAACTGCTACAGGAAAATTAAAAGCGGATATTACGCCAATTGGACCGAGCGGTTGCCACTGCTCATACATCCTATGGTCAGGTCTCTCAGAATGCATTGTTTTACCATACAGCATTCTTGATTGGCCAACCGCAAAATCGGCTACATCAATCATTTCTTGCACTTCCCCATCACCTTCCTGCTTGATCTTTCCCATTTCTAGAGTAACCAAACTACCTAAGGCATCTTTCTTTTCACGTAAAGCATTTGCCATTTTACGTACTAATTCTCCGCGCAATGGTGCAGGAACTTTTATCCAGTCTTTATATGCCTGGTAAGATTTATCTACTACAGACTGATAATCATCTACAGAACATTGATATACAGATGCAATAATTTCCCCATTGGCAGGATTAATTGAATCTAATTTTCCGGCATTTGTTGTTTTATACCAATCATTTGGACCAGCGCAAGCGCCATAATTAATATTTTCAATTCCTAATTCATTTAATATTTCTTTAGTATTCATGATATTCCTTAAGCAGTTTTAAATAATATTTTATTGATAAATTGGTCGGAAAATTACAATGTTTAATGTGAAGAAAAAATGTATTCTAAAAGCAATAAACAAAAAGGACGTTTCATCAATTGAAACGTCCTTTTTGTTTAATCTATATTATGATTTGTATTAGGTTGTTTTCTCTTCTTTATTAAAGAAACTCCATATTCCAAGTAAAATAACCATCACTACCAATAACCATAAAGAAGCATGATGATAATCTGCTCCACCGAATGTTTTCAAATCGGTAAACCGTCCTATCAACAGTGAAATACGACCCATAACTGCAAATCCAAATGATGCACCAAATGATATCATAAGAAAATAAATCCCAATTCTTCCTACCTTACCGAACCATCCTTTATGCTCTTTGGAAAAATAGAAATACATTAATCCTGTAATTGTTCCAATTAATAGAATAATCCCATTGATTATTGCTCCGGTCGAGACATCACCAACCAAAGGTATTATTGAACCTTTTACTTGACCAATTACATTAGAATTTAAGAATCCGTATGATCGTAACCCGGCTGCCATTCCAACCACATATGCAATTCCCCACCGAGCAAACCAACTAAACTTTGAGAATACACTAAGTAGCATCATAATTCCTAGAATTAGTGGAATTATGTATACT
Organism: uncultured bacterium; assembly: GCA_964634215.1. Lineage (GTDB taxonomy): Bacteria > Fidelibacterota > Marinisomatia > Marinisomatales > JAHJCW01 > JAHJCW01. Next base: position 94,611 of record CAZWKR010000005.1, read on the forward strand.
AAATGCATTCCGTGTCCAGTTGCTACACCACCATCAGGGAAAGCAGGTGGATATATTAAATTGAAAAAATTATATACCCCATACCATATCTTACCGAAAAATCCCAATACTTCTCCTTCGTGTAAAGCTGGCCACAATCTACCAAATAAATTTGGTTGTATTTGTGTCCAAAAGAACATTGATGCCCAATAACCTGCGGATACACCAACAAAGATATGTTCTGCAATTTTATAAAATGGATTGTCGCGATATAAGTATGAAAATATTGCTAATGTTAAGAACACTGCAACCCAAGCACCTACAATTTCTGCACTAAACATACTCACCTCCTAAAATGTTTTCTTGGAACGTTGGCGTTCCAAGAAAAAAGCAATATTTCCAAAAATAATGAACAATACAATTACGATATGTGCAATTGATTGCGCATCCATTCCCGATGTTGCAATTCCTGGTTTATCAAGTAACGCTTCATATTCTGCAGCACCCGGCATACCGGCAAGTATTCCTTGTATCTGTCCTGCATCAACGTACGGCATTACTTCATTTACCTGAATCGAGGTCACACCGGTTGACATCGGAATACCGGTTGGATCTGCTGCTAATTGCACCCATTCCACTGTTCCCGGATAACCGGCTGAAGCGGAAAAGATGAAATCAAGATCATGAATGTTTTTTATTCCATCCATCATAGGAATATCTCCTATAGGGATAAAACGAGAATCGATTGTGTACATTTTACGAATATCACTTACGATACCCTTGATTACTGCTTCATTACCGGGTCGAAAACCGAGTAAAACGTAATCCTCACCGTAAGTAAGGTTGTATTCATTCTCGGCAACCTGTTCGAGAGCCTCGCGTGCCATAAATTGACCATCGGGCCACAAGCACGTTACATAAACCTTATGTCCATTCTCAAATAAATGTCGCAATACACCAACAGCCATCGGATGAATTTCAGGTTTTGTACTCGGACCATATTCACAAGACAATAATACTTTGGAACCTTGCGGTAAGGCATCAATTGCATTGTATACCTGTTGAGAAGATTCTGTTGGTCTTATCGGCAATCCCAAAGGTTTAAATAAAGGATACATAACAACAACTGCAATTATTATAAATATCCACCGACGATCAACATTCCCTAATTTTATTACTAAGTCTGCTAATTTTTTCATTTCACTACTCTCCGATATATGATTTTTCAATTCCAAGAATATACCGGATAGATGTAGCAAATACACCTAATCCAATCCCTATCATAATCGCACGAGCTCCAGCGATATTAGGAACTAAATATATCCAATCTTGAAGCTTTGGTAAGTAGGCAAAAGTAGGTTTATCAATTGGCCAACCCATTGAATACCCGGCAATAGTTACAAGTAGCAAACCTAGTCCGAGAGTACCAAATGTTAATATTCTATTTTTTTTCCAAGTATTAACCATTATGGTTATCAACAGTACTAATATGTAAAGTACAAACCAACTCGATATTTTACTTCCAATTGGCACCCTGCCTAACATGATTATTATACCTGCAACTAATAATAATGTCGCTTCAAAATTCCTTATCCTAAATGCTCGATATGATGCTGAAGCTACAAGGAATGCTAACAATGCAAACATGGTCGCAGATAGTGGTGTAAATATCTTGAAGAACATCCAATTAAAAAATGAATCGCTTCTAGTTAGATGAGCACCCCAACTCTCTGGCATAATTTGAGCATCTGCACCACTTTCTATTAATTTATTTGTGATCTTGTTAACTGATTTGCTTGTCCAATGTACTTTGTCTAGTGTTAAGGGTTCACTTTCTCCAATTAATCCTAAAATTACTTCGGATTCTTGTATGGTTCCTCCTGTCTCATCAGCAAGTATTTGAGCAACAGCTTGCGGTGTGGCTCCGGCTGAATTAATGTTAACAGTATAAGCTCCGCGCATAAGGAATCCTGCAGTGAAAGCAAATAGAAATCCGCCTACTGCAAATATACTATACTGCCAACCACTTTTTTGTTTAATTATTTTTTGCATCTGCAATTTTAATAAATTTAATGCGCCTAGAAAAATTGCAAAACTTGCTAAAATATCATACCATTGTGTAGCATCATCATCTACAAATGATTTAATGTCTGGTTGATCCGTAAACCATCCAAAAAGTGTCAGCGTTCCAACTAGTGCTACAATGGCAATGGGTATTTGTCGTTTCCAAAACATAGCTTCCTCTCTATTGGATAGTTAAAAATTTAAGAACATCAAAATTGATCCATCCTAAATCGTTGAATAATCTTAGGATAATTGCAACAATTACTATTCCTACAATCATCACTTTAAGAACATCCATACCTTTTACTCCACCAATCAATTTAGGATCTTGAGATAAATATGCACTGGCTGCAAAAAATTCCTCACCGATTAGTGTATAATCGCAGGCAGTAACAAAGAATGGTATTTGCGCTGGCGATGCTGTTCCGGCAATTTGAATCGCGCCGATTGAGTTACCTGTCTCTGCGAGAATCAACGATTCAGCATAGAATTTACCTTGATAAAATACAGCCGCAGGTTTTTCACGCATCATAATTCCATTAACACCGGCAGCGTAGGCAAATTGATCATCTGTGAGATAATGAACCATGTCTTCATGGAACATATCTGGACGACCTTCCATGATATACGCTTCACGAACAGATTCACGGGCTGCTTTCATAACAATCGAACGTGCAACAGGAACATTCAATGGAGTTTCATATTGAGCCGTCATTTTTGCTACATGGCCGAGAATAATTACACCTGCTACAGTTTCAACTTGATCCATATCAACAATTCCTGGTACATACAGAACGGGTTTCCCCATCTCCGTAGAGCGTCCAACAGCTTCTTCAAATGCTTTAAGGCCCGGAATAGGTCTTAGAGATATTTCTTCACCACGTTTAGCTTTATTTACAAAATATATAATCGTTCCGGCTGCTATTATTATAGCATAGAACATCACTACTCTATCTGCAATAAAGAATGGATGTCCTGACAACCAATAGATTATAAAGGCAACTATAATACCACTAAACGCGAACCAAAATTTCTTATCATTCACGATTTTACCTCTTTTGATTTATTATTATTTTCTTTATCAATTCTTTCGATTTCTGATATTAAAAATTCAACGTTTTTTGGATCTTCTAATAATTCTGTTGCACGGTAATATTTATCCTGCCGCATAAACGCCGTAAGAATAGGACCAAAAAATACAAGTGCATGGCTTCCCAATAAAGAGAAAGGTTTCATTAACTCCAAAAAAAATACAGCCGGAGTAACAAAACCTCTATCAATTATTTTTTTAGCAATATGAGATATTGCTTCTTTATCCTGTATTCCTAACTCAGAATTTTTATTTTTATCTATAGGAATATTTACTTCCATTAACTATCTAATCAGTTTCTACCATTTCAAGATTAGCTCGCGGAACAACTAATTTTTTTCCATCAATTTCAACTTCAGCAACACGTACCATAGTTTCAGATTCCATTTTTTGTAATTCATTAGGTAAAGTTATCACTTTACCTATCTTACCGAAATACGGTGCGCGTATAACCCTTATCAAACTTCCATCGGTAATACCCATAGATGCATCAATATCTTTATGTTGACCACTAATATCCTCAGTCATTAAAGGTATAACAATTTCAGGTCGAATCACCCCTGCCCTGATTTGCGTTGCACCATTTACTGATACAAAATGACCGTCATGCTCTTTAAGCAGATCAAATGTTCTATGTCCCATATTAATTTCACCAAATCCTTCAGTGACTACTAGGGAGGTTACCAAGTCTTCCGAACCGGTAATAGCTACACCAAGAGTGTATCCGAGTATAGGTTTTAAATCGCTATAATTAAATCCCCCAACAACAATTGCCGCAATTTTGAGCGATATTGCTTTTTTATATGTCGCTAAGCTAATATGTGAACCGCCAACAACTACTTTCCCTTCCAAAGAAGAATCTAACATATCAGAAGTAATTTCATCTTCTCTTGTTTTGGTAATCATTTTTAAATCGCCACGGCTTTCACCACCAATACCAAAAATGCCCTGAATAAATGCTGCATCAGTTTCAATATGGACTCCTTCTTTAGGAATGACATCTTTCACTTTTCCGCTTACATAGGCATCCATTTCAACAGGAATTGGAGCTTCTCGTAAAACTACTTGTCCGGTTATCTCTGAAAATGATTCTAATGTTCCCGATACTGGCGCCGGAACTTTTGATTTAAAAAGTCCAAACAATCCGGCAGTTTCGGCTATTAGATCATCTTTATTGAACTGATCACCTTTTTGTAGTTTTATTACATCCTTAATATCCGCGGCATCAATATTTAATAAATTCGCAACATTAACCATTTGGACGTTGCCTGGTAAATCGGTTGTAGCGACTATATCATCAGGTGATACTGTTTCGCCTTTTTTCTTTAATACATCGCCCTTTAGGGGCAAGCGACGTTCTTTAATAACTGTTGTTTCGTGCAATACTTTTAAACCGGGAGTATATGCGTGTGCCATTTTTATTCCTTAATGCAAATCTTTATTTATAAATTATGAAAATTCCGGATACTCGTTTACTACCTTGGACCATTCCTGTAATTTTGCTATCCGCTCGTTATCTGCCTCAGGCAGTTCCAATGGCCTACCTCTTCCGTCTAATAAAATACCAACGTGTCCACCATATATTTTTGTAATAATGATTTCACCCTTACCTGCTCCAATATCCATATTTCTTGAAGGTGTTAATTGGGCTTCCATTGGTTCATAGGGTGCATCAATTTTAATTAATTCACCGGTCTTTAATTCATGTTTAATCGCGTTTCCATCAGGTAGAGTTAATTCTAAAGTTAATATTGTTTTACCAGGTTTTGAATTCCCCACAGGAGCGATACAAGTTCCTAGTCTTATTAAACAGTCTTTTTTAAATACTTCCACAGCTGCTTTGCGAGCATTGTCTTTTAAATCTTTTTTGTCAATATTTGCCAAAACACCTAGTTGAGGCATCATGAATATCGAATCTACTGCTAATTGAGTAATCCCTGTTGGCATAAAGGCATCTACAAGCATGCGAGCTGCTTGCTCACGTCGCGGTGCGTGCGATAATACTCCACCGGAACCAACCAATAAATCTAATTCCATCATATTTACTAGAGTTGCACCTGACTCGGATTGATCAAATGCATCAGAAATAGTTCGTTCCGTCTGTACTCCTTTTAAGGCAACTGCAAATTCTTTATGTTGAATAAATGACAAACGTAGTGCTTCTCGTGCAATAGCTTGCTCAATAATCAGCTCCTGTAAAGATTGAGGAACTGTTGTTGGGCGAATCATTTTATTACCAATACGGTTATTCAATTCTGCTCGATCAATATCAATTGGTACCCACCGTAGAACATTATCCATTCCAGATTCAGCTAGAACGTTACAGACAGAATAACTCATTCCTAAATTAGCGCTAACTGTTCTATTAAATATTCCTTGAAAAACAGAGAAAATATCAGTAGTTGCTCCTCCAATATCAACACCAACAACTGATATATTATCTTCACGTGCAATCATCTCGATTAATGATCCAACTGCTCCCGGTGTCGGCATAATAGGCGCATCTGTCCAACCCATTAATTTTTTATATCCGGGAGCTTGCGCCATTACGTGTTCCATGAAAAGATCATGGATTTTATCACGCGAAGGTCCGAGATTTTCAACTTCGAGTACTGGGCGAATATTTTCAACAATTGTTAAATCTGTTTTTTCTCCTAAAGTTTTTGTGATATTTTCTTGCGCCTTTTTATTTCCTGCATATATCACTGGCAACTTATACTCAGTGCCTAAACGTGGACGTGGATTCGCAGCGGCTATCATTTCAGATAGTTCAACAACATGTGATACTGTTCCACCATCAATGCCGCCGGATAAAAGTATCATATCAGGACGTAACTGACGAATGCGAGATATTTTTTCATGAGGTTTACGACCGTCATTAGAAGCCATAACGTCCATAACAATTGAACCGGCTCCCAGTGCCGCACGTTCAGCACTTTCACCCGTCATTGCTTTTACTACACCGGCTACCATCATTTGAAGCCCGCCGCCGGCAGAGCTTGTGGATACATAAATATCTACTCCGGTGTCATCCTTTTGAGGTGTAATTATATCATCACCATTCAATAACTTACGACCCGACAATTCTTCAACTTCCATTACAGCATTAAGAACCCCCTTAGTGACATCCTCAAATGGTGCTTCTACCGTTGTTGGCGCTTCACCTCTAAATGCAAGACGATATTCTTCACCAACTTTTTCAATTAAAATAGCTTTTGTAGTTGTACTTCCACAATCCGTTGCTAAAATTGATTTTAATTCCATCCTTTACCTTGATTAATAATATAATTTTAGAAAAATATATACTAATGGACTCGCGATTATTAGAGAATCGAATCTATCTAACACACCACCGTGCCCCAATAATAATGCTCCCGAATCCTTCACATTTGCATCACGCTTGAATAGTGATTCAACAAAATCACCTGTCTGACCAAAAACCCCTGAGATAATTGATAAAATTGTAATTTGAGTTATATCCAAATCAAATTTTATAAACCCGATTTTATCCATTAATAAATAAGTTACAAAAGCAAAAATCAATCCTGCCACACTACCAACTACTGTTTTATTTGGACTAGCTCTTGGGTAGATTTTCTTTTTCCCAAATTTTTTACCTGCTATATACGCTGCTGAATCACATATCCAAATACTAATAAATAACGCAAACGTGAAGTGAGTATTATTTGCGGAGTCAAATTCTCGTATTCCGATTAGTGCTCCCACCAACAGTGGTATATATAAAATACCACCAACTGTGATATTGAAATTTTCGGTCGGATTGGGTTTATTTCGAAATAATTCAATAAATAATGCAATTATTATGAATGTAATAATTATTGAGAAAATATATATTAAATCAATATTTGGTTGGTAGTAATAAAAATAGGCAATAAATAATGATGCTAATAACCCAATCCAAACTATTGGTTGAATTTCTTTTAATTTGGCAATTTGATAGTATTCAAATAATGCTAAAACCATCACTGCTAAAATAAAAAATGCGAACCAAATACCACCGAGCCAGATAAAAAGCAGTATCCCGGGAATACCTAATGTACTAACTATTGATCGATTTGTTTTTATTGACATTAATTATTCGTTTTAAATAATCTGTTAAAGTACAGATTATTAAAGGTTGGTTTCAATGCAATTCTGAATACCAAGCTACTTTTCAGCAATTTCTTTGCTTGTATAAATTTCCAATGATTCTTTTAACATTTTGACATGAATAGGTGTACTACCAATTGTCTCACCATCCAAATTCATTGGGTCATCCTTATCGGGGATCAATGAATACTCCTTAACTTGTTTGTATTCGAGGATATCCGAATGGATATGTTCTCCAGTGAATATCTTTGGAAATAAATTTAACATTTTCTTGCGAGTCGTAGAGCGGACAATCAGCAAGTCTATTAATCCGTCATCTAGTTTTGCTTTGGGTGCCATTAACATATCAGTACCTTGATATTTTGTAAGACATCCCATTAAGAAAACAAATTTATTATCATATTCCACACCATCTAATCTTAGTTTAGCGTGACGTGTTTTATGGTTCATGATTTCCATTAGTGCGGAGTACGTATAACGATTTTCTCCCATCCATCGCACTCCCTCAGCTCGCAAACCAATATCTGTGATCATTCCCCACCCAATAACAACAAGAGTGAATACTTTTTTATGATCCATGTTTACTTCAGCTAAGTCAATCTTTTTAGTATATCCTTTTACGATCTGCTCAGCTGCGTTGGTTGGTTCCATACATTTCAAATCGTGCATTAGCGCATTTCCGGTGCCGGCTGGAATTAATCCGAGAGGTAGGTGTTTACCATCTTTACGCATGAACATTCCATTAATAGCTTCATGTATTGTGCCATCACCGCCTACTAAGCATATCGATTCAAATTGGTCAATATTCATTGCCCTGGTGATATCCTTTGTGTGACCACTGTATTTTGTTTCGATGATCTCCAATTCTATCCCACCGGCATCAAAAACTGGTTTTATGCGATCTAAAATAGCCAATCCTTTCTTTATTCCACCCACAGGATTAACAATTAACAATATTTTTCTTACATGCAAAATTTACTCCCTTTCACCAGTTCAAAATATTATCTGAAGCACATCAATTGCTAGAGTAGATATTTTAACCTTCCGCAATTTCCTTGCTTGTATATATTTCAAGTGACTCCTTTAGTACTTTTACATTAATTGGTGTACTTCCGATTGTTTCTCCATCAAGATTTATAGGGTCATTTTCGTCAGGGATTATTGAATAGCCATCAACCTGCTTATATTCAATCTCATCAGATTTTATATGATCACCGGTAAAAATCTTTGGAAAGATATTTACTAGTTTTGTTCTTGTAGTATTTCTTAAGATTACTAAATCGATCAATCCATCGTCAAGTTTGGCTTTTGGTGCCATCATCATTGCACTACCGGTAAATTTTGTCATACTCCCTAAGATGAATATAAATTTTTCATCAAACTTTTTGTCAGCAAATGATAATTTTGCATGCCTGAGTTTATGGCTCATAATTTCCATTAACGCAGCGTAGGTATAACGATTTTCACCCATCCACCTTACACCCTCTGCTCTTAAGTTGATATCTGTAATCATACCCCATCCAATAATATTAAAAGCATAAACTACTTTATGCTCCATTTTAATTTCAGCTAAATCAATTTTTTTTGTATATCCATTTATGATCCATTGCGTCGCAACATTTGGATCAAGACAATTAAAATCATGCATCAAGGAATTGCCAGTTCCGGCAGGTATTAATCCAATTGGGATACGTTTGTTATCTTTCCTCGTGTACATACCGTTGATAGCCTCGTGCATTGTACCATCACCTCCAACCAAACAAATTGATTCAAATTTTGATATGTCCATCGCTCTTGCGATATCTTTGGCATGACCGGCATATTTAGTTTCAATTATCTCCAGCTCAATTCCACCTGCTTCGAAAATGGGTTTTACGTTTTTTAAAATCTCTAATCCATTTCTTACTCCACCTGTAGGATTAACTACCAATAATATTTTACGTACGCTCATAATGTTTTACTCCTTTTTGTATAAATTATTACCGATTTCAAGTACTTCAACTTTGACTATCGCTGTACCTTTGCTTATAAACTCTAATTTTACAGCAGCTCCATAAGAACAATCGAAAATTCTATTTTTGATAAATGGACCCCTATCATTTACTCTGACAATTAATTCTTTATTATTTTCAAGATTGGTTACTTTTACAATAGTATTTAACGGTAATGTTTGATGGGCACCAGAGACGCCATACATATCATATATTTCACCGTTTGCTGTTCGCCTGCCGTGGAATTTTTCAGCATAATACGAACTTACACCATATTCAATGTCACCGATAGCTACAGGTTTATTTTGTTTTATTATAGCATCGGAACTAACCACCTTATTGCTGCTTGCGCAACTAATTAAACTAAGCATTGTCAATAAAAACATACTGATTAATCGGAATAATATTACTTTTTTATTCATATAGGTCTAATGCTCCAATTAATTCAGAATAGTGTTTTATACTATTTCTTTTCAGGAAATTGTTTAATTCATCTACTATTATCATTCCTGCATTAGGATTTCTAAAGTTAGCTGTACCTATTTGCACTCCTGTTGCACCTGCAAATAAAAATTCTATTACATTTTTACCGCTTACAATTCCACCAATTCCAATGATTGGAATTGAGACTACATTTGAAATCTTATGAACCATAGCAAGCGCTATAGGTTTAATTGCAGGACCTGATAAACCAGCATAAGTCTTGTAGATTGTTGGTTTGCGTTTTTCAATATCAATGCCCATCCCAACAACAGTATTAATAGCAGAAACTGCATCCGCACCGGCATCCTCCACGGTTTTTGCTATTTTTGTAATATCAGTAACATTCGGAGTTAATTTAACGATTACTAGTTTTTCAGTTTGCTTCCGAATTTCAGTGATTAATTTATTTGACAATTCTGCGCTAACTCCTAATTCCATTCCACCATGATCAATATTTGGACATGATATATTTATTTCATATCCAACAATATCAGATGATACGGATTCTATATCTTTTAATACTTTAATATATTCGTCGATAGTGGAACCAGCAATATTTACAATGATTTTCGTATCAATATTATTGTAATGCGGTACAATATCACTAATAAATTTCTTAACACCAATATTTGCTAAGCCAATTGAATTTAACATCCCAGATGAAGTCTCTACAATTCTAGGTGGTGGATTTCCTGCTCTTGGTTTTTGAGTAATTGATTTTGTTACGATAGCTCCTAATTTGCGAACATCAACAAATTCAGGTAGATCAATTCCATAACCAAAAGTTCCTGAGGCGGTAAAAATTGGATTCTTAAACTCCACCGATCCTATCTTGCACGTTAGATCAGACAAAACTAACCTCATTCTTTTCAAATACTGGACCGTCTTTGCAAACTAAGTGATAGTCATTATTACGTTTATTGTGAATGGCGCAACCTTGGCATAATCCTACTCCACAAGCCATATAACTCTCCACAGAAAATTGTGCTGGGATATTATCTTCTTTTAACACCTTTTGTATTGAAAATAACATTTGTTCTGGACCGCAAGCAAAGATTTTTGGTTTCTCTGTGTTTATTAACACAATTTTAAGAGCATCTATAATAGTTCCTTTTATGCCGATTGAGCCATCATCAGTAGTTAAATAAATATTTTTATCAGGAATATGTTTTAAAAAATGTTCTTTTGATGTTTTTGCACCGATGATAGTAGTAATGTTAGTACCTTTTTGTAATAAAATATTTGATAAATTTAAAATTGGCGACAGACCGATTCCCCCGCCGATTAAAATTGGATTAAATTTATCATGTTCAACACTAAATGTATTACCTATCGGTCCCAATACATCAATAATATCTTGAGATTGTAATTGAGTCAATGCTCTAGTAACTGATCCAAATACTTTATAAATAATAGATATTTCATCATTATTTACTTCAGCAATACTCATTGGACGTCTAATAAGGTGTTCCCACCTATCATTAGCTAAAACTGAAACAAATTGCCCCGCACCTAAATATTTATCGGCTATATTGGCCGATTTAAAAACCATACGCCAAATATTTTCCGCGATTTGAGAATTTTTTATTATTCTAGATTTCTCAATTACCATTAACGATTTTTGTTTCGGATGTATCAGATATACTATTCTTTAGATACTCTAATCGATCTTTTGCTACCATTGCTTGTTCACTTTTAGGAAATCTAACAGTAAGTTGATTATAGTATTTATATGCACTATCAGGATTAATTATATTATAATCATATTCATTAGCAATAAATAACAATGCTCTTTTTGATGATTCTGAAATAGATAAATCAGAAATATCTTTGTACTCATTAAGTGCTAAATCTCTATCAGTTGTATATAATATTTCAGCATTTGTGAGTAGTGAAAATCCACTTGCGCCATAATCTTTTAATTTGGTATTTAAACGAATATTTTCAGCAAATTCAGAATCTGGATAATTATTTATTACCAATTCCTGATATTTCACGGATTGACTTGTATCACTTAGTTGCTCATATAAATGACCAAGCACATACATTGTTTTTGCATCTAAATCAGACTCCGGAAATTCATTAATTATTCGATTAAAATAAATTATTGATGTATCAATTTGGTTGAAATGAAATGCTTCTAGCTCACCTAAATTATATAATTCCAGTACAATATTTTTTTTGTCGACGCCTAGACTATCTGTTATGCTAGTATTTTCATAAATATTATTAAGAAAATTATTGGATTTCTTATATTTATCAAGCTCTTTAATCCTTCGATCCCCAGTTTCACTAAACATAGAATTGGAAAATTCTTTTTGAATTTGTTTATAATAATAATCTGCTTTCACAAAATCTCTATCAGCCAACAACGATTGTTCACCGAGCATATAAAAGGCTTCAGCAGAAATTTCCGTATTAGGATATTTAATCACTATATCTTCTAATATTTGAACGGATGTATTGTTATCATTTTGGGTTAATTTCAATTTTGCTAATTCAAGTTCTAAATCGTCATGAATTATAGCAAATTCAGGATCAACAATCATAGATTGTATCTCTTTGGCTGCTTTTTTCAGGTCATTCAAATCTCTATATCTTTGGATGATCTTTAAGTTTGCTTCCATAACGCGTTCATTAGAATATGAATATTTTATCACATTATTATAATAGTCTATCGCTCTCTTATAGTTTTTGATCTCGTATGCCAGTTCAGCTAAAATATAATATATTTGTCCTTTATCCTGTCGGTTCTTTGTTAATTCGGCGGCTTTTTCCAAAGCTGTTACAGCCATAGAATCCTGTTTTAATTCTAAAAATATTTCAGCTTGTGATTGATAAATTTGAGCCAATAATATCTTTTCATTCGTCTTGGATATGATTTGATTTAAATCTTCTAATGCCGATTGTGCTTTATCTGATTTCCATTTATTTAAAGCTAGCCAATATTCACCAAAAATTAAGTAAGCATCGGGATTTATAGATATTAGAGTATGAAAAGTTGATTCCGACAAATCATATTCTCCTCTATAATAATGCGATTTTCCTTTAAGAAATAATGCATCATCGAGATATTTACTTTTTGGATAGTTATTAATTACTATATCAGATTTTTCGATTACCTTCTTGTATTTTTCGATTATATTATTTCCAAGTATTTTACCGTCTTTTTCTGCTCGTAACTTTTCTGCTTCGGAAAAAAATAATTTTGCATTGTAGAATGTATTGAAATACACACAACTGACTAACAATGATAATGAAACTGCGACAATCCCGACGAATCGAATCGTTTTATTGATCGATCTTCTTATTTTGATAGTCACTTATTACTGATTACTATTATTTCAATTTTCAGACGGATATCTTTCAGATTTCATGCGCTCGTATTCTCTTTCGGGTTCGCGTTCAAAGGTATGTATATTCCGTGCGATTTCCCCACAAACATCATCCCGAACACACTTCCCAGCTAATTTGATTGCATTACTGATTGCTTTTGAATTTGATCTTCCATGAGCAATTATAACCATTTTTTCAAATCCTAATAATGGGGCACCACCATATTCGGAATAATCTGTTGCTTCTTTTATAAATGCCATGCCTTTGCGAAGCATAAAGAGTCCAAATTTCCAACTAATTCTTGTTTTAAAAGCTAATTTCCCTAATCTGCCAACAGTATTGGCAGCCCCTTCTAATGTTTTAATAACAATATTCCCAACAAATCCCTCTGTTACAATTACATCAACCATTCCTCGCAATATATCTTTCCCTTCAATATTTCCAACAAAATTTATAGTAGGCATACTTTTTAGCATTCTGTACGCTTCTTGCATTTTCTCCCCACCCTTTGTTGCTTCTTCACCAATATTTAATAATGCAACTTTCGGGTTTGGCGTGCCTCTTACATCACTAACATAAGCTGAACCCATTATTGCAAATTGTGCTAATTCTTCTGCATTACATTGAATATTAGCACCTACATCGAGTATTAATGATAATATATCATTACGTTTTAGCTCATTCATTGTTGGATAAACTGTAGCAATCGCAGTGCGACGGACATCAGAAATTCGTGGTATGTTTCTAGCAGCAGACAATACTACCGATCCGGTACTACCGGCAGAAACTAACGTATCGGCTTTTCCTTCACCAACTAGTTTTGCCGCAACAACTATTGAAGCATCCGGTTTAGCTTCAATACTTGTTTTAGGTGAATCATGCATAGTGATTTCTTCTGTTGCGTTATATATCTCAATTGCATCACCATCATATTTATGTTTTCTTAAGGCATTGGCTAGTTTCTTTTCATGTCCAACTAAAATGATTTTTACTGGATTTGCCTTCGCAGCTTTTATCGCTCCACGAACAACAACTTTGTGCCCATTGTCGCCACCCATTGCATCTACAGCTATTCTAATTGGATTCATCTTAACTTCCTTTGTTAATTATACAAAAAAAAAAGCAATAACTACCTGAACTGTTGCAAAACTATTTTATTCAATTGGTTTTACCAAGAATTATTTTACGTTTCGATATATAATAAATTATGCTTGGAAATAATGAGAATATTGTTCCTTTATATCTTGGATTACCCAATCCACGACAGTTAAGTCATCCAAAAATCCTATTCCGGGGATATCGTCAGGAATATCATCTTGACCTTTTAAAAAATATTTTAAAGCAAAAATAATTTTTTGTTGCACCAATTGTTCTAAATTTGGAGTTCTTTGAAGAACACTATGAAGAGAATTTATTTCTTGAGCTAAAATTAATTGAAACTGATCTAATTTTTTATTTTCAAAAAGTTTGGTTATTTTTACAAATGCTTTAACTAATATTTCATCTTTCTCGTTAATGTCAATATTTTCAATTTCCAGTCGATATTTTTTAATATCATTTTCAGTGAGCTTTAAACTATTCTTCATTTTAATTCCTCTAAATTATGAATCAATTTCCAAAAAAATATCTAATAAGTCGCTTTCCAATGTTATTATTGGAAACTCAACGATTCTACCAATTTCAATTCCATTATTACTAATTATAAAAGTTGGTACAAATTCAATGCTTTTATTCTTCTCCTCATGTGTAGGACTTTTCTTTTTTCTATCAACATTTATAATTTGCAAATCTTGTTGATCAAATCCCGCTAAATCCATTATTTTTAGAAATCTTGGAACTTCACGTCGACTGTCGCTACACCAAGTACCCATAAATATTTGAATATATATGCTATCACTTAGATTTTTTATTTGTTCCAATAGAAATTTGTCAGGTTCATATACATTATACGTGCTATTATACCATTCTGAAAAATCCGGTAATTCAAACGCACTTCTATCTGTTACACCGACTAGCATAGATCTACCGGTTTTCTCATCAACAATCACTTTATTAATTATCTCTTTGCAACTGATTACTATTATTAAAGCAAATATTATAAATATCTTCTTTTTCATTTTCATTGCTATATTATTATTTCTGTGATAGAATAATTCCTGTTCCTACTATTGTTTAAATAAAACGGCTAATGATTACTAACTCATTTAGTAAATTTAATAACGTTATAGTGTTATATATGAAAAAAATAATACTCATATTATTACTATTTAAGTTTTTATTTGCTCAAAATATTGCTTGTGTTGGTAACTCAATAACAGATAGTGGATATCCTGATATTATTGATACATGGATGGAGGAGAATGGCTTTGATTATGATGTACATAATTTTGGGGTGCCGGGAGCTAGCGTAATGCTAAATGCTTATAAAACAACATTTGAATACCAGAAATTATTGACAATGAAACCACAACATATAATATTGATGCTTGGATCAAATGATTGGGGAGTCTATGCAGGAGGTTCTTCTGAATGGAGAAATGAATGGGAAGTGGAATATAGATATTTAGTTGATAACTTTAAGAAAAAGAGTAATATATTTTTGGGTACAATAACATTTAGAATTGATTCATCCGATGCAAATATTCCTATATCAAGTATGAATGAACGTATTAAAAAAGTGGCTGATGAATTTGGGTTAGAAATTATTGATTTTAATGCTATACTTGGTACCGACCCCGTGAATTTTTTGCCTGATGGTGTCCATCCAAGCAATGAAGGAAAAATTAAGCTAGCAAGATTAGCTTATGATGTATTAATCAAATATCCAGTCAATTCACCAGAAACACTTCCTGCTTCAAATAATTTTTTTGGAAATTATTTTGAAGAAGATAAATGTATTCAACTTGTATGGGATGAAATTGATAAGGCACAATCATATAGGTTAAATCGTTCTTATAAAATACCAGAAAATAATCAATGGATTCACTCGTGGTATAATGACATTTGTGATTTGGAATACATTGATTTTGATTTATTATCAAACATAACATATTTTTATACCGTACAGGGATTTTTAAACGGAATTTATGGAGATAGGAGTATTGTTTTAATGATAACTACTGGTACGCTTGGCTGTTTTAATAAAATTTTGATTATCAACAATCTCAAATTAGACCAGAATTATCCAAATCCTTTTAATCCTTCTACTAATATTAAATATACATTACCAAATAAATCGCAAGTCAAAATTGTGATTTATGACATAATGGGAAATAAAATAAAAACTATTGTTGATGAATACAAACAGGCTGGACAATATATAGTTAATTGGAATGGTACGGATGCTATTGGTCAATTTGTCAATAGTGGAATGTATATTTACAAACTCCATGTAGGAGGTTTAATTCAAAAAAGAAAAATGGTTTTATTAAAATAAGTAAAGGAATGAACTAATTCATTATTCACAATTCAATTCGTTTATTATACAACTTTAGGTTATAATAATTAGGAATATTTTTGCCTCTGTTATTTCTATTTTGAATATTTTCATTTGAATAGTAGATTAATCAGTCCTTTAATCCACAATAAACAGGAGTAAAAAATGAAAAAGTTAATTCTACTTTCAATAATCTTGTTATTAACAGTTCCAGTTATTTATGCACAGAATTTAAACAATGTATATAGTGCATATGGATTCGCTGCACCGTTCTTAAAAAGTGGTGAATTTATTTTGACCGCTAGTGGAAATTACAATTGGGGTGACGGAGAATACGATTATACGGATAATCCCGATTCCTATTACTTAGATTACTATTCAAGGAGCGAAAGTGCTAATACTTATATGTGGACTAGATTGGTGATTGCTGTAACAGATAAATTTTTGATTAGTTCTAATCTATATATATACCCGGGAATGGTGACCTCTCGCTCTTATTGGGGATCTACAACATATGAGCGAGAATCATGGAGTACTAGAAAATTTTATCTATACCCAAATCTTTCATTAATATTTAGACCTGCTAAGAATCTAGAAATATCTAGCTATTTTTATCATTATGGCTATACATATAGTTCGGATAGGATATATGATGATGTAGAATCACATAATAACGATCGTGATTATAAGTATACTAGCGCCCGAGTAAGTGTAAACTACTTTGGAAAACTTTGGGGTAAATAAGCACTTAAATTAATATATTACTCAGGGCAGAATGTTGGAATTAACTCTGCCCTGATTTTGCGGAGAGGGAGGGATTCGAACCCCCGTTACCCATAGGGTAAACCGCATTTCGAGTGCGGCGCATTCAGCCAGGCTCTGCCACCTCTCCTGATTTTTTAAAATTACGAGTTTCTTTTTGTCTTTAAAAAGTCTTGAATTAAAGATAAACATATTTGTTCTTTAATACCTCCGCGTACAGTTATATCATTTTTTAAACGAGGATCACCACATAAATCAGCGATTGATCCGCAGTAGCCTCGTTCGGCATCATAACATCCGAAAATTACTGTTTGCATACGTGAATTGATAATCGCACCTGCGCACATTGCACATGGCTCTTTAGTAACATATAAAGTACAATCATTTAATCGCCAATCACCGATTGTATTTGCCGCAGCGGTAATTGCCAATACCTCTGCATGGGCGGTTGGATCTTTTAAAATTTCACGCTGATTATAACCGCGTCCAATTATTTTAGTATCTTTTACTACAACTGCACCAACAGGTATTTCATCTTTTTCGTAAGCTATTTCTGCCAAGCGAATTGCTTCTAACATCCATTTTTCATGAACAGATTGTATGTTGGTAATCATCTGATATAAAATGTTATCGTGACTTTTGAATCTTAGCCCAAGTGTCACGCAAAGTTGCAGTTCTATTGAATATTAAATTATCAGAAGATGAATCATGTCTTTCAACACAAAAATAACCTGTCCTCTCAAATTGATATCTATCCTCTGGTTTAGCATCTTTAAGGCTAGGCTCAAGATAACAATCTCTTTTGATATCTAATGAATTTGGATTTATGAATGTTTTAAAATCTATACCTTTCTTATCACCGGTTGGATTTTGATGATTAAATAAGCGATCATATAGTCTTACTTCCGCTTTAATTGCATGTTCTGCCGACACCCAATGAATTGTACCTTTTACTTTTCTTCCATCGGGTGCTGATCCACCTTTTGTTTCAGGATCATAAGTACAACGTAACTCCACTATTTCTCCATTTTTATCTTTAATAACATCAGTACAAGTAATAAAATATGCATATCTTAATCGCACTTCACGTCCGGGTCCTAATCGGAAGAACTTTTTAGGCGGATCCTCCATAAAATCTGATTTTTCAATATAGATTTCTTTTGAAAATGGTATTTTTCTTGTTCCGGCAGCCGCATTCTCGGGATTGTTGATAGCTTCCAACTCATCAACCTCATCATCAGGATAATTTTCTATAATAACTTTTAATGGATTAATAACAGCCATCCGTCGCTCCGAATATTTATTTAAATCTTCACGTACGTAAAACTCTAATAAATCCATTTCTGCAATATTATCGCGTTTGGCGATACCAACTCTTTCAGAAAAATTACGAATTGCTGCGGGTGGATATCCCCTTCTACGCATACCACTTATTGTAGGCATTCTAGGATCATCCCAACCGGAAACGAGTTTATCCTTTACCAACTCTAGTAATTTACGTTTACTTGTAACTGTATAACTTAAATTAAGACGTGCAAACTCGATTTGCTGTGGGTGATATATTTCTAACTCGTCTAAAAACCAATCATATAATGGTCGGTGATCCTCAAATTCTAAAGTGCAAAGTGAATGTGTGATTCCTTCAATAGAATCTTCTAATCCATGCGCCCAATCATACATTGGATATATGCACCAATCATCTCCGGTGTTGTGATGTTTAGCATGTAAAATTCGATAAATCACAGGATCACGCATATTCAAATTTGCAGAGGACATATCAATTTTTGCACGCAATGTATGTGAACCGTCAAGAAAATCACCATTGCGCATCTGTTCAAATAACTCAATGTTTTTCTCAATAGTGCGATTACGATATGGACTATCTATTCCCGATTTCGTAAGCGAACCTCTATGTTCACGTATTTCTTCGGCATTCAAATCACAAACAAATGCTTTTCCTTTATGTATTAGTTGAGTTGCATACTCATAGAATTTTTCAAAGTAATCAGATGCAAAATACAAGCGGTCCTTCCAATCGTAGCCGAGCCATTTGATATCTTCAATAATTGACTTTACATACATTTCCTCTTCTTTTGTCGGGTTAGTATCATCAAAACGAAGATTACATTTCCCATCGTATTCTTCTGCGATACCGAAATTGAGGACAATCGACTTAGCGTGACCAATGTGTAAAAAACCATTTGGTTCTGGAGGGAAGCGAGTATGCACCCTACCTTCGTACTTTCCAGTTTTTAAATCTTCATTAATAATTTCTTTAATGAAGTTAGTTTGTATTGTTTTTTCGTCTGTTTTTATCATTTTCTATGTACAATTATTGTATAAACTTAATATTGTTATAAGATTAATTGATTCTAATATTTTTAGTATTAATCTAAATTGAATCGGAGACTACAATGGAATCTATCGGTACGTAGGATATCGAATCTAAATATGTTTTCCAATAATTCGTCGAGTTTAAAAATGGTTCCATATTGTTGGAATTTACAGGATTAACGGGGGGGGACTTTACTTTTAGCGGATCGACAGCTTTGCCACTTTTATAGAATCTAAAATCAAGATGTGCACCCGTTGATAGTCCAGAGCTGCCTACATACCCAATTATTTGACCTTGTATAACGCGCGCGCCACTTCTAACCCCTGTCCCATATCTTGACAAATGCATATATTGTGTAGTATAAGTACCATTATGTTTTATAGTAACTGTTCTTCCGGCTTGCCCTCTTCTGCCCGCATTAACTACGATTCCATCTCCAACAGAGTGTACCGGTGTCCCGATTGCAGCTACATAGTCAACTCCCAAATGTGGTCTACGAATTTTTAGAATTGGATGACGCCTGTTATATGAAAAACGAGATGATATTCGACTAAATCTTAGAGGTGCTTTTAAGAATGCACGGCGCATACTCCCACCTTCTTCATCAAAATAATCTCCAATGCTATCTTGTTCAAAGTAAAATGCATAATTGTCAGAATTGATATGGTTAAAGTATGCTGCAATAATATTTCCGATACCAACAAATTGAGTATCAGCATACATTTTTTCATAAACAATTTTATAACTGTCATTCTGATATAGACCGAAAAAATCAATTGTCCATGCGTATATCTCTGACAGTGCTATTGCAAGATTGGGGTCATCATTATTTTCTAACATTGTCAGCCATAAAGAACCATTTATTACACCCGTTGTTTGGACGGTATCAACAGTTAGTAGTTTAGATTGATGATATATGTTAAAAGAGTCTGTTAAAGTAAATACGACAAAGTCTATAGGATTTCGTTCGTAAATGAGATATTGCGGATTATTCAGAGAGTCAGTACTAGATAATAGAAAATAAGGATTACCAGCCCTCATTTTCCTAACATCATAAACACCTTGTGATTTTAATGCAATTTTATCGATTGTCAGATAATCAATTCCATGCTCAAATAATATATCTGATAAATTTTGTCCATTATTTATAGAATATTTCTCTACATTTAAAGTATCAATAGATATTCCGTAAATACTTTCAAAATGGTCAACTTCTTCAAGTTTTTGATTGGAACAACTCAGAAGAATTAATGTTATTATGACCGATATATATTTCAATGTAATAAATAAGGATTATGATTAATAGTGAGTGATACTGCGAAAAATGATATTTGTTTCTATAAATTTAATATTTAAAAATGTTTCGTAGCCCGTACGGGAATCGAACCCGTGTTACTGCCTTGAGAGGGCGGCGTCCTAACCCCTAGACGAACGGGCCATACTAAATAACATTAGTAACCAAAGTACGCCCGGGAGGATTCGAACCCCCAACCTCCTGGTCCGTAGCCAGGCACTCTATCCAATTGAGCTACGGGCGCATATGGGGCGCAAAGTTACTATATTTCATAAATATTGAAGAATAAAATATTCAATAAGATAAAAATATATTCACTCTTAGATTTCATTTAATACTCTGGATTTAAACTATATCTAATTTTTTATTATTGTTAAGCAATTGAATTGCTTTTTTAGACCGTCTTTTTCTTGTTTCTTCCTTTTTTGCAGTACCAACCCAATAGATATATTGCTTTTTATTCGATGGAGCCAATTGATTAAAGTTTGATCGTGCTATACTATTCTTAGATAAGGCAATTTCAAATTCTTTTGGTATATTATTAATATTTGCAAAAGTGTGAATTTTATTCCATGAACCGTTCTTTTTAGCAATTTTAATCTTATCCATTCCGGCTTCGGTCATGGTTCCATTGTCTATCAACATCGCTACACGATTTTTATTGATATTCGACCAAATACTATTCTCATTCCTTGGAGTGAATTTTTGCATATAGCGTTCTTCGTCAATCTTTTTCACAATAGAATCAATCCAACCAAAGCATAGCGCTTCTTCAACTGCATCAGATTGTTCAATAGATACTTTGTTTACGTGTTTTTTATAGTAGATCAGCCATATTACTTTTTTATCGTTATTATTATATCTTAACCATGATTGCCATTCATCACGAGTTTTGAATAATATTTCTTTATTCATTTGGATCGGATGACCAATTCTTAACAAGTTTGTCATCCTTGTAGGCTTTTTTCTCGCTTTTTATATAAGTGACACCCAAATCAGGATAATATATCTCGTCGTTACCATCATTTGTACCACAATCTAATATAATTAATATTTCATTACTATTATTAATAAATTGATGGGCAATTCTCTTTCCTGCCGGTTTGGCAAAAAAATCGTTTGTATTTACTTCTATTTCTTTCGAGTTGTATCTTAGAAGACCGCTCCCTTTCAATATTGCAAAGAATTCTTCTTGATGAGAATGTGAGTGGTACTTTACACTCTTGCCGCCGGGTTTTACATAATCAATATTTATATAAAGTTTTTCGCTACCGGCTGCTGCACCTAAGTATTTAGTTCTCAGTTTACTATCGAATTTTGGATTATCTATAAATTTAGATGGCAATTTTGTTAAGTTATTTAATTTGAACATTATATTGCTAATACTTCCGCTGCTTTTTCGTATTCATTGGGTCGTACATAGATTAAATATCCATAACTACCGTTTCCATCCGCGATGGCAGTCGAAGAAGCAATATTAATATTTGCATCATGCAATTTTTCGTGTACTTCAATCAATGCTCCTAATTCATCGGATCCTTGTACTAGTATTGCCTGATATGGACCGTCTAAGTTTAATCCAGCTTTTTTGGCAACATTTTCCAATAATGAAGCATCGTCTGGGAAAAGTGTAATTTGAGATCTTTCCGGACCCATTTGCATTACATTAAATGCAAGCTGATTAATACCGACATCTGCCAAAATAGAAAGAATTTTATGTGCTTCCCCCGGTTTATCTTGAGTTATCGCGTAATAATAATTCAACCTACGGATTTTATATGACATAGATCCTCCTTTTGACAATTAACAGAATTGTTTTTAGAGCTGGGGAGCAGGGATTTGAACCCCGATAGCAGGAACCAGAATCCTGAGTCTTACCATTGGACGACTCCCCAAAATACCTTTTAGGATTACAAGACAAATTAAGGATTGGAACGTTAAATCACAAAAGTCTTTTCGCAATTAATAAGGTAGTATATCAATCGCTTTTTGCAACCTTCTTAAACATGTTTCTTTTCCTAATAATTCCATCATATCAAATAATGACGGTCCTGATCCAGTACCACTTAACGCTAATCGTGTTGGATGTATAATCTTACCAGCCGATATGCTTTCAATTTCTGCAAGATCACGCAAAACAATTTCAATATGCTCAATATCCCATAATTCAACTTTATCCAAAGAATCTTTAAATTTAGCAATTACATCATTAACTGAATTATCTTTCCACTTTTTCTTCGTTACTTTTTCATTATATTCTGTAGGATCTGAAAAAAAATATTCAGCCATTGGCTTAAAATCATTTAAAGAATTAACACGCATTTTCAATAAATCCATTACATCTGAAATATATTTGCCATCCTCACCTGATTCCTTTTTTTCTATCAAATATGGTACCATAAATAACAGTTCGAAATTTTCATATTTTTGGATATGCTGCTTATTAACCCATTCAAGTTTATTTTCATCAAATACAGCACTTTTTTTCTGAATTCTATCCAGTGAAAAATCAGCTATTAATTTCTCCAATCTTGCTGATGTCTTATCATTTTTATCGGAAAAATATAATTCCTGTTCTGTACCAGGGTTCCATCCTAGTAAAGCCAAATAATTTGTCAAGGCTTCAGGCAATATACCCTTTTCACGATATTCCTGAATACCGGTTGCGCCATGACGTTTGCTTAATCTTTTTTTATCATGACCTAATATCATTGGAAGATGTGCAAATTTAGGAATCGAAAGATTTAATGCCTTATAGATCATTAGCTGTTTTGGTGTATTAGATATATGATCTTCACCACGTATAATATGAGTTATATTCATATCAGCATCATCAACTACAACAACTAAATTGTATACCGGTGTGCTATCAGTCCGGGCGATGATAAAATCATCAAGCTCTTCATTATTTATTTTGACCCTACCATAAATTATATCAACAAATGACGTATAACCTTCAGGTATTTTTATTCGAACCGAGTACTCTTCCCCGCTCTCAATTCTTTTAAGCACTGTTTCTTGTTCAAGATTTCTACAGGTACCTGGATAAAGATATGCTCCACCCTTTGATTCAGCAATTTTCCTTTCTTCCGCAATTTTATCTTTGGAACAGAAACAACGATATGCTTTCTCTTCGTCTAACAATTGTTTAACAACCGATTTATATTTTTTACTTCTCTTAGATTGATAAACAATATCATCATCCCAATCCAAACTGAACCATTCAAGTGAGTCACAGATTTGATCGGTATATTCCTGTTTTGAACGTAGTTTGTCAGTGTCCTCTATCCGTAATAAGAATTTTCCACCATATTTTCTAGCGAACAACCAATTAAATAATGCAGTTCTTGCTCCTCCTAAGTGAAGTTTTCCTGTTGGACTTGGGGCAAATCGAACTCGCGGTTTTTTATTTTCCATACAATAATAAATCAATTATATAAATATTATGGGAAGAAGATAGTAATCCTATACAAAAATAACTATCTCAAACTGTTGAAATAGTTATTTATTTTTAATCTCGCGGAGAGGGCGGGATTCGAACCCGCGGTACATTTCTGCACACACGCTTTCCAAGCGTGGACCTTAAGCCGCTCAGACACCTCTCCCAATTTTCAAAAAAAATTAGCTCGAAATCTAACTGCGGAGGCGAGAGGATTCGAACCTCTGAAGGGCATTAACCCTTGCCGGTTTTCAAGACCGGTGCATTCAACCGCTCTGCCACGCCTCCAAAACAATAAATTAATTATGCTTCTTTTGTCGGTTGTTCAGGTTTTTTATCTTCAGCTTTTAATATAGGATCAATTTTAGTTTCTGTTTCTTTTGTTTCTAAAACTTCTTCAGTTATTTCTTTCGGTTCTTCCACAACTTCTGGAACATTTTCTTCAATTGAAGCCATTTCTTTCGCCAATGCTTTAATCTCGTCTTCCATTCTAGATAAAGCTTGATCTAAATTTTCATTGGTTGCAAGCTGAATAAAACTTTCGTTAAAACGCCAATTTCCCGTTTTACTTGACTGCTCACTTTTTACATATTTAACCGTTTTCCAATCTTTATGTGACTTATGTTTTGATGCTTTTTCAGCAAAACTCATTTGTTTTTTAGCCATTCTGTCCTCTTATACTAAATTTTTGCCGGCAAATTTAACTGTAATAAATTACATCTTCAATCTATATCATTTGCATTATTGCTGCGCAAATTAATGCAGCATAGGTTCCAACTACGTATCCTGCGATTCCGAGCATCACCCCTACTGTTGCTAACGCCGGATGAAACGCCGATGCAACTATCGGTGCTGAGGCAGCACCGCCAATATTTGCTTGCGAACCGACTGCCATAAAAAATAACGGTGCCTTGATCAATTTCATAACGACTAACATTATTATTATATGTACAGATATCCAAGTCAATCCCATTGCAAAAAGATAAGGGTATTGGATAACCTCTCGCAAATCTGCAGCTGCACCAATTACACCTATCAGCAAATAAAGCATTACTGTACCCAATTTTGACGCACCTGCTCCTTCAAGATTCCTAACTTTTGTAAATGAGAATACGACACCCAAAGTTGTAATAATTATAATTTTCCATGTAGTGTGCGATATTATGTCACCAAATTCAGGCAACGCATTTCCCAGTACAAATGCTAACCAGGCACCTCCAAAAGCCAATGCCATGATAACCATATAATCAGTTGTTGTAGAAATCCGATTAGTTTTGTTTTGGAAACTAATTACTTTTTCCTTCAACTCCTCGATCATAGTATTGTCAGCATTTAAACGTTTATCAATAGATTTATATCGGCCAGCAAGATATAAAAGTATTCCAGTCCAAATATTAGCGACCAAAACATCAACAACAACCATAAGACCAAGCATTGCATCTGTTGCACCAACGGATTTACCGATTGCAATAAAATTTGCTCCACCACCAATCCAAGAACCTGCCAAAGCTGCCATTCCCCTCCATATATCATCAGGAAGCTGATTCCTAAATATAAATAATGCAATTGGACCACCTATAACTACACCCAAAGTACCAGAAAAGAACATTATCAACGCTTTTCTACCTAGCTTTATAATCCCCTTAATATCAACTGCAAGAGTAAGCAATAGTAAACTCGCCGGAAGCACATAAGTTTTAATTTGCTTATAAACAACTGCTTCAGAAGGTATAATATCAAAAGCAGTTAGTATTGTAGGAATGAAATATGCAAAAACTAATGGTGGAACAAATTTAAAAAGCTTTCCATATTTAGCATGGGAATCAATCGTAAAAATAATTGCGGGTATTATCATTAGGATTGCAAGTAATCCAAATGAATTATTAATTAATGCCGTATCCATTTTTCTCCTTTAATTAATTAATGTATGTTTGTGAATATTAGTAAATATTATTCATTCAAACGGGAATGTTTTTGCGTGGAAAGACGTTTTTCACGTCGTTCAATGGCAAGCTTTCGCATATCGATAACGGAATCATGTTCATCAACAATTTCTACTCCCAAGAGAGTTTCGATAGCGTCTTCAAGTGTGATTAATCCTACAACGGTTCCGAATTTATCCTCCACCATTAATATTTGTTGATGACTTTTTACAAATTCATCAAGAATTGTAGCAACCGGTGTTGTTTCTATTATTGTCGATATTGGCTCCATTATTTCTTCCATACGAATATCAAAGTCGTCGTCCGCCTGTTTTTGAATAAGATCATAACGATGTACAAAACCAAGAACATTATCTAAATTAGTTTCGTAGATTGGAATTCTTGAAAAAGCTATAGGTGTAAATTTATTGACAACATCTTTAACGGTTTCATCTTTCTGAAGTGCAAAAACTACTGAGCGCGGAGTTAATACAGCTTCTGCTGCAACATCTTTTAAGCGTAATAAATTTTCAATTACGTCACTTTCTTGTTCCTTTATTGTACCTTCATCTTCTCCTCTTTCCGCCATTGCAATCATCTCTTCGCGCGTAACTGCGAGGTGATCACCATTTGATTTAAATAATTTTGAGAATCCTTCCGAGAGGTACACAAATGGCCATGTTATAATAATTAAAGCTCTCACAGTATAAGCGGTAAATCCCGTTAATTTCTTAAAATAAACTGCGCCCAATGTTTTTGGAATAATTTCAGAAAATATTAAAATTGAAATTGTCAAAATGGCCGATGCAAGTGCAACCCATTCATTTCCGTAAATTTTTAAGGTTTCTGCTCCAACTCCTGCTGCCCCAATTGTATGAGCTATTGTATTCAATGTCAAAATAGCAGCGAGTGGGCGATTAATATTTATTTTCTGCTTTTCGAGAATTCCGGCTGCCTTGCTTCCTTTTTTATTCATAATAGAAATATGATTAAAACTTACAGAAAGAATCACCGATTCTATCAGTGAACATAAAAATGAAATCACTAACGCCAGTAAAAAATATAATACAAGATTATTCATAATGAAGAAAATTAGTCATAAAAATTGATATTATTAACATTAATACTATCGTTAAAACTAAAATTATTTAGTTACCTAGGATTCATTGTTTAATTACTTTGTAATCATTAGATTTTACTATCACAATAGGAGGAAGTATTAATGAGAATATCAGAAAAATTACACAACGATATTACCGTACTAACGATCTCCGGCAAGATGATGATTGATGCAAAGAGCACCGATCTTCACAAATACGTTAAAGAACTCATCGAAAAGAATCAAACAAAAATAGTTATAGATTTGGGTAAAGTAACCTGGCTAGCCAGCGTAGGATTGGGTGCAATTCTAGCATCCTACACATCTGTAAAAAACGCAGGTGGTGACCTAAAATTAGCTAGATCAACACGCAAAATCCGCAGCGTACTAATATTTACTCAGTTAATAAAAATTCTAGAAGACTACGATAAAGTACAGGAAGCAGTAGATAGTTTTTAATCAGTAATTATTTTATTAATTATATCATATAATATATACGTTTGAGTGAATTAGCCTGGTTATTGTTTTAAACCAAAATACGAGTAAGTTGACGCAACAGCAAGTCCAAGCCATTCCATTCCAACTGACTTAAGTACAATCGCTTCCTCAGGTTTAACTAGACCGAAAATTAATGATATTAGTCCCATACCTAACCATGCATAAACATAGAACCTTGAAATAATTTCACTGTGATTATCATTTGCTCCATTTGTTCTATTAACATCGGTGTATCCAAACGTTCGAAAAGCAAATTTTGTATCATTATTTTTCCCTTTAATTGCCAATTCAGCGATAATGACAGCCGATACCAACCCACATATGATGGCGAGTACTTGTTCCATCTCAGAATTAAAAAGTTTTGATAAATCTCCTCTTGCTACATCAATAACTGCTATGCATGTAAGAATAATATAACCAATTAATATTGATAAAGCTACAGTTGCTTGTATTGTAATTTTCATGATTTATTATGCTTATACTATTCTGTTGAATTTATAATATTTTTAATATTTTCACCCTCCGTACCATTATATCCTTCTTCCGTATTCATTCCATAGTTTGTAAGTGAATTAGAGTAAGAAGAGTCGCTAGCCTTTTTGCGCCAATATAGATATGGTGCATTAACACCGGCATCATTAATAACAACTATTTCTGTTTTATCATAATCATCCATTAGGGCTTTAACATTTTTTTTCAATTTTTCCCTTACTTTTTCTTTTTCTGTCTCAGTTGGAATTCTTTCATCCTCAGTTAGTATTCTTTCATTTAGAACTTCCTCTACTAGTCCCTTTGCCAGTTCATCAATAACTCCTCCATTTGAAATGATAATAGGTGGTCTAGCCATTTTGTACTCCTTTTTGTTTGTTAGTAAAATCTAATTTCATACTATTCAAAATATTGTTTATACTTGTTAGATATATGCCTATAAATGACAATCTTATCTATATAATTACGTTTATCTTTTTCTTTATCAATAAACTTTATTCGATCATTCATTTCATCATTTGCTAAAGACAAATACTGTAATGCAATTGTAGTGTCACCTACAGTTTCAAAATAATTGTACAAATTATAATATACACATGTAGCGTAATCTTCATACGGTTGTACATCTTTTAAAATGGCTTCTGTTTCCTTATTCTTTTTAGTGGCTATATCAATATCTCCATATTTTAATGATGCAAATGCCCATGTGGATGCTGTCCATACGCTCCATGATGGTTCATTTAGAATTTTCCAAAAACTGTCAGCTTTTGCAAAGTATTCGATTGCAATATCGTACATTTCCTTCTTGGACATGATTTGACCTAGAAATTGGTTTGAAACTGCAGAGTAATAATTCTCCCCAATTATTACTGATAGATCTGATACATTTAAAAAATTGTCAAGTGCTAAATCATAATTTCCAATAAAATAATTAATCTCTCCAATATACGATAATGAATATATTTCATTTCGTTTGTCGGATATTTCGCGTGAGGCATTTAGTGAAGCTTCTGCGTATTGCAATGCATCCTCAATCTTTCCTAATCCCATTGAAGCATAACTCAAACCAACCAATGAACTGACAATATGACTTTTATTCTCTATTTTTTTGAAAATATCATACGATTCTTGATTCGCTTCAATAGCAGATTTATAATCTCGTATAGATAAATATATACTGCCTAAATTATATAACGCTTCTCCCTCACCTTGAAGATCATTAAGTGTTGCACTTAGATCACGAGAATAAATAAAATATATTTTGGCTTGTTCTAAATCTCCACTATAATAATGATATCCACCGATATTGCGTAAAATTCTCATTTCAAAATATTTATCATCGTACTTACGAACTATTTTTAATGCATCATTATAATATTTGATAGCTTCATCAATTTTATAATTATGAAGACTTACATTACCTAAATGGAACATTGCTAAGGCGCTTGATTTTTCATCACCAATTTTATTTGCATATAATAGGCTCTCACTGAATAGCTTGTTTGCTTCTGAGTAATTAGCCGGCCCCATAAAAGTCTGTCCTAGCTGCATTTTAGCTAATAAAAAGTTTTGATCTATCTCTAAAGCTTTATTTAGTAATGCTCTAGCGAGATCAATGTCATTATTGTTTGTTTTCTTTTCCCATGCATTTTTTCCTTTTAAATAATATTCATAAGCATCGGGATCAATAATAACAGGCACTTGTCCTTTTTCCGCAGAAGAAATTCCAAGATTATTTAATACTGTTCCCGCGAGAATGGTAGTTATAGTACTTGCTTCTTGAATAGGCTTACTCCATTTTCGAGCAAATATATCTTTTCCTGTTCTGGGTTCAATTATTCGGCACCACAAATCAAATGTGCTATCTTTTTTAAATAGGCTGCTTGATAGTAAATAATCTACTCTAAGCATTTCTGCTATTTTTTCAATGCTAAATTCTAATCCATTATATTTATTAATTTCATTTATTGTCGGAACTCTAATAACACCGGCACTAGCTACATTGATAATTAAATCTTCGGTAATTCCTCTTGACCAAAACTCATCCTTTGGATCACCAAGGTTCTCCATGTTTAGTATTCCTATTGATGGTACATAAGGCGTACTGTTTATAGTTAATACTGCAATGGTTGCAATAATTACAATCGTCAGGATTAAGGATAATAAATAAAATCTATTTTTAGTTTCTGCATTAAAAATGAATTTTAGAATATTTAGAGGAATTACAGGTATATCTTTTTGTCTTTTGAAGCTCTTTAAATCCTTCAATAACTCACTAATATTTTGATAGCGGTCATCAGGATTCTTTTTCATCATCTTAACTATTATTCGATCTAATTGAGCAGAAATATCTGGATTAATATTTGTTATTGCTACCGGCTCTTCATTTATTATTGAATACATTAAAGCATCATTGTAACTCCCGTTAAATGGAGCCTGTTTAGTTAGTATTTCGTAGAAAACTACTCCAAGTGACCAAATATCTGATCTAGCATCAATATTTGAATTACTAACATGCTCAGGGGACATGTACGCAACCGTACCACTAGTTCCATCTTTGCCAGCAAGTTTTTCCTCACTGACTATTCGAGCAATTCCGAAATCTACAATTTTGGCAATTCCTTCATTAGTAATTATGATATTACTAGGTTTAATATCACAATGAACTATTCCCCGATCATGTGCCTTTTCCAATCCCTTTGCAATTTGTGTAATATATTGGAGAATTTGTTTGATAGTAAATTCTCTTTCATTTATGCAATTCTGAAGAGTTTCTCCTTTACAGTAGTTCATACTAATGAACATTTGGCCATCTTCAGTTTCATTTATGTCATGGATTACACAAATATTGGAGTGATCTAAACTTGAGGCAGAACGTGCTTCACTCATGAACCTTTTTTTAGCCTCTGAATCGCGACTATACTCTTTCGGTAAAAACTTTAAAGCTACCTTTCTTTTTAATTTAGTGTCTTCAGCAAGATAAACTTCCCCCATACCTCCATCACCTAGCTTTTCTAAAATCTTGTAATGTGCTATTGTTTTACCAATCATAGGCAAATAATAGCATAGACAATTGAATTAATAATTAGGTGCAGTTTGAATGTAAGTATAGGTTGATTTGAATTATCCCCTCTATACAATACATTTCTCTGCATTAGTTTCCTACAGCAGATTGTTACGGATTTCGTTGGATTACCGTAGTAGAAGTGTACTAATGAATCCTATTATCCTACAATATAAATTAAATTTTTGTAAATCAATGATATTTTTAAAATTAGAATCAGTATAACAATTCTATAATTTGATATTTTTGGTATATTAATACAATGAACATTTTATATGTACTAAAATAATCGTGCTTACAGCTATATCTTAAACTCAAAGTTCAGTTTGTAATTGGCAATATATTCTGAATTATTATTTGAAGTTAGGCGAATATTAGGCATTATTTGCAGTCCCTTCTCAGGAGTAAATGATACACCAATAATTACATAATTTGATATATCTGAATTATAATAGAGATTATCATATCTTGCAAATAAACTAATTATCTTATTTATTGCGAAATTGCTATATCCGGAATATATCTTTATTGCATTGTCGTCATCAGAATTGATCAATTGGGCAATTTCTGCACCAATTCTAAGAGAACCTACCGCATATCCTCCAAATAACCCTGTAACTATTACATTTTCAATGCGCTTATCCTCTGAATGATACGGTTCATACGTAAATACTATACCGGAGTTCATACCATCTTTTGAATTCAACTTACCTTCTCCGTAATAAATCTGAGTAGATAGTCTCTTAAACGAATCATTTTCTGGTAATTTAAATCCTGTTCCGTTAGTTACTAATACATTGTAATGAAATTTATTATAATTATTAGAATAGCCTAATCCCAAATCAGCCGAACTTGCCCATTTATTTTTATTCATTGCGGTTTTGTCAACGGATCGATATCCCCATGTGTTTTTTTGAATATCGAATAGATTCATGCTTTGCATCCCAATAACAAATTTTCCAAATTGAGTATCCCAATCAACTTTTGCATTTTTTATATATACTTCTAATCGACCATCCTCACTTATTCTTCCAACATCAGTTAATAATTTATAAGAAAGTGTATTAGATATTTTTTTTTCAAAACCGAAGTATACGCGACGAAATTCAAATTCATTAGATATTTCTGAATCTGTATAATAGGAATATTCATAATATGCTAATGCGCTAAATTTAATTTCCTCGGCAAAGCTTACCGATAATGTCAAAATAATAATTGATATTAATTCCTTCATATTTTACTTTTCAATTTTTTCATTTTCCAATTTCAATATTGTTTTAGCAATCTCAGACAGATATACATTTATCTGTTTCATCATATCTAGTAATTCCATATGAATACTGTGTGTTGCTATAGAGTCTGCACGTTTTTTCTGTACTCTCTTAAGGTGAGTTTCTCGTAACACTCGTTCCAATTCGCGATATTTTCGTTCACCTTTCATTATCTTTTTTACTTTTTTAAAGTTTTTACTCTCGAAAGCCAATTTCATACGATTCATAAGCTTCACTGCTTTTGAATGGTATTCTTGCAATTCTTGTTTACCGGATTCTGAAAAATCAGCATTTACTTTTTTCTTTTTCTTAAGTAATGGTAGAATTCCTGTTGCAATAGTATCTCCTATACTTTCCAGATCATTGGCTACAGACATCATAGCAAATACTTCATTTGCTTGTTGCTCATTCAATTCTTCACGACTTATTTTCATTAAATATTTGGTCACTTTGTATTCTAGATAGTCAATCTTATTTTCTCGCATTTTAATACCATCTATAAGTGATAACTGTTCATATATTATATCTTGCTTAGGTTCGTCAGTTATAAATGGATATACCACGGCATCTAACATTCTGCATAATATTTTTGCCATGCGCGATATTTCAGTTTTAGCTAACTGTATAGCAATTGCCGGAGTTGAAATAACTGATTCGTCAATGTGCCATGTCACAGGCTGCACGCCTTTTTCTAATTCTTTTTCCGGTAATATTTTAATAACTAGTTTAGCTAATAATGGAGTAAACGGAATAAATAATAAGGCAACTCCAACATTAAATATTGTATGCGCATTTGCGATTTGCCTTGGTGTTTCCATCGCTAATTTAGCGATACCGCTACCCTCTCCTACCGGTGAAATATTTCGTACTAAGTCTGCAAGGAATGGTGCAAACCATACAAATATTAATACGCCTAAAGTGTTAAATAATACATGTGCTAACGCCACACGCTTTGCCTCGCGTGATGTACCTATACTTGCTAAACCTGCCGTTATACAAGTACCAATATTGGCACCTAGTATCATTGGAATGCCAGCATCGATTGTCAACAATCCTTGTTGTGCAAGTACAATAACGATACCTGTAAAAGCACTACTGCTTTGTATTAACGCTGTAAATATTGCACCAATTAGTAAACCTAAAATTGGATTCTCCAACCCTCTCATTGTGTTGATAAAAGGCTCATAAGTTCTGAGTGGATACATGGCATCGGACATCAGTTTCATTCCAAAGAAAAGTATTCCAAATCCTAGTAATGCTTCTCCAAAATATTTATATGTTTCCTTCTTTGAAAATAATGTCAAAATAAACCCAATTGCTATCATTGCCAATGCATAATCAGTGAGTTTGAAAGCGATTAATTGTGCAGTCACCGTAGTACCGATATTAGCACCTAGAATTATTCCAATGGATTGAACATATGTCATCAATTTTGCTTGTACGAAACTAACAAGCATGACAGTCGTGGCGCTGCTACTCTGAATAACCATTGTAACAAATGCACCAATAATTACTCCTAAAACTCTGTTTTTTGTTATTGCGGCAAGTATTTTGCGCATACTGTCGCCGGCGGCTTTTTTCATACCACCACTCATTTTGTTCATACCGTATAAAAACAGAGCCAATCCACCAAAAAGAGTCATTATCATAACAGTCCAATCAATAACTCCAGCAGGATCATTTGCTGCAAAGACAGGACTAATTATTATGGAAGAAATGAGCAATATCTGTTTAGGTAGTTTTTTTGAGAATACTTTGTTATCATTCATAATTATTACCAAATACTATTTCAATTTAATTTATACACATATAAACTATCAGCTGAATCACTGACAATATATACCAAATTATTTACACTATCAAAGGCAATCCCTTCAGCTTTATCAACGTCTATTGGATACGAATCAAGCACTGCACCAGTTAAATCATATCGATACACTTTTTTATCCTGATCACTAATGATCCAAAGTTCATCTTTAACTTCATTATAATCTATTCCTGAATAATCTAATGCGGTAGATATCCGTTTAAAGAGAGCAGTCTCATATTCAGTATTCAATTCTATTAATACACTTGGATCTTTCTCTTTAAGTAAAAATAAGTGATTATTTGTGGAATTCATCGTTATACCTTCCAAGCCACCAGAACCATCTCTGACTCCTGCAATTACTATTCTATGAATTTCATTGCCCGATGTATCAACCTGCAATATTTCGCCAAGTGATTCTTGCACTACCCATAGAGTTTCTCCTGAGGAGTCTAAACTAATTCCTTCAAGGTCGTTGCCGGGAATTGATATTTCCTTCATCATTTGACCTGTAAGATCAAGTTGATAAATTTTACTTCGTCTATCACTGACAGTCCATAAAGACATATTATCCAATGCTAGATCGAGTCCAGAAGGTTCATCAACATTAATAGGATATGCATTTATTAATTCAATTACTGGCTCTTCCTCAGAAGTAACTGCTTTTGTGCATTTACAATAGCATGAACCGATAAATACTATAAAAATACCACTTAGAAATATTTTTTCAATTCTAATCATCTATAATTCATTTAGGATATCATCCAATTCATAGATTAAAATTCTTGAATTCCATTGATCTACTACAGCCAAACGTTTTGAACCGTCTTCTAGTTTAATTGTAGAAATTCCATCTGGTGATGCAATTTCATTTTTCTGCCAATCATTTTTAATATGTGGAAAAGCTGTATTAGCAATTATAGATTGCTCATTATAATTAACCCCTTCAATTATACATTCTGATTCATCATCACAATAATAATATGCTCTTTTTCCTATAGAAGCCAAACAATCACCGCTTTCTACATCAAATATATAAACTTTTCCAGCTTTTTCATCAACAACATATAGATTATTATCTAATAAAGCTAGTCCTTCTACAGAATCATAAAAATATCCATCGACAATTTTTCCATCGTTCATAACTACACCATACAATGAATTCAAGTACTTGCCTGTTTTCAGATCAAATGCAGCTACATAACGTTTTTTCTTTTTATTACCAAATTGGTCTTTAGAAGGCTTTTCTTCGGCTACCAGTAATATTTCACGTTTTTCATCAATTGCCATCCCTTCACTTTTCCGCATTACTTTTGTTATTTCTTGTGAATCGGCAAATTTTTTATCATATTTATAAATAATTTTATTATTCTTTCTAATTTTTTTAAATTTTTTAAAGCCAAAATTTCTCTGATCACCTACTTTAAAGACTGATTTTGCCATATCAATAACAAATATATCGCCTTTAGCGTTAACAATTAACCCTTGTGGTTTTATTAAGCAATTCTCATTTTTACATTTATAATAATTATCAGCGGAAATATCACACTTTCGCCCTATTAATTGATCTAATTCAAGATTTGGTTTAAATCGAGCTACAGTACCTGCACCTTCTAGAGAAATATAAATGAAACCTTGTTCATCTTTACTTATACCAGTTGGAACAATATCAATATCAATTAGACCTATATCCTTTGCTGTTATTGATTTAATTAATTTTCCATCTTTAGAAAAATACTGAATTCGGTTATTATCCACATCACTTACAATCATAGAACCATCTGATAATAATTCAACATCATCAGGTTGTGCTAATTGATCCTCACCGTTACCATAACCATCTTGTGGATTCGGAGCAATACCTACCGGTGATATATCATTTGTTAAATCTACAATCGATAGTGTTTGAGAAAACGCAAATGAAGTAAATAATATATATATTATGATTTTGTGATTCATTATTTATTTTTTATTATTTATTTGGAGAGAGTCGGAAACGTACATATCCGATTCCGACTCTCTTTAGGAACAATGAAATTAAAATCTAATTATTATTCGCGTCCCCATGCTGCATTAAACATAGTAATACTACCTTCCCGCTCGTTAGCTGAGAAGACTACACCATTTGTTGGGTGAGCTCCTAAACCTTCAGAACCAACTTCACTTTTTTCGTCAACTGTATCTTCTGTCCACAAATTACCAGCTTTAGCTACTGAGTCAAATATGGGATTTGCGGGATCTGTTACATCATAAACTATTACGCCATGACTTTCTTGTAATGCAAAAATAGCGTATAGTTTGTCATCACGCTCTACCAACGAACATTCTTCTGGCTCAGTTCTCTTGGTTGCTTTTCTTGCATCAACATTATAATCTGATGGAAGATCGTCTTCTACGATTGTATGAGTTCCTAATACATTACCACTTGGCAATTCCAACATTATGAAACTTCCACTACGTTCATTAGAGATTAGAGCATATTCTCCATCTGGTGAAATATACAATCCGTCCGGTTCAGCATCTATTTCCGCATCAGTTTGAGGTAAATCAACTACTGTAAGGTCATCAGCAGTAAGGGGAACATCATTAACATTAAATATTACAACTTGACTAGTTTCCTGAACAGTCATGATTACATTTCCATCGGCATCGGTTTCGCAATGTTCGGGTTCAGATTCGTCATCCCAATTAATTGGATATTCTTGCAAGATAGTTGCATTGGCAGGACCATTTCTTAGGTCAATAATTACAACACTTCCACCCATTCTATCAATCGGCTTACACGGACGATCTTCTCTATCATCTTCACAAGCGACTACTAAGTAGTTACCATCTTTTGTAAAAGCCATCCCATCAGGATTATAACTATTTTGGAATTCAACTCTTTTTACAATTGTACCATCGGATAATTTGACTAACAGAATACTTCCAAGACCGCAATCTGCTTCAGCTACACAAACACCAACATAATTCTCACCATTGATTTCTTTTGATACATCAATAGAAGTCATTTCAGCCGTTGCAGAACCGGGATCTAAATCATAGTTTCGAGCGAAAGAAAATGCATCTTGAGTATAGTCAATTACAGTTAGTCTATTAATTGCAGAAGAAACAAATACTGCTTCGTTTTCTGAGTCAGGAACAACTCTAACAATCTCAGCATTTCCATCTTCACCGGCTGTTAAAGTCATTACTGTTTGAATGAGGAAATTATTAAAAATAGTTTCGACATCTTCATCATTTTTACAACCTGTGACAAATATTAAACCAACTATTGTCATCGATATTGTAATAAGTTTAAGGAACTTATTCATTTTTGTTTTCCTTTTTTGTTTGTTTGATTAATCAACATTATTATTCTATTGTTAAGAATATTTTTAAAATTCATATTTAATTTGCAGTAAAAATTGGTTATCCTTTACAAATGAATTATCTACACCACTATCAGTATCTATTCCACCACCTGTAACTTCATCCAATATATAGTATTCAATTTTGACTGCTATATGATCATTTAATCTTGTTAGTAACCCTACGGTGGTCATTTGTCTATCCCAAGTTTCCGGATCACCCAACACAGGGGCATGTCTGTGCATATTTAATTCACCATATCGGACAATAGGTTCGATATTTTTTACAGGCAATAGTTTTGGTTCGTTAAAACGATAAGAGCCCTCAATATAATATCCATCACGAGGAATTAGACCATCTTGCGAACTAATATATTCAGCCCTGATATGTGTATTCCAACGATCAAAATCAACCCTACCTCCATACCACCAATGTGTTTTATCATCATCTGAAGTATCATAAGCATCAGCGACTTCATCATAACCTGGCAATCCGCCAAGCTGCGTTTTCCAATCAAAATCATCAATTAATTGACCTGTGTAATACCATCCTTGCCCGGTAAATCCAAACGCTTTTAAACCTAGTGTCCCACCATATTCAAAGGTCTGTCCATCTTTATTATTGTAATCATCATAAACCATCATTTTAAAAGATTTATCTTCAGCAGCATCATCAGTTCCAAGTGGGCGTTTCATAGCAAAGGACAGTCCTGAGAATAATAATATATTCTTACCAAGATTAAAATCAGATTCAGCTGTTAAATGATATTCACGACCTTTCCAAAATGCCGTACCAATCAATGGATATCCTTCAGTTTGGCGTTTTGTATTGATCATTGGTTTATTTTTACCTAGTTCAAAACGTGTATTAATCGATGGAACAGTTAATCTTGCATAATGTTTATCAACATTAGCTGCGTCATCGCCAAATCTAAACTCTACTTGATAATATAGATTGTCATTATAATCAACCCTTGCTGATAAGATTGCCTTATCAATTCGCATATGGGGGCTACGTGATTTTACTTTTTGTATTGTAAGATCCTGGTTTGTAAAACCGCCGGGTCCTTCAACATCTACAAATTCCATTTCTACTTCACCACCAATAGTGACATCCAAATCACTATCAGACATTACTGTAATTCCTTGTGCTGTTAACATCGCTGTCAGCGATAGAAATATTAGTAGTTTTAATTTCATATATACCTCTCTTTTTAACGATTATTCGTGTACTTTTTCTTTCCAAAGTGTTAATGGAATAAGCAAAGCCACAATGGCTGCACCTATCCAAAAAATGTTCGCATAGCTAAATCTTCTGATAATACCTCTTACCGATAATAGGTCAATAGCCCATAAAACTCCGATAAATATAACTAATGAGCCTAATTCAAATTTAAAAACAACTGATAAAGCATCATTCTGAGTAATGCTATTTTGCAAATTATTATTTACTCTCATGCTATCTTCGATTTTGTTTGAGTAAATCATTATTTTTTATTTCTATTAGAAATTAAATCTCTGAAAATTATCATATATAATCCAGCCAGTATCACAGCAATGACAATTATTAATATTGATTTCGACGAACTTTTGAATAAGAATGTTAGCCCAATGGAATCTTTGAATCGCATATTAGTACGGCTAATGCTTATACTGGCAAGACCATCAGAATTAGTAAATAATTGATGCGGGGGTTGTGGATCCTTGTTTTCAAAAACTGGATTACTTGCAATTATTTTGTGATAATTCCACCCATGTGGCAAACTGACAGTAAGATTGAAAGTATCAATTTGTACAAGGAACGGATTATCCAAATCTATACTAAATTTATAGGTCGAGAATTCACCCGGTCCTATAGCTGACCAATCCAGAAAATCCGGTAAGATATACTCAATTATAACAAAATGGTGTCCGATTGGTAATTGTTTATCTATCACAAGATATGAATAGTTTTCAGTATTTTTTTGAAAAACTTCTATAACCGATTGATCAGCATCGAGTAGTCCATTGATTGTAAAAGGATTCCCAAATACAGCAGGAATTTGGATATGTGTTGAATCATTCATTATCTGCAGATCCAATTTTAATCGTATATATGCCGAACCATCTTCTTCAATATTAATACTTTCATCAATATTCTGAATTTGTTGGGCATTTGCAATTGATATCCAAAAAATCATAACGATTAGCAAATATATTTTTAAATTTAGATTTTTTATAATCATGGAGTAATTCCTAACCATCTAAACCAAGTAAATCCCGCTATAATCATTACAATAACACCTATAGTAGCAACTGTTAGACCATATTTCAAATTATCAGAAATTGAAAATTGTCCGGTACTATACAAGATCAAATTTGGTTTGGCATTGGTTGGGAGAGTAATCACCCATGTTAAAGTAAATGCTGCCGGTAATGCCAAGCTAACAGGATCAAACCCCAGCTGTTGTGCAATAGCGATAATTATTGGAATCATTACTATAGCACGCATCGTCTTACTAGTAAAAAACAGATGGGCATACATCGCAAAGGTAATTATTATTATATAGACAACCCAAAAATCCAATCCAGTATCTAATCCCACCATCTGAAAGGCTTTACCAACAACCCAGCGAGCTGCTCCTGAGTCAAACAATGCCAAACCACCCGCATATGCTCCAGCACTGAAAATCATCACATGCCAGGGTATATCGGCATCATTCCATTTTAATATTCCAATTTTCGGTAAAAATACAAATATTACGCCAATCAAGGCAGCCATTACAGCGCTGATTTCAAACCCAAACCATCCCATATGATAACGATCGGTCGCCCACAGGAATAGAACCGCAAGAAATACTCCAGCAGCCTTTTTTTCAGAACGTGAAAAATCACCCATTTCATTGAACATTTTTTGCATTACATCAAAACCGCCTTTTATGCTTGGTTTTTGTTCACTTTTTGAAACTTTAAATAAAAATTTAGGTCCAATCCACCAGGAAACAGCCATGACAATTATTGTAATAGGTAGCATTGCTATCATCCAATCGCTATAATAAATCCGCTGACTACCCATTTCAAAAATGAAGGCAGCGGCAATTATATTGCATGTACTTCCTGTTAAAAAACCCGATGAAAAAATGCTTATCCCTTGCAGGTTTTGCATAAAAAGATTTATACCAAAATTATTTCTATTTTCGCTTGTTGATCCATAAATGGAAGCAATTACTAGCATTACGGGTAACACCATAACAGTTCGTGCTGTAGTGGCAGGTATGAAGGGTGCGAGAAATAACTGTAATACAATAAATGCTCCCAGTATCGTATATGAACTATGTCCAAACTTTAACCCGATCCAGAGCGCAAATCGTTTAGCTAATTGGCTTTTTACTAAAGTTGAACTAAGAATAAATGCAAAAATATTCAGCCAAATTACTTCCAGCCCAAATACACCAAGAACCTGATTCTCCGTCCAACCGTTAAAGAAAACTAAAAGTGCCATTAAAATGAGCGATGTTGTATAGGTAGGAAATGGTTCGGTAACCCACCAAGTTAGAGCAGCGACAAAGGCCGCAATCGCAGCCTGTCCCTCTAATGTCAGTCCTGATGGAGTAGGCATAAAATATAAAATCAAAAATAATATTATACCTATAGGAAAACCAATGAATTTTAGTCGCTGTTCACCTGTGCTTTCCGGTCGTTTTGGAATTGAATTCAGATTTGTGTCAAAATTTATTGCAGGAGCATTCATGATATGTATTTTATTAATTCGATGTTTTGAAATTATCAGATAATTCAAAAAACATTACAACTTTTAGTATGCTATACTCCATCCAATAAGATGGTTTATCATATGATATATTATTAGTAATCATAATCTTAGTGTTTCATTATTCCCTAATTATTTTTCGCTGCATTCTCAAATAAGTACGCTGCTTTTAATTTTCCAGGAATAACCCATTCAGGATGTTTTTTCTGAAGTTTATCAATAAATGATTTGCAGCGTTCCATTGATTTTTGCTTATATATTTTATCTTCAGAAAAGGGATGATCGAATGAAAATTCGGGTATACTTACTTGTTTTCCATCAAGCTCAACTAACCATATTGTCATATCCATCCTTCCATAAAGACCATCTCCAAAATCTAGTTTACCGGGTCTTACCATATATTCAATTGCTTCTGTATCTGCGATTAACACCAATTCTTCGTCAAGAGGAATATTCAGCGTAGATAAGATTGGATATATTTTTACGAATTCACCAATAGTTGATTTTGGATTTTCATCTAAATCAATAATATTTTGAACAGAATAGGTTATATCTTTTGTACCATTTTTAACAGAGTAGTATACGATATCAGATTCTAATTCAATTTCATCTTTTTTTGGTGTAAACCCATCAGCAATTCTAACATCTGCTGTATTAGCAATTTTGGCGTCAGCGCTTCGAAATTTCAATGAAAATTCAACTTCTGGTTTACGCTCACCATTTTTAAATTTAATTTTTCTCCTAAGCATATAGCCATTTTTTCTAAGATCCGTATCTTCAGTATCAAAAAAACCTATATGTTTAAGGCCAGGTTTTAAAGGATTTTCATTTTCTATGATGGGAACATTTTCCTGCTCAGCAACTTCTTTAATAATTGACCAATATTTTTCAAATCCATCATTGTAATCCCCAAATATTGTAGGATCTAACAGTAACTTATATTCACTAGAATTTAGATTTGCTACATTTTGTAATTCTTTATTGTTTTTATTTTTACTACAACCAATTAATACCATACTAATTAGCATTGCTATTAAAATATTACGTTTCATACCTATCCTATTTTTCATTATTATTTTTATTTAAATCAATTATTACCTCAGCCATGCTTCTTAAATAAACATGTATTTGTTTTAACATCTCCATTAACTCCATATGAATCTCATGGGTAATAGTAGATTTTGTCTTTTCTCTCTGAACTCTTTCAAGATGAGCCATCCGATAACCGGTTTCTAAATCTCGATATTTTGCTTCTTTCTTTATAATCTTCTTTGCTTTTGCAAAATCATTTTCTGCAAAAGCTATTTCAAGGCGACTCATTTGTTTCATCACCCTAAGATGATAATCTACTATTTCCTTTTTACCTTTTTTCGTAAAATCTTTCTTCAGTTTATTCTTTTTTTCTATCAAAGGAACTAAATTCCTATGAACAACATCACCAACGCTCTCCATATCATCAGCAATTGACATCATTGCATATACTTCGTTGGCTTGATCTTTGTTTAATTCTTGTCTACCAATTTTAAAAAGATAGTCTGTTACTTTTTCTTCAAGAAAATCGATTTTTTCTTCCCGCATATCAATACCTTCCCGTAGCGATAATTGGGGATATATTTCGTCCTTTTGTTCCTCATTATTGATAAAGGGAACAATAATGGCATTTAACATACGTTTTGATATTTTTGCCATCCTTGAAATTTCAGTTTGAGCAAGACCAATAGCTAAAGCCGGAGTTGATATGGCTGAATCATCTAAATGCCAAGTAACCGGGACTACTCCTTTCTCACCTTCTTTTTCCGGTAGAATCTTCATTATTAGTTTGGAAAATAAAATAGTGAACGGAAGGAATATAAAAGCTAAACTAACATTAAATATGGTATGAGCATTTGCAATTTGTCTAGGTGTTTCTGCAGCAAGCTTATCTAATCCAATTGCATTATATGTAGGAGATATATTTCGCACAATATCAGCAAATGTCGGTATCCATAAAATAAATAACAATATGCCACCAATTTTAAATAGTGTATGCGCTAGTGCGACACGCTTAGCTTCGCGCGTTGCTCCAATACTTGCTAGAGCAGCTGTAACCGAAGTACCTAAATTTGCACCAAATATTAACGGAATTCCTGCATCAAGCGTAAGTAACCCTTGCTGTGCCAAAACAATAACAATACCTGTAAAAGCACTACTACTTTGTATTAATGCTGTAAATACTGCTCCTACCAATAAACCAAGTAAAGGATTCTCCAATCCTTGCAATAAATCAATGAATGGTTCATATGATCTTAACGGTTTCATTGCATCGGACATAAGTTTCATACCAAAAAATAGTATACCGAAACCCATAATTACTTCACCAATATGTTTGCCTGTATCTTTTTTGGAAAACATTCTTATAGCAAATCCAACTGCTATCATAAGCAGAGCGTAATCTGTTAATTTGAAGGCGATAAGTTGGGCAGTAATTGTTGTACCAATATCAGCTCCGAGAATTACTCCTAAAGACTGAACAAAAGTCATTAGTTGAGCCTGAACAAAACTCACAAGCATAACTGTTGTGGCGCTACTACTTTGAATAACCATTGTAACAAAAGCACCAACTGTCATTCCAACTAATCTGTTTTTTGTGAGAGCAGACAATATTGAGCGCATTTTGTCACCCGCAGTCTTCTTCATCCCCTCACTCATTTGCTCCATACCAAAAAGGAATAACGCTAATCCACCAAATAAAGAAAATACTAACATTACCCAATGAATAGACCCACCTGAATCCATAGCTGCTAGTGGTTGAATTAAACTTATTAATACTACTATCAGCGTCAACCATTTTCTATTTTGCATTCTTATCATTGTATTGTATTCTATCCTAATATTGTAATCATTAATTAATATTAAGTAGTGATTTTATTTTATTTGCGAGCTTGTATTAATGGCACCGCGAAACTACCTGCAGCTACTAAAAGCATTATTAAACTTGCCGGCCTTGTAAAGAAGATTGTCCATCCTCCCATCATGACGGCTCTGATAAAATTCGTTTCAGCTATATTACCCAAAACCATACCAAGGACTATCGGTGCAACTGGATAATTATAACGTCTTAGAATCCAACCAAAGACACCAAAAGCAAGACATGCAATAACATCAAAGAATGAATTTCTTACTGCAAAACTTCCTATGATCGAAACTGCAAAGATGACTGGGAATAAAATTCTTTTTGGAATTGTTGTTACCTTAATCCATAGCTTGCTACCAAAAAAACCAAGACCTAATAAAACAACATTTGCCAATAGCAAACTTGCAAGTAAACCGTAAATAATTTCCGGATTTGATATAAAAAGTTGTGGGCCTGGGGTAAGATCATGAATCATAAGTGCTCCG
The DNA here is from genome assembly GCA_964634215.1 of uncultured bacterium. Classification (GTDB taxonomy): domain Bacteria; phylum Fidelibacterota; class Marinisomatia; order Marinisomatales; family JAHJCW01; genus JAHJCW01. The sequence continues at coordinate 139,556 of CAZWKR010000005.1, forward strand.
ATAAGTACTGCTGTAGACGCACTTCCCGGAATACCCAATGTAAGTAACGGAATTAATGCCCCACCAACTGAGCTACTATTGGCTCCTTCAGCAGCTGCTACACCTTCAAGACTTCCTTTGCCAAATTCTTCCGGTTTTTTGCTAAATCTTTTACTTACATCGTATGAAATAAATGCAGCGATAGTTGCTCCGGCCCCTGGGAAGATACCTATTATGGTTCCCATTATTGAAGATCGCAATACTGTTAGTTTAAGTCTCCAATATTGACCCAATGTAGGCCATTCTTGATTGGTCGTTTTTGCTCCCTTAGTCTCAAATTTGCCACTTTCCAATTGTTTAAAGATCTCACTTAGTGCGAATAATCCTATTAGCGCCGGAATCAGTGCAAATCCATCATACAAAAAGGATAATCCGAACGTGAATCTGCTTACACCTGAAATTGGATCAATCCCTATGGTATTTATAAGTAATCCAAACATTGCTGCTATAAATGCTTTTATCCAATTTTTTCCGCCAAGCGAGGCTACGGTTGTCAATCCAAATATCGCTAAAGCGAAATATTCCGCTGGATGAAATTTTAAGGCTACTTTTGCAAGCGGTCCAGAAAAGAATATTAATATTAATGTACCAATAATTCCACCAACAGTTGAGGCAACTAATGAAACACCCAATGCCATACCCGGCTTACCTTTTTTTGTAAGCGGATATCCGTCGAATGCTGTGACAACTGATGATGGTGTGCCCGGGGCATTAATTGTTACCGCAGTGATTGACCCGCCGTAATTTGCTGCAATATATATTGCTACTAATAATATTAGAGCCAATGTCGGAGACATTGCATAGGTAAATGGCACTAACAGTGCCACCCCCATTGATGGAGACAATCCTGGCGTTGCTCCAGCAATAATACCCATTGAAACTCCCAATATTATTGTCAATATTGGTACAATACCCAACACATATGAAAATCCATCACCTAAATTTGTTAATAATTCCACTTAAAATAATCCTTCAAATATTTTACCAAGTGGTAAGGAAACAAAAAGAATTTTATAGAAAATGATATATGAGAATAAAATCCAACTTGTGGCAACAATTAGAGTTACTTTGTGGTTTTTATAACCCAAGTAAAGCATCCCTGCAACAATAAACAGAAATGTACTGATAAAATAGCCAATAAAGTTCATTGCGATTAAATACACCACCAAAAACCCAATGAACATTAGGACAATATCAATTCTAGGTCCATTTGTCTCAATCTTCTCTTGTCTTTTAAACGTTCTGAACAACAATAGAAGGCTCAATGGTGTAATCATTAATATCCATAATCGGGGAACTACTGCCGGACCAACTTCACTATTTGTAGGAAAAGTCAAAGTTTGTAAATATAGTGTTATTGAGATAATTAAGAAAAATCCAACAACCATAATCCTACCAAGGATGTGTGAAACCTTAGAACGGTGTATCAATATTCCAATTAATGTAAGAATTGTAATTAATACAATAGTTAATATCAAAAGTGGATATCCATCGGCAAATGCAGCTAATCCATCTCTATTCGTAGAGGTAATGATCTCAGATTTAGTTAAATAATACTCAAATGTTTCTACATCTTGGTTAACTATGCTTGCAAAATCATCTCCGCCAACAAATTCCACTTCAATACCACCTCTACTCCAAAATTCTTGCCATTCAGGATCAGCTGTAACTTTTATAAATAGATCTTCATACCAATCTATAATTACTTGTGGAGTGCCTGTTTTAAGTGCAAAACCACGCCACATATATTCATTATCTAAACCTGGCATGCCTAATTCTGCAAAAGTTGGCGTATCAGGGAATACCTTTAGACGCTGCTTGTTTGACACTGCTGCTATGTATAAATCGGGATTGCCGAGAGCATCTCGCGGATTACCTACATAGGCAACACCCTGCTCACCAAGCAACGCTGCAATTGCTTTCCCCCCACTTTTATATGGTATCCATTTCGCTTCCATTCCATAATCTTCCCATATCTTCATAGCAGTTACATGGTCCAAGCCTCCAGCGGCTGGTCCAACCCAATTTTGAGTTCCCGGATTTTTCAATGCATTTTCGACAATATCATCCCATTCTGATATGTCATTCTGTTTATTAGTAATTACACACTCAGGATCCGCCATAAGCATAGCTGTCCAATGCAGTGAATTAACATAATCCCGACCGCCGACTTGAATGAATTTTGCAATATTTGATTTAGTACATGCGTATAGATTATAACCATCTTCAGGAGATTGGAGGACTTTCTTCAAAGCAACAATTCCTCCTGCACCGGGTTTGTTTTCTACAACAAAGGTCGCATCAACATATTTATCCGCTATACTGGCAAATTTGCGTGCTGTAATATCAATTAGACCCCCAGGACCAGTATAAACTACTATTTTTATTGGTTTCGATGGAAATTCGGCATGTACTGTGCTTACAAATAATAAAAATAACAACAAGGATGTTTTCAGTATTCTCAACATTTATTTTATATTAAGAATTTTTCCAAGTAGAATATGGATTCTTCATCAACATTGAGTTAAAGTACTTTACATCACCAGTTACTTCTTCTCCTAACCAATCAGGTTTTTCGAATTTTTCATCTTCTGATGACAGTTCAACTTCAGCAACAGTTAAACCCTCATTATCACCGTAGAACTCATCAACTTCAAATGTATGTATGCCTGATTTAACATTATATCGTGTTTTATCTATAATTCCTGGCTCACATATTTTTAATAATTCATTTGTTTCTTCAACTGATATTTCTTTTTCCCACTCAAAGCGCGATGCACCGGATTCATTTCCCATACCCTTAATAGTCATAAATCCCTTCTCCCCTTTTATCCGAACCCTAACGGTTCTCTCAGGTACTGAAGATAGGTATCCTTGAGTAATTCTCATTTCTTTAACAGATTCCTTTTTGAATCTGTCATTTTTAACTAAAAATTTTCTTTCAATTTCAATTGCCATTAAATGACCTCAATTTGCTAACGGTTTGTTTATCATACCAATTATACGCTTAATAACTTGTAAATAATTAATATTTTCAATGTTTTTCAGTTTTACATCATCAATCGTTTTTAATATGTCTTCGATTTCAGTCGATTCAGAATTAATCGAAACTACCTTAGCGCCGTTTACAAGAACATTCGCCACTTCACAGATAGTATCATTAACCATATATCCAAATCGTTCTTTATGTACACTAACTGCTTGTAGATCAGAATTCTCTTCTATCATATCTAAAAACTCAGACATTGAATATTCATCTTTTGTTAATTCGGGCATTTCAGACTTGAAAGCGGGGAAAACATCATTTTTTAATATTTCTGAACTAATCGGAAATTCTGCTTTCATTAATGGATTCCACTGTTCGAGTCCATCAACTGTTTGCACGTAAGTTTTAATATCCATCTTACCATTACGAATCTTTGTATTATTTACATCATTAGTACGTGATACTATGTAAATCTCTTCAGACTGCCTATGTTGTACTTTTTCCGGAACTGGAATCGATAAGTCAGCCATTAGTTTTGAAGATACTGAGAAATCCTGTCCAAAAGTTCTAAACTCAAATCTTGGTTTTGAGATTTCTCCGATTTTTAATTTTTCTTTGCTCATTAAACAGTCCTGTTAATTTTGTTTTTAAAGATGCAAGATTAAAAATGCAAAGCATTCTATCGTGTAACATAATCAATAACTATGCCACAAATCTTACGAGGGAGTTTTAAAGCAATAATATGAGATTGTGACGAGAGTTCGTCTTTGTGACGATAGTTAGAACTATATTAGTTCATACTTTTTCATTTTACTACGTAACGTTGTGCGTGGAATACCTAACAATTTTGCAGCTTCTTTTTGGTTCCATTTACATTTTTCAAGTACATCATTTATCATTTTTTTTTCTGAATTGGATATATTGAATGATAATGATTTATTTTTTACAATATCAGTTGATATCTGTTGACTAAATTGACTAGGAAGCAAGTCATCATCTAAAATGTCATTTTTACTTATTGCAATCATTTGAACAATAAGATGCTCTAATTCACGTATATTGCCGGGCCAGTCATACGCCATTAAATGACCCATAACAGAAGGAGTTACCTTCTGATGATTACCATGTTTTAACAAGAAATGACTAACTAACAGTGGAATGTCTGATTTACGTTCTTTGAGCAATGGCATTTTAATTCTTACTACATTTATCCGATAAAATAGATCATTCCTAAAATTGCCAGATTCCATCTCTTTTTTAAGATCAATTTTTGTTGCAACAATTAATCTAATATTTATTGGTATAGTTTTGTTTCCACCAATTCTTTCAATCTCCCTCTCCTGCAATACACGTAGTAATTTTACTTGCATTGGATAGGGTAGATCATCAATATCATCTAAAAATATTGTTCCACCACTTGCTCTTTCAAATCTACCAATATTTTGTTTTAGCGCTCCGGTAAATGATCCTTTTTCATGACCAAACAGTTCACTTTCGAATAATGTTTCTGGCAGTGCAGAACAATTAACTTTAATTAGAGGCTTCTTCTTTCTTGAACTAAGTTCATGAATCATATCAACGACCAACTCTTTCCCAGTTCCGCTTTCACCCTCAATTAAAATAGTATAATCTTTAGGAGCTGCTAATTTTACTTGTTCAATTGTCTTAATAAATACAGGAGCTTCACCAATGATCTTTCTTTTGATTTTAAGAGTTTTCTTTAATTCTTTATTCTCCTCAAGTACAGATTGAAAATCTCTGATCTTCGCTAAGCGATGTAACAATTCCTCTTTTGTAAATGGTTTTGTTATATAGTCATCGGCTCCTTGCTTTAGTGCGTCTACGGCTGCTTCAATGGATCCGAAAGCAGTCATCATGATGACTTTTGTTTTTGGGTGATTATTCGAAATAAAATTCAAAATTTCAAAACCATCGGCATTGGGCAATCGAATATCAGTAAGGACAATATCATATTTATTTTCTGCTAAATTAGATAAAGCTTGAGAACCGTCTTCACATGTTGTAACCGTATACCCTGCTTTTGTCAAGGATTTATCTAAAGATACTCTCAGTATCTTTTCATCTTCAATTAGTAATATTCTCATTCAATTATATACGGTATTTTGACTGTAAATTTAGTACCAATTTCTACTTTGGAGCTAATATCAATAGTTCCGTTTAAACCTTGTACAATTTCACGTGTTACGTATAACCCTAAACCGGTACCTTTTTTTACATCTTTTGTTGTGAAAAATGGTTCAAAAATATTATCTAAATTCGCACTAGTAATTCCATGTCCATCATCTTCAACTACAAATATAATATTTTCTTTATCCATTAAAGTCGTGCATACTATTTTACCACCTTTTTCCACTGCATCGATTGAATTAAGAATAATATTCATAGCAATTTCATCTAATAAATGTGGGGAACATTTTATTGTAAGAATATTTTTATCGAGGTTTAATTTCAAGCGGATATTTTTTGATTGTATAGAATAATCAATTAATTTACTTACTGTATTGATTGAATCATTTATTGAAGATTTTGCATTTTTTTCGTCTTGTCGATGTGAGAAACCTAATAATTTAGAAATGATTGATTCTATTTTTTTTAGTGCTTCGTCAATAAGTTCGAGATATTCTTCCCTGCTTACCTTATCATCAGGATCTTCTAACACATTGTTAATTGAATGACGAATTCCCGTTAGAGGATTATTAATTTCATGGGCTATACCAGCAGCCAATCGTCCTATGGCAGCTAATTTTTCAGTATGAAATAAATTCCTATCTGATTCTTTCAATTCTTGCCTAGATTTAATTAAGCGCTTCCAAAGATCTGAAAAGTGAATTGCTAATCGTCCAATCTCATCATCTCCTTCGGGTAGCATTTCTTCGATTGGAAAATAATCAAATTTATCAACCGCTTGGGTTAACAGGTTTAATCTTTTTGTTAATACTTCAGCAATTATATATACCATGAACAATGTGAATAGGATAATCATACCAGCCACAATGTATACTTGAGAAAACGTACGTTTTACTTCACCTAATATGTCATCGGCATTAAAGCCAATAACTAAGAACCCCCATAATTTTGTTGATATTTCAATTCTCTCGACGGTCTGGAGTATCCAATGACCTGATTCTAAAAAAATTGAATAATTAAACTGCGGATTATAGTTATGATCATGCCAACTAGGATCAAAACTAGTAGAAAGAATATTTTTACCATTATCACCAATAAAATATGTAAACAATATTTGTTCATTAGAAGTAGCGCGAAGGATATCAAGTGAATTATTAATATATTCATTAGGGATAGTATTGCCTACAGTATTTGAAAGCATAGCGTCAATAATTGGAATAGCACCTGTATGAGCTAATCTTTGAGCTGATACTATATGTTTTGTCAGTATTAGTCCCTTCATCTTATTAAAAATCATGGGAGATACTGCAGACATAACAATAAGTAGAAAGAATCCAAATACTAATATTAACCGACCCTTTAAAGTATTAATAATTGTCATTCTAATTATTTATTCAATTTGGGAAGTAATTCTCTAATCATTTGATAATCGCTATCCTTGGCAACCGCAAAACCATATGAAAGTTCTTCATCCCATGTTTTTAACATTTCTTGTGTAATCGGATCATTAATATCAATTGACAATAGAGCATCTATTACAGATTGCTTTAAGTCATTTTTTGTATATTTTGATACAACAATAGGAATTGTAGTTCGCTTTGGAGCGATATGAAATATTCGCACTCCTCTATCAATAAAAATGTTTGACACTGCCTCTTTGACAACACCTGCGTCCACATCTCCATTCAAAACCTTCTCCGCCACCGTGGTGTGGTGTGATGTGAAAGATATTTTTTTAAGATCATCTAAATTTATTCCTGACTTCTCAAAAAGATATATCGGCATCCATCTACCTGTAAGCGATTCTTTAGAAGGTAGTAGTACTGAACGATTTTTTAAGTCAGTTAAATTGTGGATTGAACTTGTGTCTTGTGTAATAAACATCGAAGTATAATAATCAAACCCATCTTTGCTAAGAGGTTTTAATATCACCTCTAAATCGTGATCATTTTGTAATCTAACATATACTAATGACCCTAATGATGCTATTGATATTTCCCCATCCGCTAGTTGCTGTGCAGTGCCCTCATAAGAAGTGCTTAATTTTAATTCAAATTTATATGGAGTATTATCTGTCAAGAAATCCATTATCGGTTGATATCCAAAAAAGATTTCCCGTGGCGAATAACGTGAGACAACTCCAAAGTATCTAACAGGTTTATCAATCTGATTAATAATTATTGAATCATCAGCAATTTTAACTGTTATATCGGTAGATTTTTTGTAAAAGATCCAATTGAGTATTATCACAACTGTGACTATTAGAATTGAAAGTAGTATTAAAATTCTATTCATAATAAATTATTTGAATTGTCAAATTATATATTTGGTAATCATTAATTTTCTGATTTTAAAGTGCGTGCAGGAATACCAACTACAGTAGTATTTGGTTTAACATTTTTTGTTACTACTGCTCCTGCCCCTACCGTTGCCCACGCTCCGACATGAAGAGATGGCAGGACAACACTATGAAGTGCTAATAACACACCTTCATCTACAGAAGCACCACCTGCAAGATGAGCTACTGAAATGTGAGAATAGTCACCTACCGATGTGTCATGATCTACACTGGACTTTGTGTTAATAATTACATGTGAACCTATTTTTGCGCCAGGTTGGACTATTGATCCTGCACAAATCACTGTTCCCTTGCCAATTGGAATATCACTATGCACCCAAGAAAACGGATGTATGATTGATATCCAATTAAAATCTAATTCATTACTTAATTTCTTACGGATATCATTCCGACCAATACCAATAATCGCGTTAGAACTTTTTTTAGGATTTAGTTCGTTTTGATCTCTTACAGGAATGTTAAATATTGAAGTCCCAACCTCAGCAGAAATATTGGAATAAAATCCTAAAACTTCACAACCTGAAGCAAGAGCAGTGCTTGCTACAACTCTTGCATGTCCGCCTGCTCCTAAAACAATAATTTTTTTTCTCATATCTATCTTTTCAAAAGTTTATTTACTTATAGGTTCAATAATTTATCAATGTTAATAGATTTTAAATAGTGTAAATAATAGCATTTATCTTTTGATATATTTATTTATGACATAAGTTAATAAGTTTTCCCAATTGTTTTATAATTTTAATTAAAGCCCCATTGTGTTTAGCTCTACATATAATTGGTCACGAAGTATCATATTATAGCCAACTATTTTGGGGAAACAATCTATTGAGGACACATCTGTTCAATTCTTACCTATGGCTTAACATGTATTATGTGTAAAGTTACCAGATAGATTGTGAATTACATTTGTATCCTTACTTGATTTGTAGTTTCAATATTGGGACAAGCAATTATAGATATAACTAATTTTTATTGTATTTTATTTGATCGAATTAGTTTTTTCTTCCGACCATAACACTTTGAAAGCGTTCTGTATCAGTGTGCAGGCATTGTCTCCATCATCCGGATACAACGAATATCCATAAGATAAATCAACCGTT
>CAZWKR010000006.1:0-144119 GCA_964634215.1 uncultured bacterium
TCCATAATATCCCTGAACTGACAAAATACGCTATTCGTGCAGGATTAACTTCCTTGGAAAAATAATTATATATTTACTACATTTGTATGTTTTTTATTTAAAAGGGAAACCACCATTTCAGCCTGAAGTGGGATAAACATTAGTTTAAAAAAACAATTTGTTTAAATAAAATATTTTTGTAATATTGAAAGTTAGTTTAAAACAACTAACTACAAATGATGGTAAAACTAGACACAGAAACACGTCGAAAGCAGATTTTGGAAATTTCTCTTGAGTTAATCAAGGAAGGTGGAATCCAAAACCTGACAATGAAAAAAATATCACTGAAAATTGGCATATCAGAACAAGCCATTTACCGGCATTATGAAAATAAGTTTGCTATCCTCTGCTCCATAATTAAATATTTCAATGAACATTTTGATACAGTATTCAAACAAATTTCCGAGATCATTGACCCTGTCGATAGAATTACAAAATTGTTTGAAATACATTTGGAATATTTTGAAGCCAATCCGGCAACTGCAGCTGTAATATTCTCTGAAGAGATATTCCAAAATGATTCTAAATTGTCACAGGAAGTAAAAAAGCTAGTGGACATGAGGATAAAAGCCGCAACAAAAATTATAAGTGCAGGACAGCGTCAAGGTAATATTACTAATGATTTTCCAGCTGAAGATTTAGCCTTTATTATCTTGGGAGCACTTAGATTTTTGGTAACAACCTGGCGTCTTTCTGATTTTTCGTTTTCTTTGAAAGAACGGGGAGATTCCCTTAAACGTAGTATAATAGATTTGATTACAGAGGGCTAATAATTTCAACTAATATGTTAGTTGATATCAACGTACCAACGAGGATGTAGGTTTGACAACGCTAATAAAAGAAAAGACCAAAGTATATTGGCCATTGATAAAAAGTTTGCAAACGGGGCTATTGCTAGTAACTGGAATTGCAGGATTTGCTAGTGCACGGTGTCCAGTTGTTTCCTGGCAAATGCTGATTGGACTGATTGGAAGCCTTTTTCTGGCGATTAGTGGTAGTACCGTATTAAATATGGTTTATGATAGAGATATTGACGCTAAAATGCCAAGAACCGCCCATCGCCCTCTTGTAACTGGTGTTGTTTCAAAAAGTGAAGCTTTTCTTCTTGGTATATTGTTATCTATCAGCGGCATCGCTTGGGCGTTAATGCTTTCACCGTTATTTGGATTTGTAATATTCTTGGGGTTGTTTTTTGATGCGGTTATTTACACTGTACTTCTGAAAAGAAGAACCCCGTGGTCAATAGTCTGGGGCGGAATATCCGGTGGTATGCCAATTCTAGCAGGTAGAGTACTTGGTGCAGGACAGGTCGACATGATTGGGTTGCTTTTTACTTTGGCAATTCTACTGTGGATCCCAACACATATTCTAACTTTTAGCATTCGATATCAAGAGGATTACAAGTCTGCTGGAGTACCTACATTTCCATCATGGTACGGGGTAGAAAAAACACGGCTGCTTATTGCTATATCCAGTGTTGGTGCAGCTATAGCAGTTGCTATAGGGCTATTCAGTCTAGGTCTAAGCGTAGGCTATTTACGTACACTAATATTTTTATCCAGCGGTTTAATGATATTGGCTGTAACTAGTATATATAAACCTTCAGAAAAGATGAATTTTTTATTGTTCAAATATGCATCAGTATATATGCTTGCTGCCATGCTAATTATTTCAATTGGAAGTTTATAATTTAAAAATGGTTCTTGTAATCATTAAAAAACAACAACAATAGGAGGAAGTCATGTTAAACAACACGACAAAAACGCAACGTATTATTATGGCATTAGCGGCAGTAATTGCTGGTATTTTCATGATGTATTTTGCGCCTACACAAGGTATGCAAACATTAAAGATTGCTTTAGAGAATGTAATGGAGAGGTTAATTCCATTTGATCCCGATTTCTATCCGGCAGTACCGATATTAGGTGTAACATACGGTATATGGATGGTTCTGCTCTTTTTAGCTGGGGCTTTGTCCTTAGTGCTTGTCAAAAAAGTCTATGATGGTGAACATTGGGCGCGCGGCACCATGCTTGGTTTATCTGCCATTCCAGCCGTTGCAGGTATGACAATGCTTATCCCATGGATGGTTTTGGTCGTCAGTGATTATTCTACTGGACCAGTTGCGGGAATTATGCCACCACCAGAAGGAATTGCCACAATGCCACCAGTCTTGTGGACGATGATATTTGGACTTTTATTTTATTTTATATTTCTGCTCATGGATCAGGATACATTAAAAAATAAGATTCTGAAACTTATCCCGTACACGTTTCTTGGTGTCGTTGCCGGAATGGTATTCATGAATGGTCAGCATGGTGTACGCTATTTTATATTCATTCCTGAATATTTGACCTATACATCTTCATTTGATCCTCTTGGAAACTTTTTCACAAATCTCGATCATTATGATGCTTTGGCTCTTGTGACAACATCTCAAGCTCAAATTGATGCAGGACAGATCGCAAAAACGATAGAGCCAATTTATGATCCAAATACACTGACCCTTTTGCTGGGTGGATTTATGAATTATGCTGCATCGGGTTTGATGGTATTTGCAATCCCATTCTTAGCACTTAAGAAAAAAGCCGGTTATTATATTGTTTCTACAGCTGCGTTAGCAACGGCCTTGATTGGTTTAGATGGTTTCATTGTACGCCATTCACACGAATGGTTGATTGGTGGAGTCATGTCAGCGGTATTATTTATTATGTTTCAACTGCCAATCTTTAAACAATTTTTTGTTGAAGAAAACGCTTAACTATTTGAATAAATAATATTGTGAAATGCAGCTCTGCAGTGATAGTGGAGCTGCATTAGTATTTTAATAAATCGTTATTTTCCTAATATGAATAATTACAAATTTAGACTTAAATAAAAAAAATAAGTCTAATAATTCTAAATTGGGTAGTAGCAGATTTACTATATAATGAAAAGGAAGTAAAGAATATGAAAATAATTCGGGACTTATTTTATTTTTTCTTTCAATCAACTAAAGGATTAATTCTGCTAGGTATCACAGCTATAAGCGTGATAACTGCTGTTTGGGGTACACTATCTGGACCTATGGTTGAATGGGGAGTAAAAGATATTACAGTCAAACTATTAGGGCTGGATCTGGAATCCGTCGAGCGTTCTGGGCGTATTATTATGCTTTATCACGTGATTGCTATGATTGTTACAGCGATCGAGGTGTATATGATTACATCAATTGTACCTATGCGCAAACATCAAAGAAATAATATTAATGCAACTATTAGCGTCGGTTGGATCACAGCTATGATTTTTGGTCTTGCATTTGGATACTTTGGCCATAACTACTTTTATCATGGTTTATTTTTGGTGGGTCAATCACTAATCTTTTTTGCTGGAATTCAACTTGCGATAGCTCTTTATCCATGGCGGAAACATTTTTTAGTTGAGGATGAACAATACGCACATACAAAAAATGGCTATGATATTGAACGAATTGCATTTTTTGTTATGACCGTCTCAATGCTGATCTCAGCAGGCTTTGGGGCAGTGACTGGTTCATTCTGGAGCAATGGACATGAAACATTTCTGGCAGAGGATCTTATCAGACAGCCGGATAAAACTGCGCTTCAAAAGTCAATCATTGGTCATTTGCATATTATGTTAACTCTAATTGCTATTGCTATAACATTGATTGTTGGACGTTGGATGGATTTCAAAGGTAAATTACATAAATTTGCAATGCCTATCATGATTTTCGGGACGGTGGTTATATCAGGAGGAGTATGGTCGGTAGTATGGACTCACATGGCACATACTTTTATTTATGTTGGTTCAGTTTTTGTCATGTTTGCTGCCCTCCTTTTAGTAATCTATTCCTGGGGTAAATTGATTAAAGACCGCATTGCAGAGCAAGGGTTGGAAAATCCAAGCTTCGGTCAAAAATTTATTGCACTATTTCACGATCCCATCAAATTCGGCCCATTCTGGCAAATGGTTTTTATGAATTTTACAGTGAGCGGTGTTGGAATTTTTATGGCAATAAAATTAGAAGAAATATTCCGAGTATGGCCGGCACGTGAAGAACGCATTATCTTGACAGGTCATTGGCATATACTGGCAGCAATCATTGCCACAATAATATTGCTGTACTATATCGATATTGCGGGTATCAAAGGTAAATTAAGAAAGTGGTTGGGATGGACAATTATAGTTTGTTCGGATATCGCATTTGCGGCTGTAACAATTATGTCAATGAAGCGTCTATTCGTTACTGAATACTATCAAGCACCAATAGTAAACTGGACAATGCTTGCTACAGATTTCGGTTTGGGTGCCATATTGGTAATACTAGCCGGTATACTTATCTGGCGTTTGAAAGATCTATTTAGTCCCGATGGTCTTTGGGCTAAAGAATCCGCATCGCCTGAGCTAGAAATTGAACATACAGCTGTTCTTACAAAAGAAGGTCGTAATGCTATTAAAAAGGAGATGGAGATATGAGAGCCATAAAACAGATTGTGATTATCATTTTACTGCTTTCGACGTTCAATCATCTACACGCAGAAAAACCAATTAAATATGTTGAGACTGGCGTTAATCCCAATTCTTGGGCTGTGATTCCAGCTGGAGATTTTTATTCTGGACAACATCGCCTAATCAAAAATATAGATTATGATTTTGAGATTATGATCACAGATGTAACCAATGAACAGTATGCGAATTATCTAAATGAGGCGTTAGCCATAGGAACCATCTATGCTGAGAGAGACACCGTCTGGGGAAATCATCCCGGTGATCCCTTTGATGCTTATCTCCACGAATGGGAAATTCTGGCTGGAGATTATCCTCATGTGCCAATCAATGAACCGGGCTTAAGACTTGACTATAAGAATGGCAAGTTTAGCTCGAAAGCCGGTTATGAAAACCATCCTATGGTTGAAGTTAGTTGGTTTGGGGCTAAGGCTTATGCTGATTTTTATGGTTATCGATTACCATCAGAAATGGAATGGGAAAAGGCTGCTCGTGGCACTGGAACTAACGATTATCCATGGGGTAATACCGTAGAACGTAACCAGGCTAATTTTATTAGCAGCCATAATTTGTTCTCAAAAATGTTTGGAGATGTTGTAAAAACAACACCAGTGGGTTTTTACAATGGTAATAATTATGATGGTTATCAAACCATTGAAGGTATTTCACCATATGGTCTTTATGACATGGCAGGGAATGTTTATCAATGGATGGGCGATGATCATCCCAAGGTTCATTACCGATATATGCGAGGAGGTTCGTATCAAAGCTATGAATTTAATCTTCGTGTATGGCCAAGGAATAGTGCAGGTCCAGAATATACAAGTATGTCACTTGGATTCCGCTGTGCCCGCGATGTGAGTAATTAAATCTAGAAGGATTAATACAAACTTAATTAATTGAAAAAATATTGAGCCATAGCGATAGAAGCTATGGCTCAATATTTTATTTGATTAACCTACTATATTGGTTTTTCTATTCTGAAAAATAAAATAGTTGCATTATATTTTATAGTTCTGTAATATTGGTTAGTGATTGTTCACTAACAATATAATATTAGTATTATGACAAACTTTACAAACAGACAAAAACAAATAATTCAGGTTTCTCTCGATCTAATTGCGAATTCTGGAATTCATAGTCTTACCATGAAAAATATTTCTAAAAAGGTGGGAGTTACAGAACCGGCCATATATAGACATTTTGATAGTAAATCTGATATATTAATGGGAGTTATATCAAAAGTAAAGGAAATCTCAGGTGTTGACCTCTTTTCACTTGATGTCAAAGCACTGACGACGAAGGAACTGATTATAAAGGTATTTACAACTCGTGCATATAGATTTACAAATAATCCGTCCATAGCAGCGGTAATATTTTCTGAAGCAATATTTGAAAATGATAGTGTATTGTCCGGGGCAATAACTTCCATGATGGAAGAGTCTTATAATAAAATGGTTAAAATTATCAAAAGAGGACAGAGTAATGGTGAGATTGTTGATTCTATTAAAGCAGATCAACTTGCACTCATGATTATTGGTGCATTTCGATTGTTAGTTACAAAATGGCATATGAGTAAAAATAGCTTTGATCTAAATATGCGAACAAAAAGTATGGTTAATGCTTTTGAACAATTGATATAAAATTTTTTATTAAAAAAGTTAGTGAATTATAACTAACAAAGGAGAAAATATGGAAAAATTGATTTATAAAACTTTGAAATATCCAAAGCTAGTGATGCTTGCAGTGTTAGTAATTACAGTTTTGTTTTTCAAGGTAATGAAAGATAAATCTGAAATGGAAACCAATCTGGATAAATATATGCCGGACAAACATCCTGCTTTTGTATATAGTAATGAGGCAGAAAGTTGGTTCAACATTAAAGATGGGATTATTATCGCAATTGAGAATTCTGATGGAATTTATCATACTGAAACACTTCAAAAGGTTAAAGACTTAACTAAACGTCTTCAAAAAATGAAAGAGATTGAAAAGGCAGATGTTACATCACTATATACAGCAGATAACATTGTTGGTACAGAAGATGGAATGGATGTAAAAGCCTTTTTCAAACGCGTTCCCAAAACGGAAGAAGAGTTAGGAGAATTACAAGCAAAAGTCAGTGCGAATGAAATGATCTTCGGTAAGCTGGTATCTATTGACGAAAAAGTTACTGTTATAGTTGCACGAATTGGAGATGATGTTTTTTCACAAGAATTTTATCTGCGGTTATTGGATCTTGCAAAAGAATTTGAAGGGAAAGAAAATGTATATATTGCTGGAAGACCTATTGTAGAAGGAACCATGGCGGTTTTAGGGCCTGCCGATATGAAAAAAATGGTACCAATCGTTTTTCTTGTAATAATTATTGTACTGTTTGCTCTTTTAAGAAATATTAAGAGCACATTATTAATATTGTCAGTTGTTTCCTTTTCTTCAATATGGGCCTTTGGTTTGATGGCGGCATTGGGAATACCAATTTATGCCGTATCAACGATGATACCGGTCATGCTCATAGCAATTGGTGTTGCTTATGGAATTCATCTCTATAGTCATCTTCATATGTTTCAACTTGAAAATCCTGAAACTGACCGATTGACTGCTGTAAAAGATATGATTAAAGAAATGTGGAATCCGGTACTTATGGCTGCAATTACGACGGCAGTAGGATTTGTTTCACTTCTTACATCACAAGTATATCCAATTAAATATTTTGGTGTATTTTCAGCTTTTGGTGTATTAGTTGCTTTTGTGTTAACTATATTAGTTATTCCAGTCGGGATTCTATTATTTGGTTTACCGAAGATTAAAGTAAAAACTGAAAAAAAGAGTAAGCCTAATACTACTCAGACCGTGGCTTTTCGTGTTTCAGATTTCTTGATGTCCCATAAATTGCAAACCTACTTTGTTACCTTTGTATTTATTGCGCTGTCAATTTTTGGAATGACAAAGGTGTGGATTGATTCTAGTTTCTTAGAAAAGTTTGAAAAAGATTCAGATATTGTGCTAACCGATTCTTTTATTAATAATAATTTTGGTGGTACCAGCACGCTGAATGTTATTCTTGAAGGCGGGGCTCCCGATGCATTTAAACAACCGGAAGCGTTGAACCAACTCTTGGTTTTGCAGGATGACGTCGAGACATCATTGGATATAGTAGGAGATTCATTCTCACTTAGTGATTATCTAAAAAGAATGAATAAAGTGATGCATGCCGACGATGAAGCATTCAACACAATACCTGATTCTTCAGACTTGATAGCCCAATACCTATTACTCTATGAAATGTCTGGTGATCCAGAAAATCTCTGGCAAGTTGTTAGTGATGATTTCAAAAAGGTTAATTTGACATTCCAGTTGAAAAGTGATAATTCCAAAGCATTAAACTCGGCAATTGATATAGTAGAAAAATACAGATCCGATTTTGATAAACTAGGAATTGAATTGAATTATGCCGGATCGGGATATAAAGCCTTAGTGTTCACGGATTTAATATTAAAAGGTCAAGTGTCCAGTCTACTAATGTCGCTCATTATAGTTGTAATACTACTGGGTCTGATATTTAAAAATTATAAGCTAGGCTTCATTGGTGCGATTCCTATCGTGATAACGACATTTATCAGTTTTGGAATTATGGGATTATTCAATATACCACTAAGTTCCACCACGGCTCTTATATCGAGTATCGCTATCGGAATTGGCATTGATTACGCCGTCCATTTTATTGATCGGTACAGAATTTACGCTGAATCTACCGGAGATAAAAAATTAACCATACAGCATACTATGTACCATTCAGGTAGAGCTATTCTATTTAATGCGATTGTAGTTATTGCCGGATTTATGGTTTTATTGGCTTCGGTGTTTCCACCAAACAGAACCTTAGGTGGCTTGATATCGCTGAACATGTTGACATCGTTTATCGGTACGCTTACAGTGATGGCCATAGCGTTATATTATTCAAACATATATTTTAAAAAGGAGAAGTAAAATGAAAAAAATAAATACTCAATTAAAAGTAAAAACAAACATACGGATCATTGGAGTGTTAGTAATTATGTTGTTTACTTCAGTGAGTTTATTTGCTCAATCTGAGATTAGTGGTTTAGAAATCATGCAAAAGGTTGCTGATAGACCGGACGGTGATGAAATGGAAGGTACACTTATTATGACTCTTGTTAATTCAAGAGGTAGTGAAAGAGTAAGAGAAATTAAACAGTACATTGAAGATCTGGGTTCAGTTGAAAAGAAGATAATGTTTTTTGTAAAACCAGCTGATGTTAAAAACACATCTTTTATGAATTGGTCATATGATGATGAAACTAAGAACGATGATCAATGGATTTATCTTCCGGCTTTAAAAAAGGTAAAACGTATTTCCAGTGACAGTAGCGGAGATTATTTTATGGGATCAGATTTTACTTATGATGATTTGGGCGACAGAAAACCTACAGATGACATTCATACTGTTCTTAGGACAGAAGTCATGGACGGATTGGATTGTTACGTTGTTGAAAGCGTTACCAAAGATGAAGACTATATGTATTCCAAAACAGTCACATGGGTTGTAAAAGATAGATGGTATGGTCTTAAAAAGGATTTTTATGACGAAGACGAAGATTTTTTAAAAACGCTGATTCTTAAAAAAGTGGAAAATATTAACGGATTTTGGATTATTACCGGGACAGAGATGAAAAACGAGCAGAAAAATCATTCTACAATAATGGAATTTAAAAATGTACAGATTGATGCCGGAATTAATGAATCCAACTTTACTGAACGGATGATGAAAAGAGGATTATAAATGAAATTAAAATTCAAAATAATTGGCATCACGATTTCACTGATTCTATTGATGTCTTTCAACCTGATGGCTCAGGGACTCTCCTTGTCAGGATATGCGAGAAATTATACGGGAGTATTATTAAATGATACAAATAATTACTCGATCCTTCAGAATACATTTAATCTGAACTTGGAACACAGTCAAGACAATGTTGCATTTAAGATTAACCCATTGATATATCAATATGCAAATGAAGAGCCTGTCTTTGGTATTCGCGAAGCTTACCTGGATATCTTTTTTGACTCAATGGATTTTAGAATTGGTAAACAACAAATCATTTGGGGCAAGGCTGATGGTGTCTTTATTACAGACATTGTTTCACCAAAAAACCTTGATGAATTTTTGTTACCTGATTTCGATGAAATTCGTATTGGGACAACATCATTGAAAGCAAACTATTATTATGGAAATTCAGCATTTGAATTAGTATTGATTCCTGCATTTACATCTACTATGTTGGCTGAAGCTCCATCAATTTGGGCAAGGACACCGGATTTCCCGGAATCCGTAGAAATTGTGAATGATTATTCCAATAAAGCAATCGATCAATCACTTGAAAATAGCGAAGCATTTTTCAAGTTTTCAGGAGTCTCATCATTAATTGATTATGAACTCATGGCCGGTTATGCATGGGACGATGATCCAACAATGTATATTACTCCAGAATTTGGAGTTGTTAATGGAGCACCTGGTTTAACAAAAGTCACATTAGCTCCTGAACATAATCGCCTGAGGATTTTTGGCGCAAGTACAAGTGCTGATGTTATGGGATATGTTGTTAGGACTGAGGGAGCATATTATTCTGGAAAGAATTTTTCAGCTGTAAATGCTACATCACTTCCTTTTGATATAATGGAAAAAAATTATCTTCATTATCTGGTTGGTACTGATTTTTCAATAGGTGAAACCAAACTTAGTGCACAATTTATGCAAGAATACATACTTGATTATGATGAAGCCATTGTTCAGCCGGAATTCAGTAGTATGGCTACTTTTCTTGCCAATCGGTCATTTATTAATGAAACTCTAACATTACAACTATTCACATATTACGATATCACAAATGAAGATGCTCTTATTCGTCCCACAATTTCTTATGATCTTGCAGACGGATTTGAAATACTAGGTGGTGCCAACATCTTTGTTGCCGGTATAAATAATGATTATACCAGCTATTTTGGATATTTTGATGATAATGATATGGTTTACTTAAAGTTAAAGTACAGTTTTTAATTCATATAGTAATATTTGACAACAAAAGGAGAAATTGAAATGAATAATAATAAATGGTTAGGAATAGTTATTTCGATTGTTGGATTTTTAGCCGGTATATTACTTTTTTACTACCTATCTGAAGCTTACATGACGGTGGTACATGGTAAAATTGCGGGTGGACGACCGGATGAAGCTATTGCAGTAAAAATAACCTATTCCATGCTTGGATGGCTGGGGATATCGGCTTCGGCAATATGGGCTGCAGTACTTTATGGTTTTGTAACTGAGCAAAAATGGGCTTCGTTATTGGGAACATTGGCTGCAGCGTTACAAATGCTTGCAGGATTTTTTCCTACGATCCCGGCAAAAAGCATTGATCTTCCGGCAACCACAATGCCTGTTTTTCTTATAGCTACAATCCTATGGTTTGGAATGCTATTAGTAGGTAAGGTAAACAAGAAGGTAATTGCACTACTATTTGTAGCAGGGTTAGCTTATGTTTTAACCTATATGGATGGGGTTGCAACGATATCAAAATATCAGACAACAACCTATAATGATGTTTGGAAAGGAATGTATATAATGGCTCAAATGGTTTTATGGTTTGGAGCTGCTGCTTGGTTCACATTTTCATATGCAGTACTTAAAAATAAAACATGGGCTGTTCCATTAGGAATAACTGCGGGATTTATGTCAATGATTGGCGGATATCCCTTGGCAATAGTAAATATTATGGAAGTACACAGATTTTCTATGTTCTTGCCTGCACCTATTATCGGTACTGCATTAGTTATAGTATTAATTTTACCGAAGACGAAAGAGCTTATTGAAAACTGGACACCAACACAATAACAAATACTTGTCTTTAAAAAGTGTTGCGTCCAAATTTGAAATAGAAAAATCCCTTCGGGGGTTTTTCTATTTCAAAAAACAGAATTATTTATTAAGATGATAAAATTCAATCAATTAAAACCAATTATTTTCCTACTGAGTTTATCAGGTATCGGATCTGGAATAATTTATTCTCAACCATATAGTGCTGTAAATGAAATAGACAAAGAATCGGAAAATCGCATAGAATCTATAACTAACAAACAACTTGCCCCAGATTTTAAGCTCTCTGATGCGGAGGGAAACAACTTTCAATTATCTGATTATAGTGGACAAATCGTTGTCTTAACATTTATACAAAATATAGACAATAAAAGAATTGGTCACCGGCTAATGAAAAAAAACAGAAAGTGGTTGGAAGCTCTTCAGAATGAATATCAGGATGAAATTTTAATGAGTGGAATAAAGGAAATGATTGATATCCCAAGGATGATACCAAAGGCATTCATACGGTCAACATTGCGGAAGGAATCATTCCGATTTCTAATTGATTGGGAGGGAGATGTTTTTAAAAAATATTCTTTAAATCAATTGTTCACTCTTTTTATTATAGACTCGGATGGACAAATTTATTATGAATTATCTGAAGAATTTAGTGATACAAAGTTTGACAAACTTTGTAATGAGATAAATATATTGATGACTTCAATGTCAGATAAAGAATAGGAGTTCACATGAAATATAATTTTAAGAATCCAGTTCTGTTTAGTAAATATTTATCACTGATAATTATAGTTTTGATGTTATTCGAAACAGGGTATGCTCAATCGATTGCTGATACAAATAAGCAAAGCTTTTCTAAACATATTTTAGCAAACAGTGAGTTAGGTTATGTCACCTTTCTTGGTGGGCTTGGGAATATTGAATCTTTATGGTTTGAAGGTATATTGGTACCATCATATTCGCTTCGTATTCATGAAGATGCAAAATGGGGAGCAGTGCTTGTACCAAAAATTGTCATAAGAATGTATCGTCAAGAATCACAACCGGTAAATACACCTAGCTATATGCCACAAGTTACTTTGTACTATCAGATGAACGAGCCTACTAATAATTTTAATAATCTTTTTTATATTTTTGGAAGATATGTTCATCATTCAAATGGACAAGATGGAAGTTTTTTTAATGACGATGGAACTCCAAATACGATTTCAGGAGATTTTTCTACAAACTATTTTGAGATTGGAGCTTTTATCACAAAATTATTGGCACCTAGATTAAATGCTACTGAATTTTACCGAACTTCTATTGAATATCATCCAAACATTCTTCAGTTTGAACCACTTAACGATATATATGGCAACCTTAGATGGCACAATGACATTCAGTTATTTAAAATTAATACACGCTCACTCAGAGCGATATTTACCGGTGAAGATGATAGACTAAACTATAGGAATCAAAGCAAACCTCCAACTATGAGAGCAAGACTTAATACGACCCTTATTTTTGGAGAGATGAAAGGCATTGAAGCTCTTGAAATATCCAAGAGATTCTGCATATCAGCCACATTATCCTATCATCCCGGTTTTCTACAAGATGTAAGAATCTTTGCCCAATACTATTATGGTCAGGATTATTATAATATGAATTTTCAGAAAACCTTAAATGTTCTGAGATTTGGTCTTATGGTCGATCCCTTCAATATTTAACGGATTGAATAAATCTAAAGCGAATATAGTGTTTTGTAGAGGAGGGACATCTTGAATGCCAGTAAAATAGAATTGAAAACATGAAGTTAATTTTTACAGTTTCGATTATATACGTGCTGTGTTGTTCAAGCGTTGAGGCCAGTGCAAATCCCGATTCAGTATCTTTTCATCCAAAAAGACGAGCTACAGTTCAGGCTTTGGCACAGGATTATGCTCTTTGGGCAACTAATCATTATCTTTTAAACCAATACTGGGCAGAGATATCATTACAAACGTTAAAAGATAATATAGAAACCGGTTGGGTTTGGGATGTAGATGGATTCAATGTTAATCAGATTGGACACCCTATACAAGGTGCAATGGTTTTTACAGCTTCAAGAGCACAAGGGCTGGGTTATTTACAATCTATTCCATATCCAATTTTATCCAGTTTTGTATGGGAAATGAGTCTCGAAAATGAGCCCCCCTCGATAAATGATATGGTTACAACCGTGATGAGCGGAGCAGCTTTTGGAGAAATTATTCATCGATTATCGGAGATAACTCTTGGTTCAGAAAGAATTAAATTACCTTGGAGACAATGGCTGACGGGTGTAATTAATCCAACAGGTTATGGTGTGAACCGTTTAATATATGGACCAAGAGTTCATCAAAATTATAATAACAAGGTTAATTCCATTTTATCGGGTATATCCATTGGGGGAATTCCATCTGAAAAATTTGGAGAGCAAAGCAATTTTTTTCCTAAGCAGTTTATTCGTTTTCATGTTGTTTATGGAAATCCATTTACTAGCAATGTAAAATCTAAACCATTTGACAATTTTTCGTTTATATCGATATTAAATATCGGGGGTAATGATCCGGTTGCCGAAATATATGCCAGTGGAATGGTTAAAAAACTTAAAACTATGAAATCTAATAATTCTGTCTCGGTTCTAGGAATCTTTCATAATTATGATTTTATGAATCAGGATGATTATAAAGTATCCGTATCAAGTCTTGGCTTGGGCTATATTCATAATATAAAACTGTCTTCAAATGTCCAATTACTATTGCATTCTTCAATATCATCAATTCTAATGGGAAGTGCCGGAGATACCGGAGATGAATATGATAATGATGATATGAGAGATTATCATTCAGGTCCCGGTTTCGGTGGAAAAATTATGGTAAAAACGAGTGTAAAAAATATTGGAGAAATATATCTTAGGTTAAACCGATATTTTATCTATGCGATGGATAAAACGAATGTTGAAGGTTATGAAAATATCAATCTATTGAATGCAGGTTTTCAAGTAAAAGTATTTGGTCCAATTGCAATGGGTGGTGAATATAATATTGCTACAAGAAATTTTTCCCCTCGCGGGCTTACATTTGAGTTTGATCAAAAAGATAATATAGCGCGTATCTATTTAGTCTATAATTTTTTAGATACACTATTTAATACATAACAATAAATCCAAACTGAAGAATTTACCGGGTTGGAAAATTAGGAGAAATAAAATGAGTCAAAATAATAATAAACAATCAGTCATATTGCGTATAGTAGGAATCATTGCAATTCTATTTGGTATTATGACCCTTAAATCCGGTGGCGCGACACTGTTTATCGATGGTGCTACACGGGAAGATTCAGGTAATTATGTTCCATTCGTGGTTTGGTCAAATTTTTTAATGGGTTTTGCATATATATCAGCAGGTATTGGTATTTGGTTAAATAAGAATTGGACAAAAACTATAACAATTTGTATAGTGTCTATAACATTACTCACCTTTTTGATTTTTGGTATTCATATTCTAACAGATGGAGTATTTGAAATAAAAACAGTAAAAGTTATGATTATGAGAAGTCTTTTTTGGGTAATCACATTAATAATAATTTTTAGAACAAAAAGATAATATAGCGCGTATCTATTTAGTCTATAATTTTTTAGATACACTATATTAATACAGAACAATAAATCCAACCGGAGGAATTTATCTGGTTGAAAAATAAGGAGAAATAAAATGAGTCAAGACAATTTACTAATTACAAAAGAAACTATAGTTTCAGATATATTAGAAAAATATGGAGATATTGAGGATGTAATGGGAGCTTTTGGAATTAAAAGTGTAGGTAAATATTCCATTCGAAAAATTATAACAAAATTTCTAACTGTGGAGCGAGCAGCAAAAATTCATAAGGTTCCTTTGGAAGAATTTTTGAATACCTTAAATAAAGCTATAGAAATAAAAAAAGAAAAAATATAAAAGATAATTGCCGCAACCGCTATATATTTAAATAGCAGTTATGGTTGGAATAATTATTTTAATAAAGATGTTTGTATGAAAAATCTTATTATTTATAATTTGAATAGTAATTTAAGATTAGCAGAAAAACTGATGAGTAAAAACGGCAAATGTACTACAGCAAATATCGCTAAAGAGGAATAAAGTTAAAAATGAATATATGTTATAACAATCAATCATAAATGTTTATGAGTCCTTACGAGAACGAACTATGTTAGAAATATCAATTTTAATATCGTTAGCTAGTGTAATAATGATATTTACAGTATACAAAACCCAACAACTCATAAACCTACGTTTGAGTGACAAGTATCAAAAGGCTTGGGTCGTTTTAAAATATTTCATTACAGCATTTTTAATTGGATATGTCTTTGTTCTGATTTTTACTTTTTTAGGTAATTCAAAAATAGCACAATTGCTCATGGGTTTAATATTTTTCCTTGGGGCATTATTCGTGTATCTAACTGTGCGAACAGGATTTAATACTCTCCAGGATCTGAATAAGACGACAGTTTCAAAGAAATATTTGGATAAAATAGTTGATTCAATGGCAGATACGGTAATAGTGCTAGAACTTGGTCCTGATATGCGCATAAGCAAAGTCAATCAGACCATTTTGAATTTACTTGGATATGAAGAGGCTGAACTTGTCAATAATCCTGTAAAAAAAATATTTGGATCGGATGATAAATTCATAAAATATTTGGATAAAATTGGTGATGATTATTGGTTGACAAACAAGGAGGTAAACTATTTAACTAAAGAAGGAAATAAAATTCCAATGTTACTAAGTATCTCATATATAAAAGATACCAGTAATATAACACATGAATTAGTACTAGTGGCTCATGATATCACTGAACAGAAAACGGCAGAAAAACTGCAATCGGTTGTTTATCAGATATCTGAAGCTGCTAATAATGTAAAAACCCTAGATACATTATATGTATCAATTCATAAGATACTAGAACAAGTTCTCGATGTTACTAATTTTTACATTGCAATTTATGATGACAAGGAAAAATTATTATCCTTTCCATTTTTTCAAGATGCAGAAGATGAGGCGCCTGTTGGTGACCAGCCGTTTGGTAATAGTCTTACTGAATATGTTATAAAAACAGGCAAACCACTGTTATTAAATAAAAAGGAGATAGAGAAATACAATCGTGAAGGAAAATTTGAAATATTTGGTGCAGTTTCTGATTTATGGATGGGATCACCGTTAACAATTGGAACAAAAGTGATTGGTGTAATAGCACTTAACAGTTATCACGATCCTAATCTATACACCAAATCTGATTTAAAGATTCTAACATATGTGGCTGAACAAATTGCTCAAACCATTAAACACAAACAGTCAATTGTCGACTTAGAGGTAGAAAAATCTTATCTTGACGAACTTTTCACAAATTCTCCTGAAGCTGTGGCTCTAGTGACAATAGATGGTTCTATCTTGCAAATAAATAGGCATTTTACAAAACTTTTCGGGTATAAAGAGAAAGAGGTTATTGGTAGAAATATTGATAAATTACTAACGACTCCGGAGAACTGGGAAAATTCTAGAAAAATTACTAATAAAGTTGTTTTAGGAAAACGCCAGTATTTTGATGCAGTTCGAAATAATAAAGACGGTGCTATGATAAATGTTTCAGTTTTAGGTTCTCCTGTTAATTATAAGGGTGATGTATTAGCAGTATATGCCATTTATCGTGATATAACTGAACGTAGTGTCGCAGCAGATGTTTTAAAAGAATCTGAAGATCGATACCGATCCCTTTCTGAAAAGCTAACTGAGTCTAATTCTATGAAAGAATTATTATTGGATGTCATTGCTCACGATTTAAAGAATCCGGCAGGGGTCATAAAAGGATTTGCCCAATTTGGTTTGGAAGATGACCCAAATAATGACATATTGGAAGAAATCAATAACGGTGCAGACAGTTTATTAAATGTAATAAATAATGCGACAACTCTTTCGAGAGTTACAGTTGGTGATACAATAGAAAAGGAAGAGTTGAACCTAACAAACATTATAAATGATATTTTAAAAGAGTTTTCATCATATTTTCAATATGAAGAATTAGAGCTAGATATGAAAATTGATGAAGAACTAATGGTAATGGCAAATTCGATTATTGGTGTAATTTTCAGAAATTATATTAGTAATGCAATTAAATATGCAGAAGCAGGTAAAAAGATTATAATCGAAGCAATTGTGAAAAATCATTATGTCACTGTAAATGTTAAGGATTTTGGAAAAACAATCGATAAAAAAGATCGTGAAAATATATTCAGACGGAATGTTAAATTAGACAAGACAAAGGGCCGCGGGTTGGGTTTAGCAATCGTTAAACGAATTGCAGATGCCCACGGCGCAGAAGTTGGTGTAAAACCGAATAACAGCAAAGGTAACATATTTTATCTTAAATTAGCATTGACTACTCCATTGAAATAATTTTATTAAGGTGTTTGAATGAAAATTCTAATTATTGATGATTTAACAAGTAATTTAGTACTAGCAAAAAAAATAATGAGTAAATACGGCAAGTGTACTACAGCAAATAGTGGTACGGTCGGATTAAGAGAGTATCAGATAGCTTTAGAATCAAATAGTCCATATGATTTGATATGCCTAGATATTTTTATGACAGGTTTGAGCGGTTTAGAGGTTCTACAGAAAATTCGTAAAATCGACACCAGTCCTAATAGAGTTAAAATTTTAATGACAACGTCTGCGAAAGAAGAAGGAATTGTTGTGAAAGCAATTAAGCTTGGTTGCGATGATTATCTTATTAAACCTTATAGTAGACAAAAGTTTGAAGAACGTATGATTAGACTAAATCTTTATAATCCGAATGTTGATGATAAGAATCGCATTGAGAATAAAGAAAAGAAAAAAACTAAAAAAAATCCCCTCTAAATATCGAGTTTGTCGTCACAAAATTGTAGTCAGCTCCAGGTAAAATTTAACCTCCGAAACTAACGGTATTTACAATTTTCCAAAAAAACAGTGGTTTCAGGAGGGGCTTTCTGTAAATGCAAGGTCGATTTATTTTAATAGGACCATACTATTGGTTTGAGACTGATCGCCTGCGAAAAGTTTATAAATATAAATACCTCCTCCGACTAACTGACCATTGTTATTAATTCCATCCCATTTTATTGTATATTGTCCACTAACATGATGTTTATTTACAAGAGTGGTCACTTCTTCACCGATTATATCATAAACTTTAATAGTTACATCAGTATCCGTTAGTATTTCATATGTAATAGATGTACTAGGGTTGAATGGATTTGGATAGTTTTGATTTAAAACTAAATATTCTATGAGAATTTTATTGTTGCCATAAATTTCAACAGTTGCACCTATATCACGGACGAGACGCACAAAATTATAGATACGTATCACATCGCCCTGCGGTCCATGACCATACGGATAATCATTAGGGTCGCCAGTTTTTGGATCGCTGCGTTGACAGCCTGAACCGTGAACATCTAGAAGGTTGTAATTGCCCGAGTTGGGTGGACTTTCCATCCAACCTAATCCTTCACCAAAAGCCATATAAGCTGCATTTCCACCATTATTGATATTGGCGTGCGTCGTACTGCTCCAATAAAAAGGATAATTATCATTACCTCCTTCATCTGTTATGATTGTGCAATCAAATAGTGGATCAATCGATGCTGAATTTGTGATAGCGGGTGCACGTGTATAGTCAACAATACTTTGTAGTTCTTTAACATTTGGTAAGCGCCAATCACTATAACCTAAATAATTCTCATTGTTTTTTTCCTGTGCATAAGTGAGTGCATCTTGCCATGTTACACCTGAGCTATTATCTGTTTGAGTCCACATTAGTCTTGTGGCAATATCTGATATCGTACCATCTCCGTTATCAGTAAAATTATTAATTCCATAGTTTGTATTGTCTCGAACATATAGAACATAATATTCCTTATCTTCTGATTGTCCGGGCAGAGGTCCCGTTCCATATCCTTTTATTCGTCCATCAGCGAAGTTGACACCAAACATTGTCTCGTCACCAAACATGGTTGTGCTTACATATAAAGTTGAAGTAGCGAACTGTGCATCGATTAGACGTTCTCCTGCATCTGTATCACCAAAACCAAAATCAATATAATCTGTATCTAAAAATGGAATTAGATTATCGGTTGAGTTGCCATTGTACGAACTGGGATCTTTGCCCGTAAATAGAATTAATGAATATTGCTCTTTGATATTTGGTAAACGCCAGTCATTATAACCTGCAAGATTAAATGATACTGCGCCAGCGAGTGCATTTGTATAGGAAAGCTTGTCATCTGCGTTGATTTCACCATCTCCATTCATGTCCGGAGTTTTTGACCACATAAGACCTGTTACATTATCAGTAATCGTGCCATCGTCATTATTTGTATAAGATGGTTGATACCCATCATGTTGAGCATCTTGTCCATAATATTCATCACCAATACCGGGAGCATTAATCTCACTCAGATTGTTATAATAAATAGTTTGACCAGAATCTACTATTTTGTAGGACTGACTATAAATTGAGTTTAATAAAAAGGTTATTACTAGTATTACATTTTTCATTTCTCTATAATTTTTATTGGACATATTGTCAAATCACAAAGTTTATTTATTAATTAGACACTGAATATAATAAATTGTTAAAAACACCTAATGTTGATACGATTTCTGTGGGCATAGAAGGTTTATATTTGGATTTCTATTGGAAATCTGATAAAATATTATTTATACTGTTGTACAAATCATTTGTAACTTTAAATACAATTTGGGTAAAAGGATATTTATATGAAGAATTCTCATAAGACCGAGGAAGATCCTTTACAGGAGATTAGCAAATTCAACAATAAAGTAGTCGATTCAGAAAAATCTGAAACCCTACACAAGCAGACAAAAAGAGCTTTAGAAGAAAGTGAAGAAAAATTTCGCTTAATAGGGGAAAATACTACAGACTTTATCTCAATTGTAGGTTTAGATGGAAAGTATATTTATGTCAGTCCTTCATATAAATTGCTTGGCTATGATCCTGATAAATTAATTGGAAGCGATGGTTTTAAATTACTTCATCCTGATGACAGGAAACGATTACGTCCACTTATCAAACAGGTTGTTTCAGGATTATTTAAAAAAGGAACCACCAGGCGTTTCGAAATCCGTTTATTAGATAAATCGGGTAAATACCGCGACACAGAAAGTATTGTTAAACTGATTAAAGACGATATAGGGAAATTTAGAATTCTTTCGGTAGTCCGTGATATTACAGAACGGAAACAAGCAGAGCGTGTTCTTAGCAATAGTGAGGAACAATTTCGCAATATGTTTGAATCTAACCATGCAATAATGCTATTAATTGACCCTGTTTCTGGAAAAATAATGAATGCAAATCCTGCTGCATGTAAGTACTATGGTTATTCAAATAAAAAATTTATAAATGAACTTTATATTCAGAACATAAATACTCTGTCCGACAGAGATATAAAAAATGAAATGCAAATTGCCGTCAAGGAAAAAAGAAATTATTTTGTTTTTAAACACAAATTAGCCAATGGGATAATTAGAGATGTGGAAGTATATAGCAGCAAGACAATCTATCAGGGTAAATCATATCTTTATTCAATAATCCATGATACTACCGATCGAATTCATGCACAAAATGCGCTCATCGAAAAAGAGGCAAGAATTAAAAGCATTTTTCGTTCAGCACCGGTTGGTATTGGTGTGGTAAGCAATAGGATTTTTTTAGAGGTCAATGATTGTCTTTGTGAAATGACTGGATATTCAAAAGACGAATTAGTTAATAAAAACAGTAGGATGTTATATGTAACAAAAAAAGAGTTTGATTATGTTGGCAAGGAAAAATATGAGCAAATAGAAAAATACGGTACAGGTACTGTTGAAACGCGTTTTAAAAGAAAAGATGGAAAATTTTTGAATATTATTCTGAGTTCAACTCCAATCGATATTGACAATTTAAGTAAGGGCGTTACTTTCGCTGCTTTAAATATCACTGAGCGTAAGCATGCGGAAGATAAAATTAAATTTCTCAGTGAGATTACCCAACAAGCAAGGGACTCAATTATAACAACAGATCTCAATTTTAAGATTACTTGGGTAAATAATGCGTTTAGTAAATTATTTGGATACAAATTTGAAGAAATAATTGGCAAACAACCGGATTTATTAAATGCTGAACCATTATCTGCCAAATACCAGAAAAAAATATATAATACCGTTACAGCTGGAAAAGGATTTAAAGGCGAAGCGCTCAATATCAAAAAAGATGGTTCTGTTTTTCAATGTGAGCTTGAAATTTTTCCAATGTTGGATAAAAATGACAGCATTATTGCATATTCGGGGCACCTTAGAGATATTACTGAGCGAAAACTTGCAGAAGATACACTTCGTAACAGCGAAAATCAGTATCGTCAATTTTTTAATGAAGATCTTTCAGGGGCGTTTATTTCAACGCCCGAGGGGAAATTGATAGAATGTAATCAGGCCTTTCTCGATATTTTTGGATATTCAGATAAAAAGAATGCTCTAAAGGATAGTACATATAAATTATATGATGAAGAAGACCAGCGCGATAAGAAACTTGAAATTCTTAGGGAAAAGAAAAAACTAATTAATTATGAAGAAAAGTTAAAAAATGTAAAAGGTAAGACGATATATGTAGTAACCAATATGAAGGGAGAATTTGATAGTGATGGAAAATTAATTTTTCTAAAAGGTTATTTAATTGATATAACAAAACAGAGGATTGCAGAGAAAGAACTCAAAAGGAAAAATGATGGTCTTCAAATGAGCAATGATCTTTTTGTGGGAAGAAAATTAAAGATGATTGAATTAAAAAAAGAAATAAATGAGCTTCTTGAAGCTTTCGGTAAAAAACCTAAATATAAAATTATTGGATAATTTATAACTTACAAATGACAAACCCCTCTTTTAGAGGGATTTGTCGTCAATATATCAAGCGTGGCTCCGGGCGGAATCGAACCACCGACACAAGGCTTTTCAGGCCTCTGTTTCACCGTCGTGAACCATATTTTTTCTGCCGTTTTTCCACCTGAAGGGTGCGGAAATAATACATTTTTATAGTTCCTAAAACATATCCCCAAACAAACGGACCAATATAAGAAAGCTAGAAGAAAATGTTATTTAATTTTATCTGATTATATTTTTTTGATTGTTTCTATACTTGGGGACAATCCCTAGGACAATTAATAGTTTTTCACACTACTAAAAACCTGTTTATATTTATGACATGTTTGTCTTAATATCAATATATAAACTATATGATATAATTGATATAAATGTATTAACATTCACTTGTCATCAAATGATAAATGATGTTGATTAAATTCCGATTCTTGGTATTTTTTTAATGAAAACAGCGATTAAACGTAACGCAAATTTTATATTTGTACTTACTGCACTATTATTCTCAGTGCAGATTGTACTTCAATCGGGTCCTATTGCCAAAAGAGTGATTATAAACGGCGAATCTATATGTACTTGTGGATGTGGACATACTATTGCGAAATGTGCAGAAAATCATGGTAGTAAACATAGTAAATGCAGTTGCCAACATGAGAAAGATGAAATAATCCATTATATTTTCACACAAAATATCATCGGGGATATCATCATTAATCAGGACATTCCATACTATTTTAAAAAGACTCCGGAATTATTTTCTATTGAAGAATTATTGCAATTTGATCAATTTATCGCAAATATTTATAGCCCGCCCCCCCAAATAAACCTTGTTTAATTTAGGCGACTGCTAGCTTCAAAGCGGAAAAATCAATCTAATTAATTCAATGTCCTGAATAATAAAGGAATGGACATTTGTTATCATAAATGAGGTTAACTTGAAAATAATTAAAATAATTTTGTACTGTACGTGGTTTGCTACAGTTCAAATTTTTGCGCAGCAAACTGCGACTATTAGTGGTGCGGTATTAGATAAGCAAACAAATGAAGTCTTGAGCTATGCACAAGTAGTATTGGTTGGGACAACGATGGGCGCTACCACCGATGAAAACGGTCAATTTCATATTGTGGTGTTGAAATCAGGGATATATGAAATCAAAACAACTATGATGGGATTTTCACCTCAGAGCATTAAGGCTAAAGTTGAAAATGGTTCGGAAGTAGTAGTTACGTTTAAACTACAACCCACTGTACTGGATGCGGATGAGATCTTTGTCACCGCAACCAAAATGGACAAAGCCGTTAAGAATATAGGTGGAGCGGTTTATATGATTCAGGAAAGTGAATTGAGACAAAGTGATAGTCGCAATATACAAGATGTTCTTACGAGAGTTCCGGGTGTCTTTACTCAGGATAAATTTCACAATGAACACAATGTTGTTACATTTCGCGGAGTTGGGTTACATACTTATGTTACCCGCGGAATTCTGGTTCTTGTAGATGGAATATCGGTCAATGAAGCGATGGGTCGTTCTGTTTTTGAAGGAATTAATCTGGAGAATGCTGAGCGAGTTGAAATTCTTAAAGGACCTGTATCCGCTTTATATGGTCCCAATGGAATTACAGGAGTTATTAATATTATTACCAAAAAAGCACCTGAGAAATTAGACGGTTCATTGAGCTACACTAATGGTGCATATAACTCAAAACGCTTTTCAGGTCAACTAGGTACAACATTTGGCAAGACTGGTGTTTATGCAAATGCATTAGTTTATTCTTCTGATGGATACATGGATCGCAATGCATATGACACAAAAAAAATTAACACACGTTTATCATCAGAATTTGATATGCTCGGATCATTAGATCTAACTTTTGATTATACAGAATCAACGATAGACTATGCTGGTTCATTAACTCGCGAACAATATGAGAATGACGAGACTGCCGGAACAAGTAAATATACTGGAAGTGAAAAACAGTTAATGCGTCTCGGACTTAGAAGTGTAAAAGATTTGAACAAAAAATCACATATAGCCAGTAACATTTATTATCGCAGTCGTTTTGATCAGGGACATTACATGGACATCCGGTATGGCGAAAGTGATCTTAATCTTCTAGGTGGTGAGATCCAGCTACAGTCCAAAATTATGAAAGATAAGATTAGATATGTGGTTGGAGCCAGTCATGATCGGGAAACAGGTGATTCGCAAACCTATAATCGTGATGAAGATGGTATAGTACAGGATTTAATTGGAGACGGCACAAGCAACTACAATATCAGTGGTGCTTATACTCAAGCTGATGTTTCAATACTTACTAATCTTACAGCGATATTAGGCATTCGTTATGATAATGTAGCCTATGACTGGCAGGATAATTTTCTGCCGGACAGTAGTAACACATCCGCGAGTACCACCATTGGTGCAGTAAGTCCAAAGTTTGGTATTGCCTATAATCCATTTGAACTAATGACAATTTTTGGTAACTGGGGACGTGGTTTCAATCCACCCGAAATGGACCAGCTGTTTAGTTCTGATTCTGAAAGCAATCCTGACTTGAAACCGGAATACTTAACTAATTATGAAATTGGAATCCGTGGTCGTTTAGGACCTCGTGTTAATTATCAAATCTCAGCCTTTAAAATGGATTTTGTTGAT
This sequence comes from uncultured bacterium, assembly GCA_964634215.1. Lineage (GTDB taxonomy): Bacteria > Fidelibacterota > Marinisomatia > Marinisomatales > JAHJCW01 > JAHJCW01. The sequence goes on from CAZWKR010000006.1 coordinate 25,069, forward strand.
CAGGTTGTTAAGGATGAAGAGACAGATTACTATGAAAATATAGGAAACACAGAACATAAAGGACTTGAAACATCAATTAATGCCATGATTATGCAGAATATGATGATTTATCTAAACTATTCCTATCTCAAAGCCTCTTTTGTTGACCATCCCCTATATGAAGGCAATGCATTGGTAAAGATACCTGAAAATCAAATAGGCGCAGGTGTAAGAATGACATTGCTTAATGATCTTACAGTAAGTCTTGATTATAAGTGGATGGATAAATTTTTCATGGATAATGAAGAAACAAATATATACGATGGTCATAGTGTTGTTAATGCTAAAATGCGATACAATTACAAGCGTTATCATGTTGCGTTAAGCGTTGATAATTTACTGGACACCCACTATGCTTCTTCTGCAGCAGCTAGGTATGCAATTATTAACTATAGAACTCGGGAATATGGCTGGATAGAAAGTTTCTACCCAGGCTGGCCTCGTAACTTCAACCTAACAATTGGAATTGATTTCTAAGGGTTATACGTTGAAAAATTTAATATATATTTTTTTGGTATCGGTCTTGTTTGGAGGGACCGGTACTAATGCTGTTTGGTTGTCACAGATTCCACCACCAGAGCGAGCGAAACAAATTGTATCTTCAGGCATGCATCGTTTACCCACAGTAAAAAAGAGAGGTCGTGGCCCGGTGATACTAGCACTATGGTTGCGTCAGGGAGAGTCTATTTTAGATGCAAAATATGTAGACCGGACCAACTTTGATAGTCTTAAAACCACGCTCCTTTCACCTAATGGTGAAGCAATCGAACATAATCTCTCTAAAGTTGAAGGAGGGCTAGAATTAACGCTAAGTGGCTCGGATGAGGGTTTTTATAATGCCTTCCTCATTGGAAAAAAACTTGAAGGTGAAACACTTATAGTTTCTACCGTGCAGTCAGAATTGATAAATCACAGTTGTCGTAATGGACATAAACATGTTTCCCGTAGTTTGGGACCATTTTATGGAGGTGATAGTATTCCACTAGAAATAATTAGGAATCGTATTCGATGGGAAGATTTTCATACAGTCATTAAATCCGGTGATGTAATTGAATATCAACTGTTGTTATATGGTCAGCCTATATCTGGCATAAGAGTGACAATGACAACCCATCAAGGTTGGCAGAAATCAAAATTTACCAATAGTGAAGGAAAGGTTAGTTTTGAATTTATAGGAGAATATTTTGGCAGGGACAAGGAATTTCACAGTCGCGATATGTATCATTACTTATTAGTAGCAGATTATTCTGTTCCTGAATCTGGGCAATTTATGAAGAAATCTTATCAAAAGATTAGGTACCAAAGTACGGTTTCTGAAAAGTACAGAGCAGCTACTGAAATCTATACATCCACCGTTTGGGGATTATTTATAATGTTTGTAACAATGGTGATTGTTGGCTTGAGTATTTTTATTTATCGGCGGAAAACCAGTCGTGATTATAGGGAAATAGTATTCGATGAAAAAGATTAGCACAATTCTAAATAACGGAAATATTAATCGTTTCCGTACCATTGTTCAAATACTTACATTTATTTTACTTATGTACGGTGGTTTGGCTCATATTTCAATCAGTGAGCGAATCCCCACCTTTGCTTGTCCATATAACCCTGCTAGTGGAGGAACCTGCTATTTGATCGCAATTCAACATCAGCTTCACACTACTTTTGCCAACTTAGCCAGCTTCAGTGGAATTGCCATACTAACGGGACTGGGATTATTTCTTATGTTTTTTCTATTTTTAAACAAAGCCTGGTGTGGCTTTATCTGTCCGCTGGGAACAATTCAAGATTGGATAACTGGTCTTCGACGGAAGTTGGGTTTTCGGTTTGCGCGGTACGAGGACAACAATTTTAAGAGATTAAAGATTATTAAGTATTTGTTATTAGCATTATTAATTATCATTTCCTTGGGCATGAGTAATTCATTTTTTGGATTACCAAAAATCTCACATGATATGTCATCACCTTTTTGTCAAATTTGTCCAGGGCGAACAGTATTACCAATATTTGCTGGTGATACTACCCAACTCGTTATTGACTTCAGTTCAACTACTACTTTGATAATGTCCGCACTAGGTATGATAGTTACGGGTCTCTTCCTGGTTGGTGCTTTTGTGAAAAAGAGATTTTTTTGCCTGTTTTGTCCCATGAGTGCTTTACAATACATCTTTTCAAAATTTGCATTTTTACGATTGATTAAGGATGGGGAGAAGTGCACCAGGTGTGGAAACTGTTCACGAGTTTGCGACGTTGGTATCAAAGAAATTGCTGATGACGTCGTCAGTAAAAACATTGTTACTGATGATTGTATGATGTGTTTTAAATGTGTTGGAGCTTGCCCTGAAAAGGATTGTCTTAAAGTAAAATTTGTTACATTGCCACTTTTTACGGCTACAGAGGAAGGTTTTTTTAAACGCTATGAAGCGAATGAGAATAAAGAGATTACACTATGAACAATGGAAATCAGAGATATGAGCGTCAGAAAATATTAGCTCGGAAACGCTTTAAGCAAGAAGGTCAACGCTGTTTGCAGGATTTAACACAAGATGGCAGAAACCATCCTAACGGAATGAAATATTTTTATGATCGATATCGGGATCTTCTGGAAGAATCGAACAAAACCAACGATAAGCCGGTTGTGGCTTCCATGTGCATACACGTACCGGCAGAATTAATCTATGCTTTGGGTGCCCGACCAGTACGAATCTGTGCCGGAGTTCATGTGACTGACACTATTGGGGCAGAATATTTGCCAGCCAAAACTTGTCCACTTGTAAAATCAACGCTAGGAGCTATTCACATGGATATGCTGCCAATAAAGAGCGAACCGATTATGACAGTTAATCCCACAACCTGCGATCAAAAACGTAAGTTGGGAGAAGTGACAGCAGAACTTGGTAAAGAACTTTACACCATTGAATTGCCACCAACTAAGGATTCAGCAGAAGCTCGGGAGTATTGGTTGCGAGTAGTAAAGAAGTTCACACTAGTCTTAGAAGAAGCTACCGGACAGAAATTAACGAAGAAGAAATTGAAATCTGCTATCAGCTTAGTTGCCAAGGCTCAGGCAGAATATAGGCGGTTCCATCAATTGCGACAACAGGGAATAGTAATTAATGGAAATGATGCTCTCCTGGTAACTAATTCCCACTTCTTTGATGATATTGAAGCCTGGACAATTGCCTTAAAAAAATTAAATACTGAACTTGAGAAAAGACTTTCTGAGGATAAATGGGTGGTTCCAAAACAGACACCACGCATATTGATTACTGGATCACCATCAATTTTCCCAAATCTAAAACTACCGTTACTAATTGAACAATCAGGTGCAGTAATTGTCGAGGATGAATTTTGTAGTGGTAGTCGCTTGCTCCACGATACCGTAGCTGTCGATGAGTGGTTTCTCTATGATATGATCCCAGCGATAGCAGACCGTTACTTAAAACCTAGTACCTGTCCCAACTTCACACCGAACGAAGATCGGGTTCGAAAATTATTAACGTCCATCAAAGATTTTAAAGTCGATGGTGTGATCTATCAATCTTTTGCAGGTTGTCAGTTATATGAAATTGAGTCGCTGAGCATTGGAAAAACACTAGAACGAGAGGGTGTTCCAATGCTATATGTAGAAACTGATTATAATCCGGATGATGGTGGGCAATTATCAACCAGAGTTGAAGCCTTTATAGATGCTCTGAATGGAAAAAATTCATACTAAGGAATGACAATGCATTATTTTACAGGGATCGATATTGGATCCACATCAATAAAAATCGCAATCATCGATGATAGTGGTAGGTTAGTGAATAGCATTACTACGCCCACTGGTAGCCGTTTTGCTCAGAATACCGTTGATGCTCTAAATCGGTTACTTTCAGAAGTTGGGATTTCTCCGGATGACAATGCATATACTATTTCCACTGGTTATGGACGCAAATTATTTAAGGCTGGTGACGAAGCCGTCAATGAAATTACTGCCAATGCAGTTGGTGTTAAGGCAATGGGCTCTGAATATAGGAGCATTAGGACTATTATCAACGTAGGTGGTCAGGATTCAAAGGTGATACGGTTGAAATCAGATGGAAGTGTCGACAAGTTTGCTATGAATGATAAATGCGCCGCCGGTACAGGTCGTTTTCTGGAAATTGCAGCTCGTAATTTGGAAGTTGATATTGCTGAGTTTGCCAATCTTCATCTTACAACGAAAGAATTATCCTGTCAGGTGAACAGCACTTGCGCTGTATTTGCAGAATCAGAACTCATTTCACTATTAGCAGCTGGCAATGATAAAGCTACAATTGCAGGGGGAGTTCACGAATCCATTGCTCGGCGTTTGAGTCGTTTAGCTGCTCGCGTGGGTCTATCTGAAGATGTACTGTTCGATGGTGGTGCAGCCATTAATGGTGGAATGATTAAAGCACTTGAAGACGAGTTAATGGTGCCGTTGATAATTGCTGCTGATCCTCAGACTACAACTGCCATTGGTGCAGCAGTTATGGCAAAAGACCGATGGAAGAATTAGATGTACAGGTATGATACCATCCTAAGATATTTAACTAATAAAGTTGTAATAAGCAGGGGCGTTATTAGAAATTAGAAATGACGGAAAAATATCTCTAAAAAAGGCCTCTGCTCTTTTTTCCTCACCCTTCAGCCTTGAAGCATGAGGAAATAATGAAATTTCCCCATTTTTCCCCTAACTTCTCAGACAAATAAAAAACCCCTCTATTGAGGGATTTGTCGTCAATATATCAAGCGTGGCTCCGGGCGGAATCGAACCACCGACACAAGGCTTTTCAGGCCTCTGCTCTACCAACTGAGCTACAGAGCCAACGTATAGATTACTCTACAAATAACAACGTGAAAATTATTATTTCCATAACCATAATGCAATGTTTTACTATAGTTGGAATTGGATAATATATTTAATTTGTATAAATGAAAAAAATAGTAATAGCGACAAGTAATACACACAAATTGCTTGAAGTAAAAGAAATTCTCAAAGAATTACCATATGAATTTGTTGGATTAAATGAATTTCCTGATATTCCCCAGATCGAGGAAACAGGTAAAACATTATTAGAGAACTCCTTAATAAAAGCAAGAACAGTGCATAAAATTACTGGTTTTCCTACCGTGGCAGATGATACGGGCTTAGAAGTAAATATTTTAAATGGTGCTCCGGGTGTTAAATCGGCACGGTATTCCGGGGAAAAGGCTACCAGCAAAGACAATTTAAATAAATTATTGAAAGATTTGGATGGACTTCCTTATGAAAAACGTGAAGCACAGTTTAGAACAGTAATTTCATTTATAATTGATTCAAAGGAACACTGGGTTGATGGTATTGTTAAAGGAATTATATTAGACGAACCACGGGGGGATAGCGGATTTGGATACGATCCAATTTTCTATATTCCTAAGCTTAAAAAGACTTTTGCAGAGCTATCTATGGAGGGAAAAAATAAAATTAGTCATCGTGGACTTGCATTAGAAAAATTCCGTATACTTTTAGGTAAAATTAACCTCTCTTAATAATTATGAGGAGTAATATATAGAATCCTATCGCTATTTGTTAAAGTGCCTACCGGATAGGTACTAATCAATCAACAACAAATAGGAGAACGCCTTTGAGCATGAGGCGGAAAACCACATTATATTTTATTGTGTTTATCGCATTGGCGATGAATCTGCGCGCGCAATCATTTGGGTATTTCTCTGACAGCAGTAGAAGTACATATTTTTCAACATCATATGTTGTGAACCCATTTAAATCATCCCCCGTTTACGGTTTGCCAGGAGATTCATTAATTAAATATCGAGGAATTTTAGAAAATACAGCTTTAAACCCTAAAATTTCAGTAAATATAGATGACAATTGGCAATTCATAACAATATCAGAAACAATTAATGGTTATACTCTTAAGATACCTTTTACTTCATCCTTTGATTGGTATTTTAATAATAAAATAAAACATGACAGTAAAAATTATTTTCAAGAACGATTAGCAGTATCAAAACAACTCGCTTCCGATAGAGCAGTACAAAGAAATAAATCATTTGAAGTTGTTGGCGTTAACCTTGGTGATCTAGGTCGCGCTTCACTTCGTATAAATGGTAATGTAACGGTTGCGGGTAAGATGATTTATCAGGATCAAGAATTGATCACATCCAGTTTTAATGAAAGCCAAAAAGCACGTTTCGATATTGATCAAAAACAACATCTAAATATTGAAGGTACCATCGGGGATAGAGTCAGTGTTTCAATGGATCAGGATTCAGAAAGAGATTTTGATTGGGAAAATAATATCCGTATAACTTATACCGGAAAGGAAGATGAGATTATTCAAAAAGTAGAGGCAGGGAATACATCATTATCTTTACCCGCGACTCAGTTTGTAACTTTCACCGGAAATAGCCAAGGTTTGTTTGGTGTGAAAGCAATTAGCAAATTTGGACCTATCGACGTAACGTCAATTGCTGCAGTTGAGCAAACAAAAAAAGCAAAACAGAATTACAAAGGCGCTGGACAATCACAAACCCAAATAATAAAGGATTATGAGTATGTAAAAAACCAATATTTCTTTATTCATGAATGGTTTCGAAATGGTATTTCTACATCTGTAAATGGAAATACAATTACATTGCCTTCTTACTACCCACTAGATGATGAAGGACGTCATTCGAGAGGTGAGTTTCAAGTTGCAGATTTTGAATTATATAAACTTGATTTATCTAATAATCCTGCTGCCGATGTCGGTACAGCATATATAGATCCTGATAATAAGAATGAAAACGCTACTTACAACAAGGAAGGTACTTTTTTACGTATGGAACGAGATATTGATTATTTCCTGAGTGTAGATTTAGGATATATTCGATTAAGAAGCCGTAGTCAAGAACAGATTTTAGCATGCAGTTATTTATTAGTGAATAGTACTACAGGAGATACTGTTTTAACAGTCGGACACGGTCTAATAGAGAGTGATTCCACACTTGTTTTGAAAATGCTAAAACCACAGTCCTCTCATCCCAATCATCCAACTTGGGATCTAATGTTTAAGAATGTATATAATTTGGGTGCAACAAATATTGATTCTACCGGATTCGCAATAAGAATTGTTAACAACTATGATACGCCGGTAAGTGATCGTGATGAATTTGGTAAAACATACATTAATCGGTTTGATTTAGACAATAAAAATGAGAACGGTGCAAAAATACCTGATGATAAAATTGATATTGATAATATTGTATTTTTGAATTTTGGAGAAATGCATTTACCTGCTTTGTTACCTTTTGTATCTGTAAATAATATCGCAGGTGGTAATACAAATGAAGATTTAACAGACCTACTTGGCGAGGGTAAAATGTATACATCTACTGTGCATACGGACTATACCGGCGATAGCAGGTTTATTATTGAAGCTGATTATTCAAACCTTAGCTCAACAATTAATTTGGGATTTATGATAGTTGAAGGGAGTGAAGAAGTTTTGTTAAATGGTATTACTTTAACAAAAAATCAAGATTACACTATCGATTATTTTTCAGGTACAATCAATTTAATAAAATCCGATATTGATCCAATTGCAGATATTGATATTAAGTATGAGAAAAATGAATTGGTCAGTTTTGATAAAAAAGTAATATTAGGTAGCCGAGCTCAAATGGATATCGGTGAAAATGCGTTTATTGGTGCAACAGCATTATATTATAATCAATCTGTAATTGATGAGAAAATAGAGGTCGGGTATGAACCTATGCGGAATTTTATATGGGATATTAACGGACGTTTTGGAAAGGATTTAGATCGTCTTACATACTATCTTGATCGGTTACCGCTTATAAAAACGGATGCCATATCGTCATTTTCATTAGAAGGAGAATTTGCACAAGTTTTTCCGAATCCAAATTCAGTATCAAATTCTGCCACCGGCGATGGAAATGGATTGGCTTATATCGATGATTTTGAAGGATCAAAAAGGAGTAATAGCCCAAGTGTAAGGCATGAACGTTGGGAACCATCTTCTGCTCCAATTGACGTTACTTCAGGTTTGCAATATCGACAGAAGAACAGAGCAAAAATGTATTGGTACAGCCCATACGCTAAATATCCAACAAAGAGTATTTGGCCAAATCAGTCTACTTCTGTTCAGGCTAACGATCAAACAGTTGACATATTGATATTGAATTACGAGACTCTATTTCATCAGACAGGAATAGAGCGTGATTCGATATGGGCAGGTATCATATCACCATTTTATTCGGGAAGTTATGATCAAACTCAAAGCAAGTTTTTTGAAATTTGGATAAAAGGAAATGATGGAAATTTAACCGTTGATCTTGGCAAAATTAGTGAAGATTGGAATAACGATGGTGTTCTTAACACTGAAGATAAAGCTGAAGCCGGATTTGTGCAAGGAAATGGCATTTTAGATGATGGGGAAGACTTAGGTTTAGATGGAGCAAGAGACGAATACGAAGATGGTTGGGGTGGTGTCTTAGATTCAACAGGTCTTACTTTCCAACAATATCTTGCAAGCGGTGAGACTATATTAATTAATCCTGATGCAGAAGATTTAGAAGATCCAAACGGTGATAATTGGTTTTACGATGATCAGCAAAATATTAGTAACTATAAAAAAGTCAATGGAACACAAGGAAATAGAAATGCGGCTGGTGGTAGATATCCCGATACAGAAGATTTGGACGGTTCAGGATTTCTTGATAAGACAAACAATTATTTTACCAAAACATTTCCATTAGATCAGTCCAAATATTTTGTAACTGAAACCGAAGAAAGTGATGGAACTCCAACGGGTTGGCAATTATTTCGCATCCCACTTACTCACTTTGAGAAAGTCAATAATGTTGATTGGAGTGAAATTCGCTATATCCGTTTAGTATGGTCAGGTGTTGACGAGGCTTCTGAGTTGGGAATTGCCAAAATCGAATTAGTTGGAAATGATTGGCAAGAGTTAGGCATAGCAGAGCAACAGTCCAATACTTTTACTAAATCTGATAGTGCATTTGCGATAACGGTTATCAATACTGAAGACAATCCTGAGTACACGCCCCCCCAGGGTGTAAAAGGTGAATATAATCCAATTTATCAAACACGATCTAAAGAACAATCATTGGTTTTAAAGTTTGAGGATTTACCTGTTAATAATAAAGGTGCCGCAAAAAAAACCTTATTTTCTTTAACCGGAGAACGCGCACAAAGCTACCTTACGTATGATAAATTAAAAATGTATGTATATGGTGATGAAAGTCAATGGATTGGCTCACAAGATACAGATGTAGAATTATTCTTACAATTTGGTTTGGGTGATCAATATTATGAAATCACCCAACCTGTCTATAGTGGTTGGGATGAAGAACTTAATAGAAATGCGGTAAATATTGATTTGAATTGGTTGACAAAGTTAAAGTTGCAGGATTCTACTAGTGTTGAGAAAATAAATGACGCAGATATATTCAAAGATTCATCAGATGTTAAGCAGTACTATTTTTCTGATGAGCAAGGAGTTTTAACTGGGGAAAAAGTTATAATTAAGGGTGAACCGGCTATATCTAGAATTCAACATTTTATTGTTGGGATTAGAAATAAAGCAAATGAACCGATTACCGGTCAGGTGTGGATAGATGAGTTAAGACTAAGTGGAGTTAAAAAAGAAAAGGGTGTGGCAATGCGTGTACAGTCTAATTTACAATTGGCTGATTTTGGCAATACATCAATAATTTTTAGCCGGAAGGATGCTGACTTTCATGTATTACAACAACGCTTAGGAACCAATAAAACTAATCAGAGTATTCGTGTAAATACTAACTTACAAATGCAAAAATTCTTACCAGAATCTTGGGGTCTATCCATCCCTGTGAATATATCTTATTCAAATTCAAGTAATAGTCCAAAATATTATCCGGGTTCCGATGCGCGAGTAAATACCTCCGCAGTACCTGATTCAATAATTGATAAATCTGAAGTTGTTAGTATTAGTACAACATTCATGAAAAAGCGAAAATCAAATAATAAATGGATTAAATACACGATAGATGATATCACAGGTAGTTTTTCTTCAAATAAAATATTAACGTCCAATGAAATAATGAGAGAAGTCAGGAATGAATCATATTCTGGAAAACTGACGTACAATCATGCATTTGCCAGAGATAATTTTTTCAAACCATTAAAATGGCTCAAAATCATACCCTTGTTTGGAGAAAAAATTAGTGAAACCAACTTTTTCTATACACCAAGCAGTCTGAATGCAGGAATTGATTTTTCGGAAAAATTAATTCAAAAAGATTCTAGAGCAGGTGGCAGGTCACCTGATGAATACAATTTAGGATTAAACCGAACATTAAATTTGGTATATAGACTAACCGACAATTTAGAAGCAAAATATAGCAGAGGGGCAAAAAGTGACATGGACGAATTTCGTGCTGAAGTGATAAGAGCTTTACAAAACTGGGATCCCGGGATTGTCACCAATACTAATGAAAATTTAAGCACAACATTTAATCCTGTCATTGCAGAATGGTTAAAACCAAATTTTACATATTCTGCTGCATACCGATGGGATCAGCCTCTTAGTAGTACAATTGATGGTGCAAATATCGGAACGCAGTTGCGTTTCTCATCAAATCTATCCTTAAATGTTGTCTCGATACTCGAAACAGTATATAAACCAAAAAAGGAAACAAGACAACGTAGTGAACCAGAATCAAAAAGAAGACAACGACGAATTTCTGAAGATGAAGAAATCGGTGATCTTACGGAGGGAGCTGAGTTAGGTGGGCGCAACAGAATATTGGAAGATCAAAATGAACCTTCTACCCAAAAGGATAAACAGGCAAAAGAAAAGGTTACAATAGTGGAGGATGATGAAAAACACAAAATTAATGTGTTAGCAGGTTTTCATAAGATACTGAAAAAAATCAATCCAATTAATATGACATATTCTTCTAACTTAAATCGTACAGGAGTAGGGGTGCAAGGCGAAGTTCCAACCGGATACAAATTTGGGTGGTTGCCTGATCATGGTTTACAGCATTCTGAAAGTGTTGGGACAAATACCGGACAATGGAATTTAATTCGCAATCTATCATTAAGATCGGGATTCTCGATTTCAACAAAAGCCAATATTAACTTAAACTATGTTCAAGAATTGGGGGTTAATCGTAGTGGCGGCACGGATTTGGAATTGCATTCACTCTCACGTAATTATTTTGCTTATGGTGAAAGATTAGATAAAGGTTTGCCATTTACAAATTGGACTATGCGTGTTACAGGGTTGGAAAAGTTACCCTTAATAAATAAATTTGCCAAATCTGTTTCTCTTGAACATGCTTTTTCCGGCAAGGAGGTTCAATCCTGGAAAATTGAAGGTGAAGATAGTATTCCAACCACAGACTTTTTTGGAATTACAAAATTTGCAAATAGTTATTCAGATTATTTGGTGCAGTCACGTGTTAATTCAAGTTATTCACCTTTAATAGGATTATCAATGTCATTTCCGAAAGGAATTTCATTAAATGTTAGGCATAATTTGAGCAATACTGCTGAAAAAAGCCCAACAGGTTTAACTTTAAAAAAGGAGCAATCAATAAGCGTGAGTTCAAATTATACTCATAAAGGAGGATTTACAATACCAATTCCATTTTTTGATAATTATAAAGTTCAAAATACAATGAATTTTACTCTAAATGCTGATTATAGTCTTAACCAAACTTTTGCTACAAAAAATAGTCCTGATTTAGCTGTAATAGATAAAAATGAAAACAAAAAGATTGGTTTAAGAATTTCATATTCGTTTTCATCACGTGTAACAGGTGCAGTAATTTTAGAATATCGTGAAAGTGATTCAAAACATATTGGTAAGAAAATCGATCGTGATATTGGTTTTGATCTAAACCTCGCAATTAGCGGATAACAAACGTAATTAATTATGAAAAAATCAATTTTTATTTTAACAACAATATTTCTAATTAGCTGTCAAACAGATGAGTTACAATTTGACGGGAATTCTTCATTTAATTGGCTTGAAAAGCAATGTGAATTTGGTCCACGGAATCCAGGCTCTGCGGGCTATTTTGATTGTAAAGAATTTTTACTTCAAAATTTAGAGGAATTTTCAGATACGGTATTTACACAAAATTTTATATATACCGAATTACGGGAAAATAACACTTATGATTTAAGTAATATAATTGCTGAATTTAGCGTCAATAGTGATAAACATATTTTAATAGGTGCCCATTGGGATACTCGCCCCTGGGCTGACCAAGATTTAAACCCCTCCAATCGTTTTACACCAATATTGGGAGCCAATGATGGTGCAAGTGGAGTTGCTGTTTTAATGGAATTAGCAAAAATGTTCAAGTATAATCCGCCACCAATTAATATTACACTAGTTTTATTTGATGGCGAGGATATGGGTATTGAAGGGATTCCTGATAGTTATGCAAAAGGCTCTCAATATTTTGCAAAAAATTTACCTATACACAAGCCGGATTTTGGAATAATAATTGATCTGATCGGTGATCGAGTTTTAGAAATACCAATTGAACGACATTCCTATAGGGTGGCACCGGATCTAGTAAATGAACTTTGGGATTTAGCAGAAAGGTTAAAACTACCGGCATTTCAAAATAGATTGGGATATGATATTTATGACGATCATATTCCTTTGTGGGAATTTGCGGGGATTCCGGCTATTGATTTGATTGATTTCAACTATCCGAATCAAAGAGCAAACTATTGGCATACATTAAATGATATTCCAATTAATTGTTCATCGGAAAGTCTTGAACAGGTCGGAAAATTACTTTCAACTTATATTTATTCACTGACTCCTTAAAATTGAACAAATATCTCCATATTATTTTTATTATTGTTGTTACACAAATTATTTTCGGACAATTGAAACCTCTACAGCATTTCAATATTTCGAATGTCACTGCTTCTTATTTGAGTGAAGAACACGGCTTACGGAGTAACATAATAAATTGTATAGCGCTTCAAGGCGATCGAACAACTTGGATTGGAACAGGGCAAGGAATTTCAGTGATGCACGACTCCTTATCCGTTTTTACGCTTGATACAATTTATGTAGCAGATGATGATCCTCGTTTTTTATTTGATTCGATTGCATCAATGGCAGTACAAAATGATATTTTGGCTTTAGCTGCATCATCAATAGAGAATGGAATTCCCATTGGTACCGGCATTTATATAACTGAAGATGGATTATCCGAACAAATCGAATGGAAAAGATATAAACAACCGGTAGATGCAATTGATGATTCATTAGCAGAAATGGGAACGAGATATTTTAATGCAAGGCCTGTTACCAAAGCACTTACTAATATTACATATGAAATGGATATTAGTGGAAATTATCTGTGGAGTGTCAGTTGGGCAGGTGGATTGCGACGTTTGGATTTAACTGAAATGGGAAATTGGGAGCGGGTACCACTGCCATTGGATAGCTTAATAGAATTGAATACTTGCGATGAAAACCAGTATGAATTAATTGATAGTAAATTGATTTTAAACAATTACTATTTGGATTCCAGTGATCCAGTACAGGGGGGTAATCACAACCATAAAGGGTTTTCAGTTTTAGCCTATGGCGACACTGTTTGGGTAGGAACGGCTAATGGTATAAATCGTGGTATTTTAGGTGAAAATGACTGTGTTGATTGGCATCATTTTTCACATCCAACAGATAGTATTTCAGGTAACTGGGTATTAAGTATTGCTAAACAAGAATATAATAGTGAACGCATTATTTGGGCGGTAACTGTAAATGCTGTATTGCCGTCAGAACAAAGGTCTGTGAGCTTTTCGCAAGACGATGGAGAAACATGGGAAATTGTGGAAGAATTAATTGGTGAACGATGTCATGATATTTCCGTTCAGGGCTCAACAGTATTAATCGCTTCGGATAGCGGATTATGGAAAACTGATGATGGAAACAATTGGGAATTAATTCCTCCGGCTGTTGAAGCTACACCGATTTCATCCAATGAGATATTAAATAATACAGTTTATTCGGTTGCAGCAGATAATCGTGAATATTTTGGAAAATCATTAATCTGGATTGGTACACCGGATGGCTTAGCTCGTTCCTACAATTCTTTGGGAGATAATTGGCAAATTTATCGTGCAGAATATGATAAGGAAGAAGTATATGCCTATCCAAATCCGTTTTCACCTTATTCACATAATCAACTTAATAGTGATGGATGGGTGCGGTTTAACACGGGAGCCTACTCTGTACAGCAAGTTAATATGAATATTTATAATTTTGCATTGGAAGAAGTTTATTCAGAAAAATTCGATTGGCAACAGAATCCCGGTGCAGTCAAATGGAATGGGCGTGACAATAGAGGTGTGTTAGTGTCTAATGGTGTATACTTTGTGAATTTGCAGTTTTCCGAAAATGATAATTCTATAACAGAAAATCATTGGATAAAATTAGTGGTTGTAAAATAATGTATAAAAAAATCACTACATTATTTATGATTTTAACAACATTTATTATTGGACAAGATTACTCAGGTTATGCAGGAAATTATTTTCATAATGGAGCTGATGCACGCTCAATTGCCATGGGTAATGCCTTAACGGCAGGAACCGATTTATCTTATCCTGCCTACTTTAATCCTGCAGGAGTTGCCTCTGCATCAAACAGGAAATTATTATTTACTCACCAATTTTTATCACTCGATCGCCATCAATCAGCGATAGGTTTTACTACGCCATTACCGCCAATCGGCGGAATAAGCGTAGGTTGGATTGGTGCAGGGGTCAGTGGTATCGACGGTCGTAATTTAGCGGGTGTACATACCGATGATCTTGTTGCAACTGAAAATGCTTTCCTAATATCATTTGGGATAGCTCCAATTCGACATCTTCAAATTGGTGGTACATTAAAAATATTACAAAACCAACTCCCAAATATTGAGGGAAATATTGTTGGGAATGGAGTTGGTTTTGATTTTGGAGTACTCTACAATTTTAATACAAATATTAATTTTGCGTTTGTTATAAAAGATATTAACTCAGCTTATCAATGGTCAAATAAATTAACCGATGATTTAGGAAGAGTATATAAGGATAAATTTCCTATACAATTTAGATCAGGCGTACAATATAAATTCAAGTCCCTAATCATTGTTGGAGATGTTGGATCATATATAGCCGACAACGAACTGCTAGGTTTTGATTACAGAATTGGGACAGAATATTCATATTTTAATAATTATTTTTTCCGTGCTGGATACCGTAACAATCGTTCAACTTTTGGAGTTGGATTAAAGTATCATCAATTTGATAAATTCATATCATTGATTGACTATGCACTTGTGATAGAGCCTGTTACTACATTAACTCATGTAATATCGTATGCGATTAATTTTTAGAATAACAATAATAATATTATTCCAAAATCTATTGTTTGGAATTGGGACACAGTTTTTGTCAATTCCGCAAAATGCGATGGAATTAATAATTGGAATAAATCCTGTATTAAATAATGCGTCCAATAAACCTACTTTATCAGCATCTTATGGAAATTGGTTAGCAGGGATTAATGTATCTTCATTTGGATATAGTCGCGAGATTGCCGGAGGAACGGTAGGGTTTAATGCTCGTTATGTTGCATTAAATGATATAGAACTAAGAACTGATCGTCCAACCGATGATCCTTTGTCAGTTTTTGGCACAACTGCGATTGCACTTGACGGTTGCTATGACAGACAAATTGGAATTGGATTGCTTAGCGCAAAACTCCGCTATATTTCAATGCAATTGTTTGACGAA
The DNA here is from genome assembly GCA_964634215.1 of uncultured bacterium. Lineage (GTDB taxonomy): Bacteria > Fidelibacterota > Marinisomatia > Marinisomatales > JAHJCW01 > JAHJCW01. The sequence continues at coordinate 40,946 of CAZWKR010000006.1, forward strand.
ACTTCAACGGGTCTTGCTGTGAATATCGGTCTGCAACATAATGTTAATGAAAATTTTAATGTTGGTTTTTCAGTTTTGAATCTTGGCAGGATGTCAGAATTAAATAAAGAGATTCCCAAATTGCCCGTCCGTATTATTGGGGGCTCAAGTTATAGTTTTAATTTTACCGAGACGCAAAATTTGATATTCATTGCTCTTGAGAAATCATCTATTGTAGAAGGAATAATATTTCGAGTTGGTGAAGTAACTAATTGGAATAAACTACAATTTTTAATCGGAACTCAAGTGTCGGAAGAAGTTGTGTCAATATCCGGAGGCATTGGAATAAAGTTAGGTACATACGATATTAAATATGGTGTACAATTTGGATCACAAGCACTGGGAATTCCACAAATGCTGGATCTGTCAGTAGTTTTACCATAATACAAAAGGAAACCAGATCAATGAAAACACAGTACGGCATTTTACTTTTTTATACAATTATTTTACTAACTGGATGTAAGTCTGATGAATCTAACATACCAATTAATAATGATCCTGTGATGCCCATTGTGAATTCAATTGGTGAATCAACTACAATTGAAGTAGTCACCTGGAATATTGAACACTTTCCGAAAGATGAGTTCACAAGTGAATATGTTAAAACAATAATTGAAGGATTAGATGCTGATATTTTCATGCTTCAGGAAATTGAGTCTTCCACAAAATTTGGTTCAATGCTAGATGATATGGATAATTATAATTATTTAATGCAAGCGACCAGAACCAATCTAAACTTGGTCCTAATTTATAATAACGATTTGATTAATGTAAAAAGTAGCAATGAATTATTTATTGACGATGATCATTTTTTTGCAGGAAGACCTCCTTTATTAACAAAACTTGAATGGCAAAAAAACGGAATCACAAAAGAATTAACAGTTATTAATTTACATCTTAAATGTTGTGGCGATAATTCAATTGATACAGGGAACAATTATGATGAGGAATATCGTCGCGTAGTAGCTTGCCAGATGTTGCATGAGTATGTTTCCGGTTCGTTAAGCTCTGAAAATGTGATAATAGTGGGTGATTGGAATGATGCTATTCAAGAAGTTTATTCAACAAATGTTTTCAAAATATTTATTGATGACCCGGATAACTTCAAGTTTGTAGATATGAATATCGCAAATAGCGATGCATCAAATTGGTCATGGCAGGGTTGGAACAGCTCATGGCCTGCAATTCATTTCGATCATATTTTAATTAATAATAATTTGTTTGATGAATTTGACAATTCAAGTTTCGTTGATGTCATTAAATTGGAAGAATATTTTGAAAATGGTAGTTCTGAATATGATGAAAATGTATCAGATCACCGACCTGTTTACTTAAAGTTTACACCTTAATTTGTAAAAAATTGCATTGTAACAGTACTAATCTTCTTGTAGTTTTTAAAAGCAAAGAGATTTAGATTAGTCAATCATTTTGAGAAGCATTTTTCTAAAATCACAATAAGAGGTAATAATGAAGAAAATCCTAAGTATAATATTAATTCTCACTGGCTTTATAATGGCACAAGGTTTTAGCGATTTAATAGACCAAGCAGATGCCCTACATGAGCTCGACGATTTCTCTGGAAATTATGAACTATTGAAGAAAGCAGAAGAGCTTGAAACCGAAAATTTTGAAGTTATTTGGCGCTTAGCACGTGCCCATTTTGACTTTTTTGATAATTCCGAAGATGAAGAAGTAATATCAGAAAATGTGTATGCCGGAATCGATTATGCAAAACGAGCACTTGAAATGGATGACAGTAGAGCTGAATCACATAAGTGGTACGGCATTTTGATAGGTCAAGTTGGCATACTTGAAGGGACAAAACAGAAGATATTGAATTCCTATGAAGTAAAAAATCATACTCTAAAGGCCATTGAATTAGATCCTGAGGATGATGGGAATTTTCATGTGATGGGTAGGTGGCATCATACTTTAGCAGATTTAAGTTGGTTTGAGAGAAAAATAGCAGGATTAATTTATGCAGCTCCGCCTAAAGCGAGTTTTGAAGAGGCGGTTGAATATTTTAAACAAGCAATTGATATGGCTCCTGGTGAGGTACGTCATCATGTATGGTTAGGTAAAACATATGAGTCATTAGATAATGCAGAAGCAGCAAAAAGTGCATATAATGCTGCCTTGGCAATAACTGCTGAGAATGATAGCGACCGAATTCTACAAAAGGAAGCTCAAGAATTATTATCTGAATTATAGTTTTTTATAAAGAGAGCGGGATGACGCGGCTAAAGGAGAAGAGACTGTCGTCAAAAAGTGTTTTTAAGGGCAGTTTATTAGATATTTTTGTTGACGAAGTTCTGGTATATAATGGCAAAAGAAAGATACGAGAATATACAAAACATCCTGGAGCAGCAGCTGTCATCCCGATTCTTCCCGATGGTAAAATTGGACTGATTCGACATTACCGTTACCCTACAAATCAAATACATATAGAAATTCCAGCCGGTAAAATTGATTCGGGTGAAAATGTTGAAGCGACTGCAAAACGAGAGTTGCAGGAAGAAATAGGATATATCCCACAGAAACTCACATTTTTAACTAAGATCAATCCATGTATTGGCTACAGCGATGAAAGCATTTGGCTGTATTTGGGTGAAGATCTTGAAAAGATTAATCATATTAAAACTGATGAAAGTATCGAGTTTTATCCCGTTTCCTTTGATAAAGCGGTGGGATTAGTTTGGACTGGCAAGGTCACAGATGTGAAGTCAATCATTTCGATTTTCTGGTTAGATAAACTAGTACGCAATAATAAAGTTCAAATAACCTGAACACAAATACTAAAATGGATCTGACACAATCCATCAAGTCCAAAGCTATTGAAATCGGATTTCAAAAAATTGGCATTAGCCCACCCAATATACCGCTCTTGTATAAAAATTATTTTGATAAGTGGCTTTCCTCCGACAAAAATGGCACAATGAAATGGTTAGAAAACCGCAATGAAGAACGCAAAGATATTTATAAATACTTTCCTGAGGTCAAATCTGTTATTTCAGTAGCAATCAATTACTATACTGACACTGAAAATCAACAAGTAAAATTTAGTAAATATGCACACGGGAAAGATTATCATATTATTGTTAAACAAAAATTAAATGAATTGTTATACTCTATAAATGAAGAATATAATCAAGATATCAAAGGAATTGTGTGTGTTGATTCATCTCCGGTAATGGAAAAGCAATGGGCACAGCGCGGTGGCATTGGTTGGCAAGGTAAACATACTATATTGATAAACGATGAATTCGGAAGTTGGATGTTTTTGGGTGAATTATTATTGGATATTCCGCTAGAATATGACAATCCGTTTCAAACTGATTTATGCGGTTCATGTACAGCTTGTATTGATGCATGTCCAACAAAAGCACTTTCGGAATACCAATTAGATGCTACAAAGTGCATTTCATATTTAACAGTAGAGTATAAAAGTGAATTTGATATTGACCAAAAGAGTAAACTAAAAAATTGGATATATGGATGCGATATATGTCAACAGGTTTGCCCTTGGAATAAAAAGAAACAAAATTATACAGATGAAGATTCCTTTAAACCGATTCGGGAGATTGTAGAATATTCATATACAGATTGGTCAAATGTCGATGATAATTCGTTTAATAATATATTTAAAGATTCTCCGGTCAAACGAATAAAATATGATCGCTTTAGGCGAAATGTTGCTGCATCAAAACAAGCAAGTCATTGTATTGATTGAAATGGATTAATACCGTAGTTTGTAAAGTTAATAATAATTTATTATAGGAGGTTTTTATGCCTAAAATTGGAGTTGTTTTGTCAGGATGCGGGGTATATGATGGCGCTGAAATTCATGAGTCTGTTATTACGATGTTAGCTCTTGACCGAGCCGGAGCAGAAAAAATTATGATGGCTCCTGACATAGATCAATTACATGTTATAAATCATTTAAATGGGGAAGAGATGGATGGAGATGGTAGAAATGTTTTAGTAGAATCTGCCCGCATAGCCCGTGGTGATATCAAAAGCATTTCAGAAGTAACGGAAAATGAATTAGATGCTCTGATCTTTCCGGGTGGTTTTGGAGTTGCTAAAAATTTAAGTGATTATGCTATGGTTGGTGCAAATTGTACAGTGAATTCTGAAGTTGCAAAATTAACAAGAGAGGTTCATAATTCCGGTAAACCGATTGGTGTTATGTGCATTGCCCCTACAATGATGGCACAAATCCTCGGTACAATTGATGAATCTGCAGACCTTACAATTGGAAGTGATGCACAAACAGCAACTGATATAGAAACGATGGGGTCTCATCATATTGCTTGTCCTGTACAGGATATTATAATTGATAAAAAACAAAAGATTGTAACTACTCCTGCCTACATGGAAGCAAAAAATATGTCCGAAGCTGCAGAGGGTATTGAGAAATTAGTCTCGGAAGTTTTAAATTTGATAAAGTAAATTAACTCTATAAAATAAAAAAGCACCCAAGGGGTGCTTTTTTATTGTTTATTGCTATTATTAATCTTCTATTACAATATCAACCGATCCCATTCCAACATTAACATCCATTGAAATTGTGGGATAATTACTTTCCCAATTAGGGCTGACCCATAATTTGTTCTTCTTTTGCTTTAGTCCATAAATATCAACTGATGATAAAAATGAAGAATCAACATATATTTCAATATTAGCTTTTTTGGGGAGGATCATATCCAGGGATCCCAATCCAACATCTACATTTATATCTGTGTCATAAATTCTGTCACCTGTGAAATCAATATCGGCAGAACCTAAACCAATATTTATATCTATATCTTTTGCAGCAAGATTCCCTAACCCTGAAACATCTAGATCTCCCAAACCATTTTCAATACTTACTGATTCACAAACGACATTATTTCTTTTATTAATTTCAATTTCAACGTCACTTAATCCACAATTGATATTTAATTTTGTAATTGAAATATCTGTTAAATCAATTTCTGCATCGCCCACACCAAAATCTAGGAATAGGTCGGTTTTGATTTGAGGAGGAAAATAGAATTCCATTTCGTTGTCAAATCCACCAAATTTGTAACCACAAGGATCTTTATCAGGGTCTTTTTTAGTTTTAATCAATAACACACCGCTGGAGGAAACCGATTCTAGTTTAACAATTGGTTTTATTCTGCGGCCGTCATAGGTTATTTCCCCTTCGATAAGATTTTTTTCATCGCTGGAGGCGATAGTTAATTCTCCCAAACCGTAGGAAATGGAAACATCTAAGTCTTTATATTGTCGTGTATTGAAGCTATAAGAATTAACTACTTCATATTCGTCACAATCATCACTTTGGGCAAAAATAAATGAGCTTGTAATTAGTAGAATACTTAATAAAAATATATTTGTTTTTTTCATGGTGTCACCTCATTGTTTTCAATTGAGACTGGTTTCTGTAAGTCTGTAAGTAGTCTTCGTGCTTTTTCCCGAACTTGTGAATTATCATCCATAGTGCTTACTATTTCAAGTAATGGTATTAGATCAATTGATTTGTTTTTTTCTAAAAGGGTTAATGATTCTAACCGCATTTCAAAATTATGATCGTCTAATAAAATTCTTTTACAAGCATTAATTAATTCTGTAGAAGATTGATATTGAGCTAAGGTCTCCATAGACTGCATTTTAACTCTTTGGTCAGTTTCTGATAATACAGACGATATCAATACCATTTGAGATTCATTGTTTTGTGTTATTCTTTTAATTTGTTTGCCGGCTTTATATCGATTATCGATATCTTCGTCATTTAAAAGTAAATAGTACAATATTTGTCTAATATTTTTATCGTTGACGTTACCTGAAACATTGAATCTATTGTCGGTATGCGATACCAATTTAATAGACGATGGGGATAGTGTCGATTGGTCTATACGTAAATCCGAAAGCACCCCCGATTGAATTAGTTTATTCATATCAACTATTTCTTGACCGCTAATATCAATTGGTTTATCACCATTAGTGGTGAGTAGTAAGCGTCCGGCTAAAAGTCCAATTATTACATATGTAGCGATTGCCCAAACGGGTTGTCGTGTTTTTGCAATGGATGTAATACCATTCTTAATCTTATCAATAATGTTTAATAGAACCGAACCGGTTGTCTCTTTATTGCTAATATCCTCTATCTTGCCACGAAGCAAATTTCTACTACCTTGTAAAAATTCATCTGATGGACCAATTGTTAATATCTCTCTAGTTTTTTCAATAGATGATTTTAAATCGTTTACATAATCTAGCAACTCAGAATTAGTTTTTAATTCTTGTTCTAGTTTCCTTTTTGATGTAATGCTCAGTGCATTACAAATATATAAAGCAGCTTGTTTTTTTTGCTGCTCTGAAATATTATTAGGCATAGTGGTATTCCTTTAAACTAACACGCAATTTTTCCATTGCACGAAATAGATATTTTTTAACTGTCCCATCGGATAAATCCAAAATATTAGCGATGTCTTTGATTTTTAATTGTTGTAAATGTTTTAAAATAAAAACGGTTCTTTGTTGATGAGATAGTGTCAATAGTGACTGGTTGATCGCTATGATTAATTCTTCACGATTATCTTCGTTGCTTTGTGGATCATAAACCCAATCTAAAAAATCATATCCCCCATCTTCCTTTGGTTCAACAATCGTCATTTTAGAATGCTTTCTTTTATAATTATAGGCTGTATTGACTGCAATACGATAAATCCAGGTATAGATATCACTCTCAAAACGAAATTTTGATATATTCTTATATACCTTGACAAACGTCTCCTGATAGATATCTTCGGCGTCCTCTTTATTTTGTGCAATTTGTAATGTTAGTGTCATTATTCTTGTATCATATATTGAAACAATTTTGTGGAACGATTCAGTATCGCCGGCTTGTGCATTAATTATTAAGTCTCTAGTTGTTTTATCCACGAATCTGTTTCATTTCAGTATTTTTGACACTGATTATGTAAAAATGGTTGTCATCGTTTAAGTTTTGGGATTGAATCTAATTAAATAAATAACATAAAAAAACCCTCATAAACTGAGGGTTTTTTTAATAATATTTTATTGAATGTTACGATATAACACTTACAATTTTCTTGTCACGACCCTTCTTGCCAAATTTTACAATACCATCAGCAATTGCAAATAGTGAATCATCGCCAGCGCGTTTAACATTTTCGCCGGGATGGACTTTTGTGCCGCGTTGTTTTAAAATTATTCCACCTGATAATATTGTTTGACCATCATATACTTTAACACCGAGTCTTTTAGCATTTGAGTCACGACCATTCCGGGAACTACCCTGTCCTTTCTTATGTGCCATTATTTAGATTCCTTCTTAGTTGTTTTAGCTGCAGCAGTCTTTTTTACCGGTGCTTTTTTAGCTGGTGTAGATATTTTAATACTATTTACCATTATTGATGAAAAATCTTGTCTATGTCCATTTTTACGCTGATATCCTTTTCGACGTTTTTTCTTATAGACAAGAATTTTTTTAAGTCGTCCATGCTCTAATATTTCTGCCGAAACTACAGCACCTTTAACAGCAGGTTTGCCAATTTTTATATTTTTTCCATCATCAGTCAGTAATACATTATCAAAGTTGACTTTGTCGCCAACTTCTGATGATAGGCGAGCTACCTGAAGTTTATCTCCTTCAGCAACTTTATATTGTTTTCCTGCTATATTTACGATTGCGTACATTTTATCTCCTAAAAAAGCTTGCGAATTTAAGTCTTGGAATTATCCTTTTCAAGTGCATTTGTTACATTTTTACCATCTGATAAAGTAATGAACTCGAATTGATCTCTGTGTATCTCAGGATTGGCTTCAATCTTAATGTGCACAAAATTTTTCCACATTAATCCTCTTAATGCTTTTTTCTTATGTACTCGAAGGAATTCTTCAATTTCAGGATGCAATAGTAGTTTTAATCTCAAACTACGGCGCTTAGATTTGTATCTTCTTAGCCAATGGTCAATTCTTGTAATAAGTGTTTCTTTGGATATTATCTGTCCTGCACCATGACAAGTTGGACATTCTTCCGTCATACTATCCAATAGACTTTGGCGAATACGTTGACGTGTCATCTCTAATAATCCAAATTCTGAAATAGGAGATACGGCAACTTTTGCACGATCTTTTTTAAGCTCATTTCGCAATTCATTAAAAACTTTTCGTTGATTATCTTGCTCACGCATATCAATAAAGTCAATAACTATTAATCCTGACAGGTCACGTAATCGAAGTTGTCTAGCAATTTCTCGAGCTGCTTCCAAATTAATCTTAAGTGAATTTTGTTCGTGTAGTTGTTTGCCAATAAATCTGCCGCTGTTAACATCAACAACTACCATCGCTTCAGTTTTTTCAATAACAAGATAAGCCCCACTTTTTAATCTTGCTATAGGACTCATTAACTTTGCGATTTCAGCTTCAATACCCATACTCTCGAAAAGGGGAGATTTAATTTTATATAATTGAAGTCTTTCGCTTAGATTCGGTGAGACATCTTCCAAATATTTGTGCAATTTATTATATAATTTTTTTGAATCGATTGTGATCTTACCAACATCGGTTGTGAGTAGGTCTCTTATGACACTTGAAGCAGTTTCAAGATCTTCATAGATTAAAGCAGGGGCATCTGTATTCTTTGCTTTTTTTTCTAATTTACGCCAATGTGTAATAAGCATTTCATAATCATTTGTGATTTGTTCTTCACTCTTCCCTTCAGCGACGGTTCGAATTATTAATCCAAAATCTTTATTGCGCAATTTGTTTGCGACTTTTTTAAGACGTCGGCGTTCGTATTTATCCCAAAGTTTTTTTGATATCCCTATATAGTTTACATTCGGAACTAAAACTAATAGTCTTCCGGGAATTGCAATTTCAGTTGTTACACGGGGTCCCTTATTAGCAAAAGGTTCCTTAATTATTTGAACAAATATTTCTTGTCCGGTGTGAAGGTCAACTTCAATATTGCCATTATCGGTATGCTTTTTGTTGTTTCGTTTGTTATCTTCACGATCAACATCAGCCAATAGAAACTCACCATTGTGAATTTCTGAAAATGGTAAAAAAGCATTTATCCCATAGCCAATATCAACAAACGCTGCTTGCATACCTGGGATAACATTCTCCACTTTCCCCTTATATATATTACTAACCATACGTTGCTGTCCTTGTTTTTCAACATAAACTTCAACTAAACGGTCTTCTTCGAGAATAGCAATTCGGGTTTCCCCCATGCTCTCATTTATAATAATTTCTTTCTTCATTACTCCACCTTTTGCATCTGCATTTTTATATCTAGGCTTAATCCAATTGATTATATAACCAACTGTTCCGCGATAAACTATTATCCGGATTACCTATTTATTATTCGGGAAGAAAGAAACGAAGGGAGGTAAAAAAATTTTGTATTTTTAAAAATGTTTCAAATATCGGTAAAAAAAAATAAACTTATTAGTCCTTCAAGCCTTTCAAACCCTATTGAAAAGTACAAGCTATTGCGATTTTCTTCAAGAAAAATAATGGTTTTGTTTTGGTAGAGTATGATTAAATTCCTTTTAATATTTTGTCGTGATTTGCGCTTGATTGCTGCGACATTAAAAAAGAGCTAAAATGGCAAGAGATTGCCTCGTTTAGCGCGAGGTTTTTTTATTATGAACAATATTTACAAAATTGCAAAAAATAGAATTTTAATTTTGGATGGTGCCATGGGTACAATGGTTCAGTCTTATGGATTAAATGAAACAGACTTTCGCGGCAAACGATTTCAAAACCATTCAATAGATTTAAATGGTAATAATGATATTTTGTCTTTAACGAAACCAAAAATTATTAAAGAAATTCATTCCAAATATCTATCTGCCGGTGCTGATATAATATCAACTAATACTTTTAACGCTACAAAAATATCTCAAGCGGAATATGGGGCAGAATCATATATCACAGAAATAAATTATGAATCGGCGAGACTTGCACGAGAAATTTCTGATAAGTTCACCAAAAACACACCGCAAAAACCCCGCTTTGTAGTCGGTGTTCTGGGACCGACAAATCAAACAGCCTCGATGTCAGCCGACGTGAGCGATCCGGGAGCTCGAAATATTTCTTATGACGAACTGGTTGTGGCTTATTCCGAAGCGGCTAAAGCGTTAATAAAGGGTGGCGTCGATATATTAATGGTGGAAACTATTTTTGACACATTGAACGCTAAAGCTGCATTATTTGCAGTTCAATCGATATTTGACGAAATTGGTTACAGTGTACCTGTTATGGTTTCCGGTACCATTACCGATGCAAGTGGTAGAACTCTATCCGGACAAACTTTAGATGCCTTTTATTATTCTATGAATCACATTCCATTATTTTCAGTTGGCTTAAATTGTGCGTTTGGTGCTGAACAACTCCGACCACATATAGCAGAATTATCGCATATAAGCGATAGTTTAGTGAGTTTTCATCCTAATGCTGGTTTACCAAATGAATTAGGTGAGTACGACGAATCGCCTAAGCATATGGCTACATTAGTGAGCGATATTGCCAAAAGAGGATTGATTAATATTGTTGGTGGATGTTGTGGGTCGACCCCTGAACATATCGCGGCAATCGCTAAAGTAGTAGAAAATGTTAATCCACGCAATATAGAAAAAAAGAAAAATTTTACATTTTTGAGTGGTTTAGAATCTACTGTCATTAGAGATGATTCTTTATTTGTTAATGTTGGTGAAAGAACAAATGTTGCGGGTTCAGCAAAATTTCGACGCTTGATAAAGGAAGAAAATTTTAGTGAAGCATTAAGTGTTGCTCGAGATCAAATAGAGGGTGGCGCACAGATCATTGACATAAATATGGATGATGCAATGCTTGATTCAGTTTCTGTAATGGAAAAATTCCTGCGTCTGATTTCAGCAGAACCGGATATTGCCCGGATTCCTATAATGCTTGACTCGTCTAATTGGACAGTTTTGGAAACCGGCTTAAAAAATATACAGGGTAAGGGAATTGTCAACAGTATAAGCTTGAAGGAAGGTGAGGCGAAATTTATTGAGCAGGCTGAATTGATTCAAAATTATGGCGCCGCGGTAATCGTGATGGCGTTTGATGAAAAAGGTCAAGCTGACACCTATGAACGTAAAATGGAAATTATTGAGAGCAGCTACCATATACTTACTGAAAAAGTTGGTTTCTCACCGGAAAACATTATTTTTGATCCAAACATTTTTGCCGTAGCTACCGGCATCGAAGAACATAATAATTATGCCGTGGATTACCTTAACGCTTGTCGAACAATTAAAGAAAAATTCTCAGGGTGTTTGGTTAGTGGAGGTGTAAGCAATTTGTCGTTTTCATTTCGTGGAAACAACACAATTCGTGAAGCGATGCACTCGGCATTCCTTTATCACGCAATCCAAGCTGGAATGGACATGGGAATTGTAAATGCCGGACAATTAGTTGTGTATGATGATATCCCTGATGAACTTCGCAAAGCAGTAGAAGATGTTATTCTTAACCGCCGTAGCGATGCAACTGACCGTTTATTGACTATCGCTGATAAATATAAAAGTATTAAAAAAGTTGAGGTTGCGGAGCAAAAATGGCGGAGTGAATCGGTTGAAAAACGGGTTGATCATGCCTTGGTTGAGGGAATTTCCGATTTTATTATTGATGACATCGAAGAAATCCGACAAAGCGTTGATGATCCGGTGAAGATCATCGAAGGTCCATTAATGGATGGAATGAACAAAGTTGGTGATTTGTTTGGTTCTGGAAAAATGTTTTTACCGCAAGTAGTAAAAAGTGCCCGGGTTATGAAACAAGCCGTAGCGTATTTGGAACCTTTTATTGATGAATCACAAGCTAATTCTGCCGGTTTGAAAGCAAAGCCGAAAATCGTTTTGGCAACCGTAAAAGGTGATGTACACGACATAGGCAAAAATATTGTATCGATAATTTTGCAATGTAATAATGTCGAAATTATTGATCTGGGCGTGATGGTTCCGACGGATAGAATCATCGCAACTGCGCAAGAGGTTAACGCCGATATGATCGGATTAAGCGGACTTATCACGCCCTCGCTTGTGGAAATGGAACACGTAGCAGCAGAAATGCAGCGGCAAGGATTGGAAATTCCACTGTTGATTGGCGGGGCGACGACATCGCAATTGCACACAGCGGTGAAAATTGCGCCAAACTACGGCAACGCAGTGGTTTACGTACCGGACGCGTCACGCAGCGTATCAGTTGTATCGGACTTACTAAGTAAAACACGCCGAAAAGAATTTTTAAAATTGTTGAATGAAAAGCAGCAAGAAATACTGATAAGATATGCTGACCGAAAACGACCAACTGTATTATTATCACTTGCTAACGCAAGAAAAAATAAATTTGATTTTGATTGGGATAGATATACACCGCCCATTCCAAAATTTAGTGGTATCAAAGTTTTTGATGATTACTCGATAAATGAATTAATTGATTATATTGATTGGACACCTTTCTTTTCAACTTGGGAGTTGAAAGGTAAATATCCTGATATTTTGGATAGTTCAAAGTTCGGTGAGCAAGCTCAAAAATTATTTGATGATGCACAGGTTTTGTTAAAGAAAATATCTAAGGAAAAACTATTACAAGCTAAAGGCGTATTTGGAATATTTCCGGCAAATTCAATCAATGAAAATATTGAAATATATTCCGATAAAAATATAATTACTGAATTGCATCACCTGCGTCAACAAGTTAAGAAAGCAGCTGATAAACCAAATTTTTGTTTATCAGATTTTATTGCACCAAAATCAAGTGGTAAGAATGATTGGATTGGCGCATTCGCTGTTACCACCGGTATCGGCGTAAAAAAGTTAGTTAAAGAATATGAAAAACAAAATGATGATTATTCCGCTATTATGGTCAAAGCCCTTGCCGATAGATTAGCCGAAGCATTCGCCGAACGGTTACACCAAAGAGTCCGCCAAGAGTTTTGGGGCTATGCTGCGGATGAAAATTTACAAAATGATGATTTGGTTAAAGAAAAATATCAAGGAATCCGACCTGCTCCGGGTTACACTGCTTGTCCTGACCATTCCGAAAAGCAGAAGATTTGGGATTTACTTGATGTTGAAAAATATACCGGAATTACCTTAACTGAAAGTTATGCGATGAATCCGGCAGCGTCAGTGAGCGGGTGGTATTTTGCCCATCCGGAATCAAAATATTTCAATGTCGGCAAAATTACAAAAGAACAAGTTGTAGATTATGCTAAACGCAAGAATATGAACATTTATGATGTAGAAAGATGGTTAGTGCCAAATTTAGATTATAATTTTGAAAAGTAAATTCATAAGTTCCGCCCCATGAACAAGGAACTAAAATCTGCGATTGATGCCGCTAAAGAAGCCGGATCAATCATAATGAATTATTATAAATCAAAGTATGAGATTCGTGATAAAAGTTATCACAATCCTGTAACAACGGCTGATCACGCAGCTGATACATATTTAAAAAATACACTCACAAAAGCTTATCCTGAGTACGGTTGGCTTTCAGAAGAGACTGTAGATACCAAGTCGAGACTGAATAAAACTCGAACATGGGTTGTTGATCCATTAGATGGAACAAAAGAATTTATTGAAGGTGTCGATCATTTTGTTGTGAGTGTTGCATTAGTTGAGAAAGGTGAGCCTGTAGTTGGAGTTTTGTATAATCCCGCAAGTAAAGAACTGTTTACTGCCACAAAAGGTGAAGGTGCATTTCTAAATGGTAAGCGATTAAATTGTTCAACCGAAACAGATTTCAAGAAAATGATTATCTTGAATAGCCGTTCGGAAACACGAAATGGGCTATGGGAACCTTATGCATCGGATTTTCAAGAACAACGTCCGATTGGTAGTGTGGCCTATAAATTAGGGCTAACATCGGCCGCCAAAGCTGATATTTTTGCTTCATTGCGACCAAAGAATGAATGGGATATTTGTGCGGGGCATTGTATTCTTCGCGAAGCAGGGGGAGAAATGGTAAACTTAGAAGGAAATCCAATTACCTATAATAATGAAAAGACTTTAATAACTCCAGGTCTGATCGCTTCAAATGCTAATATTCTTACCGATTCAATAAATTTATTTATACAAAAGAAATAATTATGAATGATGTTCAATATCCCAATGGTGCAATAAAATGTTTGGATAAAGGATTTATCCGTTTGGTTGACTCGATGGGCAGTGATGATGCCATTGTCCAAGCAGCACGAGTCAGTTATGGGAAAGGTACTACAAAAGTCAGTCGTGATAAAGGACTTATACGATATTTATTAAGGCATCGTCATTCCACCCCGTTTGAAATGGTGGAGTTAAAATTTCACGCCAAAATGCCGATATTCGTTGCAAGGCAGTGGGTGCGGCATCGTACAGCGAATATAAACGAATACAGTTTACGTTATTCGGAAGCGCAGCACGATTTTTATATCCCCGAGAAAAAGGATATTCATTTTCAAAGTCAGTTCAACAAACAGGGGCGCGATGAACGTGAAGTTCCGCCGGAATTGAAAGACAAGGTTATCGATTATTTTAATGAAATATCTGAAAAAACATTTAATATTTATGACGAACTAAACGAAGCCGGTATCGCCCGGGAATTGGCTCGTGGAATTTTACCCGTCAATTTATATACAGAATGGTATTGGAAAAACGATCTGCATAACATTTTCCACTTTTTACGATTACGGATGGATGAGCATGCCCAGTATGAAATTCGTGTATTTGCGGAAGCAATGGCATCGTTTGTGAAAAAGGTTGTTCCAATAGCTTATGAAGCATTTGAGGATTACTCAATCAATGGAATGTATTTCTCCAAATTAGAAAGAGATTTACTAAGAACGCGACTTCCAAATCGTATTCTTGATGATTTGAAAGACGAAGTTATTTATCGCATTGTTGCAAGTCTAAATGAAAATAAGAATCGAAATGAAGCTGAATTATATACCCTCTATCAGGAAAACGGTGGGATTGATTGTAACGATGATTTTAATATCAAATGGAAAACTGGAAATATTGAAACAGACAATATTTTTGAAATGCGAGAGTTTTTGTTAAAACTTGATAAATTAAAACCCATTTAATTTTTTTTATAATTGACAAACAACATTAAATCTATGGCAGGACACAGAAAACGGTTGCGAGAGCGTTTTCTTAGCAACGGTCTGCAAGGTTTCCATGATTATGAAGTTGTCGAACTATTACTCACACTCGGTACACCCCGCAGTGATTGCAAGCAATCGGCTAAGGATGCTCTAAAAAAATTCGGATCATTAAATGCAGTATTGGAAGCCGATCCAAAAGAATTACAGGAAATTAATGGCATTGGTCCTAGTAGTGTATTCGGATTAAAATTAACGCAAACAGTCGCACGACGCTATTTGGCAGATAGAATAATTGGACATGATATCATTACATCATCGGATGAGGTCTTAGATTATTTAAAACATAATTTGCGCGACAAAAAGCAAGAAGTATTCTCTGTAATATATCTAAACGGACGCAATGAAATTATCGACATGGAAGAGTTATTTCAGGGTTCATTAACCACCTCCGTGGTTTATCCACGTGAAGTCGTTAAAAAAGTACTCACACAAAATGCTGCAGCATTGATATTTGTGCATAATCATCCAAGTGGAAATCTTAATCCAAGTGAGGAAGATATTAAGATTACCAAAAAGTTAAAAGAGGCAGTCGCTACTATTGATGTTAAGGTTCATGACCATTTAATTATAGCTGGGAATAATTACTACTCATTTGCCGATAATAATAATATTTAAATTATTTCATTTCTCGTTCGGTTCAGCTTGCTCCGGTGTCAAGTAAGTTGATAAATTTTGCATCTTTAAAACCAATATATAGGTAAGAATGACACATTCATTTATATCAGGTGCAAAAGGCGAAAAACCGCGTTCCGATCTCCGCGTAAAATATACACCATCAAATAAACCACTTTCGATTTCTGTTAAAAGCACTGTTGAAACATTTTTTGGCAAAGCAATTAAACAGCAAACTGTGAATATTTGTGAAGATTTACAAATTCATTTTGGTGCAATTGAGATCGAAGATTTTGGAGCTTTGCCATTTGTGATTGCCGCCCGCTTAGAAGCGGCGATAAAACATGCACATCCGGATTTGCAGTTTGAATCTCTACCGCCGATGAAGGATTTTTGTATGTACCCGTCAAGCCGCGACCGTTTCCGCCGCAGTCGATTGTATTTACCGGGGAACCAATCCAAATTAATGCTAAATGCGGGTATTCATAAACCTGATGGTATAATACTTGATTTAGAAGATTCCGTTTCTTCATCGGAAAAAGAAGATACTAGATACATTGTACGTAACGCTCTTCGAACTTTGGACTTTTTTGGCGCTGAACGAATGGTACGAATCAATCAAGGTGAATTAGGACTAAAGGATTTAGAATTTATTGTACCGCATAATGTGCATTTGATATTAATTCCTAAAGTTGAAAGTGCTGAAGAAATCAAAATAATTGATGAACGAATTTTAGAAATATCAAAAATATATGGTAGAAAAGAAACGGTATTTCTAATGCCGATCATTGAAAGTGGACGCGGTGTACTTAAAGCATTGGAAATTGCTGAATCGTCAAAAAACATTGTCGCGCTAGCGATTGGTTTGGAGGATTATACTGCCGATCTTGGAGTACCGCGGACGGAAAAAGGAAATGAATCGTTTTTTGCGCGTAGCATGTTAGTAAATACGGCACGTGCAGCAGGTATTCAAGCAATAGACACAGTATATAGTGATGTAGGTAATGAAATCGGGTTACGTGATTCGGTTAGAGAAGCTAAGTCAATTGGATTCGATGGGAAAGGATGTATTCACCCTCGTCAAATAAAGCCAATTCACGAAGAGTTTGCTCCATCAACAGATCAAATTGAAAAAGCAAAAAAAATTACTTTAGCATTTGATGAAGCTGAGAAAAAGGGACTTGGAGTTGTATCGCTTGGTAGTAAAATGATTGATCCGCCCGTTGTAAAACGAGCATTGCATACTATTGATCTAGCAATTGCCTCGAATTTATTAAGTCCTGATTGGAAAAATTAATATGACAAAAGTAAAAATGATAAAAAATTTTGTTGATCGCATGATTCCAACTGTTGTCAACGGAGTAAAGCAAACGCCATTTCAGGGCGTTGGGAAATATACACCAAAAGGAAATAAGGCTGCTTTGCCAATTCGATCATGTTCGGGTTTCCCAACCGATGGAAATAAAACGGTAAAATCATTAAAGGATGCTTTGCAAAAATGTGGTTTGAAAGATGGAATGACAATTTCGTCACATCATCACTTCCGTAACGGCGATTTGATAATGAATCAAGTTTTTGATATTGCCGCAAAACAAAAAATTAAAGGTTTGCGTTGGTTTCCATCAGCGGCGTTTCCTTGTCATAAACCGGTAATTGATCACATGAAAAATGGCGTTGTTGATTGGGTTGAGGGTTCGCTTAACGGTCCAATTGGTGATTATGCATCGCACGGAAATATGAAAGGTACAGCAGTACTACGAAGCCATGGTGGTCGCTGGCAAGCAGTTCAGGACGGAGAAGTGCATATAGATATTGCCGTAATTGCAGCGCCAACTGCTGATGCATTTGGCAACGCCACCGGCGATAGAGGCCCATCGGCTTGTGGATTGCTAGGATTTGGTTTAGTTGATTCAATATATGCTGATAAAGTTATTGTCGTAACTGATAACCTTGTACAGTTTCCCTGTGTCCCTTGGCAAATCCAAGGTCAAAATATTGATTTTGTTGTAGTACTTGATAAAGTTGGTGAACCGGAAAAGATTGTGAGTGGCACAACTAAACTCACAAAATCACCGGATCGTTTATATATCGCTGAGTTAACCGCGAAATTTGTACAAGCAGCAGGTATTATTAAAGACGGATTCAGTTTCCAGGCAGGAGCCGGCGGAACTGCCCTGGCATTTGCTATATTCCTAAAAGAAATGATGAAAGAAGCCGGCGTGAAAGCACGTTTCATCCGTGGTGGCTCAACAAAATATTTGGTGGAAATGTTGGAAGAAGGATTGACCGATTTTATATTGGACGGGCAAACCTTTGACTTAGAAGGCGTACGTTCAATGCGAGAAAATGCAGGTCACGTAAATACATCACCATTCACAAGTTATAATTGGCATGGAAAGGGAAATTTTGCTTCAATGTTGGATGCTGTAGTACTAGGGGCAACTGAAGTTGATGTTAATTTCAATGCCAATGTTGTAACTCATTCCGATGGAAAAATGCTACACGGAATTGGAGGATGGCAAAATTGTTTGTTTAGTAAATGTACAATTTTGCCGATACCGGCATTTCGTAATCGTATTCCCGTAATTGTTGATGAAGTAACAACATTGGTTGGTCCCGGTGAATTAGTTGATGTTATAGTAACTGAACGTGGAATCGCAATCAATCCATTACGCAAAGATTTGATCAAAGCAACAAAAGATAGTGGCTTGCCAATCAGAAAGATTGAAGAAATAAAGGCTGAAATTGATGATCTAATTGGTGGTGCGCCTGCAAAACCAAAACTAACAGATGACGTGATCGGAATAGTAAAATGGGTTGATGGAACAGTTATTGATTCGATCTATAAAATTGAAGAATAATCAAAAATTATTGGAGGTATCTTGAATAAAGAAATTTTACAACTTTGGCCTGAAATTGGTTGGATTAACAATAAAGAATTAGCAGAAAAAACTGCTAATGCATGGGAGTATGCCATTGAAAAAAGTGTGTTATCTGCCGAAGATTTGGAGAAAATACCATTTTCCTTACTTATTAAAGATTGTGATATAACATTTATGAATCACAAGCGCACTTGTGTTCAGCTATCTGTTGATATTGCTAAGCGCATGAAAGATAATTTTGGTGATGAAATTGAAATTGATATGGATATTCTTATAGCCGGTGCAATCTTGATCGATATAGGAAAATTAATAGAATACGAAATTGTTGATGGAAAATTAGGAACAAGTAATTTTGGAACGATTGTTCGCCATCCATTTAGCGGTGTTGCTATAGCCGATAGATTTGATCTACCAGCGGAAGTTCAGCACATTATTGGAACGCACTCTAAAGAGGGTGATCTAGGGAAACGAACAGTTGAGTCAATAATTGTTCACCACGCTGACTTTGTTTCTTTTGAACCATTTAAATAGAATAAACATATGGCACAAAATTTAGTAGAAAAAATTGTACAGAAATATGCTATTGGTCTTAATAGCGAACAAAAAGTTCAAAGTGGAGATTATGTTACAATACAACCGGAACATATTTTAACGCACGATAACACTGGCGCTGTAATAGGTAAGTTCAAATCTATAGGTGCCACGAAAATGGCCAATCCACGGCAACCAATGTTTGCGCTAGATCACAATGTGCAGGATGAATCTGAAGCAAATTTAAAAAAGTACAAAGGTATTCAAGAATTTGCTACCGAGATGAATGTAGATTTTTATCCTGCAGGAAATGGAATTGGTCATCAAATAATGTTAGAACAAGGATATGCCTTTCCCGGAGAATTGGCGGTTGCATCTGATAGTCATTCTAATATGTACGGCGGAATAGGATGCCTTGGAACTCCTGTTGTACGAACCGATGCAGCCGGAATTTGGGCAACCGGTAAGACTTGGTGGCAGATTCCACCCGTTGCAAAAATTAAATTATACGGTAAATTATTAGATGGTGTCACCGGTAAAGATGTAATAATTACTTTAGCAGGTCATTTTAATAATGATGAAGTATTAAACCACGCCTTGGAGTTTAGCGGAGATGGAGTTTTATCTTTATCTATTGACGATCGACTTACAATCGCAAATATGACAACAGAATGGGGCGCTTTAGTTGGACTATTTCCAATCAATGAAAAAGTAATTAGTTGGTTAAATAATCGATTGAACTATGTTAAAAATAATTTGCGGATTAGCGAAAAACGAATTCAGGCGTTGCAATCGGAGAATCTTACAGCAGATAATGGTGCATATTATTCAAAAATTATATCAATTGATTTGAGCACAATTCGTCCTCACACAGCCGGACCTGACAATGTAAAAACAAAAACTAATATTTCCGATATGGAAAAACAGAACATTAAAATTCATAAGGCATATTTGGTTTCTTGCGTAAATAGTCGTGTAGAAGATTTGGCTGCAGCGGCAAAAGTTTTGAAAGGCAAAAAGATTGCTGATGGCGTTGAGTTTTACATCGCTGCTGCGTCAAAGGAAGTGCAGACTGAAAGTGAAAAAAGAGGTGATTGGCAAACACTTATTTCCGCCGGAGCGATTGAATTAGCAACGGGTTGTGGTCCCTGTATCGGGTTAGGTGTTGGACTGTTAGAGGATGGAGAAGTTGGAATCTCTGCAACAAATCGCAATTTTAAAGGACGAATGGGAAGTCCAAATGCGAAAGCATATTTAGCGTCGCCGGCGATAGTAGCGGCATCGGCTGTGGCAGGGAAAATATGTAGTCCTAAGGAATTTGATTCAGTTGAATTAAAAAGTACAATAAAAATTATGGCAAAAAAGGAAGCCGCTAAAACCGCAGTAAAACTATTAGATGGCTTTCCCAAAAATATCGTTGGAGAAATTATTTATTGTTATCAAGATAATATTAACACGGACGGAATTTTCCCCGGTAAATACACGTACATTGACGATTTTACGCCATCGCAGCAAGCGGAAGTAGTGATGGAAAATTATGATACCAATTTTGGTAAGATTGTGAAAGATGGTGAGGTATTAGTTGGTGGATTCAATTTTGGCACAGGTAGTTCTCGTGAGCAGGCGGCAACTGCGCTTAAGTATAGTGGAATCCAATTAGTTATTGCAGGATCATTCAGCCAAACATATAAGCGCAACGCAATTAACAACGGATTTGTTGTGATAGAATCACCGGAATTGATTATCGATCTACAGAAAAAATATAAATCAGAAATTGAATTAGACAAATTAACGATACAAACAAAAATTGGGATAGAGATCAATTTTGAACAATCAATTATTAAGATGGATAATAACGAGTACAACATTGATCCAGTTGGAGCGGCTGCTCAAGAATTAGTTATAGAAGAAGGTTTAGAGAATTGGGTAAAAAATAGATTATAATAAATATTTTAGAAAATTATAGGAGTTTAAATGTCAAAACGAACGATTGTAGCATTACCTGGAGATGGAATTGGAAAAACAGTTTTAGATGAGGCAATCCGCGTGCTTGATGCAGCGGGATTCGAAGCAAATTATGTTGAAGGTGATATAGGATGGGAGTTTTGGTGTTCGGAAGGTAATCCATTACCACAGAGAACATTAGATTTGTTAGCGGAACATAAGGTTGGTTTATTTGGTGCAATTACATCAAAACCAAAAGATGAGGCATTTGATGAACTAAATCCTGAATTACAAGCAAAAGGATTAGTTTATTCCAGTCCGATTGTTGGTTTGAGACAGCATTTTGGATTGGATATTTGTCTGCGTCCGTGCCGGACATATACAGGAAATCCACTAAATTTTATTAGAAGAGGAGTCGGTGATGTTGTCGATGAACCGGAAGTTGATGTTGCAATTTTCCGACAAAATACTGAAGGATTATATGGCGGAGTTGAATGGAGTAATCCACCAACTCAAGTATATGATGCGCTTATGACACATCCCAAATTCGTACAAAATTTTGGTGATACTTCGGTTGATGAAATCTCTGTATCAACGAGGATTTTTACAAAAAAAGCTACCGAAAGAATTTTGCGCGCAGCATTTGAACACGCCAAGAAATATGGTTACAAATCGGTAACCGTTTGTGAAAAACCAAATGTGATAAGAGAAACATCCGGAATGATGTATAAAATGGCGCAGCAAATTCAGAAGACTGATTTCCCTGAAATTGAATTATGGAATACAAATATTGATGCACAAATGATGTGGCTAACTAAAAATCCAGAAAATTATGGTGTTATTGTGGCAGGTAATATGTTTGGTGACATCGTATCGGATGGATTTGCCGGGCTTATCGGTGGACTTGGATTTGCTTGTAGTGCACAGTATAATCCTGAAACGGGTATCGGTGTTTTTGAACCGACGCATGGCAGTGCCCCCAAATATGCAGATTATCCTGTTTCAATTGTAAATCCAATTGCCATGATAGAATCTGCATGTATGATGCTTGATTTTATTGATGAACAAGATATCGCAAAAAAGATACGTAAAGCTGTAGCTGAAGTTGTAGCTGAAGGTAAAGTAAAAACTTATGATATGGCAAAAATGGCCGGCAGAGCTGATGTAGTAGAAAAGGGTGCTGTTTCAACAACTCAAATGGCAGATGCCATAATTGCAAAATTATAGGAATTAAAATGGAAAAATCTATCGCAAGGCAAATTGCTGAATTTGCTGTAAATCTAAAATATAAAGATATTCCCGTTGAGGTAATTAATGAAGTAAAGCGGTACTTATATGATTCAATAGGATGTGCAATTGGATCTGTTAATACTAAAGATGTAAACGCAATTCGTGATATTTACAAAGAAATGGGTGGTACAGAAGAGGCAACAACTTTTGTATTCGGTGACAAATTGCCAGCGGTAAATGCAACATTAATCAATTCACTAATGATACGAGCACTAGATTTTAATGATATTTATTGGAAAGAAGACCCGAGCCATCCATCAGATATTATTCCGGCGGCATTGACAGTGGCTGAAAAAGTAAATGCATCTATGAAAGATGTAATTGTTGCAATCGTATTAGCATATGAGTTTGAACAACGATTATGTTTATTTGCTAAACCTGGTGTCCGTGAGCGAAAATGGCACCATGCAACACTTACACAATTTGTGTCGCCAATAGTAGCGGGAAAAATATTAGGGCTTAATGTTGATGAAATGGTAAATGCTATCGGAATTTCTGGATGTCATAATCATACAATCGGTTGTCCGACTGCCGGTGTTTTAACTATGATGAAAAATACGGTTGACCCTATGGCAGTGCAATCAGGTGTATTGGCTGCCCTGATGGCTCAAAAAGGGTATTCTGGAACTGAAAAAGTTTTTGAGGGTAAAGAAGGATTCATGGACGCATTTATTGGTTGGAATGCCAAAGACGAAGAGATAAATCCTACTGATATGGAAGGACGTGATGGAGTATCCTCTTGGGGGTGGGATATAAATGCATTAGTTGGTGATTTAGGCAAGAATTATAAAATCCTCGAATGTAGTATGAAAGCATTCCCAACCGAAGCATTAACGCATACACATATATCTTGTGTGTTGAAAATTATGGTTAATAATAATTTAGAATATTCGGATATTGAAGAAGTTAAAGTAACTGCATTTGCTCAAGCGTATGATATATTATTTGATCCTACAAAGTACCGACCGGAATCAAGAGAAACTGCTGATCATTCACTTCCTTATTGCCTAGCAGCTGCTATGGTTGACAAAAAGATAACAACAGAATCGTTCTCTGATGAAAAATTAAATGATCTAAGGATATTTGAAGTGATCGATAAAATTAAAGGTGAACCTTCAATAGAATTTGAAAAGATGTTTCCGGCAAAGCAACCATCAAAAGTGGTGATTACCACAAAGAATGGGGGAAAATATTCGGAATATCTTGAATATCCAAAGGGGGATCCTAGAGAACCAATGACAATGGAAGATTTGGAAAATAAATTTAATTCATTAGCTTCCGATAAGTTTAATGATTCTGAATTGTTAGAATTAAAGGAGTTAATTTTTAATTGCGATGAGCACTCTGCACGAAACTTTATGAATAAATTTGTAATAAAATGAAATATATTGGTCCCGACTTCTATAATATTACTGACCTTCTCACAGAAGAAGAATTAGCAATACAAAAGACCGCTTACGACTTTGTAAAAAATGAATTTATGTCGGTTATTCAGGAGCATTTTCGTGAAGGGACTTTTCCAACAAATATAATTCCAAGATTAGGTGAAATCGGTATTTTTGGCTCTACTTTTCCGGAGGAATTTGGCGGAGCCGGTGTTAGTAATGTTGCGTATGGATTATTAATGCAGGAACTTGAAAGAGGCGATTCGGGTCTGCGTTCGTTCGCGAGCGTACAAGGTGGGTTGGTAATGTATCCGATGTTGAAATATGGTTCGAATGAGCAAAAGAAAAAATGGTTACCCAAACTTGCTAAAGGTGAAGCTGTTGGTTGCTTTGGTCTAACTGAACCGGAGTTTGGATCCAATCCCGGAGGAATGATAACACGAGCTAAACGTGATGGAGATAATTGGGTAATCAGTGGTAGCAAAATGTGGATCACTAATGGATCAATTGCCGATATTGCTATAGTTTGGGCGAAAGATGAAGGTGATATAATAAGAGGATTTATAGTACAACCAGACACTAAAGGTTTTTCTGCTCCCGAAATGCATGGGAAACTAAGTTTACGTGCATCGGTTACATCCGAATTGGTTTTAGACAATGTAATTATATCTGAAAATCAAAGATTGCCAAATGCGGAAGGATTAAAAGCACCATTGTCTTGTTTATCGCAAGCGAGATATAGTATTGCTTGGGGGGCAATTGGTGCAGCAATCGATTGCTATGAAACTGCATTAGATTATTCAAAGAATCGTAAACAGTTTTCTAAACCAATTGCAGGTTATCAATTAATTCAGAAAAAATTAGTCGATATGCTTGAGGAAATAACCAAAGCTCAATTATTAGCTGTTCAATTAGGAAGATTAAAGGACCAAGGTGAGGCGAACTTTGCGCAAATATCAATGGCGAAACGGAATAATGTCGCTATGGCGAGGGATATCGCACGTAGTGCGCGAGAAATATTGGGAGCGAATGGCATTACGGATGATTATCCCATAATGCGGCATATCATGAATCTTGAATCAGTTTATACTTATGAGGGTACGCACGAAATGCATACATTGATAATGGGGAAAAATATAACCGGTTTAGATGCCATTGAATAATTCAGAAATATGAAATTCTTTGAATCATTAACTAACCGATTTGTCCCTAAAGAAAAAGAAGCCGTCCGAGCTTATCGTAGTAGTATCGGCAAGTTTCAAGGTTGGGTCTCTGTTTTTATTAACGGACTTTTATTTGTTATAAAATTTATTATCGGAATTATCATTGGGTCGGTAAGTGTCATCGCTGATGCGATTCATACACTCTCTGATGTTATTTCATCCGGAGTAGTAATTTGGGGTTTCCATGAAGCTGAAAAGCCGGCAGATTCTGAGCATCCATATGGTCATGGACGAGTAGAATATATTGCTACTTTAATAATTGCAATTTTACTGATAGTTACCGGAATTGAATTTATTAGATCATCTATTGGAAGAGTGCTAAATCCTTCACCGATTTCGCCTGCATGGTGGATGATAATGATAATTTTGGCTACAGTATTTCTTAAGGAATTGACAGCTCGTTATGCTGAATTTTTGTCGCACAAAATATCTTCCGGTACATTGCATGCAGACGCCTGGCATCATCGTGCTGATGCGATTTCATCTCTCTTAGTAATTGTGGCAATGATTGCAGGTAAATACGGTTATCATTCCGTAGATGGATGGGCGGGTATCGGTGTGGCGTTATTTGTAATCTGGACAGGATTTACAATCGCTAAAGAAGCGGTTGACGATATAATCGGTGCTCCACCGGCAGAAGATGAAATTGACGATATTAAACAGGTTGTTTCTGCAATTGAGGGAGTACTTGGAGTACATGATATAACGGTTCACAGCTATGGGAAGGATAAATTTGTCAGTATCCATATAGAAATAGATGATACCATTTCTTCAGCAGATGCACATGATATTGCCGAAGATGTTGAATATATATTATATAAAAGACTCGATATTGAGCCAACAGTTCATGTTGATCCGATTAGTATTAATAATCCTGTGATCCAAAAAATTAAAAATCATTTAGATATTAATTGGAAAAATGATGAAAGGATTATAGGGTGGCATGATATTCGTGTTGTTGATACTGAAAAACATCACGTAATATTATTGGGAATCAACTCAAAAGTAGGACTTACCAAAGCTGAAAAT
This sequence comes from uncultured bacterium, assembly GCA_964634215.1. Taxonomy (GTDB): domain Bacteria; phylum Fidelibacterota; class Marinisomatia; order Marinisomatales; family JAHJCW01; genus JAHJCW01. The sequence goes on from CAZWKR010000006.1 coordinate 67,077, forward strand.
GTGAAAATTTGCCAAGAGTTAAAAAAATGTATGAAATCAGAGTTTGATAAATTTGAGATAAATATCAAAGCTTCTCCAATTCATCGATATTGATATTTACAATATAACTTCCCCACTGTCATATTTAATTTCGTTACCGTCAATTGTTATAATAGCTTGACCAATTGAAGATAGTCTATTAAATCTACCTTTTACTTTTTGATTACCAGAGTGGAAAGTTACTTCCTGATTTAAGTGTGCACAGCGTTTTACCCAATCTAGCAATTGTGATTTGGTTTCTTTGCTATTAATTCTGTATTCTAAATGTTTAAGAATATTTGCTAATAATACTTCTAACTGATATTGTTCACCACGTTCAATCTTTAATGAAGTTGCGTTGTTACGCAGATCTTTTGGAAATTCAGAAATGTCTTCATTAATATTTAATCCAATGCCAATTACCAAAGATTTAATTACTCCTCCGCTGATTTTACTTTCGCAAAGAATGCCACCGACTTTTTTACCTTTGATCAGAATATCATTAGGCCATTTTAATTGTGCTTGAATATTGTATTCAATTAAACAATCAGTTATTGCTAAACTTGCTAATAATGAATAAAGATTAATTTGACTTGGCAGTGCATCTGGATACAATATTATTGAAAATGTTAAACTTTTACCTTGTGTAGAATTCCAATTATTGGCCTGTCTCCCGCGACCTTTTATCTGATTGTCAGTAATTACAACCGTTCCATTTTCAGCATTTTCGGAAATTAGTTCCCAAGCTTTAGTATTAGTTGAATCTAATTCGGGATAATGTTTAATTGATTGACAAAGTAAGTCTGTAGATAATTTTTCTATGTAAAGGTTTAAATTGAACATCGATTAAGTATATATTGAAACAAATTTAATAAAAAAAAGCCGCTGTAGTATAATAATCAGCGGCTTTTTTGTTTCTCTAAAAATTACTTATTCACACGGATCCAAATTTTTTCTTAATTGGAAAGTCATTCCCGGGTAAATAATTCCACCATTACGGTCAATTAACTCTTGGTTATCCATGTAGATAATTATCCACGATAGTTCATCGCCATAAACGTTTTGAGCCATATTCCATGGAGTATCACCGGATTCTATTGTGTAACTATAAAATTCTACTTGGCAATCTTTAGCAACTGCGGCAGCTTTTAATAATTGTAAAAAGCGATATGGATATATTTTGTCAGGATTATCTCCAATCATATCACGATTATGGTCATATATTTCACGCCACTTGCGCCAGTCACCGTATTCATTTCTTGCAATTTTTGATAAATAATCATTTCTTTTGATCATATATGGTTCTTCCACAAAATCGGGAACAACTGTACCTTCCCCTTGATCTACATTAAATGGTTCTACAACAATACCTTCATCCGTAGGTGCTGTTTCTGTAATCGCTGTATCATCTGGTTTAACTTCAACCGCAGGTGCGGCTTTTTTAGCACAAGACACCATAAAGATGATAGCAAGTAGGATTAGTATTTTTTTCATGAACGTCCTCTATCTTTTAATTATAATAAAATTTGTCAAAGTTAAAACCATTTAATCAATAAATGGCAATCAATTTTGATGATATTCACCGAATTCTTCACGCAGAATATCAGCGATTTCACCAAGTGTGCATTTATTCTTTACACAACTAATAATTTGTGGAAATAGGTTTTGTGTTGTTTGTGTCTTTGCTTTTAGAAGTTTTAGAGTTGTATTAACGAGTTCAATATTTCTTCTGTTTTTAAATTGTTTTAGTGATTTCACTTGGTTTTTTGTTGATTTGATATCAATCTTTAATAATTCCGGTTTGACCGATTCTTGCTCAATTAATTTGTTCACACCAATTACAACATTTTCTTTCCTATCAACTGCTTTCTGATATTCGTAAGCACTTTTAACGATTTCAGTCTGTATCCAACCACTTTCAATAGCAGCAACTGAGCCACCCATTTCATCAATTTGAGCAATAATTTGTTGAGCTTCATGTACTAGAGAATTAGTTAATTCTTCAACTACATAACTTCCACCAAATGGATCTGGATAATTGGTTATGCCAGATTCATGCGCAATGACTTGCTGTGTCCTTAAAGCGAGTTTTACAGAATTGTCAGTTGGTAGGGCAAGTGCTTCATCTTTGCTATTGGTATGCAGTGACTGAGTACCTCCGCAAACTGCCGCCATTGCTTGAATAGTAGTCCTAACAATATTATTGTCAATTTGTTGAGCTGTTAGAGTAGAACCGCCTGTTTGTGTATGAAAACGGCAAAGTTGTGCTTTTGGATTAGTAACACTAAACCGATCCTTCATGATAGTTGCCCACATGAAACGAGCTGCACGGAATTTGGCAATTTCTTCTAAAAATCCATTGTGTGTGTTAAAGAAAAATGACAACCGCTCTCCAAATGTATTAACGTCCAATCCGGTTTCAATAGCGGATTGTACATAAGCAATACCGTTTGCTAGTGTAAAAGCTATTTCTTGTGCCGCTGTGCTCCCAGCTTCTCTTATATGGTATCCGGAAATAGATATCGTATTCCATTTTGGCAAATTGTTTGCACAATAATCGAAAATATCTGTAATAAGTTTCATAGACGGTTTTGGTGGAAAAATGTAAGTTCCTCGAGCGACATATTCTTTTAATATATCGTTTTGAATTGTTCCTCGTAAATTGTTGGTTGAGATACCTTTTTTTTCCGCTACGGCGATATACATTGCCAATAAAATAATAGCAGTAGAATTAATGGTCATTGAAGTGGATATTTTATCGAGAGGGATTTCATTAAATAACCGTTCCATATCTGCAATTGAAGATATGGGTACACCTACTCTACCTACCTCTCCTTCTGCCATTGGATGGTCGGAATCGTATCCAATTTGTGTTGGTAGATCAAATGCAACTGAAAGGCCGGTTACACCCTCATCTAATAAATAACGATACCGTCTATTTGATTCATCGGCTGAGGTATATCCTGCATATTGCCGCATAGTCCATAAGCGTTTTTTGTACATATCGGGATAAATCCCGCGAGTGAATGGAAATTCACCGGGTTTCAGGTACTTCATGCAAATCCTCTTTTTTGTGGAATATCAATAATATCCTATGGTAAAAACTACGCAGTTTCATAATTTCGCCAAAGTTTTATTAGCTTATGAAAATATCTTTAAAAAGAAAAATCGCATTTTGGTGGTGGCAGAGATATCGGTTTAAAGAACCGAAGAATAAATTCCAAAAAATCTCAACAAGGGGAAAAGGTATTAGATCATTATTGATAATTCTACCAAGAGAAAATAGCCACTTGCCATTGGCTCAGCATTTTTTAAAATCGTTAACATCACGAGGACAATTTAGTGCAATTAATAAAATTATTGGTTGGGAAGCACAGAAAGATACCCTAGATAATGTCCTGTTACAACGAGTTCAACTAATTTCTGAAAATGATATTAGCAAGAATGGTTTATTATCCGATAAAACCATAAAGCAATTAACTAAAGGGAAATTCAGTGGTGTGATAAATTTAGATCCCATGTTTAATCCCGTGTCATATCAGTTAGTCAGTCAGTTTAATTCGATAACAAGGATTGGCTTCAGCCCAGATTTTGGAAGCAATATTTATAATATTATAATTGATAGTAATAATGGAGCAAATTATATAGAACAAGGATATGAGTATATACTCGAGGTACTTGGATTATGAGAAAAATTTATGTTTATGAAAACCATGAAGTATTAAATCTTGAACCGATTGTATTAACTAGACCGGCATTTGATTTACGGTGTGGTACATTTACCTTTTTAGAACGAATTCAAAATGCTTTTCCTGATGCAGAAATTGAATTAATTGTGAGGAATGAACTACAGCAAATAACGGAAGAACTATATTCTGAATTAACTGTAAACCCGACACAAGTTGAAGAAGGACTTTGGATTCTTGGTAATGTTTTGTGGCTAAAGGAAGATCTTGAAAAAATATCCAAAAAGGACTATCAATTTTATTATAATGAGGGCGAATTAACCGCAGCATATTTAAGAAAAGATATTGGTAATAATTGGTTAAAAATGGGAGGACCGGCAAAAGATAAAATTTTGGCTTGTCCAACTATTAGTGAGATTAAATCAAAAGTAATAAAATATCTTTGGGATGCAGTTAATTCAATCGGTGAAGCCATTAAAACTGACAAAGAATATTTTCAATCAACAAATTGGGAAAATAAATCTTTAGGTGGAGTTCACCTAATTAATGAAAGTGATATTTATATTAAATCACCTGATTTAATAAATCCCGGTGTAGTGGTAGATGCTTCTAACGGTCCGGTAATTATAGCTGATAATGTTAAAATAAACTCATTTTCGTTATTACAGGGCCCTTTGTACATTGGTGAGGATTCTGTTATTCAACCGCATACTTATATTAGAGGGAGTGTTATTGGACCAGTTTGCAAAATCGGTGGTGAAATTAGTTCTACCATTATTCAAGGTTGGTCTAATAAGGTCCATTATGGATTCATAGGTAACTCATATATTGGGCAGTGGATAAATTTTGGTGCAGGGACTACAAATAGCAACCTGAAAAATAATTATACACCGGTAAATGTAACGGTAAATGGAAATGTTGTTAAAACTGAAGAATTATTCGTTGGTCTTTTCGCAGGCGATTACACTACATTTGCAATTGGAACTACACTTAACACAGGGACCAATATTGGTCCTGGCTGTAATATTGTAACCTCAGGTTTTCCACCTAAAAGAATAAATCCATTTACTTGGTACATTAACGGAAAACGTATGAAAGCAAATGAAACTAAATTTATGAATTCTGCTGAAGTGATGCAAAACCGACGTGGAAAATCGCTTTCGGAAGCGGAAAAAGAATTATTAACGAGAATATTAATAAAATAATATCAATCTACAACTAAGTATTGACCATCATATTTTGCCAAATTATATTACCGCCCACTTTTAAAGGATATTATTAATGTTAGAAGGTATTATTTGCCCAAATTGTGAAGCACCACTGAAGGAAGAAGACCTAAAAGAGAAATTACTTTGCGTTGAATGTAAAACGGACTTAAAAGATCGTAAATATCTTGATTTCCTAGAATATTTGATGACCAACGGGATTGTCGAAAATCTTGATTTTTTTGATGAAGCTGTTTACAGCGAAGATATAGAAAGACTAGAACCCGATGAGGAAGAAGATGTAGACCCTTCAAAGTTTGAGAAAAAGAAAGATATGTTAAGTTTTTATGAAAATGAACATGAACATATCCAAAATAATACTGCCGATGATCTACCTGAGGTAATAGAAGAGTTTAAAGGAATCGAAGAAGATTGGGAAGAATTTAATAAAAGTGAATTTGGTAAAACATAATATATTATAAGAGATATATATGGATCAAAAAAAAGCACCATCAAATATGCAAAAAATCAACATTGAGTTGGATGAAAAAGCAAGTGCAGGTGAATACTCTAACTTTGTTGTAGTAACTCATTCCCCTGCTGAATTTGTTATGGATTTCACGCGTATTCTACCAGGAGTACCAAAAGCCAAAGTGCATTCAAGGATTATTATGGCTCCACCACATGTAAAATCATTTATGATGGCTTTAAAAGACAATATAAACAAATTTGAGAAGAAATATGGAGAAATTAAAGTACATCAACAAGAAGGGATACCAAAGTTCGGAATAAAACCGCCAAAATCTGAATTACCCAATTAATTATATTACGTATAATTTATCCAGGTACGCCCTCTTTTTTTTTCTCGAATTTTGAGTATTACCCATATACTTAAAATTATCCAAGCTAGACCATATCCAAATATCCATCCGCCTAGAACATCAAATGGATAATGTACGCCAACATAAACACGGCTAAATCCAACTATTATTGAGATTGCTATCGTAAAATATTTCCATTTTTTATAAAAGTAACCGATTATCGTAGCAGCAGCCATAGTATTGGCAGCGTGATTCGAAACAAAACCATATTTCCCTCCCCTTGATACTAATAAGTTTATATTGTCTAGCATTGCACGGGAAGGGCGAATTCTGCCAAACCAGGGTTTTATAATCTGCGCTGCAATAACATCAGTCAGTATCACTGTTAGTAATAGAAGTACTGCTGCAATCTTACCCCGTTTCCCTTGAAACAAAAGTAACCATAACCAAATAAGCACTAATGGTATTGCAATATTATTTTCGTTCGTTACTATTGGCATTATCCAATTCAGCATAGGATTGGCAATTGTGCCATTTATAAAATGGAACAAAGTGTGATCAATTTTTATAAGTATATCCATTGAATTAAGTAATTTAATATAAATAATTTAAGTAATTAGTTAGAATCATATTAATAAAAATTACTTGTTGAGATTACAAGATTATTGGTAGTTTTCGACGTTAGTTGGTAGGGGTGCGTTTCACTAATTGCTGGTTGTTCCCCCGCTCCCAGTGAGTGTTACAACCCCTACCGCTTTTTATTAAAACACATCTTCATTACAATCTTATTGTATAAAACTAACCGTACATGTTTAGTAATTTCATCCGAATTAATTATGAAAAATTCTTGTAATAATTATGGGAATCCTGTAAAATAGACCGACCGGTCGGTTTATTTATTATAATAAATAACTCGCTAAATAATTGAGTCAAATATTTTTATAGTTTTGGAGGACATAATATGAAGATAGGTGTATTAGTCAAACAGGTAGCAGGAAGTGAATCACCTTTACGAATCGATTCTGCTGAAAAGTGGGTAGAAGAGGGGTCAATTGATTTTACTACAAACGAAAGTGATTCCTATGCATTAGAAGAGGCTTTACAGATTGTTGAACGTTCTGGTGGAGAAGGAGAAGTCGTGGTTATTAGTATGGGACCGGCTGAACGCACCCCTAAAATAATAAGGGAAGCGTTAGCAAAGGGCGGTCACCGGGCTATTCATATACAAGAAGAAGCTCCTTATGAAACAGATCCATATATGATTGCAAGTATTATTACTGAAGCTGTGAAAGATGAATCGTTTGATTTGATTCTGTCCGGTTTGCAATCCGATGATTTAGGTTCGGGGCAAACTGGTGTAATCTTGGGTGAATTACTTGGAATGTCCACTGCTACGCTAGTAATGGGTGTAGAGTTACAGGATGGTAAATTACGTGTTAAGCGCGAACTTGAATCAGGTTGGTTCCAATGGGTTACATTGCCATTCCCCGCTTGTATTACAATTCAATCTGGTTTGAATCAGCCGCGATATCCATCGCTTAAAGGAATAATGGGCGCTAAAAAGAAAGAAATAAAATCTATCGTTAAAAGTGATGTAATTGGAAGCGTAGCGCCGATGCAAGATTTATCAACAATGTATTTACACAAAGCAGAAAAACGAACTGAAATGATTGAAGGTTCCACTGATCAAGTTGTAGATCGATTGGTCGATATTTTTAAAAAAGATATTAAAGCTATATAAGGAGTTGCAATGGATATTTTAGTAATTCTCGAAGGGGCAAACGGAGCAATTCATCGTATTAGTAAAGAAGCTGTTACAGCTGCTCAAGCTTTTGGAAAGGAATTAAATCAAAAAGTCAGTGTGTTGGCATTTGGCAAAGATTCAGATAATCTTTCCAAAGAAGCAACAAATTTTAATATTGATGAAGTTTTACTCGTTAAAGACGATAATCTAAATACTTATTCTGCAGATGCATACGCAGAAACTATAAAGCAGGTTGTCGAAAAGGAATCACCTAAATTTGCAATAATGGGTTATTCATATTTAGTTCGCGATTTTTTTCCGAAAGTGAGTGCACGTCTTAAAAAACCTTTAATTACTGATGTGGTCGGATACAAAACAGTTGGTGGTAAAACATTGTTCACAAAACAAGTGATACATGGGAAACTAACCGTTGATATCGAATCAAAAGTTGAAGGACCTGTTTTAATAGGATTTCAATCTGCTGCATATTCAGCAGATAATCTTGAAAATGGTTCAGCAGAAGTGCGTACAGTTGAGGTAACATTAGATCCCTCCCAATTAAAAACGACTTCAGAAGAACCATTCCAAGAAGAGTCGGGTGGAGTAGATTTAACTGCGGCTGACAAGATAATATCAATTGGCAGAGGTATTGGTAAAGAAGAAAATATGCCACTGGTTAATGATTTAGCAGCTGTTCTAAAAGCTGAAATCGGTGCTTCACGACCGATAGTTGATTCAGGTTGGTTGCCAAATTCTCATCAGGTTGGTAGTTCTGGTCAGAGTGTAACACCCAATTTATACTTAGCATTGGGTATATCAGGAGCAATTCAACATGTTGTTGGAATGAAAGGTTCAAAAAATATTGTTGCAATTAATCGTGATTCCGACGCTCCAATATTTGAAGTAGCTGATTATGGTATTGTTGGTGATATTTTGGAAATCGTACCAAAACTAACAGAAGCCCTAAAGGTTTAGTAAATATAGGTATTGCCATTTCCATCCAAAAAGAAATGGCAATGCTTAAATAATTCTCCTAACCAAAAAATGTAGGAGGGAGTAGTGGAGACATTACACCACATTCCGATTGTATTTTATTTATTAGCATTAATTGCGGTAGTCATTTTTATTTATAATCTTCGGAGATTTCTTGCGGTACGCATTGGAAAAAAAGATCCTGATTATAAAATTAAAATATTTCCTGTGATCATAAATTTGATTTATTATGGAATTCTGCAACGCAGAGTATTTCGCTTAAAATTCTCTTTTGCAGCGGCAATGCATTTTTTAATTGGATTTGGATTTTTTATATTATTATATGCAACTGCGGTAGGTACGTTTGTATCAAAAGGTTGGTTTGTTAATTACTTACCACATCTAGATACTCCTTGGTTTGCAGCTTTGAATGATACCGGTGGATTGATGGTATTTATTGGGATATTGATGGCTTTGTACCGCAGACATTTCAATAAGCCAAAATCATTACCACAAGATACTTTCAAAGGTCGGAGTAATCTTTTCGGTGATACAGGAATTTTACTGATTATTATACTACTAGTTATCGGTGGATACTTAGCTGAAGCAGCAAGATTAGCAATCCAATCACCGGATACTGCACAATATTCATGGATCGGCTATCCCATATCAAAACTATTTTCGGTTGAGTTTTGGAATACCACCGAACGATTTCTGTGGTGGAGCCATGGGATACTATCATTAATGGCGATCGCTATTATTCCTAATACCAAGATATTTCATACAATTGCTTCAACAATAAACATTGCGCTTACCGACCGCGATTTACGTGGTAAAGTAAAACCGATGTTTGTAAGCAAACTGATGGAAGATCCTGATATGGATCCGGACAAGATATCTTTGGGATCAACGAAATTGGAAGATTTTACGCAGAAGCAATTGTTAGATAGTATAGCATGTACAGAATGTGGTCGCTGTACGAATGTTTGCCCAGCTTATATTACGGATAAACCTCTTTCGCCGATGAAGATTATTACCGATATGCGACAAGAGTTGTATGATAAATATTTAAATAAAAAGGATGTTGAGGGTATCGTTGGAAATACAATTACTGAAACAGAATTGTGGTCATGTACTACTTGTGGCGCATGTATGGAAGAATGTCCCGTTCTAATAAACCACATACCAACGTTTACTGATATGAGACGATATTTGGTATTATCTGAGGGGAAACCTCATCCACAAGCTGCCGAGAGTTTAGAAAAAACTATGAATACCGGTAATCCTTGGGGATTTTCTAAAAGTGAACGTACAAAATGGGCAACTGATGCAGGGATAGAGTTACCGTTAATGTCCGAGAAAAAAGAAGCTGATATACTCTATTGGGTTGGATGTGCCGGGTCATATGATCCACGCAATCAAAAAGTCGCTAAAGCGATGGTAAAAATATTGGAAACAGCAAACGTTGATTACGCTGTATTGGGTAATGAGGAATCTTGCACGGGCGATTCGGCAAGACGCTTAGGTGAAGAATATCTTTTTGAAACCATGGCATTGCAAAATATTGAGATGTTCAATAAATATAAATTCAATAAAATAATAACTCCATGTCCCCATTGTTTCCATACCATTGGAAATGAATATAGTGATTTTGATGGAAATTATGAAGTTCAACATCATTCACAATTTATTATGGAATTGGTTGAAAGTGGCAAATTGAAATTGAAAAAGAATATTGACGAAAAGGTTACATACCATGATGCTTGTTATTTAGGACGTCATAATGGTGAGTACGATGCTCCACGAAATGTGATTGATTCTGTTGTTAAGGACGGTCAATTGATTGAGATGGATAGGAATAAGGCGAATAGTTTTTGCTGTGGTGCAGGTGGTGGGAATATGTGGTATGACATTGAAGATGGAGAAAGAATTAATTCTGTTAGATTTCAGGAAGCAATTGATACGGGTGTAGATGTTGTTGCAACAGCATGTTCGTTCTGTACCATAATGTTGGATGATGCAATGAAAATAAAAGGTAAAGAGGATTCTATGCAGGTATTAGATATTGCCGAAATGGTTGCAATTGCATTGTAATTCCGTAATTTATCTAAATCCAATATTTTAGCTTATATTAAGTGATGTGATATTAAATATTTATTAATTTTAGCAATTAAGAATTCTACCAATATTTAATAATATCAATATAATTGAACTAGTATAAATACTGAATATGGCAAATCATTTTTATCTTCCGTTTGAACGAAAAGGCAAAATGGACTATCATCAACTTGATGAATATGAAAAATATCAATTATCATTCCACCCCGAAAGACCAAAATATTTAGATTATTTAGAAATATTTACTGAGCCGGAACTTTGTTTTAGAAGTAGTGATTTTGGCGCTTGTTTGATTCAGACCCATAGAGCCACATTAGAAATTGAAGATGAACAAATACCTGTCATGTTAATTGGACAACAGACCGGACCTACGTCTGATTATAAAGAATTAACAAAAGTAATGCGTAATAATGATGAAATGCGTAAATGGAATGATGGAATGCCAACTCCCGCTTCTTACGAGCGTGCTATTAAGGCAATTGATGTAGCCAATAAGGAAGATCGTATAATAATTATTTTTGTTGATACTCCTGGAGCAGATCCAACTGAAGCGTCTGAAGCGGGTGGAATCGCTTGGCGTATAGGTGATACTATTCACGCTTTAGCAGAAGCTACAGTGGCAACCATTTCTGTAATAATGAATCGTGCGTGTAGCGGTGGTGCCATTGCATTAACTGGCTGTGATTTAACATTAGCAATGGAGAATTCAACATACTTAGTAATAACGCCAGAGGCATGTTCATCAATTTTGTATCACACACGGAGCAGAGCAAATGAGGCAGCATCAGCTTCACGAATTACTTCGAAAGAAGGTTTTGATTTAGGCATTGTTGACATTATCGTGCCTGAACCAGAAGGGCCAGCCCATAGATTTAAAGAACAGACAATCGCTTCATTGCATTTACACATTGAAAAAGCAATTACAAAATTACAAGCCATTTCTAAGGGAAAGCTATTGTCGAACAGAATAGATAGATGGTCAAAAATTGGTCATTGGTCAGAGACAACAATTGAACAAGTTAATTCTATTCAAAGAAAAGTATCACGTTTACCGGTACCAAATAATGATGGTTATTTGAAACGACACAAAGGTTGTTATACAAAAAATGGGGTTCATAAATATGACCCGCTTCGATTTGATAAGTTAAAAAATGATGGATTTGTCTGTGATGTTTGCGGTTATCGTTACACGCGACCTTCAATATGGGATTGTATGGATAATTTATTTGATGAAAGATCATTTTCTGAACATACAGAGACTAAATTGATTGTAGATAAGGATATTTTGGGATTTCCTGAATATAAAGAAAAATTACTAAATACTCAAAAAAGAACCGGTTTGATGACTTCGATGATCACGTGTGATGCCAAGATAAAGGGGCAAGATATTGTTTTTTGCGGCGCTGATTTCGGTTTTTTTGGTGCTTCATTTTGTATGAGTACTGGTGAGAAAATATGGCGAGCTGCTGAAATTGCTATTAAGAATAAAAAACCGATGATATTACAAGCAGCTGGCGGTGGAGCACGCATGCATGAAGGATGCTCGTCTATGGTTAGTATCCCTAAAGCACATGTTGCCCTGACGCGTGTTGAACAAGCCGGCATACCGGTAATTACTATTATTACAGATCCAACCTTAGGGGGTGTTGCTATTGGTTATGGTTCACGCGGTATTAGATTATTTCAGAAGCACGCAGGAAATATCGGATTTTCTGGCAGGCGAGTAATTGAACAGTATACTGGCAAAAAGACATCCAAAGATTTTCAAACAACACCGTGGTTAAAAAAACACGGACACGTAGACCATATTGTTACTCAGGAAAATGTCAGAAAAGAAATAATCAATATTTTACAGAAAGATTAACGTTAGTTACTGTTAAGATGAACCAATTCAATATCAAGTTCTTTGGCATGTTTTGTAATGCGTTCATCACGATAAAATTCTCCATAGTAAATTTTAGTTATACCTGCATTAACAATTAATTTGAAGCAGTTATAACATGGAGAAGCGGTAATAAATATTTCTGCACCTTCTACTCTAATTCCATGACGAGCGGCGTGAACAATAGCATTTGCTTCAGCATGAACAGTTCGCACACAATGTCCGTTTTCCATTTCATGTCCAATCTCATCACAATGGGATAACCCTCGTAAACTTCCGTTATAACCGGTAGAAAGAATTGTTTTGCCACGAACAATTACAGCACCGACCATTTTTCTATCGCAAGTTGCGCGAGTAGAAACTTCGCGTGCGATATTCATAAAATAATTTTCCCAAGATATACGTTCTTTAGACATTATAAATCCTTAAAAAAATTAGCAGTTTTCTTTAAGCTATCACAAAGTAAATCTATTTCTCTTTCGGTATTATAAAGATAAAAACTTGCACGGATAGTAGAACTAACTCCAAGTTTATCCATAATTGGTTGTGCGCAGTGATGACCAGCACGCACAGCGATTCCATCTTGATCTAAAAATTGTGCTAAATCATGAGGATGAACACCTTCCAAATTAAAACTGATTACAGAACTGCTTTCGCCAACTTGATGACCATAAATTGTCAATCCATCAATTGTTCGTAATTTTTCCAGAGCGATATTTAAAAGATATTTCACATAGTCATGTATGTATGTTAATCCAATTTCATTTATGTAATCAATCGCAGCTCCTAGCCCAATTGCTTGAGCGATGTTTGGGGTCCCAGCTTCAAATTTATACGGGATATCATTCCAAGTAGACTCAGCCATTGTTACGGAATTGATCATATCACCTCCACCCATGAATGGTGTCATTGAATCTAATAATTTAGTTTTTCCATATAAAACACCGATACCGGTGGGTCCTAACATTTTGTGTCCGGAAAACGCAAGAAAATCACAATCTAAATCATGTACATCAATTGAACTATGCGGAATACTTTGTGCTGCGTCAATAAATGTCAAGGCACCTACTTTTTTGGCATGATTGATTATTTCTTTAATAGGATTAATAGTTCCAAATACATTCGATTGATGAATGACACTAACAAGTTTTGTTTTATTTGTGATTAATTTATCTATATTGCTTAGACTTAAAGTCCCGTCTGTATTTATCGGAATATACTTTAAAACTATGCCTGTTTCTACTGCAACTAATTGCCAAGGAACTATATTGCTATGATGTTCCATTTCAGTTATTAGTATTTCATCACCCTTTCTAAGATTTTTTCTTGCCCAACTATATGCAACTAAATTGATCGATTCAGTTGTACCTCCGGTAAAAACGATTGACCGCCAATCTTTAGCATTGATATAAGTTGCAACTTTTTGTCTGGCAGATTCGAATGTTTCAGTAGCTTTCATACTTAATTCATAAATACCACGATGAACGTTTGCATTATAATTGGAATAGAAATCTGATACTGCATCAATAACTTGTTTTGGTTTTTGAGTAGTTGCGGAACTGTCTAAATAAACTAATGATTGATCTTTGAAAATAGGAAAATCAGAACGAATTTTATTTATATCAAATTTGTTCATAATATTCCAAGTTGTAATAAAGCAGTTTCTGACATCATTTCACGATTCCAAAGTGGTTCCCATACGAGCTCCACATTTACATTAGTGACACCTGGGATCCCTTGTACTTTTTGCTGTGCTTCAGCTGTGATGACGGGTCCCATACCGCATCCCGGTGCAGTTAGTGTCATTTGTATATCTACTTTGGTTCCATCTTTTTGCTTTGTTAGTTTACAATCGTAGATTAAACCAAGGTCAACAATATTGACCGGTATTTCAGGGTCATATACGGTTCTTAATTGATCCCAAACTTGTTGCTCGTTCACTTCTTTTTTCTCAGAATCGGAAGAGTTAATTATAGTTTGTATAACTTTTTTGCCAATTGCATCAGCATCTTCACCATCTAACTTGAATAGATTTCCATTTAGCATAATTGTATAGCTGCCGCCCAATGCCTGCGTGATTGATACAGGTTCACCCTTTTGTAAGGTTACTTTATCGCCGGATGGTATTAGAAATGCTTTCACATTTCTTTCTAATAGAATTTTTTCCATATCCATAATATTTATTCTGTAATTGTCATTATTTTACTTTTTTCTAAAGCGTTTTTCATGGTATGCCATGGCAATATTGCACATTTTACACGTGCCGGGAATTTGTGTACGCCCGATAATACCGCCAATTTGCCGATGCCTTTACCATCGGTTTTACCGCTAGTAATCATGTTATGTACTAAATCGAATAATTGTTGTGCCTCTTTTAATGTTTTACCCAATAGTGCTTCGGTCATTAATGATGAAGATGCTTTTGATATCGCACAACCCGATCCCATAAAACTGACTTCAGTAATGATATCATCCTTAATGGTTAAGTAAATATCAATTTTGTCTCCACACAGGGGATTATGTCCCTTAGCCGAATGGGATGGATGCTCAATTTCGCGAAAGTTTCGCGGATTGTGATTGTGGTCAATAATTACTTGCTGATATAATTCTTGTAGCTCATTCATGTTTATTTTGCCAACCACTTTATAAGTTCGATATTCAATTTTTCTTTAACCGAATCAATTTTTATTTTATCAATTACTTCTTTCGCAAATCCTTCAATCAAAAGTGATTTTGCAGTTACAAAATCAATTCCGCGGGAACGCAGATAAAAGATTGCATCCTCATCTAATTCGCCAGTGGCTGAACCATGAGAACATTTTACATCGTCAGCATAAATCTCTAATTGTGGATTAGAGTTCATTAACGCTTTTTTTGAAAGTAGAATATTTTTGTTTGTCTGTTGCGAATCGGTTTTTTGTGCATCAGGTTTAACTGATACTAATCCGTTAAATACGCCTTCTGATGATTCGTCTAAAATATATTTAAATAATTGATGGCTGTTTGAATTGGGTTTATTATGACTAATAGTAGTATAATTTTCGATATGATCTTTACCGGATAATAAACTTAAACCGGAAATATCCGTGCTACAATTGTCTCCATCAATTTGGACATTAATATTATTTCGGATTAATTCACCGCCAATATTAATTAGCTGAGTTTTATATGTACTGTTATCTTGTTGTTCAACAAAAATATGATTCAGACCTTTAGATTTAGGATCATTTTGCTGTATTAAAATATGGGACAGGATTGAGTTGTTATCAACTTGAATATTATAAACAGAATTATTGAATAATTCTGTTTTGTTAGTATGTACATTTTCTTCTATTATCGTAACCTGACTGCTTTTACCGATTTTTATAAGATTTTGTTGATGATGCTGTACAAAGTCTTTTTCATCAGATATAATATTTAGAATATGTAAAGGTTTATCTTCAATATAGTTTGAATCTATTTCAATAACGTATCCGCCGGTCGCAAAAGCCTTATTTAACAAAATAAACGGATTTGTACCATTTTCGATATAATCATTAGTTAAATCGCTAAATGATTCGGACATGTTTTTTACTGAAAATTGTTTGGCAATACCGTCAAATGTTGAAAGCTCAGCATCAAATGATCCATTTACAAATACAATTCGAAAGCTATTTTCAAAAGAATGATTAGTAATAATTTCTTTATCAATTTTACCAATTTCTCCATTCGTGAATTGATATTCGGTTTTTACCAGTGTTGATAAATCAGTAAAACGCCAATTCTCATGTTTTTTTGTTGGGTATCCAACTTTCACAAATTTATCAAAGGCATCTTTTCGTAATTCCTGAATAGTTTTCGATTCGGAATTATGAGTTTGTTGAAAAGTATTAAAATTTGATTTAGCTATTAACATCCCATTTCCTAAGAAACTTTCTCCTCCAACCAACGATAACCTTTATCTTCCAAAGTCAGTGCTAATTCTTTTCCACCTGATTTTACAATTTTACCATCAATCATAACGTGAATAATATCAGGTTGGATATAATTAAGCAATCTCTGATAATGTGTAATTACTAAAAATGAGTTTTCCTTACTACGGTAATCGTTAACACCTTTGGCAATTATTTTCAGTGCGTCGATATCAAGTCCTGAATCTGTTTCGTCGAGAATAGCTAATTTGGGCTTCAGTGTTATCATTTGTAAAATTTCATTACGTTTCTTCTCACCACCTGAGAAACCGGCATTGACGGATCTCCTTAGATATGACTCATCCATTTCTAGTTTCTTTAGATTTTCTTTGATCAAAGTCATGAAATCTATGGCGTCTAATTCAATTTTCCCCTGATACTTTCTTTTGGCATTTAGCGCAGCTTTTAAAAAGTAAGTATTGTTCACTCCGGCAATGACAGCAGGATATTGAAACGACATAAAAATTCCCTTAAGAGCACGTTCTTCGGGAGATAAATCCAATAAGTTTTTACCATTATATTGGATTTTACCTTTGGTCACATCATAATTGTCACTGCCTGAGATAACATTTGCGAGCGTGCTTTTACCAGACCCATTTAGTCCCATAATAGCGTGTGTCTCGCCGGGCTTAATTGTTATATCAATTCCTTTTAATATTTGATTGCCTTCAACAGAGGCGTTTAAATTTTTAATTTCTAACATATTCTTATTTTTTATTTAAATTTTAACATTCAAAACTCAAAGTTGCTTTACCCAACCGATCCTTCTAAACTGATTTCCATTAATTTATGCGCTTCAACAGCAAATTCCATAGGTAGTTCGGCGAATACCTCTTTGCAAAATCCGTTAACAATCATAGAAACTGCATCCTCTGTGGATATACCACGTTGATTACAGTAAAATAATTGGTCCTCTCCGATATTTGATGTTGTTGCTTCGTGTTCCATTTGTGCTGACGGATTCCGTACATCAATATATGGGAAAGTATGAGCACCGCATTTATCACCGATTAATATAGAATCGCATTGTGAAAAATTGCGTGCATTTTCCGCACTTTTCATAATTTTTACGCCACCGCGATAGGTGTTTTGTGATTTACCGGCTGATATACCTTTGGAAATGATAGTACTTTTTGTATTTTTTCCGATATGGATCATTTTTGAACCGGTATCTGCTTGTTGATAATTATTAGTCATTGCTACGGAATAGAATTCACCTACTGAATTGTCACCTTTTAGAATTACGCTTGGATATTTCCAAGTAATTGCAGAGCCGGTTTCTATCTGTGTCCATGATATTTTTGAATTCTTTCCCTTACAAAGTCCACGTTTTGTTACAAAATTGTAAATACCACCTTTACCTTCTTTGTCGCCGGGATACCAATTTTGCACTGTGGAATACTTGATGTTAGCATTTTTATGTGCTATCAATTCTACAACCGCAGCATGGAGCTGATTCTCATCACGCATTGGTGCGGTACAACCTTCTAAATAACTTACATGACTACCCGCCTCTGCAACAATTAATGTCCGTTCAAACTGTCCGGTTTGTGATGCATTGATACGAAAATATGTTGATAACTCCATTGGACAGCGAGCACCTTTCGGAATGTAAACAAATGAGCCATCGCTGAATACAGCAGAATTAAGTGCCGAATAAAAATTATCAGCAGGAGGGACCGCCATTCCTAAATATTTTTTTATTAGATCGGGATGTTTGTGAACAGCTTCGGAAAACGGCATAAAAATTACACCGTGCTTTGCCAATTCTTCTTTGAATGTTGTAGCTACGGAAACGCTATCAAAAACAGCATCAACTGCCACATTTGATAACATTTTTTGTTCATCTAAAGGTATGCCTAGCTTGTTGTAGGTGTCCAATAATTCAGGATCAACCTCCTCCAAACTGCTTAATTTTTTCTTTTCTTTTGGAGCGGCATAATAACTTATCGCCTGGAAGTCAATTGGAGGATAATTGATCTTTGCCCAAGTTGGCTCAACCATTTTTTTCCAATTTCTGTATGATTTTAAACGCCACTCTAACAACCAGTCGGGTTCATTCTTTTTAGACGAAATAAGTCGGATAACATCTTCATTTAAACCGGGTGGAATTATTTCCTGTTCAATATCAGATACAAATCCATATTTATAATCCTGATTGATTGCATCATCAATTATTTTCTCTTCGCGGTCTTTAAAAGAATCTGATTTTTGTGGAACTTGCGACATATTAGATATTCAACTTATTCCTGGCTTCATCGCTCATCATGTTAGAATTCCATTTGGGATCAAAGGTTATGTCAATTGAAATATCATTTATTCCATCTAAAGATGATAATTTTGATTGTACATCTTCTTTGATGTGCTTGACCATCGGACAACCGGGAACGGTTAATGTCATAATAATAGCAATATCTTGTTTATCACCAGTTTTACTATCGTTTATTTGAATATCATAGATCAATCCCAAATTCCATATATCAACCGGTATTTCCGGATCCATACATTGTTTTAATTTTTCAAGTACTTGTTCTTCAGTTATCATAAAAGTCCTATTTAGTTAAATCAGCTAAAGTCATATTTGAAAATAAATCTTTAATCGTATTATTGATACGTTCAATGGGTACACGAATATTACATGTTCCTATGTGTCCGCAATCCGGATCATGCAAACAGTCTACTAATCCAACCGGTCCTTCAATAATCTCAATAAAATCATTTAATTTAATTTTATCCAATGATTTTCTAAGTTTATATCCCCCACTTGGCCCTTGGATTGGTTCAATAATTTCCTGCTTAGCCAATTGTTGTAAAACTTTCGCTAAAAGCGATGCCGGCAAGTCATAATTCTCGGCCACTTCCTTTGCACTTGTTATCTCATCTTGTGCTTTACTCTGCATATGTTGCAGAGCAATTAAGGCGTATTCAGTTTTTTTGTTTAGCTTTAACATATTAATACGACTAAAATAGTCGCATTAAATTACAATTAGAATTTTGAAATAAAAAATACATTTATTCCCAATACACGAATGTCATTCTGATGAGCTTCGCAACGAAGAATCTAGTTTTTGTATAATACTTGGGAAATTATAGGGTCTTCGTTTTATTCAGAATGACCCATTTTAAAAAGCCCTCAAAGTCTTAGAGACCTTGAGGGCTTCGAGAGATTTAACTTTTAACTCTTACAATCCTGTTTCTTCTACTACTGATGCAACATGATCCACCGTGTTTTTAAGTGCGGCTTTTTCATCATCGGTCAAATCAATTTCAAGGATCTTTTCGATACCGTCACTACCTATAACACACGGAACACCAATAAAGTATCCGTTAACATCATATTCACCTTCACATAGTGCTGCGGAAGGAATTACGCGTTTTTTATCTTTAAGATAAGATTCTACCATTTCCATAATCGATGCAGCAGGGCTAAAGAACGCACTGCCATTTCCAAGTAGTTTAACGATTTCAGTACCGGCTTCGCGTGTGCGTTTTTCAATAGCCTCGATCTTTTCTTTGGATAAGAGCTTATCGATAGGAACTCCACCAACTGTTGCCAATCTTGAAAGCGGAACCATAGTTGGTCCATGTCCACCAAGAACAACACAGGACACGTCTTGTGCTGATAGTCCGGTTTCCATCGCAATAAATGCGCGGAAGCGGCCTGAGTCTAAAGCACCTGCCATTCCAACAACTCTATTTTTTGGAAGTCCACTGATCTTGTGAAAAGCATATACAATAGCATCAAGCGGATTGGAAACCACGATCACAAATGCATCGGGTGCATATTTTTTTACATTGTTGGCGACATCTGTAATGATTCCCAAATTAACAGAAAGTAGGTCATCACGGGTCATTCCGGGCTTTCTTGGAACACCGGCTGTAATAACTACAACATCAGAACCTTCAATATCTTTGTAATCACTGGTTCCTGTGATATTTGCATCATATCCGTCATGTGGTCTCAGTTCCATAATATCCAATGCTTTACCTTTCACCATTCCTTCAACTTGCGGAATATCAAATACTACGATATCACCTAGTTCCTTTTGAGTACCAATTAGTGCGAGTATTCCACCAATTTGCCCACCGCCAATTAAGGCGATTTTTTTTCTTGCCATAATAAATTCTCCTATTTTATGCGTTTTCTTTTATCCATTCGGCAGTGATTGATTTCGGTCGAGTTATCGGCATACCTAATGCACGGTTGATAACCATTTGTGAAACCATACCCATCGCACGTGAAATACTGAATAGTACAGTATAGAAACTGAATTCGGTCATACCAAAATGATATAATAATGAACCGGAAGCTGCATCAACATTTGGCCATGGATTTTTTGCTTTACCTTGTTCTTTTAATACATTTGGTACAACATCGAATAGATCACTAACGATATCAAATACAGGGTCACCCTTGATATGTTCTCTACCAAAATTAATGAATGCTGTAAATCTAGGATCAGGGCAACGCAATACCGCATGACCATATCCCGGAACAACACGACCACTATTTAGACGATCCCACACGAATTTACTTAATTCCTCTTGTGATGGTGAACCACCAAAATGCTCTTCAATTTCTAATACAAATTTGAGGCATTCTTGATTTGCGAGCCCGTGTAGTGGTCCGGCAAGTCCGTTTAATCCAGCGGATACCGCATAATATGGATCTGACAATGCTGACGCAACCGTAAGTCCACTAAATGCACTAACGTTTCCACCTTCATGATCACAATGCAGCATGAGATATAGGCGCATCAATTTTTTTAACAGTCCGTCAGGATCATCAATCCCAAGCATGTGAGCAAAATTCGCACCCCAATCCAAATTTTTATCAGGTTCGATGAGAGCACCTTTATCGAAACGAATTCGATAAACTCCAGCTCCCAATGCTGGTAATTTTGCAACTAATCGGATAGCATCATCTAACGTAGCTTTCCAATAATCTTGTTTTTGTAATCCTTTATCATATTGTTTTCTAAACTCAGATTCTTTTTCCATAACTAATATAGCTGCATTAAACATCACCATTGGATGTGAGTCTTTAGGCATAGCCTTTAATACATCCCACACATATTGTGGTACTTCTGCATGCTCGGATAAATGTAATTGTAGATCTTTAAGAGCATCTTTATCCGGTAGATCACCGGTCAACAATAGATGGAATACCTCTTCGGGAAGAATATCAGTTATATCTAATAATGGTCTGCCTCTAATTATCAGACCGGAATCTGCTGAAACAGCTGATGTATCACAGACCAAGCCTTTTACACCACGCATTCCACCATAAGCTTGTGCGACTGTTACATTACTAATAACCTTGTCGCCCTTTTCTTCAAGGAGTTGTTTCGCTTCATATCTCCAATCGGGTATTTTTTTACTTAACGTTTCTAATATTTTTGACATATTAACCTCTTATTATTAATTAGAAAAAGCAATTAGTGAATATTAAGAACCAGGTATGTGCAGTGCACAAAACGCAACTTCTTAATCAATAAAAATTCATTGGGCACAGTTAAAAATAAAAACGAAAAGAATTATTTGCTAATTAATTCATACAAAATTAATTATATCAAACAATCTATATATTGTTATTTTTTAATCGGTTTTTTTACTTTACGAACACTGTTACTCTTGCAAGCTGGACATGCACGTTCCATAGGAATTTTACGGTCATACGGGCCGGTAAATTCATGTCCACAGCGCAAGCATTTAAAATCAACTATTTCAGCCATTATTTATTCTCAAATTTTATGCAGGCACACCTATCGCCGAATTATCGGATTTGGGTGTGATTTTTTTATTTTGTTTTTTTGCTCGTTTAGCTTCGGCTTTTTCTCGATCTTCTTTTAGAACCTTGATTGTGTGTTTAACTTCATTATCTGTGACATTTTTACGCATTTCATCAATATCTTTCATAGTTCGAGCCCACCTTTGTCCTTCAGCGGCACTTATCCATTCCATTTGTAAACGTTCTGGACGAATACCAAGTCTCTCCATTTTATCCCATAATTTTTCAACACGTTTTTGCGTCCAACGATTAGCATCAATGTAATGACAATCTGCAAAGTGACAGCCTGAGACAAGCACAATTGGTGCACCTTTTTCAAAGGCATGCAGTACAAAATCAGAATCAACTCTACCACTGCACATCGTTCGGATAACCCTTTGAGATGTAGGATATTGCAATCTCGATAATCCTGCTAAATCAGCACCGGCGTATGAACACCAATTGCATGCAAATACTGTGACTTTATCCATTGGATTTTCATCTAAGATAGCATCAATCATAGTTGTGATTTGTGCATCCTCAAAATGTTTCATGGATAGTGCGTCAAAATTGCATTCTGCTGCACAAGTTCCGCATCCTTTACATAGAGCTTCTATCACTTCAGCAGGACTTCCGGCTTTTGCATCAGCTCCTTGAATAGCATTGAACGGACAAACATTGGTGCAAATTCCGCAAGATGTACATAATTCGGTAAAGCATTCCGAGGTGATAGCTTCAATGTTTATCATATCCGAATTAAGCAATACTTCTGCTCTAGCAACTGCGGCACTCGCTTGAGTTACACTGTCTTTTACATCTTTTGGAAATTCTGCGCAACCTGCAAAAAATACTCCACCTGTTGGTGCATCTACGGGTTTTAACTTTGGATGAGACTCCATAAAGAATCCATCTTCAGTTTTAGATAGAGTTAGCAGTTTTTGCACAGCTTCGGCATCACGTCTTGGAATAACTCCAACTGATAGAACTACCATATCAAAATTGTAATCTTTTACAGTATTTGCAACCGTGTCCTCTACAATTAGAGTGAGATTTTTTGTCTTTGGATCCTCGAAGATCTCACCCGGTAGTCCTCGTATATATTGTACACCGGTTTTCTTACTTCTAATATATAAATCTTCAAATCCTTTTCCAAAAGCGCGAATATCCATATAGAATACTGCAATTTCGGTATCCGGATAATGATCTTTTAACAATAAACTGTCCTTAACTGTATTCATGCAGCAAATATTACTACAATACGGATTGCCGGTTTCTGAATGTGATCGTGAACCAACGCATTGAATGAAGGCAATCTTCTTGGGTACTTCTCTATCTGTTGGTCGGAAAAAATGTCCTTCCGTTGGACCACCGGCAGAAATTAATCTTTCGAACTCCATGCTTGTGATGACATTTTCGTATTTGGTATAACCATATTCATCCATCTCGGTTGGATCGTAAACATCCATTCCGGTAGCAACTATTACAGCACCAACATTGACTTCTATTATTTCATCCTTCATATCGAAATCGATACATTCTTTTTCACAAACATCCGCACATTTGCCGCATGCAATGGGATTATGTCCTAAACAATCATCATTATCTAAAATATAAACAGATGGAACTGCTTGGGGAAACGGCATATATATCGCTTTGCGAGATGAAAAACCCTGTTGGAATTCATCAGCTACAGCGACAGGGCAAACCTTTTCACATTCACCACACGCGTTGCAAACTGTTTCATCTACAAATCGTGCTTTTTTGCGAATTTTTACATTAAAATTACCGATATAACCGCTTACTTCTTCTACTTCGCTATATGTGTATAAATTAACATTGGGATGTCGACCGACATCCATCATTTTTGGTCCGAGTATTCATATGGAACAATCCATAGTGGGATAGGTCTTGTCTAATGTTGCCATTAGCCCACCAATGGATGCCTCCTTC
The DNA here is from genome assembly GCA_964634215.1 of uncultured bacterium. Lineage (GTDB taxonomy): Bacteria > Fidelibacterota > Marinisomatia > Marinisomatales > JAHJCW01 > JAHJCW01. The sequence continues at coordinate 91,193 of CAZWKR010000006.1, forward strand.
TCAACCAAATTTACTTTATAACCTGCATCTGCCAAATCAAGGGCGGACTGAATACCCGCCACACCACCGCCAATAACAAGAACTTCTTTGGTCATTGGTACTTTCGATTCTGTTTGCTCTTCCAATAATCTCGCTCTAGCGACCGATGACTTGACAATGTCTTTAGCTTTTTCAGTTGCACCATCATAATCATCTAAATGTACCCAACTGCAATGCTCACGTATATTGGCCATTTCCATTAGATATGGATTTAATCCCGCCTCTTCAACACAATTGCGAAAAGTAGGTTCATGCATCCGGGGAGAGCAAGAGGCCACAACTACACGATTTAAATTGTGCTCTTTGATATATTTTTTTATTTCTTGTTGGCCGGGTTCTGCGCATGTATACTTATTTACAATTGAGCACACAACATTAGGAAGTGTTTCTGCATGTTTAGCGACCTCTTGACAATCAAGCGATCCTGCAATATTACTTCCGCATTCGCAAACAAATACTCCTACACGTAAATCGTTTTCACTCATTCGGTTATCCTGTCTTATCGACTATTAATAATATTAGCATTTAATTATTCCATTCTCTCTAACACAACAGTAGAGATATCGCGAATATCCATTTCATAATTATCTCTCACAACTTTATCTTTCATTGTACAAGTGAGATGGATATGACATTTGGGACATGCTACCGTTAAAATATCCGCTCCTGTTTCTTTTGCTTGTTTTAATCTTTCTTTTTGTATCCCTTTAGATGTGATATCACAATTCATCCAAGCACTCACACCGCAACATAGCGATTTTTTATCATGCTGCATCATTTCATGAAAATGTTCACCGTCATTATGTTGTAAAACCTTGCGTGGTTCATCGTAAATACCCATATGGCGTCCTAGCCTACATGGGTCTTGAAATGTAATATCTGTATCGGATTCTTTTAAATTAAGTTCATCAGTTGAGACCATATCAGCTAAAAACTGACTCATATGCATCAATTTTGGTTTTACCTTAAATCCATGCTCAGGATATAAATTCATAAAGGCACTCATGCATTCGGCACAGGAAAATAAAATTGTTTTCGCGCCTCTTTTTTCAACTGATTCTATATTCTTTTCCGCGAGCATTTTAAAATTTTCCACATCACCATTCCATAAAAGGTCATGTCCACAACATCTCTCATCTGACATCACTACAGGAGTAACGCCAAGTTTGTTTAAAATTTTAATGCTACTTTTTGCAGCATCAATTGTTGAAATAGCTAGATCATCAAAGAATACATCAAAATACGGGGCGCATCCTACATAGTATAATATGTCACCATGATCACTTATCTTTAGATCATCAGTAATCCAATCGAGGCGATTTTGTTTAATATCTTTGGCAGTCATAGTTGTTTGTAGAAGTTCCATAGCCCCAGCGTGTGAGCATTTACCGTGAAAGCCGGAATCTTGTGCAGACGAACGAACAATCTGAGTTAGAGTACTATAGTCAATATTTGCCGGACAAACTGCATCACAACGGCGACAAGTCAGGCAACTCCATAAATCATAATCGATATATAGAGAATCAAATTCATTGCGGATTGTTTTCGTTAACATTGAGCGAGGAGAGTACCGTTGGCTAAAAAGTGAAACAGGACAAACGGCAGTGCATTTTCCACATTCTAGACAACCATAGGCATTAGTGGCTTTAATTTGATCTACTAAATCCATTATTTGAATTTCCTCGCATAGTTGTTAACCACTTCAACAAACTTATCAGTGTTTTTATCAGACACCGTGTCATACTCGATACGATTTTTGTCATATCCGAGCATGTGTGCCAATTGTTGTACTTTAGCATACGTTTCAGCAAATCGCTTTGCCCCAAACTCATAATGACATTCATCAGCGCTACATCCAACAACTAATACACCATCTGCACCTTCTTCAAGAGCACGTAAAAGGAAAGTCGATTCAATTCGTCCGGTACACATCGTTTGGATAAATATAAAATTTGTATTTTTGTATTTAGAAGTATTTATATTTTCGAAATCAGTACCATTCCAATTACAGGAATAAACAATAATGTTCCGTTTTTTTGAATCAATATTTTTAAATTTGTACGATAACCATTCGGACGTATATCTACACGGTTGAATTGCGCTCGATGGGCAAAATGTTACACACGTTCCGCACCCACGACATAATTCCGGATCAATTTGTGATACATATACCTCATCATTTTTCTGTACTAATTGGCAGGCATCATATTCGCAAACGGTTACGCAATCTCCGCACCCACGACATAACTCTTCTTTTACATTTGGAATGTAACTATTTAATTCGATTTGTACATCTTTGCCGGTAGCTGCTTTTAATGTCCCCAGCAAACTTCCGTTTCTTAAATCCTCACTTTTGAAATCGGGCGGTAAGCGTAATACATAATCGTTTTGTCCGTTTGTACCATGTATAACTGATAAACCCTTATCACAATCAGACACACAAATAAAACATTCTCCGCACGGACCGCAACGTAAGCAACGTTGAGCTTCTGCAATTGCAGTTGCCTCATCAAACCCGTATTCAACTTCCTTGAAGCTGTTTTTCCTTTTTGAAACTTCTTGCATCGGTGTAGGTGTGCGCTTTATTTTGGGCTGATGCTTTAAATCGACTTTAACTTCAGTTTCAATTGGATTGGTTTTGTTATCGGACTGTTCAAGTGCCTCGCCATTAATAAATCTTTCGATTGATGTAGCGGTTATGTGTCCTTGAGCAATAGCATCAATAACAGTATTTGGTCCTGTTACTGCATCACCACCGGCAAAAACGCCGGGGATATTAGTTGCCATAGTATTTTCATCGGCTACAAATGTTTGCCAGCGGGAAATGTCAATATTATGATCTTTTGGTAAAAATGACAGATCGGGCTCTTGACTGATAGCAGGTATAATTATATCCGCTTCAATAATAAATTCAGAATTTTTGATAGGGATTGGTCTCGCACGACCGCTTTCATCGGGTTTGCCAAGTTTCATTTTTGTACATTCCAAACCGACAATTCTACCATTTTTACCAACTATTTTTGCCGGTGCTGCAAGATAATGTATTTTAATACCTTCATTTTCCGCTTCATCGATTTCTTCATCCTCTGCCGGCATTTCTTGCCGTGTGCGACGGTAAACGATATTTACTTCAGAACCCAAACGCAAGGCAGTCCTGGCAGCATCAATAGCAGAATTACCACCACCAATTACAATTACTTTTTCTCCCGGTTTTTTTGGTTTACCAAGATTTACTTCGCGTAAAAATGTTACGGCATCTAAAAATTCTTTATATTTATCTTCACCGGGAATCCCCAGTTTTTTACCAATATGAGCACCAATTGCTAAATAAACCGCATCAAATTCCTTTAATAATTTGTTATAATCCTGTTTGCCGGATATCTTTTTATTGGTTTTTATTTTCACGCCTAAATTGCGAATATAATCAATTTCGGTTTTTAGAATATCGCGTGGCATTCTATATGAAGGGATTCCGGCAATCAGCATTCCGCCAGGTTCAGATAATTCCTCAAAAATTGTAACATTGAAACCGCTTTTAACGAGATCATGTGCAGCAGTTAATCCGGCTGGACCTGAACCAATAACGGCAATTTTTTCTTTTCGAGTTCCTGCAGTTTTTTGTGGTTTAGGTATGGGATGATCTAATTCGTAATCAGCAACAAATCTTTTTAAGGAGCGAATGGCAACAGGAGCATCTATTTGATTTCGATTACATAAGGATTCGCATGGATGAGTACAAACCCTTCCGCAAATACCCGGCAATGGATTTTTTTCTCTCACAACATGTAAAGCTTCATGAAATTTACCAGCCGCGATCAATGAGACATATGCTTTAACATTAACACCTGCAGGGCAGGCTTCCATACAGGGAGATGGGTCAACTTTTCCTATTGGATACTGGACATTTGGTTTGTCGGAAAACGTAATAGTATTTTCATGTTTCCTGATAAAATTTTTAAATGTGTTGTCTGAAGTTCCCATAAAATGAATTTTGATTTATTTTAATTTTTCAGTGATTTTCCGAAGTTGTAACCTTTTTCTAGTGCTTCAATATTGGTATCTAAAAATCGGTCAGGAACTGACCCAGGTAATGCCTTTTTCATTGCGTCAAGACTAACAACATCTGTCATTGCGGTAAAGAATCCAACCATTACAACGTTCGCAAAAATGCGATTTCCCATTTCTTCAGCAATTCGGGTAGCGGGTACTGAGTACAGTTTAACATCCTTGCGAACCGTTTTGGGTTTTACTAGGTCAGAGTCTGTGAGAACTATGCTGCCTTTTACAGGGTCACCGATAAATTTTTCATAAGCTTCTTGTGACATCGACACTAAAATTTGCGGTGCAACAATATATGGATATAAAACCTTATCGTTATCAATTACAACCTGTGCAGAGCACGCTCCACCGCGAGCTTCTGGTCCAAAACTTTGTGTTAGTGTAGCAAATTTACTATCAAATATTGAGGCTGCTTTTCCAATCAGCATTCCTGATTTTATAATTCCCTGTCCTCCAAAACCTGAAAATCTAATATCCATTATTTGGTTCCTTTATATGGAATGTATTTGTCACCTAACTTGTTTTTTAAGAATTTGTCTCGGCTTGTATAGAAATCGGGTTTGTCCTTATCAACAAATTTTCCAACAATGATCTCTTTTTGATAATCGATGTCAATATCTTTTGTATTTGCGCCATGCTGTATTTTTGCTGTATCATGATAAAATCGCATTAGATCAAGCCCCGATCCAAGACGGTTTCTCCTGGCATAAAGAGTTGGGCATGGAGCGATAACTTCAATAAATGAAAATCCTGGTTTCACGAGTGCCTCTGCAATCGATTTTGTCGCTCTGCGAATATGTAATGATGTCCAACGCGCTACATAAACAGCTCCACACGATTCTGCTAAATATGGTAAATTAAATGGAAATTCGTAAGCGCCAAAAGGTGCTGTGGAAGCGTTAGCTTCTTGAGGTGTCGTAGGACCTGCTTGGCCACCGGTCATTGCGTAATTAAAATTGTTTATACAAATAATAGTTAGATTCATATTTCTACGAGCTGCATGGATAAAATGATTTCCTCCAATTGCAGCTATATCACCATCTCCGCTTATTACCGCAACTGTCATCTCGGGATTTCCTAGAGATAATCCGGTTGCAAATGGTATTGCTCTACCATGAGTAGAATGAAATGAATCTAGTCTTAAATATCCCGCTGCTCTACCCGAACAACCAATTCCAGAAACTACACCAACTTTATCACGATCGAGACCCGATTTTTGCAAACCGGCTATAAAAGCTGTTAAAACAGTTCCAATACCACAAGTTGAACACCAAATATGCGGCAGACGTTCCGTTCGCAAATAGTCTTGCATCGGATGTTTCATTGGTTCAGGAGATTTTGGAATTTTTAAAGTACTTGTAGTTGGTGCTGTAATCTCGCTCATTTTACACCTTTCTTAATTGCTTTTAAAATATCGTTAGGATCGTGTACCCAACCACCTGCGTGTGGTACATGAATTGTTTTTGTCTTTCCAGCCACACATCTTTCGACTTCAAGAGAAATCTGACCAAGGTTGATTTCAGGAACAACAAATGCTTTTATTTTGCTGGCAAGTTTGCTAATTAATTTTTCAGGAAATGGCCATACAACTATTAGGCGAATTGTACCAACTTTTATTCCGGCTGCTCGAGCATCTTGTACGGCTTTTAACGCGACACGAGATGTTATTCCATACGAAATAACTATTACTTCAGCCCCATCAACTTGATCTTCTTCTAGTAGTCGTATTTTTTCTTCATTTTTAAGAATTTTATCAACTATATGTCTAACATTCTTATCTTGGGCCTCTGAATTGAGCGTTGGATATCCTCTTTCATCATGTGTTAAGCCCGTTAGATGTATATTATAACCTTCACCAGCTTTTATCATCGGAGCGATTTCTCCTTTACCATTGAAATTAAATGGTCGATAATCTTCTTTTTTACCATTATAATATTTACGTGGTACAATTTCGATTTTGTCGGCATCAGGTATGACAACTTTTTCTGTCATATGTCCAACACATTCATCCATCATGAACATAACTGGGACACGCCAAATCTCAGATAAGTTGAATGCTGTAATTGTGAGATCAAAACATTCTTGAGGAGAATTTGGGGACAGGGCAATGACTTCATAGTCACCATGAGAACCCCAACGGGCTTGCATCATATCGGCTTGAGCGGTAAGTGTGGGTAGTCCGGTTGATGGACCTCCGCGTTGAACATTAACTATAACACAGGGCGTTTCAAGCATTACCGCAAGTCCGATGTTTTCCATCATTAGTGAAAATCCAGGACCTGATGTAACTGTCATTACTTTTGGACCTCCCCATGCGGCTCCAATTATTGCAGCCATAGATGCAATCTCGTCTTCCATTTGAATAAACATTCCGCCGACTAATGGGAAACGTTCCGCAATTCTTTCTGCTACTTCTGTTGATGGCGTTATGGGATATCCTGCTAAAAATCTACATCCTGCCGCTATTGCACCTTCGCCACAAGCGTGATCACCATCAATATAGTGATTCCCCGTTGCTACTCCAACTGGATCTGCTTTCATGATTTTGCCTCTTTTTTTAGAACATCGTCAATGTCGGGATGGGTCGATTTTCCTGCAACTACAAATATCGAAAAATCAGGACAAATCATTTCGCAAAGTGTGCAGTTAACGCAAGCTCCTTGTTTGATAACTACTGGGTAATGATATCCTTTCCGATTGAAATCTTTAGATAATGCTAAAACATCTTTTGGGCAATATTCGATGCAGAATTCACAACCCTTGCACTGTTCAATATCGATATGCACATCGCCGTGTGGTACTTCAATAGTATTTATATCTAATGGGGCGCGCCAGTAACTCATTTTAATTCCTTAATAAATTAATTATTGGACGAAATTTTCGCCTTCTTCTTGTTTAACTTTTAAATAAAATTCACAGACATCGCAACTTTCAACCATTTTCAGTTGGATGCATGTCGGTTCACCATCTTGATAAGTTCCTGAAACATGCCAACAATATCTTCCACCAAACATTCCACCATTAATACCATTAAAAGATTTATATTGTACAGAGTGACATTTTCCATATTTGTCGACATTTGCTCCACCGTGTTCTCTACCGCATTGGTTAAAATCCCAACAGTTCATTTTCATGATTTACTCCGTATTATATTTTTTAATGAATACAGATTTATATTATATCTATCATATTTAGATGTTAAGATTCGAAGTTTTGGGCAGGGTAATAGTGAATTATAATTTAGTAAAAGCACAGTGTATTCTTTAGATATTCTATAGTGTATCCTTGAACGTTGCAGTTTAAATTAATAATAATTTTTATTAATGGGTATAGTAGATTCTATTATCTTAAATATATTCAAATGAAATTAGTGAAAAATATTCTATATATTAAAAGTATTATTTAAACAAAGAAGCTGTGGGATTCTCAAATCCGTAAGTGACATAGTAATTTGCTTTATCAAAGAAGTAATTGACTTGCCACATAAAATCCAGAACTTGATACATTGCTATTGATTTTTTCCAGATACTACGATTTGCTAGTACATGTACAAATATATGTTTTCTTGTAAGACTTAAGGCACTTAGAACTTCAGATAATTTAAATCCTTGTTCGCATCGCTGCTGTCCTACATTAGTATAATAATCCCAAATATGTTTTTTTTGTCCTTTAGGTGTAGTCATCCAATCACTGAATTGCGATATAACAGTGTGAGCTCTTTCATATAGAATGTCTCGTGAATATTTAGCATATTTAGTAGTACTTTTGTGGGAGCATACCTCGGTAACCCAGTTTTCAGTGATGATCTGTGAATCTTTGCTGATTATTTTATATAATGAATCTGTAGGTAAATCAAGTTTTGATTTTTCCCGCTTGCCATCAATATTTTTAAATGAATCTTCCATATTCCATAAGTCTTGATGACTTTTAATATAGCGTTTAACAGCTCGCCGATTAGCATGAAACGGTAGTTTTGGTAAATCAAAAATGGGAAAAAATTTTGCATCTCGCGCATCGTCACCAGCTAATACTTTACCCGACTTCCAATCGATTTCAAAAGTCACCCAAATTAGATCGCCATATACATCATTGTAGCGTGAATGTGTGTCTAGCAGACGCAATACTTTACCTTTAATTCCCGTTTCTTCTTTTAACTCGCGCTTAACAGCTTTTTCTATTGATTCATTAAGCTCAACAAATCCCGAAGGTAAACACCATTGTCCAGCATATGGATCGCGATCACGTAATACCAATAAAATTTCACGCTTCTTATTTGGTACAACAGCGGACACGACCGGTAATGGATTGTCATAAAAGATTGTATCACAATTGGGACAAAAATCGCGTGGACGATTCTCGATTTTTTTTCGGGTTATTTTAGATTTACACTTTGGACAATATTTTCGTTGAATTGTCATTGTACTACCCTATTTTATTACGACATCTAAAAATTGCATCATCTTTGTTTAAGACATATTTCCCGATCTTATTGATTTTTGTGCTGATAGTATCCCTTAATTTGTCATCAAATTTTTTAGTTTTTATAAAATCTACATAATCATTATGATGAATTAAGGAAGTCTTCTTGAACTCTAGTAAATTAAATAGGTTGTCAATGTCATCACTATAAAATTCTAGGTTATTATGATATTCTATTTTTTCTATCTCTGTAAAATAGGGCTGCAATAATTCAAAACCATTTTCAGCGTTAAAATTATCTAGAACTTGTTCTGATCCAAGTTCATCCCAAGTTGATTTATGATCAATGTTTAATACAATTTGTAAATCTTTAAGTAACTCTCTTAACGAATTTGTTGAGTGGGTGATGGTAATGAACAATCCGTCGGATTTTAATTTATTTATGATAATTGGTAAAGTGTCAATGAAAAAATATAATGAAAAATTACATAGGATCAGATCAAAATAATTATCAGGGAATTCATAAATCTTGTCAGCATTTCCGCATATATATTTACCGGAAAATCCTGCTGTATTTGTAGTATTAAGAAAAGGAATGCGATTACTTTCTAATGGATCAATTCCAACATATTCAGAATCTTTTGGGACTATTTTATCTAAATAATTAATACACCTGCCATAACCACAACCAATATCCGCAACCGAAATTTTATCGGTGAAAGAAAGTCCCTTATATACAATTGAGCCAAGCGGAATTTGGTTAGTAGAATGTTCAAGAATAATATTGCCGATACGTTGGTGTAATCTTACTCGACCAAAGGTCTTGTCCAATTTATCTATCGGTATATTATTCATTAAACAATAGTTATTTTACTTGATGAATATTACTAACTAACCAAATAAAGTATCCTATAATTTCTGAATTCCTTTACAAGATGCTTGAGTAATTGAATAATACTAATTATTGTATATAAGATAAAAAGAGTGTTATATCTTGATAAAAAACATCTGTTTCACTAATTTTTACTACTCTTGACTCACTTTTACTTATAACGCAGGCAAACTACTCCATTTTTTAACTAAGAAGGAGGTAAGGAAATGAAAAGATCATTCCTGAAATACGCCGTTTTATTGTTTTCAATTCTTTTTATTATATCTAACTACACCTGTAAAAAATCTATTACAGAATCTACACTAGAAGGAACAAAAGTAATTGCTTCTGATGGCGCTATTCTTATAAGCGATGACGGACTACTCACACTGACAATAGCACCCAATGCCTTAGATGATGACACTTACATTAATATTGAAGTAGTTGTGGAAGCAGATTATCCCGCTGGTATAGATAGTATGTACATCGTCGGTGAGGTATATGATTTTCAACCGGATGGTTTGGAATTGAATATCCCTGCTATCGTTGAGATTGAGATGCCCGAAAATGAAGTAACAAGTATTGTCGAAGACGGAGAGTATCCATTTATTAGTGGTTTTTCACTTACATCTGAGGGAGTTTACAGTCTTATCGATAGTTCAACCGTAATTTATAATATTTCAGATAGTACAGCTAAATATTCGGGTCAAATTGAACATTTCAGTTACTATTGTAAGACAGATAGGGTATTTGATTATTTTTCAGGTAGTTTAGATAAACCTCCAACTGAACTTGGTATTATATCTATAGAAATTAACTTAGGTCCATTTGAATCTTCTGTTGATATTCCGCAGCAGGTTACTGCTAAGGTCAAAAATTGGACAAGTGTTGCGATGCAATTTAATTTTCTAAATCACGTTGGTGTTTCACCTGTGCAATGGCAACCTTTGTTTGGTTCTGTGTCAGTGATAGCTTCAGGGGGGGCTGCACCATATACTCATCCTAGCAAATGGACATGTAAGGTCGCAGGTGGAGACATGATATTTATGCAGAGTGGGGCAACGTGGGAAAATCCATCACTAAATCCATCTGGAAATCGGAATTATCAAAAAGCGATGATGTTTTTCGAACATAAAGTCAAATGTATTGCAGATGATGGTGACGATGAAGATTCTGACGGAGATGGAGTACTTGACGGAGATGACAATTGTCCGTATATAGCAAATCCTCCTCAACAAGATTTCGATGGTGATGGACATGGAGATGCCTGCGATAATTGTCCATTGGAAGAAAATCCTGATCAGCTAGATGGTGATTTTGATGAATATGGGGATACCTGCGATAATTGTCCCGAGGATTATAATCCTGACCAAGTAGATAGCGATAATGATGGTATAGGTGATGTTTGTGATGAAGATGATAGCGAAGATTCGGATGGTGATGGTATTTTGGATATTAATGACAATTGTCCTAATATAGCAAATCCCCCTCAACAAGATTTTGATGGTGATGGAGTTGGCGATGCCTGCGACAATTGTCCGTTAGAAGAGAATTCCCCTCAACAAGATTTCGATGGTGATGGACATGGCGATGCCTGCGATAATTGTTCATTGGAAGAGAATCCTGATCAAACAGATGGTGATGATGATGGAATAGGTGATATTTGTGATAATTGCCCCGATGATTCCAATGCTGATCAAGCAGATGCAGATGGTAATGGAATCGGTGATGCATGTGATGGCGCTACTAACTGTGGTGATGATAATTTAATAGAATTAATGCAGCCCTATTATAACTTTTTTGGATTTGAACCATGCAGTGCAGTGGAACCCAGGATACCCTATGTTTCTATTCCAAATACCAAGACTTCCGGTGATCCATTTTATACGGCTAATGATCAAACAACTACATATGGTTGGGGATATGTGCCGCAAGTGATTGATCATACTCTATGGGGTCCTGGGGATCCGGCGGCTCTACCTTTTAATAATGGACCACCAGCTGAGATTGGTGTTTACTCGTGGGATGGTACCCAGTATGCACAAAAGTTGTTGTCTACTCAGAATCCATATACTGAAGAAAATTGGGTGATATTCTTTAATGTAATGGAACAAGACATTCCACCTGCTGATTCTGATAATCAATATCAATATGGATTTGTTTTTGATAGGGACGGTGATACTAATAATAATTATCAACCGCACCCTGATTATGCTAATGATTTCTTCAAAGATACTGATTTTTGGATAGTAGGTTATTATCATCCCGATTATGGATGGGGTTTAACAGTTAATGATGCGACAAATGGAGTTATTACAACAGCGACTTCAGCGGCAAAGATGCTTATTTCGGGCAATACGATCATAGTATTTATTCCTCGAAGTGAGTTCCCCGCACAAAATATTGGATATAGGGTAACAGCCTTTGGGCATGATGGTTCATGGGCGGATGACGCTAATGCCGGCGCTGATACCCAACCTTCCGTAGCTGATGGATTGAAATGGGTAGATATTGGACCTGAATAAATAATAGAGGGAAAAAGAAAGCCACCTCATATAAGGTGGCTTTCTTTTTTATATGAAACAGTTAGTGTCTATGTTTAAATAATACCGCCTAAAAAGAACCCAAGAACTAGTAATATGCCAACTGTTAGATGTGTACCAATATGTGTAACATTTACCGGCAATAGTTCATATGGTAATATTTGTCTGTTTGCATCTTTGCTTGACCATTTATCTAACCACTCTTCGCCTGATTTTATCCCTTTTCTAACTAGTAAAAATGGGATAAGAGCTAATAACACCCAAGGACTAGAAATTTGCGAGTAAAAGAAACCAGCAACTCCTAATACAATTATGTACAAAAAGGTAATGTAAATGGATATTTTATAAACTTTAAATGGTTTCGCAAAATTTGCAATGTCATCGCCTTCAGCAAGGCGTACAACCCATGTTCGTTTGCCAACTGCGCGATCTGCAACATAATCTTGAAATCCATTAATGAATAGGACTAATCCAATCAAAATTGCTACCGGAATAGATGCTATAATTGCCGGATGATATTGCCAAACTTCCATTGGTATTAATGCCTGTTTTTGAACATAATGTGTTCCTAATGCCATTACCGGACCAAAGCCAAGCATCACAGCAATATCACCAAGCCCATGATAGCTTAATCTAAATGGATTAGCAGTATAGAATATTCCTAAAGCAACTCCGGTAATACCTATCCATAATAGTGGACTTAATGCAAAATATGCTCCATGCAGATTTGTGTTAAGCGTGAGACCAATCCATACGACACCCGTAAATAATGCGATTGCATATACAAATGCTTGTGTGGGCGACATTAATCCTGCCTGAATTACTCGCGATCCACCGTTGAACGGACTGAATAATTTATTTACTTCATCATTACGAGTTATGTGATCGGAATAATCATTAGCAACATTTGTACCGGCATGAGCAAGTATCGCACCTAAGAGTGATAACCAAAAGTACGGCCAATGAAAGACTCCTGTTTGATAATAAAATACAGAAGCACCAAGTGCAACAGGTACGATGGTTGCCGTAAAGAATGGTGCGCGCATTTCGCGGAAGTATAAGCCAACTTTTTTAAGGAATTTGCCGGCAATACTTGATAAGAGTGATTTTTGATTTTGCGGGAATTCTTTCCATTCAAATTGAGGGTCTGAATAAAAATCCACACACTTAATTACTGTGGGTACAATTTTATAATATCCGGTAATTTTATTCTTTTGCAGGAATTCATCATCCATTTGATTTTGAAAAGCTTTTGTAACGGATAAGATATTTTGTTTTGCTTTTTCCGCTTCATCCGCATCTTTTATTTGATGTGCATAGCCCGTGATCTGCAATTCTTTAATTCCTTCCTCACCATCCGGACGGACTACACATTGTACTTCAGGATTAACGCGAATCTGTTCGGCTTTCCGCGTTGGATTGAATGTGAAAAAGTAAATATCAAATCCATCATTATAATAGTAGATATTGGCTGCTGATGGATTGCCACCAACTGCTGTAGCAAGAGTAAGTACACTCCCTTTATTCAGCATATCCAATATCTTTTTATCTAAATTATCTTGTGCCATTTTCTATCCTTTTATTGATTGTCATTTTAAATTATTTTATTGATAAACCTGTTTTGAGCGTTCCTACAATTTCATTTATCCAATTATTATTTTCTTTAGTAATGTGCGATTGTGGATCAAATAGATCCAAATAATGAGTTTGTAAAATTCTGTTAAGAACACTTTCTAAGAGAAAGGCTGTAGTACTTGGATTAAGTTCATTGTTGAGTTCATTCCTGTCAATCCCTTCAATAACAAATTTTTCGAGATACCTAACAGCCTCAGTGTGCAATTCTCGAATTATCTTTTTACCCTGTGGTGAATCATCGCTGTTCAACAAACGGAAATAGATTCGTGCTAAGCGCGGATGCTTATTTATAAATGCTACACCAGAATTGATGATCTTACTAAAACGAGTAAAAAAATCATTGTTCTCGGATTCATCACGTACTTTTGACAAATAAGATTTTACTTCACGTAGAGCAATTGCATAAATATGATCGAATAGCAGATTTTTTGATTTGAAATAATTGAATAAAGAACCCTTAGAAATTCCGGCTTTTTCCACAATTTTATTGACACTGGCATTCTTAAATCCGTTATTGGCAAACTCATTAACGGATGCGTCAATTATGGATTTCTGCTTGGAATCCGCTAACTGCTCAAACTTATTTGTGCTTGTATTTGCTGAATTCATCAGCGGAATTTAAACAATAATGACCGGGTGGTCATTATTTAATTATAGAAGTTTGTAAAAGAGTTAAAATTATTTTAGATAGTTAGGAATTTATTATAACGTTTACTTAATCTATCTTTATCTGGCCAATCAGATTTGTTGTGTGGTAAAACCAACTTCTTATTATTCAGGGATTGTAATCCATATTTTAGCATTGGTCCATCAATTTCTTCTAAAATATCTTTTCTAACATTTATATTATAATCTGGTGAAACACCAAGTATGTTTGTATCAAATGCAGCATGATGAATTTTACAAAGTGCTAATCCATTTAATACAATAGGTTGTCCGTCCTCTTCATTGTCGGGAATGATATGAGCAGCATCAAGTAATTCACGGTGTTTTAAGGTACAAAATGTACATTGTTCATTATATGCACTTAGTACTCTTTCACGAAATGATCTTTGATGAATTCTTTGTTTAATTTGTGCAGTGAGATATGATCTTCTATATTCAGCCTGAGCTTCCCTGATAGCATTTACATTTGTATCATTAGCTTGTATCATGTTATCGACAGCAACTAGAAATGAAAGATTATTTCTATCCTCATTTATCAAATATACAGGCCAAGTTACTAAGTATCTATTTATTTCTATTTGATGGAAATATATCAATGGAATTTTTTGATTCATTAAATTACGCAAACCAACGTTTGCATAATGATATGGATCATTACCGCGGTATTTATAAATAAAAATTCCATTGTCCTCATCTGAATCATCATATGGACCATTTATTATTGTGGTAATTGAGATTGGTAATTCAAGTAACTTGGGTTTCCAAATTCCCTGTGGTCCAATCAAAGTAACTCGCTGATTATTATGATAAAAACCATGTGATAGAATATCACGAGATAATACATCACCATACAAATTTGTTTGTTCTTTTAGCCAATCAAATGCAGCTAATCTAATTGTGCTATCGGGTATATTAGCCATACAATAAAATATAATTCAATTGTTAGACTTTACAATGAATTAATCAACATCTTTGTCTTGAACAAGTCCCGTTGCGTCCACTGCTAAATATTTTCATTATACCGAAGATAAATCGACTTTACTTCTCTGCCCATTTCTTTAATTCGCGTTTAATTTTCTTTTCAATTTTTTCCCCAATTTCTTCCCAGTCTTTATCTTTATGTTCAGATTCATCAAGCCAACTCTTAATGCCTGTACGAACTTTCTCTTCAACTTTTACACCAATTTCTTCCCATTCTTTTTCTTTTGGACTTTTTTTCTTACAAACGGTCCCTTTGCAGCTACCGCTAAATATTGCCATTGCTCCGAATAGGAATCCAAAGTTGTACCAACCGCCATTATTATGAACTTCATAAATGGAAATAGTATCTTTGAATAATGATATTATGAAAGTGATAGGTGAGATTAGCCCATGCCATAGACCTTGCCAAAATCCGGCGACTTCGCCTTCTTTGGCAACAGTATTTACTAATTCGTTTGCGCCCGCTGTACAAGCTGCTAAAATCAATAAACCAAATGATAATAAAATTAATAGGGTCTTTTTATTCATGATATCCTCCTAGCTAATTAATAAATATTTTTAAACTAGATTACTTAATAATCTTTCCAATAATTCTTTGAATTTAGTGATTTATTTTCCTAATGGTCGTTTCTTTATCATTCCACCTTTTGTATCCTTTATACTATTCATTATGATAAATGCATCAGGGTCAATTTTGTCAATTTCCGTGCGTAGTCTTGCAATTTCTAATCTTGTGATAACAATATAAATAATGTCAATTTTTTTTAAGTTATCTCCTCGTTTCCCAAATCCGCCTTTACCTGAATAAACGGTAACCCCTCTTCCTAACTTTTCAGTAATCATTAACCTTATTTCTTCGCTCTCATCAGATATAATTGTTATACCGGTGTATTCTTCAATACCTTCAATAACAAAATCGACAGTTTTTGAAGCAGCCATATATGTTAGAATTGCATATAAAGCAATTTCAACTGATAGGATGTAACCTGCGAATAAGAATATAATAATGTTAAATATTAATATTATATCACCAATGGTCAGCCCTGTCTTTTTGCTCAAATAAATTGCTAATACTTCAGTTCCATCTATTACAGCGCCACCGCGAATTGCCATTCCTATTCCCGCTCCTAAGAAGAAACCGCCAAAAACAGCGATAAGTAATTTGTCTGTAGTAACTACAGGATAAGGTATGAAGTGAACAACTAATGCAAGTCCAATTATTGCTAAAATACTTTTAATGGCAAATTGCTTTCCTATTTGCGAAGATCCAAGAATGAGAAATGGTAAATTGATTATCACAATAAGAATGGATAATGATACACCGGTTATTTCTGCTGTTAATAGAGAAACACCCATTGCACCGCCATCAATAAACGAATTAGGTATTAAAAATCCTTTTAGTCCAAAACCAGCTGAAACAATACCAATTAAGATAAAAATAGTATCTCTGACAATATGAGTAATGCTAACTTTTAGAATTTCAACTTCGCTTGATAAGTTTCTATCATCGGTCTGTTTATTCTGTTTTTTAAATCGATGTTTCACTGTATCCGAAATTATTTGTTGAAAAAATGGATTCATATTGCTTGTTTTAAAATATTTATATCAATAGTACACAACCCAATAAATTTTACTTTATCACTGTTTTATACATAAATCCCAAATTTATCTTTTTCTACAATCTCCCCAATAACTACCGCTTTTATTTCTGATAATTCATTGAATTTAGTGATATACTTTTCTGCTTTTTCGGTAGGAATGGAAATAAGCAATCCGCCGGAAGTCTGAGCATCTGCTAGTAATAGTTTATCTATGTCAGTCGGGTGCTCACCAAACTGAACTTTGTCTTTAACAAATTTCAAATTCCGCTTAGTTCCGCCCGGTACAATACCCTTTTCCGCAAGTTCTTTTACCGAAGGCAAAAATGGTAGTGCATGGTAGTCAATTTTGGCGGAAACACAGCTTGCTTCACACATTTCCGATAAATGCCCTAGCAAACCAAAACCGGTTACATCGGTGGCGGAATTCACGCCGATTATTGTCATTATATCAGCAGCAAATTTGTTAAGCGTAGCCATAGATTCAGCCGATTTTGCCATTGCAATTTTATCAGCAATTCCGCGTTTTACGGCTGTAGCAATTATTCCTGTACCAAGCGGTTTTGTGAGTATTAATTTATCGCCAGCTTGAGCGTTGCTGTTGGTTATCAAATTATCTTCTTCAACTTCACCGGTTACAACTAATCCGTATTTTGGCTCGGGGTCGTCAATGCTATGCCCACCAACAATTGAAATACCGGCTTCATCAGCTTTGTCAATGCCACCCTGTAAAATCTTTGATAAGTCCGATTTCGGTAAAGTATTTATCGGAAAACCGATTATGTTTAATGCAAATAGTGGAGTAGCTCCCATCGCATAAATATCCGATAAAGAATTAGCAGCTGCAATTTGACCAAATGTATACGGATCATCATCGATTGGCGTGAAAAAATCAACAGTTTGAACGAGCAATCTACCATTGCTTAGGCGTACCACTGCTGCGTCATCTTTATCATCATATCCGACGAGGATGCGGTCATCTTTTTTCGATTTTAGCTTACCCAAAACTTGAGCAAGGTCCTCAGGACCTATTTTACAAGCTCAACCGGAGCCGTGGGTAAGTGTCGTTAGTCGTATTTTTTCTTTTTTGTCCATAATTGATTAAATAATTAATATTGAATTTGCCGGAAAAATATCTGAAATAGCAAACTATACGTTTTTAACGAGCTGTTTTATATCATCAATACTCGTGATCTTTTTATCCGCTAAATATTCAAGATGAATAGATTTGAAGATTGAACTTATTTGAATATTCTCCACATAATCTTTTAACGATATAGGAATATGATTCGTTTTATATATTAATAGGTCAAATGGAAAACTGACTTCAGTAGGTTTCAATGTGGATAACGTATACTGATTTTCGTATAATTCATTGCGTCGTAACTGAATTTTTTTAATGTCAATATCATCGTCAAAGTACCATGGCGAAACTACATCTGCAATTGATTTTAGATAATCATAGCCTTCCTGAAAATGTTCTAAAAAATAATTAGTGTATTTACCATGTCCAAGATCTGAGTATAATGTTTCCTTAATCGATTTATTCATTTTTTCTAGATATAATTTCCACATTGTAAAATGTGAACGATATAAAAAATATCCAAATGATGTTCGAAATGAATTTGGTGCTGTAAAAAATGATTTTACTTCATATGATTTTTTCTTTAATTCGTTTCTAAAGTCATTGGGAAATAAATGAATTGAAAATGGAATTACTGATATGTCATTTTTTATAAAATCAGATGGTATATCCAATTCTTGAATATTTAAAGTATATAATCTTTCCAATCCGCCAATCTTTAATTCTATAAAAGCTCCCATATCGCTTATTTTAATTAGATTATTAAGCGCTTTATCAAATGCCGGAAGGGTAGTAATTGATGGTATACTTGCGTGCTTGGAAAGCTCAGGGAATAGGGCAATTTGTCTAGGGTCTGTTTGCTCTTGCATAACGTCCTCCTGTCAAATATTACGGAAAAAGTAAATAATCTAAAAGATTAAAACGAATACTGGAAAATGGAACAAAATGATTAAAATATATTTAAAATTTTAATGAACTTTATAAATATCAATTTAAATCATGTTCATTCATTGCTTTGCGCAAATTTTACTTAGTAACTTTCTGTTTATTATGGATACAAATAAGTGATACTTACTAATTACAATTTTACATTACAGCGATGTTCAAACCCGATAATTCGGAAATATTTTACTTAATAAATAATTACACGAGATTTAAGTGCCCAAAACAAAAATTAAACACGTAGACCATGTAGTAATTCGTTTTGCAGGAGATTCCGGTGATGGAATGCAATTAACCGGTTCACGCTTTACTGAATCTACAGCGATATTTGGAAATGATCTTAGCACCTTACCTGACTATCCTGCGGAAATACGTGCACCAGCCGGTTCATTGGCGGGTGTAAGTGTTTTTCAATTACATTTTAGTTCAAAAGATATACATACTCCTGGTGATCAACCGGATGTATTAGTGGCAATGAATCCGGCAGCTCTTAAAGGTCATTTAGCCGATTTGGAACCCCATGGAATAATTATCGCAAATAAGGATGCGTTTAGCAAAAAAAACTTACATTTAGCTGGTTATGAATCAAATCCATTAGAAGATGGCTCGTTGGAAGATGAGTATGAAGTTCATTCCATTAGAATGACAAACTTAGTTACCAAAGCATGCAAAAATATTGATCTCTCCTCAAAAGATGTTGAAAGAACTAAGAATATGTTTGCTCTAGGTCTCTTATTTTGGATGTACAACCGGAGCACCGATTCTACGATACAATGGTTGCAGAAAAAATTTAAAACTAAACCGGCGATTGCAGAGGCAAATATACGTGCTTTAAATGCCGGTTATAATTACGGTAATACAACTGAAATATTTACCGTACGTTATACTGTTGAAAAGGCAACTTTACCATCAGGTAAATATCGCAACATTAATGGTAATTATGCGATTAGTTTAGGATTGCTAGCTGCATCTGAGAAATCGGGATTACCACTCTTTTTTGGTGGATATCCGATTACTCCTGCTACAGAAATATTACATTTTTTAGCTGGCTACAGAAATTTTGGTGTAAAAACATTCCAAGCAGAGGACGAGATTGCCGGTGTCTCCGCCGCAATTGGCGCTTCTTTTACCGGTAATTTAGCTTGCACAGCAACCTCAGGACCGGGAATGGCGCTAAAAACTGAAGCGATTGGTCTAGCTATAATGTCTGAATTACCGTTGGTTATAGTCAATGTTCAACGTGGTGGACCAAGTACCGGCCTGCCAACTAAGACAGAGCAATCCGATCTTTTCCAAGCAGTTATGGGAAGAAATGCTGATGCACCATTACCTGTTATTGCTCCATCTACGCCCGGAGATTGTTTCTATGCAGCATTTGAAGCAAGTCAGATTGCAATTAAATATATGACTCCTGTTATTGTTCTTTCGGATGGATATCTTGCCAATGGTTCTGAACCGTGGCCAATACCCAAAATAGATGAGTTACCTAAAATTGATGTAAAATTCGAAACCATGTATAATGGAAAGGATAAATATCTACCGTATCAAAGGGATAAGCAAACTTTAGCTCGTCCATGGGCAATCCCGGGAACTCCCAATCTCGAACATCGCTTAGGCGGCTTAGAGAAAGAAGATGTTACAGGCGATGTTAATTATGAAGCCGACAATCATCATTTAATGACGACACTTAGAGCACAAAAAATAAAAAATATTGCCAATGATTATCCTCCAACAAAAGTATTCGGAAAAGATAACGGAGATATGCTGATTCTAACTTGGGGAAGCACATTTGGTCCCGGTCGTGTTGCTACTGAGAGATTGCACAAAGAAAATCTTAAAGTAAGTCATGTCCATTTACGGTATATGAATCCGCTACCAATTGATTTGGGTGGAATTTTAAAAAAGTTTAAACATATTCTAATTCCAGAAATAAATACTGGCCAACTTAGTACTATAATTAGAGCTAAGTATTTAGTAGATGCCGAAGGTCTAAATATAGTAAGGGGTCGCCCGATTCGAGCAAGTGTGATCGTTAATCGTGTCAAGAAAACTTTAGGAATATAAATGGCTGATATTAAAAATGTTAAATCTCTAGATTTAAATCGTATGGACTTTGTAACAGACCAAACTGTAAAATGGTGTCCGGGTTGTGGAGATTATTCAATCTTAAAACAAACTCAGCGAATATTACCTGATCTGGGCATACCAAAGGAAAATTTTGTATTTATTAGTGGTATAGGTTGTTCAAGTAGATTTCCATATTATATGAATACTTACGGTTTTCATACAATTCATGGTCGGGCAGCTGCAATTGCTTCAGGAGCGAAACTCGCTAATCCTGATTTATCCGTTTGGATAGTTACAGGTGATGGAGATGCCTTATCAATCGGTGGAAATCATACAATTCATTTAATGCGCAGGAATCTTGATATAAACATTTTATTGTTTAATAATAGAATTTATGGCTTAACAAAAGGTCAATATTCACCAACATCTGAATTAGGAAAAGTAACTAAATCAACACCAATGGGTTCTTTGGATAGACCGTTTAATCCAACGTCATTAGCGTTAGGTTCTCAAGCAACCTTTGTAGCGCGTACTATTGATCGTAATCCAAAACATATTCAATCAATTTTGAAAAGGGCTCATCAACATTATGGTACTTCCTTTGTCGAAATTTATCAAAATTGCGTGATTTTTAATGATGGTGCATTTGATGACCTTACAAACAAGAAAATATTGTCAGACAATATTATACAGCTGGAGCATGGTCAACCAATGATGTTTGGTAAAAATCATAATCTTGGAATACACCTTGATTGTAACGTTCCAAAAATCATTGATCTGGATAAGGACAATAATGTAAGCATCGATGATATTCTTGTACATGATGAGAAAGATATTGTTATTGCATCACTGTTAAGTGCTTTTACTTATCATGAGTATTTTCCAACACCTGTTGGAATAATTTATGCTGTTGATGAACCTGTTTATGAAGATTTACTGCGAGATCAAATTAAATTAGCAATAGAGAAACAAGGAAAGGGTGATATTCAAGCACTTCTAGGTTCGGGAAATACCTGGGAAGTAAAATAATTATTATATTGGAGTAAATAATGAGTTTCAAATTAGATGTAGATCGTTTTCGTGATTCAGTAGCTGAATTGATCCGCAAAGCATCCACACAACTACCTGCAGACGTAACGGAAGCTATGGAAGATGCAAGAGACAATGAAGAGAAGGGAAGTCCGGCAAAATCTGTATTGGACTACATGCTGAAAAATGCCGACGCTGCTAACGCAAATAGTACACCAATCTGTCAGGATACAGGAACAAATATATATTTTATCACGATTCCCGAAGGAGTATCGCTTAGAAAAATTGAGTCTGCAATTGTAGATGCAACTCGTATTGCCACCAGTAATGCTTACCTACGCCCAAATGCAGTTGATTCTATTACCGGAAAGAATTCAGGTGATAATACAGGAGTAATGGCACCTTACTACCATTATGAAGAATGGGATGAACCAACTATCAAGGTTGAGTTAATGTTAAAAGGCGGTGGATGTGAAAATGTTTCTGATCAATATAAATTACCGGATAGTCGATTAAAAGCAGGTCGTGATATAGATGGTGTATATAAATGTATTATTGATGCAATTAACAATGCTCAGGGGTTAGGTTGTGCACCTGGAGTTGCGGGCATCGGCATCGGCGGAGATAGAGCCTCAGGAATGATCATCGCTAAAAAACAACTCTTCCGAAAATTAAATGACACAAATTCTGATCTGAAATTGAAAGAATTGGAGAACAGGTTATATACTGACTTAAATAAATTAGGAATTGGTCCAATGGGATTCGGTGGATTAACTACTGTGTTGGGAGTCAAGGTCGGAACAGCGCATCGATTACCGGCATCATTTTTTGTATCTTTAGCCTATTCATGTTGGGCAGACCGGCGTTGTACAATGAAATATACAGAAAGCGAGGTAAGCTATGATTAAGATTAATTTACCTGTCAGTGAAGCTGATATCAGAAAATTAAAAATGGGCGATGAAGTTTCTTTAAATGGAATTATGCTAACCGGACGGGATGCAGCTCATTCCTGGATGTTCAAAGATAAACCCAACGAAGTACGGGAATTATTGAAAGATACTGTGATCTATCATTGCGGACCTGTTGTAAAAAAAGTAGATGATGAGTGGCATTTTGTAGCTGCGGGACCAACTACTTCTATTCGCGAAGAACCGTATGAAGGTCAGGTTATCAAAGAATACGGAATACGCGGTGTGATGGGTAAAGGCGGCATGGGAGAAAAAACATTGCAAGCACTTGGCGAGAACGGATCAGTCTATTTCCATGCAGTTGGTGGTGCCGCTACTTTGCAAGGGCAAGCTGTTAAAAAAGTTCATGGTGTAATAAAATTGGAAGAATTTGGAGTACCGGAAGCATTGTGGATAATCGAAGTTGAAGATTTTCAAGCGGTTGTTACAATGGATTCACATGGAAATTCCTTACATAAAGAAATAAAAGCAGCCTCAGATAAAATAGCTGACAAATTGATTGGGATATAAAATTTCTTAAATTGTTTTCTGTAGTTTTAGAGTGACAAGTATTCATTAATTGCACTCTATTAAGAATTATTTGTTTGATTTCCATCTAGCGGCATCTATAATTGACCACAAGTGGATGATCCATCCTAATAGAATTATCCATAGAACTGCTGCTAAACAGAAATGAATTATTGCCATTAGTAATCTTCCCTGCAACAATTGCCCTAACCCTGGTATGAAAAAGCTAGCCAATGCCGCTAAAACATTTCCTCCTGATCCTTGTCCAGTCATATTGAACTCCAATATATGTTTCTATTAGTGTAGTAAGTTATTATATAAAGTACTATAATGTAGACAAAAATTCCCTTTGTTGCTCGTTTAAAATCTCGCGTGTGTTGTAGATACAATTAAGATGAATCTTAGTTGCCTCAGTTTTCAATTTGGATATGGCATGAATTAGTGGGTTTAGTTCATCTGGAGTCTTACCAATAAAAATACCATCCTTTATCTGTTCATGAAGTGTTGTAACCTGAGGACCAAGATTTTTAACACCGGCAATAGTCTCTTTTCTGACAACAAGTAGTTTAGTTTTTTGATCCTCTGTGAGATTTAATGTTGGATTGTCCCATTCTTGCTTAACTACTTTTGTTAAGTGTGGAAGTCCGGTTGTAATCAAAAATGTAGATTCTTGGGCTTGTTGGTCATCACCTGCCGAGTGATTTTGTTCCTGTGCTACCAGGTTGAAATTTGATAACAAAAATATTAATATTAAAACGCCAAGATGTGGATTCAATTTTATCATTTTAATGTCCTTGTGTTAATTTATGAAGTTACTGATTGAAAAATTCTAATACTTAACGTTTGAACTTGCAGAGAGTTTCCAAATATAAAAAGTCGAATACTGTTTCCACTTAAGTTGCGAATGAATTATCGGCAATTTGTAGATTCAAAAACAATAAATTTGGAACTAAATTATCGGGATGTTATTTCACTATATATAACTGGTAGCACCCGAAAATTTTATGACAAATATTATAAAAACATTAAAAAACCAAGATTCGATTGAATGGAAAGGAATATTCCAATTATCGCTAAAAATTGCCGGATTTGGATTCATTGCTGGAATGATACTTTTAATTATTCTTTCACGTGGATTACCATCAGTTGAACAATTGGAAAAATTTGATCCTGACCTTGTAACGCAAATATACTCAAGCGATGGTGTTCTTATTGATCAATTATTTCAAACTAAACGCGTTTTTGTCAATCCTGATAGTATTCCGGTATTTATGAAAAATGCTACAGTTGCATCAGAAGACAAGCGGTTTGAAAAGCATTGGGGGCTTGATTCACAAAGCTTTCTACGTGCGCTTACGATCAATATTTTATCGTTGAGTTATGAACAGGGTTTTAGTTCGATCACTCAACAATTAGCAAGAAACTTATATGACACAATAGGTTTTGAAAATTCCATTTGGCGCAAAATAAAAGAGATCATTACTGCTATCCAAATTGAACGGACATATACAAAAAATGAAATTTTGGGTATGTATTTGAATACTGTACATTTTGGGCATGGTACATATGGAGTTGAAGCAGCAGCTAAAAGGTTCTATGGTAAAAATACTAGTAATTTATCGCTTGGTGAAAGTGCTATGTTAGTTGGTTTGCTTCCATCTCCTGCATCTTATTCGCCGATAAATCATTGGGAAAGAGCGGTAATCCGAAGGAACATCGTGTTAAGTCTAATGATCGAGCAAGGTTATATATCCGAAGTTGAAAGAGATTCTGCACAAACAATGACCGAATTAGATGTTACTGAAATTGCAAACACTGGACTGGCTCCATATTTTATCGAGAACGTTCGTCGTATTTTAGAAAAAGAGGATAATAAATTAGGTGTAAATATTTATCGTGACGGATTAAAAATTTACACTACACTTGATTCACGACTTCAGATAATAGCAGAAGAAGTATCTCGAACACAAATTCAAATCAACCAACAAAGATTCAACAATCAACTGTTCAACGATGATGAATTATTTTCAAGTCTAGTAGATTTTGAGAAATATTCTGTTGATACTGTAAAAATGATGATGCGTGGCGAAATACCGCTATACGAAGAATTACGTAATAAATTGCTTGTTCAAACAGCATTTGTTGCTCTAGATCCAAAAACAGGAGCAATTCTTGCTATGGTTGGTGGTCGACCCGATTATCACGATCAGTACAATCGTGCGGTTCAAGCACCAAGACAACCCGGATCTGTTTTTAAACCATTTATTTATACAACTGCAATTGATAATGGTTATCCTGTTACTGAACAATTATTGAATCAACGGGTGGTTCTTAATAGACAAGATGGTTACGGAGAATGGATAAAATGGATGCCTCGTAACGACGATGAATCAACAGGTGGCTTAACAACATTACGTGAAGGATTGCAAAGATCCCTAAATCTAATATCAATTAGAATGGTTCAGCAAAAATTGGCACCTGCTGACCAAATAAAGAATACTGCCGAACGTATGAAATTCACAACTCCCATTAAACCGGTTGATGCAATTGCACTAGGTGTGTCGGAAGTATATCCTATAGAAATTGTGGCAGCTTATGGAGCTTTCTCAAATAATGGAGTTTACTCTAAACCATTTGCGATTAAACGCATTGAAGATAGGTTTGGAAACGTAATAGCTGAATATTTCCCGGAACAAGAAGAAGTATTAAATGAACGTACCGCTTATGTAGTTACAAGTCTAATGGAATCCGTGGTAAATAAAGGCACCGGTGCCCGATCTCGTTGGGCATACAATTTTTATCGCCCTGCAGCAGGAAAAACAGGGACATCTCAAGATTATCGCGATGCATGGTTTGTTGGTTTTACTCCGCAAATAGTAGCAGGTACTTGGTTTGGGATTGACGGTCCTCCAATTGTCAGTTTAGGAGATAGACAATTTGGAAATTTAGCAGCATTGCCGGTTTGGGCAAAATTTATGAAAGCCGCTCACGATAGTTTAGAATTGCCGGAAGAAGATTTTATTCGTCCTGAGGGAGTGCTGGAAGTAGAAATATGTTCGGAGTCCAAAAAAAATCCTACATCGGGTTGTCAGGTGGAAAAGGAAATATTTATTAGTGGAACGGAACCAATAGATACTTGTGATTTACATCGCATATATTAATTGTAACAATTAGTATTTAATATTCTCATATAATACAATTTATACAATAAGAATATTAATTACCAATATCCACATGCCATCACTTATTGTATTGTAATACAATTCAAACAATAAATAAAAATAATATCTAACTAAGAAAATTGTATAAATTACATTATTGCTATTTACTAATAATTTGTAAAAGGAGAGTGATATGTCCAATATATTAGTTAAAACTGTCTTTTATAGGAGTAGCCCCCAAATTCGATACTTCATAAAAACGACAAAATATTTAACATTCACTCTTTTACTAATAGTATTGTTAAATCTATTTAGTAGTTGTGACAAAGCTGAATCCAATCTTGGCCCAGGTAGTGTAACTCAAATTGAATGGACTGATGCCATCCACGGTAGAATTACTGATACACGTGACAATATCGAATATGCGGTGGTTTTGATTGGGGATCAGGTTTGGTTAGCTGAAAATTTTGCTTATAATGCAGGAACTGGAAGTTGGGCTTATAATGATGATGAAAGTAACGTAACAACTTATGGTCGATTATATGATTGGGCAACAGCAAACTCTATTTGCCCGATTGGTTGGCACCTGCCTAACGATGCAGAATGGAATCAACTAGCTGAATATATAAGTAATGATAATGGTGGGTACAATACGTATGGTGATTGGTGGCAAAAAGTTGGTGACCATTTAAAATCAACTTACGGATGGAACGAAGATGATTATAATGGAACTGATGATTATGATTTTACTGGTCTTCCGGGTGGTTTTCGTTCTGTCTTCTATAGTTCTTTTGACGAAATTGGCAAATATGGTTTTTGGTGGTCCGCTACTGAGTGGGACAATGTATCATCTAGATACTGGGTGCTAAGTGGGGCAAGTACATTTGGATGGCTATCTAGCGATAGGGGCGATGGATTCAGTGTTCGTTATATAAAAGATTAGTAAATTTAAAAATTATTCACTTTTTTTTATATACATCCAATAGAATAAGTTGTTACTGGAAATTCTTAGCCGAGAATTAGTTTGTGTTCAACCTTATTTTCACCAATCTGAAAACAGCTCTTTAATAGAGTTTCAGCACCTGTCAGTTTGTTACTATCAGAATTATAAAATTTAAGCAATGTGTCGCCTTTGTTAATTTTGTCACCAAGTTTTTTGTCAAATTGAATGCCTGCAGTTGGATCCACAATATCTATAGTTTTTTTTCTACCACAGCCTAACTCAACTGTCGCTATACCAATTTTGTAAGTGTCAATGCTTTGTATATAACCAGATTCTTCTGATTTCAAACTACTAGAATATTTTGGTTGATGTAATTTGGTGTAATTTCCTATGTCTTTTGAATTTCCGCCTTGATATTCGACCATTTCTATAAATTTTTTGAAAGCTTTTCCATTTGATATTAATTCGTTTTGTAATGAGAAAGCTTCAGACTTAGTCTGAGCTAATCCTGCTTGCAATAATATTTTAGCTCCAAGTTCAAAAGTAACAAGCATTGTATCATCCGGGCCGTTTCCCTGTAATCCATCAATGGATTCCTGCACTTCGCACCAAAGTCCGGCAGTTTTTCCTAGTGGCTGATCCATGCTTGTATAAACCACATCTGTATTAATATTGAAAGATTTCCCAATTCTTATCAGCGAATTACCAAGTTTGTGTGCATCATCAATATTTTTCATGAAAGCACCGTTACCTGTTTTAACATCCAATACCAATCCGCTAATTCCTTCAGCTATTTTTTTACTCATAATGGAGCCACTAATTAATGGCACAGATTCAATAGTACCGGTAACATCGCGCAGAGCATACATCCTACGGTCAGCCGGACAAATTTCTTTTGTTTGACCAATCATTGCGATTCCAATTGAATCAACTTGTTTGCGAAAATCATCAAGATTTATATCAACTTTAAAGCCGGGAATTGTTTCTAGTTTATCAAGAGTTCCACCAGTGTGACCAAGGCTTCTACCGCTTAACATTGGAATTGCAATTCCGGCCGCTGCTAATAATGGCCCTAGTATAATTGATACTTTGTCACCAACACCACCCGTACTGTGTTTGTCGGCAACATAGTTGCTGCTATGTGTAAAATCCATTCTTTCGCCGGAATTCAGCATTACATCAACTAAAGCTGATATTTCGGAATCCGTCATTCCATTAAAGAAAATTGCCATCAACAAAGCAGACATTTGATATTCCGGTATTTCTCCACTTAGGTAATCAAATATAAAATCTTTTATTTGTGAATGTGATATTTCACCACCGTTCCGTTTTTGCTTAATAATTTCCGAGGGTATCATATATTCCTACTTCTTTCGATTTAAAAATGATGGCCACTTTATACGCAGTGGTGTGCGTTCTCTTACTGTCCTAACTGTTAAATAAAATGCAATTATAAATAAAGCTACATTGGGAGCCCACATACCAACCACAGGTGAAACTATATTCCGATCAGCCATTTCTTCACCACCAATTAATAATAAATAATAAATTAAGAAAAATCCGAAGCTTAAACTAATTCCTACTACAAAGCCACCTTTGCGAGCCAAGACCCCTAAAGGAGCTCCTAATAAAACAAACAAAATACATGCGACAGGTAAGGAGAATTTTTTATGAATTTCAACGCCATATTTATTAATACTTTTTTGATAACTATTCAATAAATTGAATTCGTTGGTCATTTGGCGTTCCAGTGTTTTTACCTTGCGTGTTATTGTGTTGATTTGCGGTTGAGATAATGAAGTATCCTGTTCTACATCTAATTGATAATCGGATAGATCCGATAATGTTCTTTTAAGTGTTTTGGGAACGACTGAATTTCCCATAGTTTTAAAATAGTTACTACCCATACGTTTCCAAACACTGTTAACTCTTCCTTGGTAGCTTTGTTTCCTTTCAAACATCATTGGAATTGTCATTTCTCTATCTGTTCGGTTGGATGTATCGCGTCTCATTAACAAGAGATCATCCATAGGGATATTTATTTTATGTTTTGAAAATTGGATTCGTCGATATTCGCCAAAGTCTTTGATATCCAACTCATGTATCTCACCGTTATAAAGTGTAAGGATTAATTCATTGCCGATTGTGTTAAGTGCACCGGTTTTTGAATATATACTAGTCTGTTTGTTACGACTGTTTTTACTGAAAATTCGCACATCTTCCATAACTTCGCCCGTTTTACCGCCGATAATCATACCGTAGTCCGGTAAATCGCCTATAAAATGTCCCGGATCAATACTCATGATAGGTCTTTTTCGATAAATATCACCTGATAAAATTCTAGCTTTAAAATTCATTTCAGGTAAAATATAATTATTAAAATAGAGTAAGAATAAACATACAATTGTTCCAAAAATTAATCCAGGTCTGATAATTTTAAGAAAACTAATTCCTGCTGCTCTCATAGCAGTAATTTCATTGTCTTCAGACAGTCTTCCAAAAGTCATTAGCGAGGCTATTAATACAGCCATCGGTATCGCTAAGGCGACGATCCAAGCTAAGTTTAGAAATAAATATTCGAGTATTGTAAAGGTATCAATACCTTTTCCGAGAAATCGATCAATTGCACGTAGCAGGAATTGCACGAATAGGATAAATACTATTACCAATAATGAAAATATGAAGGGTGAAAGCAATTCTATGATAATATATCGGCGTAGTAAGCGCATAGTGAAAGTTACAATTCGTGACCCGATTTGAAAAAGATATTTGATAGAGGTTTAGACATGTTTTTAATTATTATAAGTTCAACTTGATTAGAAGAAAAATCACATTTAATTTTCGCCGCTCATTTTAGAGCCGAATGGTGGGAGTAGCTCAGCTGGTTAGAGCTCCTGGTTGTGGTCCAGGTGGTCGTGGGTTCGAGTCCCATCTCTCACCCGCCATTTTTCGGGGTGTAGCGCAGCCCGGTTAGCGCACCTGCTTTGGGAGCAGGGGGTCGGAGGTTCGAATCCTCTCACCCCGACATTAAAATCCCTCTCTATAAACACAGTTTGTTGAGAGGGATTCGTTATTTATACATTACATAACTTATAGATTGGCTAAGTCAAACAATAGCACATTATGGACATACTTCAATTATTCAACCAATTTTAAAATTTCAACTTACTTTAACGGGAGTAGGGTATTGTGGTGAGATATTCCTAAACATAATCTTAAATAATTTTTAAAAAAATATACTCTTGACAATACTAATAATTTTCATACATCGTAACATATGTATTAAAATTGTCACCGCTAACTAGATTTGGATCAGTAAATAATGCTGCAACATTATTTAGGGGAAATACCAAATTATCACAAGTCATAATTTGGTTATTATTTGGTCCAAAATTATTGTTGTATATTCTATATCCACCCCCACTCGACACCGTTGTAACAGGTACTCCACGGATTAGAACATGAACTTCATTATTTCCCAAGAATTGATTGTGATGTATTTTAATCCAACTTCCTGCTTGCCCGTTGTCCCATAAGAAACCAAAACCACACGCACCATAGGAATCGTTGCCATGCACGTCAAAGTGTGCGTCTTCATCATCGGTATTTGCTAAAATTGTGTTATAAGAAGCTTCGTATCTAACCCCTAAATAATCTATATCGTCACTATTTTTAAGATCCCGACTGGCAACGTGGTGTCTATTATTTTTAAATTTATTATTATTTATATAAACTTCGCTATTTCTGTTAATTACAATTCCATATCCGTTTGGAGATTGTTGATTGTCATGAATATAATTAGAACTTATATATCCTTTTTTATATGTAGAGGATGTGTCTCCATCAAAACCTATTGCATAATTGCTGAATCCGACTATCTCGCAATTTTTTATTTTTACATTATTTTTGTTATATACGTTGATACCTTTTGAGTCGTAACTATTATCCCCAATTAATCTGATACCCCATATTTCGGAATTTTTCCCCATTTCAAAAAATGCGCCTGATGATATAGTCCCATTTGCGTAAAATATTTTTCCGCCATCTCCGTAACTCCTGCCATTACCATTAATAATCACACCTTCTTCTAATTTATAATTTGAAGATGTAGTTAAAGTTATATCGTTTTCTATAATAATATACGCATATTCAACTTGAACGGCTGCTCTCAGTTCTGGCTCAGTTTTAACAAGAATTATGCTAGTTATTGTAGCTGGTACAGTTGGGGAGTCTATAACAGTTAGATTTCCATAACGTGTATCTTGTCCTCCATAATTATCTGTAACTGTAATCATAACAGAATACGAACCAGCATTAGTTGGTGCTATCCAGTTTACTAAAGAATCTGTTCCTGTAATTGTTCCACCATTTGGAACGTATGAATATGTCAAAGCATCGTTATCGCCATCAATAGCACTTACAGTCACCGCAGCAACACCGCTTGGTGAAACTGAATTTGGAATTATCATAACTGAGTTTATTATTGGTTCATTATTTATGACGCTAATACTTCTGGTAGTAAAAGCAGTTTTCTCTCCAGTATTTTTTACTTCAAGCTTTATAGTGTAAACACCATTAAAATTATATTGATGTGTAGTTATTTTTGTTGACGAATAATCAGTGTCCCAACTGCCATCATTTGTCCAATCCCATCTTACTAATAATTCTTCAATGGCATCTTCCGAATCTATACTTTGTGATGCATTAAAATTAAATATTGTACCTCTATCGCCTGAATCAGGACTAACAATAAAGTCAGCAACTGGCTCATTAAAATTATTAGATAAAATAATCCTAATTGGATCACTGTCTGATATATTATTATTTATGTCATATGCGCGAACAGTCACAATATATGAAACATTTTCGTAATTTGTTGTATTCCATTCTAATTTATATTGTTCTGTATTATCTGAGATACCTGAAAATTCTCCATCCAACCACAATTCCACTTTTTCAACTGCTTCATTATCAGTAGCAACACAAGATACAATAACAATTTCAAATACTACCTCATTATTCTGGGGGGTTAGGATACTAACGACGGGTGCCTCGTTATCTTCTTCAGATTTCGTGGATTGTTTACAGGAATGGACAATTAGAATGCAAAGACATATAAGTGAAATATATTTTAATCTCATGGTTACTCTCAAAGAAGCACTGAAAACTACAAATTATGGTAGAAAATGTAGTCTAATTTATTTTGACACTATTAGTACTACTATTAAAAATAGGGCAAAACATGTAAAAAATGCTATTAGGGATACACTTCATTTTTTCAGCCATTCTCTAAATCTCAACTTTGTTAGACTATATTGGAGTATTTTATTGAAAATTATTCTTAGATTTATAGTAATAAAATCTATGATAAAAAGTGATATATGGGTAAAAAATCAGTTCGTATTAATATAATACCTAAAACAATATTGCGCTGTTTATTAGGCTCAACATTTCTCCTGTTAATTGCAAATATAGCCGTGCTGACATTTTACACTATTACCAATTCTAATAGTATATTAAGATTACAAAGGTTCGTATCTTATCATCGCGACAAGGGAACCCTTCTCAATAAAAATATTTTATTGAGAAGGATTTTGTATTTTGAATCAATTGCTTATATTAAACCAAGCCAAGTATTAATACTATTAGCAATCCATCTACTATTACTCCAGCAATTATTACTTCAAATAAACTGAAGCCTCTACCGCGTTTTCTTCTTTTTGTCTTCATTTGTAACCTCTTAACTAATGTTGCCTTGGTAAGACAATATGCTAGATTAAATCACACGATTGTTAATTATTCAATATCTATGAATTATTGTTCTTAGGAATGGCATACCCATTTTTTGTAAACCACTCGGTGAATTTTCGTTGGAGTTCATTTGGACCCCATAACTTGGCAAAGGCGATATTTGCAGCAGATAAATCTGTTCGAGATAATTCCTCGACATAATTTTTATATTCTTTAAGCTCTTTTAAGAACCTTACAAATTCAGCCTCATTAATATTAAATAATAAATTCTTAATACCGATATTATCTACAGCTGATAACACTTCTTGCTGATGTACTGTTTTTGTAAATGATTTTAAATCAACAGTATTTTCATCCATTTCGGCTGTAAAATAATAGAAATTTAACATTCCCTGTATTAATTCTTTTAAATCATAATATAATCTAGAATCAATCATTAATTATCCAAGAGTCATGGCAATAGTTTGTTCAAAATCTTTACTTACAAATGGTTTTGCTATGCATCCCTTGGCTCCCATTTTAAGTACTTGGTTTTCAATGGCTAGTTTGGGGTAAGAAGCAGTCATAAAAATAACAGGTATACCTTTTGTAATATTTAATTGAATTAATTTTTCAAATGCCCCAATTCCTCCACCATGTGGCATTTTAACATCCATTAATATTAGATCCGGTACCTCTTTTATGGCGATTTCAACACCCTCCACTCCGTCATGAGCTACAAATACTTCGTAGCCTTTTGCCTTAAGCCGTATTGACAAGAGCCTTACAATGCCCGGCTCATCATCAACTATTAATATTTTTTTCTTCATTCCGTCTCCTATTCATTAAATTGTTTTTATTACTTCCACTGTAGATATATGTAACAATAACTGTGCCAACTGTATATACTGTTGTTTTAATTGTGTTTAATGGTTCTGAAATATCCAATATAATTATCAGTTTAATACAAAATGTTCCAATTTGGTACACTTAATATTTGCATTAGTATCCACTCTGTACGACATAAAACCGATAGTTTTTGTTTATATGTCTACCTTTGGGGCAGGGGTTCGAATCTTCTTACCCTGAAAAATATATACTATTATCAATTTTGGTAGAGAAAAATCTCGTTAAATTTTTTTAACATATTATTAATTAACGCTATTTTATTTACTATTATTGATTAAATTCTTTAGTAAAAAAACATACAGATGTATCTAGACAATATTATATTGATTTGAGGCAAACATGAATATTAAGCAAATATCATTAATACTAATCGCTTTGGGAGCACTTATATTTATTCTCGGGTTTTTAGGTGAAATATTAAAATTCATCTTACAAAGCAATATTCTAACATTAGCATCTTTTGCCATATTGATTGGGTTGATTTTATTAGGTTATAGCATTTTTAAAGAAAGCAAAGATTCTGTCTAATTATTCACAAATTAGTATTTCTTCATAGAAGTAAATCAATAAATATTTATCCAACCGGTTAACTGTCTGTTAACAAAAATTTAATTATATTATAATTATTAGATTATATAAAAATAAAAATGAGGAAAATAATGATAAAAAATATTACTGTAATAACAATGTTACTTTTAGTATTAGGATGTTCCAAGACACCAAATGTTCCTGAGAATGTTAAAATACAATCATTTCAGGATTCTGTGAGTTATAGTTTAGGTTCTGATGTTGGTACTACATTTAAAGCTCGGGGATTTCAGTATGAAACAGAATCCTTTTTTAAGGGTTTTTTCGAAACATATAGTACTGATACAAGTTATGCGTTTGGTGCGAGTTTGGCCGCAAATTTCATTTTACAAGACATTAATGTAAATCCATCGATATTCTTAAGGGCGTTTGAAAATACCAATTCAGGTGATTCGTTAGTTTTAGCTATTAGTGAAATGAAAAGGATAGTCAGAGAATATGACCAACAGTTAAGAGATAAGGCATCTCAAAGAGCAGAATCAGAAGCAGAAAATAATCGTGTATCCGGTGAATTATATTTATCTGAATATAAAAACAATAACGCTAACGTTATAGAATTGGAAAGTGGTTTACTATATAGAATTTTAACCGAGGGGTTTGGCGACATTCCAACTGATAAAGACCGTGCTATTGTGCATTATACTGGAAAATTAATTGATGGAACAGTATTTGACAGTTCTGTTGATCGTGGAGAACCGTCCAAATTTATGATCGGAAGTGTAATTCAAGGATGGCAAGAAGCCTTGCAATTAATGAAAGTTGGATCAAAGTGGGAATTAGTTATTCCATCAAACTTAGCTTATGGAGACCGCGCAACGGGGGGTATTCCTGCAAGTTCAACATTAGTATTTGAAGTTGAATTACTTGGAATAGAGTAATTCAACTTAGTGTTATTCCTATAGTTAAATAGGGGTATATCTGATTGTATAAGTGATTTTATTCCCCTAAACTGACACAGTAAATAATTAGTATTACAAAATAGAGGGCGTTATATAGCCCTCTTTTCTTGCTCGGATTAATGTTAATAATTACTAAACTAATATTTGAAAGATTTTGTAATAATCAAATTGGTTTTTACGAGAATAAAAGTTAAACTTACAGTTAATAGAATGGGGTACTACGATTGTTTATAAATGTATTACTCAAGTTGGATATTTTAAAACTTTGAAAAAATTGGTATAATATCGTGAAATTTATCTATTTAATGGAGAATGAGCGTTCAGTATCTCCACATATAAAACCTGTAATTAAAGAACGAATTAAACCATTCATTCCACCTCGTCCATCAAGGCCAATAAAGTATATTCCTCGGGTTGAAAAAGGTGTAAGGGATTATTGTAAACTATTGGGATTAACTCGAGAACCATTTTCTATGGCTCCTGAACCTGATTTCTTTTATCAATCCAAACAGCATCGAGAGTGTCTTAATCGATTGGAAATTTCATTACGACTTAATCGTGGTTTGCATGTTGTAGCCGGTGGTATAGGTACCGGTAAAACTGCTATATCTAGATTATTGTTGGATCGATTTACTGACCATGAGGGCGATTATACATTCTTTTTAATTCTCAATCCTACTTGGCGCAACAATCAAGAATTCTTAATGCATCTTAAAAAGATGTTTGATATCCGCGATGAATCAAATCTAATTACTGACATGATGAATCAAATCGAACATTTTTTAATTGATTATACTACAAAATACAGTAAGCGAATTGTGATGATTATTGACGAGGGACAAAAGATGGGACCAAATCAGCTTGAAATCGTTCGATCTTTGCTAAATTTTGAAACAAATAGTATGAAGCTTATTCAATTTGGTATCTTTGCCCAGCCAGAATTTATTGATACCCTAAATGCTATGGAAAATTTTAAAGATCGAATTACATATATGTTTAATTTAAACAATATGGATGATGAAGATACAAGAGGTTTAATTGACCATCGACTAAGTATAGCAGGCTTGCCTAAAGAAAGAGAGCTATTTACTGAAAATGCAAAAAACCTAATTTATAAATATACAAGAGGATTCCCTCGAAAGATTATAGTCACTTGCCACAATTTACTCATCGATATGCTAATCACAGGTAAATCAAAAGTTGATGCTGATTTAGTTTTTAAATTTACTCAGCAAAATAATTTGATATATGAGTAAGGAAGATAAACAGAGAATATTAGCCACTAATAGACTTCTCGAGATCCTACGCACGGAACGTAGTTCCGACGATATAGCAAGCTCAGAAGAAGTACTAGTTGAATCCGATCTATTCATAGAAGAGAATGAGGAAGAGGATGTGCCTCAATACGTTGCTGCACCTGAGTCTGATCAAATAAGTGAAGATACACAACAAGACACAGTTGATACCGACCTTGTCACAGAAGAGAAAGATGAAAATTCTCAATATGCCTCCGAGCCTGAGCCCGTTAAAAAAAGTGAAGCCGCACCGCAAGAAAAGGATGATTTCTCATTATTGTTCACAGATGAGAATGGTGAAGATGATATTGAAGATGAATCTTTACAGGACACTGATGAAGAAACCGTTTTTGAACCTGAAGCACAAATCGAAAATGATGATCAATTGTATGAAAACGAACAAGTACATGAACATAAAACCGATGATAGTTCTAGTGAAACTGAAGTAGACCCTGAAGTAGCAAAATTAGCTGCTAGCTTAACTACCCCAGAACGAGAAAGTGATGCTTCCTTGTATCATTCTGAAGATATAAAGAATGATTTATTGCTTAAAACTGAGATACCAAAAGATCTTGATGTTTCTGGAAGTACTAATATCATTTTACCACCTGAATTTAATGACAACCTACTCACCTTTTATGAAGAAAAGGTTGAGAAACCGAGTTTGAAAAAACGATTGCAATATTTGAAGAGATATTTCTCTGATAATAAAAGAAAGATTACTGTATATATTGATAGCAACACTATATACCTTTTACAGACTCTTTCAACATTACAGGAAACTGAAGTTGAAATGGTTAAATCATTTAGTCTGCCGTATGAATTTGGTAATCAAATGATTACCGGGATAAGCGATTTATTAACACATATATTTGAAAATGAAGTTGATCCCAAAGATAAAAAACTTGCCTTTGGTGCTTACATTTCAATGAACACTCCATCGAAAACGATAATTATTAAAAGTCCTAAATTGAAGAAAAAAGAGTTTAAGGAACTTGTTGAATGGAATGCTAACAAAAACCTGCCATTCAGTACTGATAATAAAAATGTTAATTGGAGTATCGTCAAATCGAGGCCTGAAAGCAATACACAGGAAGTAATTATAGGTGTTACCGAAACCGATTCAGTCAACTCTATCGACAGTATTTTCAAAAGAAATAATATAAATCTAAGATTTACATCCACATTATCTATTCTGTTGTGGAAATCCTTTGTTAAAAATTATCCTGATAAAGACATTGGTTCTTATGTGATTGTTCACATCGGAGAATCGAGAACACTTGTAATTGTTGTAACTGATCATATATTGCAATTTTCCAGAAAGATAGCGTTAGGTGCTCAGGATTTTTATAAAGCAATTATTAAAAAAGTTGAAACGAATGAATCGGGAGAGACAATTGACATTGCAATTGCAAAAGATATATTAATGCAATACGGTTATCCTCAAAATCAAACTGGTATAGCTGCTAATTCAAATATAGATCTTAATAAAATTACAATTGCAATTCGTCCTGTTGTAGAGAGAATTAATAGTGAATTAAATCGCACTTTGAATTATTTTAAAAATCAGAAATCTGATCTGGAATGGAAAGAGTTGTTATTTGATGGTGTCGCCGCATCATTCCCAGGATTACTTGAAGCTATTCAAGAGAACATCTATCAGAGTGTAGAATTGTTAAATCCAATGCGAACTGGAGAATATTATATTCATAGCGATGTAGATATTCCTTCCCAACAATACCCAAATTATGTTTTAAATTTTGCCTTGGCTACGGACGAGGTTGAGGATTTCAATGTAGCTCCAATACATATTCGTGATAACTATAAATATTCATTTTATAGTAAGGTTACCGCGGCTTTATTAGCTCTATTTATTCCTATATTTTTATTTACAGGGTTGTATAGTAGTTCAGCATTAAAAATTGGACAAAGGGAGATTGAAGCAAAAAAAGCGGAGTTACAACGATTATCGGTGGACACAAAAGATTATGCTAGTTTTATGGGGGACATTCAGATTATCAATCTATCAAACCGTACTTTGCATAATGATCGTACCTATACTGAAAATCAAATAAAAATGCTTCAATTATTCTCATCAATAGTACCTGAGGAATTAAAATTAACATCTTTGAATTTTGTGAATGGTATGGATTTGCCCGATTCAGTTTTGATTGCAGATAATTTTAAAGAACATTTGGAAGTAGCAGGTTTTGTTGATGAAGATAATTCTGTTTCAGATATTTATCTAACTGATTTTATTTTACAACTTGAGAAAATGAAATATTTCACTGATGTTAAAATTATGCAAAAATCTGAAAATAAAATTAGTGATAATCAAGGGTTGTTTTTCAAATTACACCTTGATTTATGAGTATGAAAAATTATAAAACCATTTTCACAGTATTAATCTCTTTACTAACTATAGTAATTTTTTATTGGTTTTTCTACGTACTAGTAATTAATAGAAATAATTATAGTAAAATCAAGGAAGATCTAATTGAAGCTGAAAATAATTTTAAGCGGTTAAGTAGTGAACGTGCAAATTTTACAACAATAAAAAATACTAGAGAAAAACAGATACTTAATTATGATACATTAAGAGTCCATATACCATTAAAAGTGAATGTTAAAGGATCTGATTCTTATATAGAAACGTTAGATATTATTCATCAAGTTGCAGGAAGAAATAATGTTATCATAGATATCTTTAAACCAATTTTGGTAAATACTTTTCCACAAATTGAAGTTAGTAGCAGACTCCTAGAAAAGAAAATTGAAAGATACTTGGTAGAAATGGAATGTAACGGCGATTATATATCGATCGGCAAATTTTTTCAAGAATTACAAAAACATGAAAGGTTCATCAATTTATTGAAATTTAATATTGAAACTGAATTTGGTATTGAAGGTGGATTGAATTGTAAAGTATTACTTTATACTTATATATTTTCGGAATATAACTAATGGCTCAGACCGATAATAAGCGTTTGTATATATTGTTGGGCATACTTGGAGTATTATTTATTTATTTAATTTTAAATAATACTGTCTTTGCAAAAAAAGATAAAGTGCCTACACGTACGAAAAATGCCAATAAAAACATTGCATACGCTACAACAGAAAAAGTACCTGATAAAAGGAAAAATACTAAAAAAGATGTGAAGAAAAAAGTCAAGTATCCCAGTCATAGTGTAAAAGGATTTAAATTTGATGGAGATTGGCAGAGTGATCCATTTTTTTACTTAGATGAAGACTCGCTTCGATCAATTCGGGATCGAGAATTAGGTCAGTACACCGATTTGAGATTAAGTGGAATTTCCCTGTTACAAGATAAGGGTTATTCATTAATCAATTCGGTTGTTATGACTGATATAGATACAGTTATGACTGCAAGTATTTTGAAAGAGGGAGATGAATTTGAAGGATTTCGTGTCGTAAAAATTGGCTTTGATCATGTCATCTTACGTAGAGGAAGCCGCAATATAAGGTTAGAATTAGATGAATCATAAAAAATATATTTCAATCATATTTTTAATAATGGTATCATATTCATTTATGTTTGCACAACAAATTGACCGGATTCTTCCGTACAATAATTTTGATACAACTGGAGTGTATCTAATTTTTGATGGTGATATAAACTATGAAAAAGCAATACAGCAATCACCACCATCAATATCTCTCATATTCCCTAATACCAAGCTTACAGAGGGGAATTATCAAAAAGCAATTGACCTGCCACCATTATTTAGAATAGAAGCAAAAGAAACAATCAGTAACAAGTATTTTAAACACGCAAGAGTGGATTTGTATTTTAGTGAGATTCCGGAATTCAGAATTGATCATATAGGTGAAAATATTTTACGTGTTATATGGTCAACAAAATATATAAACGAAAAATATAAAATCCAAAAACCAGACACAACAAATTCAAATTTAGAAATATGGTCTAATTTTGAACATGTAGTTTCAATGAATTTAAAAGATGCTGTGCTGATTGACGTTTTGCGGCTGATCGCAATGCAAAGCGGAATGAATTTAATCGCAAATGATGACATTGAAGGTACTGTAACGCTAACATTAAAAGATGTAAGCGTAGGCTCCGCATTAGATGCGATGTTAAAGATTAATGGTTATGATTGGTTTATCCAAGACAATTTGATTGTTGTTAAACCTATTGACGATGACGCAGTGGTCGGATTAGTGACAAAACATTATAAATTGGAACATACGGATGCATATTCAATTGGAACAGCATTAACGTATGTTTTAACAGAGGAAGGCAATTTCCAGGCGTTCTCACCAGTAGCAAGTAGTAGTTATTTTGGTGGTTCCGGGGGACAGACCGGACAAATGGGAGCAGCTAGTGTCGGATTAGGTGGGGCTAGTGGGAGCAATACTAGTTCTGGTATGAATCTTGGAACGCAATCCAGTGCGTTGAGTGGAGGAATGAATACAGGATCGAGTGGTGGTGCTATGGGTGGTATGCAAGGTATGACTAGTATGATGACAGCTGATCATATTCTTGTCACTGACGTTTACTCAAATTTTGATAGAATAGATTATATTGTTAAAAGTTTAGATATACGTGTGCCGCAAATCAATATATCAGTAAAATTTGTTGAAACTAAATTAGATGTTAATGAACGGTTAGGTATTGATTGGACTCTGCGGTCAGAAATGATAGGTCCTGTACCAGACGCCAAAGCTTCCCTAATTGATTTTGAAAATTTCAAAATATTTGATGCCAACAGTTTAAGTTTATATTCCTTCTCACTTCCTGTATTTGAAAGTGTCTTGGAACTATTGGCTTCAGACAGCGAAACTCGTTTGATCCAAGAGCCACAAATAACAACAAAAAATAATACGCTTGCTACATTTAAAGTCGGTACAACGTATCCTGTAATGGTTACTCAAACTACAAATATTGCTCAGACAACAAGCTTTGAGGATAAGGAAATCAATATAGTATTAAATGTTCAACCAAGGATTAATGAAGATCAATTTATTTCTATGGATATTTCAACTTCAGTTCAGGCTTTGGTTGGGTTTACTGGTCCCGACAATGATCAACCAATTATCTCCGATCGTGCAACCACGAACCATGTCAGGGTAGAAAACCAAAAAACGCTTATGATTGGGGGGCTGATTTTTGATCAAATAATCGAAAACAATAAAAAGATACCATTTTTATCCAGTATCCCTCTACTTGGCAAATTATTTACACATACTACTTATACTACTGAACAACGTGAATTGTTGGTATTCATTACCCCTTCAATAATTCGATATCAATAAAATAGTGGAGATAGACTGTGGAGATTTATGAATTATTATCGTATATGGGTGAGGTAAATGCTTCAGATCTTCATCTAAGTCCGAACTCTCCTCCGATTTATAGGATTGATGGTGAATTAATTAAAACTAAGCAAGAACCTCTAAGATCCGATGATGTTCATTTATTAGTTTTTGATATTATGAGTGAAGACAATCGGAAACGATATGAAGAAGAATTAGAGATCGATTTTTCTGTAGAGTTCCGAGGTATTGGACGTTTTAGAGTCAATGTATTTCGTAGTTATTTTGGAGATGCCGTTGTTTTTCGCGCCATAAATGAAGATACATATACATTCGAAGAATTAGGATTACCTCAAGTTTTAAAAAAATTATCCTTACAAGATCAAGGACTTATTTTAATTACTGGACCAACGGGGTGTGGCAAGACCACAACATTAAATACTGTAATTGAATATATAAACGCAAAAAAACAAAAACATATTATTACGATTGAAGATCCTGTGGAATTTATACATAAAAGTAAAAAGTCCTTAGTCACTCATCGCGAGGTTGGTATAAATACGCACTCGTTTGCCAATGCCTTACGCAATGCGTTAAGAGAAGATCCTGATGTTATAGTTGTTGGTGAGATGCGTGATATGGAAACTACAGCACTTGCTATTAGTGCCGCAGAAACAGGTCATCTCGTATTTGGAACTTTGCACACAATGGATGCTCCACACACGATTGATAGAATTATCGATCAATTTCCACCAATTCAGCAAAACCAAATACGATTGATGGCAAGTGAATCTATTTTGGGAGTAATAACCCAACGATTATTAAAGCGTAAAACTGGTGGTAGGGTTGCTGCTTTTGAAATATTAGTTGGTATTCCAGCTGTTGCAAATTTAATCCGAGAGGGAAAAACGTATCAACTGCCGTCAGTTATTCAGACCCACGGTAAAATTGGGATGTTATCAATGGAACAATCAATTCAGGCACTATATAAACAATCTCTTATTACAAAAGAAGAAATGATGCGCGTTGAGAAAGAAAGTGACAAACTTATAGAAAGCATTAGTGGGAGTTAGATTCGGTGTATAATATTGACACATTACTAAAATTAATGATTGAATCCAAAGCAGATGATTTATTTATCAGTTTAGGTGCCTACCCCGCATTAAAAATTGGAAAAGATATTGTTAGATTGGAAGAGGAGGTAATTTCAATCGACATGCTCCAAGAATTTAGAAAGAATTTATTATCTACTGAACAGGGACAAATATTTACACGTGAAAAAGAGTTAGATTTTACATATAGTTTCCCAGGAGTCGGTCGATTTCGGGTGAACTACTTCGTTCAGCGCGGATCAGATGCGATGGTAATCCATAATATTCC
Source organism: uncultured bacterium (assembly GCA_964634215.1). GTDB lineage: Bacteria > Fidelibacterota > Marinisomatia > Marinisomatales > JAHJCW01 > JAHJCW01. Next base: position 134,805 of record CAZWKR010000006.1, read on the forward strand.
ATCAGTCATTAAAACACCGGAGGAACTTGGACTACCGAAGAGTTTAAGTAAAATTGCATTGGGAGATCGAGGGTTGGTTCTGATAGTTGGATCTGCAGGCTCTGGTAAATCCACTACATTAGCCGCATTAATTGATTATCGTAACCGGAATAAAACTGGACATATTTTGACATTGGAAGACCCTATAGAATTTTTGCATCAACATAAAAAATCTATTGTAAACCAAAGGGAAATTGGTCAAGATTCGTTTTCTTTTAAGAGAGCCCTAAAAAGTGCTCTTAGAGAATATCCTTCAGCCTTACTGATGGGAGAAATTCGTGATATGGATTCTATCGCTACAGCAGTTAATTTTGCAGAAACGGGTCATTTAGTGCTAAGTACTATGCATGCAACCAACACTCAACTTGCGGTAGAAAGAATTTTTAATATCTACGGTCCGGATCTTCAGAAAACAGCAAGACATCAATTAAGTGAAAATATAAATGCAATAATTGCACAACGATTAGTGCCAACAAAAGATGGAAAACAAATTCCTGCACTGGAAATATTATTTTCTTCTGCCCGAATAAAAGATTTAATTAAAAAAGGTGAAATACATTTTCTACCTCGTGCTCTGGAGTTCTCTCGAGCTGAGGGAATGCAATCATTTGATCAGTGTTTATTTGATTTTTATAAACGTGGTATTATAACACCAGAAACAGCAATAGAAAATTCTGATCATAAAACTGATTTAACAATGAAAATTAAAGCTGAAGGATGGGTCGGTAAAGAACATGAGATACAATTAGATATTGAGGATCAATAAATAAGAAGTATGACTAGTAAAATAATTATAATTACTGATGGAAAAAAGTCGGATATAAACTCAATATATCAATATCTAATCGATCATGGATATGAAGTTCTTGTTGCACATGATGGTGTTGGTGGTTTTAATCTCGTTAGAAAAGAGAAACCGGATCTTGTGCTAATAGATGCGGTGTTATCAGGTTTTAACGGTTATCAAATTTGTAGTTTGCTAAAATTTGATATAAAGTATGAAGATATAGTAGTGGTGATACTATCTGATGGTGATGGACAAAAATATCAGCAATTAGCACAAAATAGTGGAGCTGACGGCATATTATTAAAACCAATAGATTTAAATGAACTTATAGGAATAGTGAAATCACTTAATTTTATTGAATCATGACTGAAATATTAATAATAGTACTGGGACTATCAATTGGAAGTTTTTTAAACGTATGTATTTTTCGTATACCGAATAATGAATCTATTTCAAAACCTCGTTCTAGATGCCCTAAATGTAAGCATCAATTAAAATTCTGGGAAAATATCCCTGTGCTGAGTTATTTATTTTTAAGAGGTAAATGCTCTAGTTGCCACACTCGTATCTCACTAAGATATCCCCTAATTGAAATCTTAACTTCACTAGTATTTTTACTATTATATTACTATTATGGCTATACAATTAAAACGTTACTGCTGTGTGTTTTATTTAGTATCGTAATAATAATTACCTTTATTGACATTGATGTACAATTAATTCCGAATAAATTGTTACTATTAGGATTAATACCTGTCTCTATTTATATAATACTATTTGCGTTAGATAATATATGGAGGTATTTATTAGGTGCCATTGGTTTAAGTGCTTTATTCTATTTAATTGGGTATCTCGGTAGAATTTTTTACAAAGAAGATAGTATGGGCATGGGAGATGTTAAATACGCATTTTTAATCGGATTATTATTAGGATGGAAGAGTGGTCTATTGGCTCTAGGATTTTCATTTATATTTGCTTCTATAATTATTGTTCTTCTTTTTGTACAAAAAAAATTGAAATCGAAACAGAAAATTCCATTTGGTCCATTTATGAGTCTTGGTTTGCTGGCGAGTCTTATTTGGGGTGAAAAAATAATTGAGTGGTACTTACACTTTTATAAATAGTAATTAATTGTGAGATATGATAACTGACAGGAAAAAAATTGGACAGCTCTTTGTTGAAGCTGGAATAATTGATGATACCAAGCTTGAAGAAGCGTTATTATATAAAAAACAACATAACGTTTATTTAGGAACAGCATTGATATCATTAAAGATGGTAACTGAAAATGATGTTATTAAAATGGTAAGTCATCAACTTAGGATACCGTGGGTAGATCCATTAACATATAAAATTAAGAAAGAAACACTAAATTTAATTAGTGAGGCAACTGCAAAACGTCTAAATGTAATTCCATTATTTCACTTAGAAAATGAACTAACAGTGGCGTGCTTTGATCAAAACAATGTACAAATTATAGATGAGCTTTCTGAAGAGACCGTAATGGAGATCAATGTAGTTTTAGCATCGGACCGGAATATACATCAAGCTATTGAGTTGCATCATAGAATTGAAAGTGTAGATGAATTGTCTGCATCTATATCAGAAAAACAATATTCCGGAGAAGGTGTAACTTCCCAAGAAATTGCTGTAGATGTTGAAATTATTGAAGCAGTAAATATGTTGATGGAGTCATCTATTAACATGGGTGCTAGTGATATTCATATTGATCCACGAGAAAACGATGTACGCGTAAGATTTAGGGTTGACGGTGTATTAAATGAATACTATACTTTACCAATTGAATCACTCTCACCAATGATTTCCCGGATAAAAATTTTATCAGGAATGGATATAGCAGAAACACGTCGTACTCAAGATGGACGTTTTCGATACAAATTTGAAGATAAAGCTGCCGACATAAGGGCTGCTTCTTTTCCAACTCCGACAGGTGAAAAAATGGTCATGCGTATTTTGGATATTTCCAAAGGTCAAATTACCTTAGAAAAATTGGGATTGTCTGATAATATGTATAAACAATGGAACAAAGTCGCCAAGTTGCCGCATGGTTTAGTACTAGTTACTGGACCTACGGGATCTGGTAAATCAACAACATTATATGCTTCACTAAATGTTATAAATTCAGTAGAAATCAATGTTTTAACTGTCGAAGATCCAATCGAATATCAAATAAATAATATTAATCAAAGTCAAATTAACGAAAAGGCCGGTGTTACGTTCTCATCTGCTTTACGAGCAATGCTTCGTTTAGATCCTGATGTCATAATGGTTGGTGAGATGAGAGATCGTGAGACAATAGAATTAGCAATACGAGCGGCATTAACAGGCCATATAGTATTTAGTACACTTCATACTAATGATTCCTCCTCAACCTATACAAGAATCTTAAATATGGGAGTTGATGCATTTTTAGTAAGTTCAACGGTTAGAGCAATATTAGCACAAAGATTAATTCGGCGATTATGTCCGAAATGCAAAAAAGCAGTAAAACCAACGGCGTCATTTAGGAAGAAATTAAATATACAGGATGATTACAATGGTGAATTGTTTAAACCTGTAGGTTGTACTGCCTGCCGTGATACTGGATACGCTGGTCGAGCCGGTGTATATGAATTATTAATTCCAGACGAAGAAATATCTGACCTAGTAAATAAACATGCTACGGCAAGGGAAGTTGAGAAAGTAGCTATAAAAAATGGAATGGTTACTTTAAGTGAATCAGCCCGACAATATGTTTTGGATGGTGTTACTTCAATAGAAGAAATGATGAGAATTTCATTAATTTAAGTATAATAATATGAATTACATTTTTGGCATATCAACTGATCGTTCAAATGAGTATAAAGTTTTTGTATCAGATATTTATAAATTGTTGTCTAACCACTCAAAAAAAATTAAGCAGGCATTTTCTCCGAATTCAATTTTATCCTACTTAGCTATTGATAACTATGATGCTATTGTTATTGATTGGAAAATATTGGTAGGAGAATATGAAACATTTCAGAGACAATTAAGGAAGTTAAATAATAGAATACCAATTATTATTATTAGTAATGATGTCGAAATAGATCGTGAAATATTTACTGCAAGTTCATCGTTATTTAGAGTAATTCCACAATCAAAAGCAATCGAAAAAATTCCGATAATTCTAAATGATATTCAACAATACTATAAGTTGATAAAAGAGTTTTCACCTGCTGCCAATGAATGTCTAAGACCAAATGGTTTCAATACAATTATAGGTAATTCCAATGTAATGTTACAAGTGTATCGACAGTTAGCAAGAGTAGCACAAACTGATTTTACTACTCTTGTTCTTGGTAATAGCGGTAGTGGTAAAGAATTGATGGCTAAAACAATTCATGAGTTAAGTCTAAGAAGTAACCAGAATTTGGTATCGCTCAATTGTGCAGCAATTCCATCTACTTTACAAGAAAGTGAATTGTTCGGATTTGAAAAAGGTGCATTTACCGGTGCAGACAGTGTTAAAGAGGGAAAGTTTGAATTATCCAATAACAGTACATTGTTCTTAGATGAAATTGGCGATATGCCGCTTGATCTACAGGCAAAATTGTTAAGAGTATTGGAAGATGGAACATTCACGCGCTTGGGAAGCATTAAAGAAAAGAAGGTGGATGTACGCTATATTGCAGCAACAAATCGTAACCTACGAAGTATGATAAAAGAAAAAAGTTTCAGATCTGATTTGTTTTATAGGCTAAATGTAATTCCAATCGAATTACCACAATTAGTGGACAGAGGTGATGATATAGTTTTGTTATGTTTTAAGCTAATAGGTGAAATGTTAGAAAAAAGCTCACTTCCTATTAAATCCATATCGTGGGAATTAATAGATGCTATAAAAGTATTGCCTTTCTATGGAAATATTAGACAATTAGAAAATGTATTAACTAGAATATTATTTTATTCTACAGGAACAACTCTTGATAAAAAAGTCTTAGTTGAAGTTGATGTTGATGTTGTAACGGATCCAGTAGATACTACAATTAATTTCAATGATGAGGTAGAGGGTAATATCTTACCAATGTGGAAAATAGAGAAAATTGTAATCGAGAATGCCCTTAAGGTATATCATAGAAATTTATCTAAAATAGCAACAGCATTAGAGATCTCACGATCAGCTTTATACAGAAAATTAAAAAAATATGATTTAGAGGATTAAATTATATAAAATTGTTTTATAATTGAATGTTCAAAATAACTACATAAATATATAAAAATGCCTCAGTATAATTGCAAATTAATTACTGCAAATGGAGATGTAGTGGAAGATGTTTATGAAGCAAATTCCGCTGCTGAATTAAAACACACAGTAATTAAACGTGATGAATGTCCAATTTCTATTAAAAGAATTCGACAGCCATTGTTTAAAGCAAATTTTAAAGACAGATTTTACAGAATTAAACCCCAAGATCTTGAAAACTTTACTTCCCAATTAGTTGTTATGTTGAAGGCAGGTGTTCCATTAGTAAAAAGTTTAGAAACTGTCGTACAACAATTTGAATCGGACAATTTCAGAAATATCATTTTAGATATTATTGAAAAAGTAAATCAGGGTGTCGAGTTTTCCAAAGCGCTGAATAATTATCCAAAAGTATTTAACGCTCTATATGTGAATATGGTGAGAGTGGGTGAAACCACTGGATCAATGGATGAAATTCTAGATCATATACGTAGTTTCTTACATCATGATATTGCTGTTAAACGCAAGATTAAATCAGCCATGCGTTATCCAATTATAGTACTATCAATATTAGTATTAGCTTTTGTAGCTGCCATTGGTTTTATTATGCCAAGATTTGCTGAAATGTTTACAAATGCAGGGGTAGCGTTACCATTACCAACAAGAGCATTAATCTTTCTAAGTATAATGATTACAAAATATTGGTTCGTTACCTTTTGGGTTGTATTAATTGTTATCATTTCTATACGTTTTTATACCCAGCGGCCTGCTGGGGCATATCGTTTTGATGCAATAAAATTAGCTATGCCGGTATTCAAAGATATCGTTTTGCAATCAACATTAGCGCGGTTTGCACATATTTTAGAAACATTAAGTCGAAGTGGTATAAAAATTGTACGGGCTCTTGAGATCGTGGAGCAGACTCTTGGTAATCGTGTTATTGCTAAAGACATAGCTTATGCACGTGAAGAGGTTATTAAAGGAGTTCCCATTGCTGATGCTCTATCAAAAAGTAAGCATATACCCGCAATGACAATCATGATGATTGGTACTGGCGAACAATCAGGAGCGTTGGATGATATGTTGCTTAACATTGCCGAACAATATGATGTGTCTGTAAAAACAAAAATTGATGGTCTTGCATCAGCTATTGAGCCGTTATTAACAATAGTTATAGGAGTTTTCTTGTTAATATTTGCATTGTCTATATTCTTACCAATGTGGAAGATGATTGATATTGTAAAATAATATATTTTAAATGCTTGCTATAAATAAAAATATTAAAAATATGTGGAATGATGGATTTGCTTTAATTGAGTTAGTAATAGTGATAATGATTATAAGCATTATTTCTATTATTTCATATCCAAGGTTCGCAAATACTGTACAGAGTATGAATTTGAGAGTTGCTACCGACAAATTAGCAGATGATTTACGGTATGTTAATAACTATGCAGTGACTAATCACGTAAATACTTGGTTTGCGATTGATTTAGGCAATAATAGTTACAGTTATGGTGTTTATAATACGCCACCAAATTCTGATCCGGTGGTTCTGACTGATCCAGCAACAAATCAATCGGCTATAATAAATTTGGATGATTACAATGGTGTTACAATTACTGCTGAGTCATTAGGAGGTGGATTTGATTACGATTGGTGGGGTACGCCTTCTTCCGGTGGGCAAATAACCTTAAATGGTACACGGATCATTGTTATAGAAGAAGAAACTGGATATGTTTATGAATTATAAAAAAAACCAATCCGGTTTCACACTAATTGACACAATAATTGGAATTGTAATAATTAGTTTTGTTTTAACAGGTATACTTTTTGTGATAATTGATTTAAATGTTAAAAGTGTAAGAAATGAAACCATTGCAAAAGGTACAGCCTATGCAAATTCTGTAATGAATTATATCCGTGCTCACAGATTTGATGAGAATTATAATACATCAGGTATGCCATGGACGTATCCACTAGGGCAAGATAGTGGTGATTATGATGATATAGATGATTATATTGGAGCAGATTGGTCAATTATACCGGGTTATGCTGATGTTGGTTACCAAGCAACATCAAATGTATTTTATGTTGATCATCTTGTAAATTTATTGGATGCGTGTGTGTATGCTACTCATTATAAACGAATAATTGTTACTGTTAGCCATGAAAATTTGCCTAATACTATAGTATTAACTTCAATTATGACAGCTCATGGAAATTAGGGAAATAAAAAAACATTTTACGTACAAACATGACAGATCAAACGGTTTTACATTGATTGAGTTAGTTGTTGCAATGGTTATTGTTGGAATAATAGCTAGTTTATTGGTTATTTATATAATGGGTAGTACAGAAGCATTTGGTAGAGTTCAATCTAGAAAATCATTAATCATTGATGCTACTTCTTGTCTTAAAAAATTTAATCGGGAAGCCGGATCGACGTATAATATTTTTACGGCTACCGCCACAAATATCCAGTTTACGACTACACTGGATACAAATGTAGTTATTGATTATGAAATAAATAATGATGGAACCTTTACCAGGAGATTAGGATCAGGTAATAAGGAATTATTAGCAAGAAACGTCGACTTTAATAATAGTTATTTTAATTATTATGATGTTAACGATAATGTCGCGACGCCTATTAGGCGTATCAGATTATCGCTATTATTCAGTAGGAATAATGAATCTACCCGTTTTACAGCAGATGTATCTCCCGAAACATTGAGAGATCAATAATTAATTATTTGGAGTGAACGATGAGAGTGATAAGAAACGAAAGAGGATTTGTTGTCTCAGTTACTGCAATTATTATTGCTGTAATTCTTGGGTTATTGGTGTTATACTTTTCAAATTCAATTTCGTTGAATGTTACAAGTTCGGCAAATAATTATTCGAGTTCACAGGCTCGCTGGACAGCAGTTTCTGGTATCGAATATATTATAATGCAACTTTCGGATGGTTTGGACGATATAGCAGGTACTTATCCTTTCTATAACAGTGATATTATAATTGACACAACAACAATAGATCCTGTTAATCAGGTTATACTGATTACTTCTAAGGGCACACACTCTAGCAGTAATAGAATTTTGTCCTTAAATGTTATGCCAACTCCTTCTGATACACTGCTAGAAGAGGGATTTGAAGATGATGATGGTTTTGAATATAGTCCAGATGGAGTTGGACCGGGAGCACGCTATTGGGGGTTTACATGTGATGGTGAAGTACCAAATGGTATTATTCCACATTTTGTATTGACTGGAGCAGATAGCTGTTTTTTCTTTGGTACAAAAGTTCAAAACAATAGCAATTTAGTTTTTGAACCTGTAGCAACAGAAGAGGATCAAGATTTTATGTTAACATTATCCTTAGCTGCAGGTGTTGATATATTCAATGAGAGCAAACAAAGTGATTTTCAAACAGGAGATTATTTAGAATTTTTTATTAATGGTATCTTAGTTGAGCGTTGGCAAGGTGTGAGCATTGGTCCAATGACCCCTACTGTTGGTAATGCCACTGAGGATTTGACGCCAAACTTTGAAGATTTCACTTTCAATTTAACCCAAATTATTGGAGCAGTAGATACAATGCAGCTTAGAATCGAGGGTAAAACAAATAAATCAACTAAATATCTTGGAATTGAAGGTATAAGCTTATTGGGCTTAGGTGGTTTTACCGTTCTAACAGCTGGTTATACAGAAATTTAAAAGGAAAATATTATGCAATTAATTATTACAATAACAATTATACCCACGGCAGCACTTTTAATTATAGCTGGTATTATATTGCTCTTTTCACCGGAATTATTAATTCGTTTTAATGATTATATCATTGGGTTGTCTAATAGGAATATAACCGTGAATAAACGTAAATCATTGTCGATTGATGTATACGTTTTAACTAGGCGTATTCTTTTTGGGTTGTTTCTCATTCTACTGGGGTTATATTTACTATACACAATTAGTTTACTATTTTGAAAGTAAACAAAATGTTCTATTATGGTACATGTTGTATCGAAATGGAGAACGTATTTTAAAACAGTACAGTATTTTGTTCAATATAAACAACAACTTACGGCTTTGGCACAGTAATTGTTGCTGTATTAGCAGAATATGTTTTAAAAATATGCCTAAACGATAGCGGTCTCACTAATTAAACTCCGCATATTGAAAGGCTGGTAAAAAAAAGGAGAATACCATGAAACAAACACTAAGAAACGAACAAGGTTTCACATTAATCGAATTGATCGTAG
>CAZWKR010000007.1:0-136661 GCA_964634215.1 uncultured bacterium
TTCCGCTATAAATCCAAAAATTCGTTCGGCAGAAGAATTCCAAAATATAATTCTCCCCATATTGTTTAAAATAATTACCGCATCAAATGTATTATCTTTAATAATCTGTAAGGCAATTGATGTTTCTTTAAATTGAGAATCTTTTTTGAACACTTCTGATTTCAAGTCAATACTTAATTTGCTCAATCGATTTCTTTCTTCGGACAATTTTTGTTTTTCGTTATGTAAATGAATTGTATAAATGATGGCTATGACGAGTAATGTAAAAGCAAATATTGTTAAGCCAATTGTTTCAAACCATGGTTGTTTACTTCCGTGAAATCGTGTACTTTGTCCAAAGACAAATGAATTTGCCAAAATAAAACTGACAATTATGTGTGTGATATTTTTATTCATTTTTCCATTAATTTATTTTAACAATCTTATAAAAACATTAATATTCCAGTTATAATATACTAAAAGAAAAGCCGGGAACATAAATTCTTTTGATCATTACGAGCAGTAGGAGACATACCATAACAGTGGAAGGTTATACTACTCATTCGCCGCTAATGATCTAGATAGTTCCCGGCATATGTTAAAATATTATTGTAAAGCTTAAATATGTCTCCTCGAAAATAAATATTATTAGTATATTTATTATTCAATAGAAGTTAGAGAGGGGGTAAGAACACAGCAATAAGGATAATCCCTATATTTGCTTAGGGAATTACCTGCGTAAATAAATTATTGTTTATAGCGACATATTAATAATTACGATATTAATATGTTAAATATTTTGTCTATTCACCAATTAATTCTTTTATCTTAATTAGTAGATCTGCACTTTTGAAAGGTTTTGAAAAAAATCCATCTGCACCTAAATCTTTAATATGTTTTTTTACTTCATCACCTGGATACGCAGTAATAAAAATTATTGGGATCATTGAGGTATAAACGGATGTTTTGAGATTTTCAAACGCTTGAATCCCGCCTCCTGCTGGCATTTTCATGTCTAATAATATCAAATCAGGTTTAACTTCTCTTGTCATTTTTATACATTGATATGCATCATTAGCAGTAAATGTTTCATATCCATTGGCTTTTAATCTCTGGCTTAATAAACGTACAATTTGGGGTTCGTCGTCAACTACTAATATTTTTTTTCCCATTATATTCTCTTTACTATTTATGATTATTTTTAATTAAAAGTGTTTTATATGCCGACTGCAATAAATCTTTTGCGCTATGTGCATCATTAGGATAGATTGAATAACCATATGACATTTCAATATCTAATTCTTTACTGAAGTTAGAAACAAAATTAGAAAGTATAGTTTCTAATTTTTCTACAATAGGTGAAATATTTTTTTTAGTTATATCTGAAAAAAGGATTACTTCATTTCTTCCCTTGATAAATGAGAATTCACCTGGTGCAATTACATCCTGGAATGCTTCTAATATTCTATGTGTTGTCTCCTTTGCTTTTTCTAAGCCGAATGTTTTTTCAATTTCTCCGAAATTATTCAATCGTATAATTAATAAAGACAATTTAATATGTTTCTTTGTTGCTACTGCTATGCCTTGCTCTATGTTTTCAAATAATATTTCATCCACAGTGTATATTGGAATCGTAAAATGGAATTGTGAACCTTTGTTGATTTCGCTTTCTGCTAATATGTGACCATTATGTAACTCAACAATTCCCTTGCTAATTGACAATCCTAACCCTGTTCCTTTTTCTGAAGGACTTGCAATTCTGCCTACTTGGTGGAATCTGTCGAACACTGTTGCTATATCTTTATGTGCTATACCTCTTCCCGTGTCTGAAACAGTACATTTTACCGAGTTTTCGGACTTAACGATAGAAACTTCAATTTCACCTTTTTTAGTAAACTTAATAGCATTGCCTATCAAATTCATAAAAACTTGAATTATTCTATCGTTATCAATATAAACCTCGATCTTCTCTATTGAAGTTTTGAATATTAATTTGAGATTTTTACTATCAGCCTTAGTTTGAAAAGAGGATAGAACATTTTTTGCTAATTTTACAATATCAATCATTTCTCTGGTAATTGATACTTTCTGTCCTTCTATTTTTGAAATATCAAGAAGATTATTAATAATGCGAGAAAGTCTAGCAGTATCTTCCATACAAGGGATCAACACTTCTTTCTGTCCATCAGTTGGATCACCATAAATATCATCCAGTACTTGAGATATTGATTCTTGAATGATTGTTAATGGTGTTCTTAATTCATGTGATACCGATGAAATAAACTCAGTTTTCATTACATCTATTTGCTTTTCTTCAGTAATGTCACGTGCAATAATGGTAGCTCCAACGACGTCACCATTAGATTTTATAGGAGCAATATTATTTCTATACCAAACAACTTTGTCCTCGTTGCTTAGTCCAAGATTTTCATAATTAAAACTTTTACCTGTTATAAAAACTTTTTTAAGTGAATCTTTTGCCTTATCATGAAACTCCGATGGCATTAGATCATATATTGTTTTTCCAACAACTTCCTCCGATGTTTGTCCCGCGTATTTATAGTTGATATAGGTAATTACCCCCTTTGGTTCTACTCTCATTATTATATCAGGACTATTATTGACTAGTGAACGATATTTTTCTTCACTAACCCGCATTTCTTCTTCAGCTAATTGTCGTTCTTTCATTTCAATCAATAAGTTCTCATGGTTACTAGCATTTTTTATCGCTGTAGATGCATAAGCGGCAAATGTATTTGTTATTACCAAATCATCATCTGAAAACGGAGAAGTGTCTCGGTACAAATTCATTGTCCCGATTACTTTATTGTCAATTATGAAAGGGGATATTATTACATGGTCATCGTCCAATTCTGGTGTCCCTGGTAAATGAAAAGTGCCAGTTTCTATATTTGTATCGTTAAATATCATTCCTTTTTTAGCTTTAATGGTTTTTCCAGTCAAACTTTTGTTGATATTTAGGTTTGTTGCCATAACTATATCATCATACGGTGGATCATTACTCAGTGCAGGTTTAATTGTAACTCCGTCATCATCTAACAAATATATAGTTATACCATGAGATTCTAATAACAACCTTGCCTGTTTGGATATTTGTTCTAATACAGTATTAAGATCTAGTGACTTTGTTAAGTGCTGAGCAGTGTCGAGCAATTTTCCACGCAATTCTTCCGCTTTTTTTCTATCGGTTATATCTCTAACGGTAGCTTGTAAAAATGTCTCTCCTTTTAACCTAACACGTGTCAGTAATACGGTGGCAGGAAACGTTTCACCATTTAGTCTTTTGTGAGTCCATTTAAAATAATTTGATCCTTCTTTCATGGCAGTCTCTATCATTTTTTTGGCTATTTTAGACGATTTGCTACCATCAGGCTGTCTTTCAGGCGATATATCCTGGGGTCCTAAAGAGGTAAACTCCTTGATATCTTTGACTTTAAACATATCCAAAATAGCGTTATTACCTGAAGTAAATAACCAATTTGGAGGACTTAATGTCATAATTGCATCTTTTGAAGAGTCAAATAGCTTATGATATCTCTCCTCACTCTCTCTTAAATGAATTTCTGATTTTACACGATCAGTAATTTCTTCAATTATTCCATCGTAGTGGATTACTTTTCCTTTACTATCTTTAACTGAAGTGGCAAAAATTGAGCAAATGATTGGAGTACCATCTTTTTTTATAAGATTTACTTGTTCATTTTTTAAGAAACCTTGTTGTTTTAACTTGTCACTAGTTTTTCTTCTTTCGTTAGGGTTTCCATAGAGGTCAGACACATGTAAATTGAGTATTGAATTCTTATTTTTATATCCGAATATTTTCAAAAATGCAGGATTAACTTCAATAAACTTTCCTTTTGCACCTGGTGTATTTCTGTAAACGCCGACATTTAAATTTTCAGTTAATGATCTGTATTTTTTTTCGCTATAGATTAACTGTTGTTCAAATTCTTTCAGATTTTTTAATTCTACTGATAAATCTTCGTAGGATTTAGTATTATTTTTAGTCATTTAATTATCTTGTTTTTATTTAGCATATAAGGATTCTACCATTGTTTATCTCAACTGCAATAAAATATATTGAATTGTTTCAGTCGGGGAGCTAAAAAATATGGTTGCAATGAAAAAGTTGATTGACTGTATATTAACCCGCTTCACAATCCTATGATTGATCTGATCTTATTTAATAATTCTTCACTGCCAAATGGTTTTGCAATAAAACCGTCAGCACCCATTTCAATAACTTGCTTTTTTACTTCCACACTTGGAAAAGCTGTAATAAAAATTACAGGAATATTCTCGGTATTTGTGTTGCTTCTTAGGTTTTCAAATGCTTTTATTCCTCCACCCATCGGCATTTTTATATCTAATAGTAATAGGTCAGGATTCTCTTCTTTTGCCATTTGTATGCATTGATAACCATCATATGCTACTACGACATCGTAATTATTGGCTTGTAACCGTAATGTAAGTAACCTAACTATTTGTGCTTCGTCATCTACAACTAAGATTTTCTTTTTCATTTAATACCTAGTAATAATTTACATCAAATTAATTAATCTTGTATATATGGGTTTACCTTATATACATAAATATTGATTAGAATTAATATAAATTTATCAAATTCATCTAATCGTTACAATTAAATGATAGATAAACAATATTTGTATTTGACAATTTAGAATTACCTTATTTATACAACTCAAATATAGGGATAGTAATACAAAGATTGACAGAAAAATGATTAAAGACTTTAAAATATTATAAATATTGGGTATTTTGTTATATTTGTTAATAAAATTTCATAAATGGTTATTATGAAAGCAGTATAATTCTTTTCATAATTACAAATCCTATTTATTTTCGACACTATTTTTTAACGAATTAATTTAAATTATGGTAAAATAATGACTCTTGGAAAAAAAATACTATGGGGTGGACTTGGATGGGCTATGGGCGGTCCAATTGGCGCAATCCTTGGATATGCATTTGCATCGTTGTCCGATCCTAAACGAGGAACAACATATAGTAGAACAACAATATCCCGCACAAGTGCAGATGATTTTATGGCTTCGTTGTTAATATTATTAGCATCAGTAATGAAAGCAGATGAGAAATTATTACATTCGGAATTGGATTATATAAAACGATTCTTAGGAAAACAATTTAATAAGGATGATGCAAATAAATATATATTATTATATAAAGAAATCTTAAAACAAACTTATTCATTACCTCAAGTATGCTTGCAAATTCAGAGGTCGATGGACCATCCAAGCAGATTAGAAATTATACATCTATTATTTGGCCTGTCATCTGCTGATGGCGTGATCCATCCTAAAGAAATTGAAATAATTCAAGTCATTGCTCGTAATATAAATATCAATGAGAATGATTTCGCTTCAATTAAAGCGATATTTGTCAAGAGTACAAAATCCTCGTATCTTATTTTGGAAATTGATTCATCCGTCAATAATGACGAAGTAAAAAAAGCCTACAGAAAAATGGCAAAGAAATATCATCCTGATAAGGTGACACATCTTGGTGAAGAATTGCAGGAATTAGCTGAAGAAAAATTCAAGGCAGTGAATAAAGCATATAAAGATATAAAACTTAAACGTGGTATGGTCTAGTCTAACTATTAATTCATCTCTGTTTAATTTTTAACCTTTTACATTTTTTTGTATCTAATAATTATTTGGCACAGTGCTATCTAGTACTCAGGAAAAATTGAAAGTCAAATTTCAAGGACATATCAATGCAATTTAAATCTATTTTTATTTTATTAATAATTAGTTTGGTATCTGCACAAAAATTAGATCCGAGTAAAATGCCAAAAATCGGAATTTTGTACGGTACTGTAATTGATTCTGTTACAAGTCAACCACTCCAATATGCTTCGGTATCATTAATTAGTCAGAGAACTAACGAAATTATTACGGGTGGAATAACTGATGAGGAAGGTAGTATTTATATAAAGCAAATTCCTTTTGGTATGTACAAAGTATCAATCGAATACATTGGTTATAAAAGAGTGGAAAAGGGACCAATTAGGTTTAGTCCAAGAGAAGATATAACAAATATAAATTTAGGTAATATAAAATTGTCACCTTCCGCATTATCATTTTCGCAAGTTGAAGTATCAGGTGAGCGACCATTATTTGTACAAACAATGGATAAGAAAATTTTCAATGTAGAGCAAAATACAATTACCTCAGGTGGAAGTGCTTTAGATGCGTTGCGTCAAGTTCCTGGTGTCGATGTAGATAATGATGGTAATGTAAGCTTGCGTGGTAGTGCAAATGTTAATTTTCTGATCGATGGTAAACCTGCAATTATGGCAGGCGGAGATGCCGTAACATTACTTGAAAATATTCCAGCTGATAATATTAGCGATATTGAGGTAGTAACAAATCCTTCCGCAAAATATGATCCTGAGGGGATGGCAGGTATTATAAATGTCGTACTTAAGGAAAATCGTTTTGCGGGAATAAGTGGAAATATTAAATCAGGCATAAATACTTTATTGTCATATAATGGGTCAGGACAGTTGAATTATAGGAATGAAAAAGTAAACATTTTTTCAAACATCGGTTTAAGACACGATGTCCGAGGAGGAGACGGAGAAACCTATCGAGAAACAGATTTTACCGATTACACTAATATCTTGGATCAAGAAATTGATAGTGAGCGTGGTGGAGACAATCTATTTATTAAATCGGGTATTGAATATATTCCTGATCTAAAGAATGCTGTTGGATTATCCGCTACCTACAGCGATGGGAATCGTATTCGTGATCAAATAGTTATTACAGATGAAATTGCCGATCAATTATTAAAATATGAAAGAATCAATGATGGCAATAGAGATAGTAAAAAAATTGATATATCAGCAACTTATGATAGAAAATATGATAGGCCCAAACAAACACTTTCAACAATTTTGCAAATTTCCAACAATAATAATATTAATGAAGATTTTAACTATACATCACCATATTCTGGTTACGAAGAATTAGTTGAATCTGATACAGAAAAAACAACCACTGATAATGCATACAATACAATAAATTTACAAGTTGATTATATTCATCCATTTGGAGAAAATACAAAACTTGAGGTCGGATATAAGGGGACGCAACGTTCGATAGATAATATATTCAAAACATTTGAACAAAATAGTGATGAAGAATTTTATATTGATGATGAACGTAGTAATAATTTTTTATATAGTGAAAATATTCAAGCGGGATATGGAGTGTTTTCAACTCAAATGGGAAATATTGGTTTGCAATTGGGACTGAGAGGTGAAAATGTTGCAA
Organism: uncultured bacterium; assembly: GCA_964634215.1. GTDB lineage: Bacteria > Fidelibacterota > Marinisomatia > Marinisomatales > JAHJCW01 > JAHJCW01. Next base: position 7,323 of record CAZWKR010000007.1, read on the forward strand.
CTATTTCTGAATTAAAAGATACAAATGAAAAAATAGAAAGTCCATACACTAGTTTTTTTCCGAGTTTTGCTATTTCAGCAGGGCCGCAACAATTATTTCAGGTTCAGATCAGTTATAGTCGCAGGATAAATCGACCATCGTATCGTAGGTTAAATCCTGCAATACATTCTTTGGATCAATATAATATTCGGGTTGGTAATCCATTCCTGAAGCCGGAGTATATTGATGTTGCTGAAATTAATTTTTCAAGATTTAATCGAGGTATTTCAATTTCATTTGGTGGCTACTATCGCCATATTACAGATAAGATCAGCTATTATAAATATATCAATGATGAAGGAATTTCAATAACTACACATAAAAACTTTGACACTCAGGATACCTATGGATTGGAGCTGATTGCTTCTGGTTCATTAGGAAAAAAGTTTAGAATTATGTTAAATGGAAATCTATTTGCTGATGAAGTAAATGCTTCAAATGTATTTGATGATTATAATGAAACTTCGATCGGATTTATGAGCCGATTGACAGGTACTTGGAATGTTTCACCAACTTTGGAAATTATGTTAATGGGTTTTTACCGGTCTCCGCGTGACATACCAATCGGACGGATGGAATCGATGGCATTTACAAGTATTTCTGCCAAGAAGAAAGTACTAAACGATAAATTAGCTATCTCCCTAAAGGTGAACGATGTATTAAATACTATGGGATTTGGATATACAACATATGGTGAAAATTATTTTCAAGAGAGCACACGGAAATGGAATAGTCAGTCAGTTGGAATCCAATTAGAATATAAATTTGGTTCAATGGAAGACAAAAGCTCCTTTAGCCGTAAACGAAATGGCCAAAATGGTAACAATGATGGCATAGGAGAATATGAAATCGAGTAAATTAGGTTTAATGAAAAGACTCAATATTTTAAGATTTCTACTAATCTACCTTCTATGTACATCAGGATTATTATCAAATAATAACCAAACAAGTAAAATAATTGCTAGTGTAAAAGTTCTTTTTTTGGGAAATAGCCTTACGGGACATAGTTTACCTGAAGTAGTAAATAGATTGACAGACAATACAAAAAATAATATTTATGTCGATGACATAATACTATATGGACATTCATTATATGAAATAAGTCAATCCGATTCTTTTACAACAAAATTATCTTCAGAAAGATGGGATTATATAGTTATGCAAGAATCTCCTTATAGAATAGCATATCCTGACAGTTTTCCAAGATTTCCAATTCGATATGCGTTAGACAGAATAAAAAATATGGCATATGATAACGATAAGGATACTAAATTGATGTTTTTTATGCCTTATGCATATAAAGATGGCATGGCTTGGTATAAGAATTACACTGACGATTTTTTTGAAATGCAACAGAAAATATATGACAATTCAATTATTTTTGCTAATGATTACAATATGAAAATAGCACCTGTGGGTTGGGCATGGTACAATGTAATGTACGAAGGGAGTGCTATTGAATTGTATACGTCTGATATGAGCCATCCAACTGTCGAAGGAACATACTTAAGTGCGTGTGTAATTTATTCGTCAATTTTTGAAGATGAATTGATAAATAATCACTATATTAGTACTATTTCATATACTTCAGCTTATTACCTTCAATCTGTTGCTTCATCAACTGTCTTGGATGGTTTGGATTCATGGAATTATTTATCAACAGTATATAATCATAATAAAATAACTGAAGATTTTAGTCTAAATCAGAACTATCCTAACCCGTTTAATCCTGAAACAACGATTTCGTTTGATTTACCCGAATATACAAATGTAAACATCTCAATATACAATTTACGTGGTAATAAAGTCAGTGAGTTACTAAATAAATCATTGGAAAGCGGAAGTCATAAAATTATTTGGGATGGGATTGATGATAATGGCAAACAGGTTAGTGGGGGAGTTTACTTATATAAAGTACATACCGACAAATTTAGTCAAACTAAGAAAATGATTCTATTGCGTTAAGGTTGCAGAGTAATACCTTCCGCAGGTTCCAAACTTGTGGATATGCAAATGAATAAAATATAGATTTAAGATAAAAAATATATTTATAAAACCCGCATATAAGCGGGTTTTCTTTATAGAAAAAAATAACTTGACAATAATATGAAGTACACACTAATATTAAATTAACAATAGTGATAAATTAATAATAATTCATTGAAAGAGAAATAATTATGGAAAATGAAAATATAGCTGACAAGAAATTTCAAAAGGAAATTAATTCAGGTACGGCAGCTTTGGTTTTGTTATCAACATTGAATCATAGTATTGAGCAAATGTACGGATATCAAATTGCGAAGCATCTTGAAGCGGGTAGAGACGAAATACCAATGATAAAGCAAGGTGCCCTATATCCGGTATTAAGATCGTTGGAAAATAGTGGATTGCTAAAAAGTCTGGTTGAGCCATCGGTTTCCGGTCCGCCTCGAAAATATTATCAAATCACAGATGAAGGAAAAGATACACTTGTTCGGTGGTCTGATATATGGGAGCAGACCAAAATATTTGTTGATTCAATATTAGAAGGAGGAAAAAATGATAAATAGTATAGATGGATATTTAAATTCCTTGAAGGAAGAGTTGAATGGTTGTGATGGTGCAACAATTCAAGATGCTTTATCAGATGCTGAAGAACATTTACGGACTGCTATAGATCAGGGACTTGAAGAAAGCGATAAAGTTGTTGAAGCTGATATATTACTGAATGTTATCGAAAAATATGGTACACCTGGCGAAATAGCAACTGCATATAGAGACATTGAAGATCGAATTAGACCTGCGTTTGCAAGAAACAATGTATCAAATAATAAATCTGCATTATCAAGATTTTTCGGTATTTTTGGCGATGCAGGAGCTTGGGGATCGATAATATATATGATATTCGCCCTTGTCACAGGAATTATATATTTTACTTGGGCAGTAACAGGAATATCAATTGGAATGTCGATGATATTTTTAATTGTCGGAATCCCGATTATAATTTTGTTTCTATATTCAGTAAGAGGTATTGGATTTGTGGAAGGCAGACTTGTCGAGGCATTATTAGGAGAGAGAATGCCTAGACGCTCTAAGTTTACTAATAAGAATATAAAATTATGGGATAGGATAAAGGAATTGCTAACTGACCGTACAACTTGGACTGGGATTCTATATATGATACTTCAGTTACCAATTGGTATACTCTATTTTACGATAATGATCGTAATATTGTCTTTGTCAATTTCAATTATTTTTGCTCCATTAGTACAAGTAATTTGGAATATTTCAATTATTGATTTAGGTAACGAATATTACACCATTCCATGGTTCCTAGCACCAGTGATGACTATTACGGGATTCTTGTTATTGACATTTTCAATGCACTTTGCAAAATTTGTTGGTAAAATTCATGGTAAATACGCTAAAGCATTGCTAGTTAGTGAATAAAACATCTTTAGAAAATAGAAAGGCCCTGCTGAATAGCGGGGCCTTTCTATTTTCTAAATTAAATTGGTAATGATTATTAACCCTAATTATCATTAATTTTTGGGCCAATTATTACTAAGGAGTATTAATATGAAATTTGTAAATCACAACTCTGCAATATTAATTATTATTATGTTTGCATCCGCAAATCTGAATTCTCAAATATTGAAAAATAATGCTGATATAAGCTTACTTCATAAAACACAGGAGCAGATACAAATTCAACAATTATCTCAACAACTGTTATCAGGTAGTAACGTTTTGGATTTTGACGGGGCAAACAGACAGCAATTTGAATTAAAACAAAATTGGGATATTAGTGAAAGTCGTTGGAAAAATTATTCAGAATTGAGATTTAAATATCATATTGATAAAGTGTTGAACGCTGCTTCAACTTTATTTAGAACTAGAACTCTATATCACTGGAATAATGAAAATTGGGAGCTACATTCCTGGTGGGAACTATTTGTAAATGGTGATGGTTTTATTGAACAAGAAATTTCCTATAGCAATTTGGGTAATATAGCGCAAGAAATCAATTATTATGGACCATATACCAATGGACGTGCTGCATATTTTATAAGTTTAATAGATTGGGGGTCAGGATTGGAAAATGATCAGCGTATTAGTTACACATATAATTCCGATGGAGATATAATAGAAATGATCGGTGAAAGTTGGGATGGAAATGATTGGGTATTTACCTGGAAAGGCATCGCAACATATAATGATCCTGGCTGTCAAACAACATGGACTAATCATAATTATGACAATGGCAATTGGATTGCAAATTGGAGATCTACTAATATATATGGTAGATCGGATTGTATGTCAGAAATGGTTTTATTCCAACCTTGGCCACTACTGAATTGTAACCCAACACAGTTTATCGAAGAGGTAAGTACTGATAATGGTGTAACCTGGACGTCAAGTGCTACAGGAAGTTTTAGTGATTTTGGTGCTGATTGTTTACCACGTACTTATAATTATTCAAATGGCTATCAAGAAAGAAATTATTTTGAGTTTACTCAAATTTCAGGGGGAAAAGTATCCTCAACTTTTGATAATTCTGATTTACGGTGTACTAAAAAAACTACACAAAACTTTACCGATGGCAATTGGGTTAATTCAACTAAAACTTGGTATTCATATGAGGGATTAATATTAGATACAGAATCCGAAACAACGGTTCCCGATGCGTTCGTTTTAGCGCAAAACTATCCTAATCCATTTAATCCTAATACTACAATAGACTTTGTTCTATCGAAAGAATCAAACGTAACACTTTCAGTTTATGATATGGCGGGTAAATTGGTCAAAAAACTAGTTAATACATCTATGCAAATAGGAAATCATAATATCGAATGGGATGGTACTGACACTGATGGTGTTAAAGTTGGTGCCGGTGTTTATCTATATAAATTACAAACTGATAAATTTAGCAAATCAAGGAAAATGATATTACTTAAGTAAAAAACATTATCAATTCAAGTTTTTAAGAAAAGCTCTCAAAAGTATTTATAATTTGAGGGTTTTTCTTAATCATTTAATATTCCAACCTCTATATAAAATCTTTCAGTATCTACTTTCCAATCATTTATATCATCCATGTTGATAGGTTTGTTTTGCCACTCATTTGTTGGATAAATAAACTGAAAGTCACCTTCAACTCCCGCTTTGATTGGCATATCAAAATTATTGACTTTAGCTTCCCACCGATAAAAAACTAGATTTTCTTCAAACTTTAATTGAAGGATTGGCAATTCTGCAAAGAATAAATATTGTTCAAAAATTGGTTTCAAATTCATGTCAAAATATTTATTCAAATAATTTAACACATCAGTTGTATAAATATTTTGTCCTCTAAAGTGATGAGAATAATCATATACCATTTCCCACCAAAGTTCATCATCATCAACAACGCTTCTTAACGTATTAAGAAATAAGGCACCTTTAAAATACATATCACGAGTTGGCCAATGATTTACACCAGTTGGTCCCAGAATCGGTTCGCGATTGTATACCAAATCTTTATATCCGTTTAAGTATTTCAAAGCATCATCATAACCCCACATGCACTCCACATAGACGGCTTCAGCATATGTTGTCCAACCTTCATGAATCCAAGCGTCGGAGTCATCTGCAGCTGTAATGATATTGCCGAACCATTCATGACCACTTTCATGAATTATTATGAAATCAAATTTGGTGCTGATTTCAACACCCGTCCAATCTCTGCCAAGATAACCATTTTGGAAATTGTTGCCATAAGCTACAGCAGTTTGGTGCTCCATACCGGCATATGGTACTTCAATTAATTTGTAGCCGTCTTTTGGAAAAGGATAATCACCAAAATGTTTTTCATAGCATTCAAGCATTGGAACGACTTGTTTAAAATGTTCCTTGGCTGCTTCCAAATGATACGGTTGCACATAATAATTGATTGGAAAATCCATGCTTGTTTCAGAGAAATGCACGTAATTACCGATGTTAAGTGCCACACAATAATTATTGATCGGATAAGATATTTTCCAATTATACTTTGTCCAATTATTATTTAATTCTTGTTTTGAAATTAGATGCCCATTTGAAATATCCTGTAAACTACTTGGAACAGTTACACTTATATTCATACTATCCGGTTCATCATATTGTTGATCTTTATTTGGCCACCACACATTTGCTCCAGGACCTTGACAAGCAGTAAATACCCAAGGATTACCTAAAGAATCTTCATCAAAAACTATACCACCAAATCGCCCGATTTCTTGTGGATAACCGGAATAATAAACTTCAATTTCATATGTAGTATTTCTTGCCAACATTTCAGAAAAATCAATGAAGATGGAATTGAAATTTCTGATGAAATCGAGTGGAATATTATTGTATAACACACTATCGACTTTCAAAGATTCATTAAGATCAATTTGTATCCGATCACCATTGTTAAGCATTTTAAATTGAATTTTATTACTTCCTGCAATAAACTTATTAGCAATATCAATTTTAACATCTAAATCGTAAAATAATAGATCATTGTTAGTGCGATATTTCCCATAAGAACCGATCAGTGTATCTGCTACAGTAAAATCGAAATCAGCTTCAACGGAATTTATCCTTGCAGAATCAATTTCTAATTCAATATATTTATTATTTAAACTCGCAATTGCTATAATTAACGGTTTATAGTTTTTTGCAGTAATCTCGACATTCCCTACATCAAATGCATTCGATATATTGATGATACCATTAATATTTGATCTCTGCACTGTATTCTCATCAATCAAATACACCCATGCACCTTCGATAGGATGTGACGTGGCCTCATCAATAATTACTAATTGATTTGTTGAGTCCGTGGTACAACCAATCACAAATAATATAATCAATGCTAATGCTAATTTCGGCATATGATAATGATTCCCTTTTGTTATTTAATCTGTTTTAATACTTCTAATAGATATGACCAGAATTTTTGAACCGAGCTAATTTGAACCTGTTCATCAGGTGAATGTGGCCCTGTAATATTCGGTCCAAATGATATCATATCCATTTTTGGGTAATTTTCCCCTATAATACCACATTCCAGTCCACCATGGCCTGCAACAACTTTTGCATCTTCTCTAAACATTTTAGAATAAATATTACTCATTAACTTTACGATGGGAGCATCAGGTTTTGGTATCCAACCGGGGTAACCTCCAGATAATTTCATATCTATTCCAGCTAATGCAAATGTGCTTTTAATTGACTGTGCAATATCAATTTTCTCTGTTTCGACTGCACTTCGTGTTAAACATTGTACCAAGTATTCACCATCCTTCAGTATTACACGGGCAAGATTATTGGATGTTTGAGTAAGGTCTTCTATATCAGGACTTAGACGATAGATACCATTTGGACAACCATATATTGCATTCAGAAATCTAATCTGAAAATCAATTTCGATAACATTTTTAGGAGTGTCTGTACTTTCTAAAAGAATCTCTAATTCCGGGTCAGTTGTTTTATATTCATCTATAAGGATATTGGTAATATCATTAATATATGACTCAAAACTTTCCATATTACTTTCGGGAACTGCTATAGTTGCAAATGATTCTCTTGGGATAGCATTTCTCAGACTTCCACCATCAACTGATGATATTCTTAAACTATATTTTTCAGATGCTGTGAATAAAATTCGATTCATTAATTTATTGGCATTTCCACGTCCTAAATGGATTTGAATTCCGGAATGTCCACCGTTCAGCCCTTTTATACTGAGCTTATATCCCTTTGAATTATTTAGAGCAGTTTCTTCCTCATAATTTCCTGACGTAGTAACATCAATTCCGCCGGCACAGCCGATAGTTAACTCGTTGTCTTCTTCAGAATCGAGATTGAGTAATATTCCCCCCTTTAATAGACTACCTTTTAATTCTCGTGCTCCTGTCATTCCGGCTTCTTCATTTACGGTAAATAATGCTTCAATAGGAGGGTGGGGGATATCAGTTGATTCCAAGATTGTCATCGCTGCAGCGACACCCATGCCGTTATCAGCTCCAAGTGTTGTACCATTTGCTTTTACCCAATCTCCGTCAATGTACATATCAATTCCATCTTTTTCGAAGTCATGGTCAATATCAGCATTCTTTTGCGGAACCATATCAATATGTCCTTGCAAAACGATAGTGGTGCGATTTTCCATTCCTTTAAAAGCTTTTTTCTTTATGATGACGTTGCCGATTTTGTCTACGATAGTTTCAAGATTAAGGTTTTCACCAAAATTCTTTAGAAACGCGATAGCTTTTGTTTCTTTTTTTGAAGGTCTTGGAACAGCACTCAGGTTAGCAAAATTGTTCCACAAAGCTTTTGGTTGTAATTCTTTTATATTATTCATACTTCACTTTAGTTGATTATTGTTAGAAAAATTATAGTAAAAATTATAAAAAGTGCTTTTTTATTACAATGAGTTATGAATCAATATAATAGAAAATTCAAAGTTATGGAATGAATTAAATTATTGCAATTTCTTAGAATAATGCTGATATGTCATTTAATCTTGAAATAAAACTGATGTTTCATTATATTCAATAGTTGGTGATCCACTTATCCTTTTATTTATACTACAGGCGAACTGCTCAGTTTTCAATATAATTAGGAGGTAAGGAAATGAAAAAATCATTCCTAAAATACGCCGTTCTATTCTTGTCAACTATCCTACTAATCTCAAACAATACTTGTAAAAAATCAACAACAAGTAGTGATAACGGTGATTCAAATAATCCGGAAATAAATATAAAAGTTGCTGATAATACCGTCGCTAATGGTACAGGTTCTTATGATTTCGGAAATGTAAATGTAGGAGGGACAAGTACAGCAATTTCATTTACTATAGAAAACCTTGGCGATGCAATATTAACTCTTTCTGGTACTCCGACTGTAGCAGTTTTAGGAAATGATTCTGATATGTTTACAGTAACTCTACAACCGGGTACTAGTATTGTTGAGGGCAGTTCATCCAATTTTAGTATTACTTTTAATCCAACAACGGAGGGGAATAAAACAGCTACAGTTTCCATTGTAAATGATGATACAGATAAGAATCCATATATTTTTACAATAACGGGTGTAAGTATTGATGTCGGATATAATTCAACGGAAATAGCACAAAATTTCCAAGCATTAGCAAATATTCCAACAACTTCAACCGTGATTTTTACCGGTCCCGTAGAGCCAGGAACAATTATAAAAAGTGATGAGTTAGATGGTACGGATGAAGCGGAATTAGTAATACCTAGCACAAATGGAACTTATTTTGTTTTTATTATTGATGATGAACCTGATATGCGTTTTGCGCATGACATGCGTTATGCATGGTATAACATTGATAATGACGCATTTGAATTAGCTGATGCATTAATGCCCGCTACAATACTTAGACCGAATATTGATCCATCTCCTTTTACTGTAATTGAAAATATTGATGTAAACGGAGTACAATATTCATATGCTAGTGGTGAAGGAAAAGCAGAAGGTGGAGATGTAAGCCATAAGAATAATGCCGAAACTTTAGTAAAAATCTCTGCTACTCAGTTTAGAGTTCAAAGAGAACCGAAAAAATGGGCTTTTGTAGTAGATGCAGGTGAAAGATCCGGTAGTAATAGATTTCATGAGTTAGAAGGTGCTCTATTATCAGCTTGGACTGAAAGTGAAGGATTTAGTACTTATCATACAAGTCAGTCTCCCCGTAATTCACAAGATGGATATGCATCCGCAGCAGGTATAATCAGTTATATTGGTAGCGTTGGTACCCTTTTGACTAGTTTAGGTGAACCTGAATGCGGTTGTGATGAGTTCTTTATATATATTGGTGCCCATGGACAACCATACTTCAATTCTGCTGGAGTTGCTTTATCTAGTTCAGTGGCATTATATACTCATGGGCCTGGTGGAGTAACTGTTAGTTGGATTAGGTACGGGGAACTTTATCAAACAATTAAAAATAATTTTCCTAGTTATGCTAAGGTTACTTTTGTTGTCGATGCTTGCTATAGTGGTAGAGCAATTGCAGATCATACAGCAATAATTAACGAAATATGTAATAATATTTGTGCTTTAACTGTTTTAACATCATGTAAAGCAACTGTAAAAACAAGTACTCCTCTCTCAGGGGGAATAAGGAGTGGAACCCAAATGTTTATAGCGGGTGCAAATTTGGATCATGATGGAGATGGAATTAATGGAGATATAAAAGATAGATTTGCTGAAATGCAGGGACGTCAGACTACACTGCAATCACAATCATTCCATTGTCCTGAGGGTGGCTCATGGTGTAGTTTGGATTCACCCCCACCTCCTGAAGAAATAGCAACTTGTACTGGAGTAACACATTATTCAGGTTATAGTAAAATAAAAGTATGTATTAAATATTGTTATGCAGAAGGGCATACAGTGGACATTGCCTTATATGGTCCCAGCCCTGGAACAGCTTCAATTCCAGTTGTCAATGGCGAAGCATGTCATGAATTTACAATTAATTGGTATGGCGATTATACATGGACAGCTACATTAAATCCAGGTGGATTACCATCGACGGGCTTCATTCAGGTTGACGCAAATAGTGTGCCATGTAATTATTAGGACTTGTTTAAAAGTGAAAAACCCACCTAACTCAGATGGGTTTTTCACTTTATAAATACTTCTATAACAAAATAAGAAGCCATCACCAAAGATAGAACAAGCCGTAGAAAGATACTTGATAAAAATCCAATAAATGAACCGAATGCAGGTCTAATGGCATTATTAGTTGATTTACCATCGGTGATTTCCCCTATAAATGCTCCGACCATCGGACCAATAATAATTCCGATTGGTGGGAAGAAGAATAAACCGACTACTAACCCAATTGCACTGCCCCAAATTCCCTTTTTAGAGCCATTGAATTTCTTTGTTGCATAAACAGGTAGTGCATTATCTACAATAGCAGACAATATTGTTAACAATCCTAATATTATTAAGAATTCATTTGTAAATGGATGCTTAGACGAAAATTGGACAAGTACCAACCCTCCAAAAGCAATTGGGGGACCAGGTAAGATCGGTATAATTGAGCCGATAGTCCCTATAATGATTAATAACACACTAATTGTTATTAGTAATATATCCATTTATAGTACTATCTGATATTATTTTAGATTATTTACTTCAAACCTCTCCTAATTAACAAAGGTTCAATTTCAGGATCCTTTCCACGGAATTTCCGATAGATCTCAGCTGCATCTTCCGTACCGCTTAACCCCAATGCATACTTTCTGTATTTTGCAGCAATTTCCTTATTGAATAAATCTCCCGAATCTTTGAAATATTGAAAAGCATCAGCATCTAAGATGGCCGCCCAAATATAACTATAGTATCCAGATGAATATCCAACAACACTTGAAAATACATGATTGAAGTAATAACTGTTATATCTCGGAATAATCTCCTGTATTAAACCAATCTTTTGCATGGAGACATTTTCGAATTTAATGGGATCCCAGTCACTAGTATCTGCTAATGTGTGCCAATCCATATCTAAAAATGATGCTGCCAAGTACTCAACCGTTACAAATCCTTGATTATGCAGGGATGCATTCTGAATTTTAGTGATTAGTTCATCTGGAATTGGTTCTCCGGTTTCATAATGCAATGCATAATGTTTCAACACTTCTGGTTCAGATGCCCAATTTTCCATAATTTGACTTGGAAATTCTACAAAATCACGGGGCATTGTTTGATTTGTATATGTACGGTTTCTAAGTAAACCATGCAAAGCATGCCCAAATTCATGGAACAATGTTTCAACTTCATCAAAACTTATGAGTGCTGGTTGACTGCCAACTGGACTTGTAAAGTTTCCTACATTGATAGATACCGGATATATCCAATTTCCATTTCTGTTAGACTGAGATCGGAAACTACTGCACCATGCACCTGTACTCTTACCTTTACGGGGATGATAATCGGTATATAGAATACCGATGTGTGTTCCGTCAGCTTCTTTTACTTCGAATGTTTTAACTTCATCAAAATACTTTGGCAAATCGGTTCTTTCTTCAATAGTAATGTTGAATAATTGATTTGCCAGCCAAAAAGCACCTTCGCGAACATTATCTACATCAAAATATGGTCTTAGTTCAGTATCATCCAGGTTATATTTTCCTCTCCTGACTCTCTCCGAATAATACCACCAATCCCATGGTTCTAATTTGAAGCTATCACCGTCAGCATATATTATCGATTGCAAATCGTATGCTTCAGCCTTAGCTCTATTTAAAGCCGGTTTCCATAATTTATCTAAAAATTTATATACGTTATCGGAAGTTTTTGCCATTGAACGTTCTAAAACAAATTCAGCGTGGGTGCTATATCCTAAAAGATTTGCCCGTTTAATTCTTAGATTTACAACTTGTGGTATGATTTCTTTAGTATCATATTCGTTATTATTGTTCCCGCGGTTAATGTATGCTTTAAATACTCTCTCTCTCAAGTCTCTATTAGTTGAATATGTTAAAAATGGTATCCAGCTTGGCTTATCTAATGTTATTACCCACTTGTCTTTATGACCGCGATCATTCGCGATATTTGCAGCGGCTGCTTTAACAGATTCTGGTAACCCGACGAGGTCAGAATGTTCAAGCACCACTTCCCACTCATTTCCGTCATTTCTTACATTTTGACCAAACGTAAGAGTAAGCATAGATAACTCTTCATTTATCTTTCTTAATTTGGATTTATCATCTTCATTCAGGTTCGCACCATTACGTACAAAATCACTATAAATTTTATCTAATAAAGTATTCTGTTCTGTATTTAATAAGCTTCTATCAGTGTTATCATAAACATATTTAATCTTTTCAAACAAGTTAGTATTTAAAGTTATATCATCATTATGTTTAGTGCGGATTGGAGAAAACTCCGTTGCAATATTATCAAGATTATCATTTGCATTGGTTCCTCGAATATTATAAAAAACGCTAGAAACTCTATCCAAGAATTGTCCTGTAGACTCAAATGCTTCAATTGTATTTTCAAAAGTAGGATAATCAGAATTATTTATAATCTTATTAATTTCTTCAGTTTCTCTTTCTAATCCCTCCAATAGGGCAGGCATATAATGTGCTTCTTCAATTTGATCGAAAGGAGGAACTTGAAATGGAGTGTCCCACTCGTTAAAAAATGGATTATTATTCTGATTTGAACACGCCATAATAAGTATTCCTATAAATATTGATAACAATTTGAATGTTTTCATTTTAAATATCCTTATAATAAGTAAATATGATGTCAAATTTAAATATAATAATTAAATATCTAAGGTTATTAAACAATTACAATATTTATCATATCGAGATAACAATACAGATAAATTGTATTATTTACTTTATAAGATTTTCTTTAAATTCTATCATTCGATATGATTGATTTCGCAATAAATATTATCAGAGCAATTGTTGATCTATGGACAGCGATGGCGCCATACTTACTGTTAGGTATGTTCTTTGCAGGTATTCTACATGTATTTATTGGAACTGATTTCATTACTAGGCATTTAGGTGGAAATAATCTTGTAACCATAATAAAAGCCTCACTCTTTGGAATACCATTGCCCATCTGTTCCTGCGGTGTAATACCTGTAGCAGCATCATTGCAGAAAGAAGGTGCAAGTAAGAGTGCTACCTTAAGTTTCTTAGTATCCACTCCAACAACAGGGGTTGATTCAATTTTGGCATCATACTCTTTGTTAGGTCCTTTATTTGCAATATTTAGACCATTAGCAGCTTTTATTACCGGTATCACTATTGGATTGTTAAATTTTATTTTTAATCGCGAACCACTGGAAAAGTTTATTGAGAAACATCATCATTCTAAAAATGAATTGAATACTAAAAATAAAATTACAGAAGTATTTAAATACGGTTTTGTTGAATTAGCTGAAGATATTGGAAAGTGGTTAGTGCTTGGTGTATTGATTGGAGGAGTATTAACTGCTGCTATTCCACACGAATTCATCGAAAAATTTATTCCCTATCAATGGATGCATTTTATAATAATGCTAGGAATAGCATTACCGCTTTATGTATGTGCCACAGGTTCAATTCCGATCGCCGCCGCATTTTTGCAAATGGGTTTTTCACCCGGTGCAGCCTTGGTATTCTTAATCGCAGGTCCTGCGACAAATACCGTAACACTATCATTTGTACGTTCAAAACTTGGGAAAAAAGCGTTTTATCTTTATATAATTGCCATTGTTTCAATTTCATTAATTGCGGGGATGATATTTAATTATGTATTTGCAATTTTAGGTGGAGAATTAAGTATAATTTCTCCTCACGGAGAACATGTGTCGCATACATTACGGATGGTCAGTGGTGTACTTTTAGCTATCATTATTTTTATTGGGCTTATACAATTCAAACAAAAGAAGGTTGAGATGAAAAATGAATTTATTGTTGATGATATGACTTGTAAACATTGCAAAATGACAATTGAAAGTAAGTTATCATCTCTAGAAGGTGTCTCCAAAGTTTATGTAAATCTTGACGAAAAGACAGTCGGGGTGGATGGAGATGTTAAGACAGAAATTGTTGAAGATGCTATCCGCGATGCAGGCTATACTCCTGAGAAAAAGTAATTATTTGGTAGAATAATTATTCGGTTGGATGAACCATTGGGACAAATCTAACAGGAATTACCGTCCTCTTTTTAGTCTTATTTTTTCCAGTCTTAGTAATTAACTGTAATTCCTGCCATTTATCTCCAACTGGAATAGCAATACAACCACCTACTTTCAGTTGATCAATAAGTGTTTGTGGTACTTCTTCGGGTGCAGCAGTAACAATAATAGCATCAAAAGGTGCTAAAGAGGGCCATCCCTTGTATCCATCACCATGTTTAACAATTATATTGTTATAGTTCAAATTGTCTAATCGTGTTTTGGCGTTATTTGCTAATGATTCAACAATTTCAATAGTATAAACTGAATCCACTAGCTGTGACAGGACTGCAGCTTGATAACCTGAACCGGTACCGATCTCAAGTATCTTTTCATCACCCTTAAGCTTTAATAGATCAGTCATCAATGCAACAATGTAGGGCTGAGAAATTGTTTGTTCTTCACCAATTGGTAGTGGATAATCGTCGTACGCCATAGTGGATAATGCAGGTGGTACGAATAAATGACGTGGTGTATTGCGCATTACTTGGAGAATATCGGTATTTGAAATACCGCGTTTCTCAATCTGGTATTTAACCATGGAATTTGCTTTAGCTGACCACTGCTTTGTCATTGAAGAAGATCGTGATTGTCTTTGTTTTGATTGAGAAAAACTAAACGATCCAACTTGGATGATCATAAAAATTATTATGAATGATAGGAACTTTTTCATTTTAGTACCTTAAAAGTGATAAACTTAATCAATAAATAATAATAAATTTAACAATGTTTCCACAACTTTTACTGCTTTTCATTAGTGTACCTCTAATTGAAGTACTCATCCTAATCAAGTTAGGTTCCCTTTTTGGTTTTTGGCCAACTATATTTTTGGTTATCGGAACAGGGATTTTAGGTGCTTATCTTGCAAAATTATACGGTTTAACGATATGGTATAAAATTCAGCAAGATTTGAATGCCGGTCTTATGCCTGCCGATAAATTAGTAGATGGATTATTAATTTTAATAGGCGGAATTGTATTACTAACGCCAGGCTTACTAACAGATATTCTTGGGTTTATGTTATTAATCCCATTTACGCGCAATTTTTTTAAACGATTTGCTAAGACAAAGTTTAAGAAAATGTCACAAGGGCAAAATTCTAATATTTATTGGAAAGGTATAGAAGCAAAAAATATTGATGTTGATTAACAATCCTTTGTCATAGTTGTTAATTACTATTTATTTACCAATCTACAGTGAAATAATCATCACTTTCATCTAGCCGTACCCATTCTGACGATTCTAAAATAACTACTTCATTGTCAACCTTAAATCCATAATTGGCAGGCACCGTATATTCTAAACTTTCATCACTTGCATCTACTTGACCAGCTAGAAACCATCCTCCTGAATTATCTCTACCACCACCATGAAGATATACCCTGATTTCTCCGGTTGTTGAATTAGCTTCCCACAAAATAGTATAAGTACTCCCTCTTTCCCAAGTTTCACCGCCATTGGGATATATTAGAATAATTGGTTCATCATTTGCATCTGTCGTGGAGGTTGGTGATTTTTTACATGTAATTAATAGAAAAATTGAAATTAACATAAGAAACAGTAAAAGTTTTTTCATACTTTATCTTCCTTCAATTTATTAATGATAAAATTACTCACAACAGTCTATTATACACTTAGGAAATAATTAATAATTCTTGAATATATATGTCACTTAAAAAGGTTGATAATGTATCTCACATTTCTGAATCAGATAACTTTATAATGCTTCATAATTATCCAATCAAACAGTCGATTGGGTAAAATTCGTTTTAGAAGAGTTGTAAGTTTTTGGTCGAATGCGCCAACTGTGTAGCGTAATCTCGGATTTGACTTATTAATAATTCTATATAACAATTCTCCAATTATAATTGGATCTTGACCGCTATTCTCATCATTTTCAATTACTTTCAATGTAGTTTTAAATACATCTGATTGATTTGCATTCTTAGATATCTCTCTTTTTTCCGTAAAGTTCGTTTTAAAATCACCAGGTTCTACTAATACTATTTTAATATTTGAAGAACGTAATTCTTTATGAAGTGATTCGGTTAGTCCTTCAATTGCAAATTTTGAGGCGCTGTACATACCTTGATATGGTAATCCCATCAAACCACCTATTGAGCTGATATTTATTATTGACCCGGAATTTTGTTTGCGCATAATTGGTAAAACTGATTTCATTAAGCGGACTGTTCCAAAAAAGTTGGTTTCAAGTTGTTCTTTCGCTTTACCAATTGATATGTGTTCAATCGCGCCTGCTATGCCAAAGCCAGCATTATTGATTAGTACATCTATCTTGCCTTCATTCTTTATAATTTGATTTACCGCATTTTGAACGGAATCAACTTCGGTTACATCCATTTGTAACATTGTATAATCATTGGGTTTTGGATAGGAACCCGGATAACGCGATGTTCCGTAAACAATATGCCCTTGTTTTGCTAAGTACTCAGCAGAGGTTTTACCGATTCCGGAAGATGTTCCGGAAATTAATATAACTTTGGATTTATCAGACATCAGAATCTATTATACTAATACGCGTCTTTGATGACCAATCTTATCAAACATTTCGAGACAGAAATCTAATTGTTTACGAGTATGAGTTGCCATGTAGCTTGTCCGTAATAAAGATCTTCCGGGGGGAGTAGCAGGGGAGACGATCGGATTCGTATATACACCGGCAGCTAATAGATCTTTCCACATATAAAATGTTTTAACATCTTTCCCGATGATAATTGGAACTATTGGTGATGTGCTTTCACCAACATCATATCCCATAGACTTTAAATTGCTCCTCATATATTCTGAATTTTCCATCAATTTTACGCGACGTTCAGGTTCATTTTCCGTGATCTCTAAAGCTACCAAAACGGATGCTACATTTGAAGGTGGAAGTGAGGCTGTGAAGATCATAGTACGTGTGTGATGTTTTAAATAATCTATAATTGCTTCTTCACCTGCGATAAACCCTCCAAGGCTCCCGAGAGATTTACTAAAGGTTCCCATAATCAAATCTACATCTTCGGTTACTCCAAAATGTGCTGCAGTACCATCACCCTTGGGACCCAACACACCAAGTGCATGAGCGTCATCAACCATTACTCGGGCATGGTATTTTTTGGCTAAGGTAGTAATATCTTTCAATTTAGCAATATCGCCTTCCATGCTAAACACTCCATCAGTAGCAATAAAACGCGCGCGATTTGGATCAGCCGACGCCAAATGATACTCTAAATCTTTCATATCGTTATGGTTATATTTTCGTTTTATTGCACCTGAAAATCGGATTCCATCGACGATTGAGGCATGATTAAATTCATCGCTGAAAACATAATCCTTATGATCGGCAACAGCGCTGATAACACCGAGGTTCACTCCAAAACCACTTGAAAAAACTAAAGCATTATCCATGCCAACAAATTTTGCCAGTTTTTCTTCCAGCTCGGTATGTAATGTAATATTACCGTTTAGAAACCTACTGCCGGTCAAACCGGAACCATATTTCTTTAATGCTTCTATTCCTGCTTCAATAACCTTAGGATGAGTTGTCAAACCGAGATAATTATTTGAGCCCAGCATTATTTTCTTTTGACCATCAATAGATACTTCAGTAGCATCAGATTTTTCAATATTGGGGAAATAGGGATAGTATCCTAAAGCGCGGGCAGTTTTAGCACGGGTGAATTGATACATTTTCGTAAAGACATCAGGAACACGGCCAAAATACCGTTTACGGGTAGCGGTCATTTTTTGTCGAGCAACGTCTTTAAATTCGATAAACATTATATCTCACCTAATATATTATAAATAATCGAATAACTTAACGAAATGTATTACAAAAACTTTAATAAACCAAAAAACTAAAAATCAAATGTTATTTTATCACAAAATGCATCATCCGCATTACTTCAAAATAGTCCTTTGTATTAAAAGTTATTGTTTGTGGATCAATCAATATACAGCCCGGATAAAATGATGCATCATAAGCTTGTTGGTGTTTCTTAAAACGTAATTCAATTTTATATTCCCTGTAAATAGGGAGGATGCACTTATTTAAATCGCCTTGTAAGGCGTTCTCAGCGCCTTGCCAAATCTTTTCAATTGCCTCTTTAGGATGTAAGCTTATAGTTGAATCGCCTTTGCCTTCTTTAACAGCAACCGTGGATATATTCTTATTGATTTTCTTCACATCTTCACATAATTCATCATCGCCGGCAAGAAAGACGGCGGGAACATTCATCGTAGCGGCAAAAAGAGCGTGCAGAAGAAATTCAGAAGCATAATTATCATTAATTTTAAGGTAATCAACATAGGAACCGCGCATAGTGTGGGCTAGGGGATTGCCACCCGAACCGGCATGCGAATGATAGCCAACGAACATTAGCGCATCAAATGATTTGTCCAGTTCTTGCACCATAGCATTTGGGTGACCGCTCCAGCCACGGATCAGTTTTACACCATCCGGTAATTCTTTGGCTGTTATGTTTCTACCGGTACCGTGCGCATCTTGTACAACAATTTCCTTTGCTCCGGCAGCCATTGCGCCCTTGCAAGCTGCTGCCACTTCGGCTGTCATCTGATTTTGAAATTCTTTATAATCAGCTTTATCATTGTCAGCTTCATCCCAATGGGTGGAGCCACAAACGCCCTCAATATCTGCACTTATGTAAATTTTCATAGTTTACTCCTACTTTAATTTTTTCCTCATAACAATTACTACATCATTTTCATCATATTGATAAAATCCTGCGGATAAATACAAAGACATGGGTCCATGATAATTTTTATCATCACCCTTAACACCTTTCACAGGATATCCTTCTGCGAACTCAAATCCTTGTTGCTTAAATCCATCAATAGCAGCATTCAATAATTTTTTAGCGATTCCTTGCCGACGGTAATCTTTCGCGATTAAGAAACATATCAATGAACCGATATTTTCGCTTTTATCAATAGTTTTATATGAATTTACGGAATAATTATTCCTTGCATTCGCGTTTAGCCACCCGACAGGTTTATTTCCGTCAAACGCCAAATACCCGCTCATTTCATTGTTTTTTATCATTTTTATTACAGCATTGCGATTGTCTTTAGCAGTGGTTTTGTCCCAATCACAACCCTCATGATCAAAGTGATAGCAACGGCAATAACAGGAAGCCCAATATGGATTATCTGCAAAAGCATCATTATCAAAAAAATTGAGATAGTCATCTAGCAAAGCGGGTGATAGTGGTTTAATTGTGATGTTATTCATGTGTGTTTCTTTTAATTAATATAATATTTATCTAGTTCCCATTTTAATGGATTTTCGATAATATATCTTTGGATATTAAATAATTCATTTTCATCACGAATAACGCGATCATAGAACCGCGTTTGCCATTTGAACGGTATGTCATTCTTGTTGGCATATTTGGTAACACCAATTTTAAAACCACGAATGATCGAACCCAAATTTGTTTGGTAGAGACGCAAGATTTTGCGTCTCTACGTCAATATTACTGATATCATTATTGGATTTGCTGATCCCAATTATACCATGGACGTGATTTGGTATTATGACAAATTTATCCAACTCAACGAATGGAAAATGATTCGGAATATCTTCCCAACACTTTTCTGCGATTTTCCCTAATTTATTTAACACATTATTATTATCAATAATTTCGCTAAAATGATGAATTTTATCTTCTGTACAAATCGTTACAAAATACATACCGGCATTTGTATAATTCCAATGTTTTAATCGTGCTGATTCAACACGGTATTTTTTATTATATAATGTCATTATGTTACGTAGAGACGTAAAATCTTGTGTTTCTACAATGGTTTCTTCCCAATATCATACGCTTTGCCAATTTCATCACCAATTTTGTGATATTGCCGCGTTCCTGTGGCATAGATAATCGGATCGATCTTCTTAATATCCGGCTTGCCGTTGGACAAACAATCTTCATCAGCATGGGTTTCCATTATCTCCCCTATGAACAAGGTATGCGTACCAATTTCAACAGAATGGATCACCTTGCATTCCAAATTTAGCGGACAATCGGCAATCAGCGGAACATTCTCCAACTTGCCATAAAAAATATTAAATAATTTTGTCTTGTCATTATCTCTACCGGAATAAATTCCGCAAAAATCCGTTTCTTTAGCGAGGGTAGAACCCGGTACATTTATCGAAAACGCACCATGCTCGATAATACCACTAAAGGTATATCGCTCCGGGCGGATAGCCACAGAAATAGCAGGTGGATTATGGCAGGCAATTCCACTCCAGCTAGCCGTCATAAAATTGGGTTTACCATTTACCATTGCTCCAACGAGCAAGGTTGGTTTGGGGTAAAGAAACGTACTTGGTCCGAGTTTGATTTTGTTCTTCATAATTTTTCTAAAAATAATTTAACCACGAAGACACGAAGAAAACAAAACATAACCGCAGATTACTCAGATTAAAAACAAAAACAATTATTACTATTAAAAAACTAATACAAATGAGATGTCATTCCCGCCCCGCCAAGGCGGGGGGAATCCATAATGATTTTTTTTAAGAGCTTTTAACCGCAGAGAATTTTTGCTTAAAGTTTTTCTTCGTGCCCTTCGTGGTTAACTAGCTTTTTCAATCTTATTCAGTAGTCTCTTTATTATAGACCACAGGCATTTGTCCTTTCCACTTTTTCCATATATCAGAATCAGTGATAAGCTCTGCCATAAAGTGACCAACATTTATTCTACTTGTTTTCCCTGAATCAAATATTGCATCTCTGATGGGTGATTGATGGATTTCATACTCAGTCACTTTATCTTCATTGGTCAATCCATCGGGACGGATAGCTACCCATTCAATATTATCATCATCTTGACCAATTTCAACTCGCAAATAATCCGCTGCTTGTTCATTATCAGAGTGGGGTGGAAGTAGCAATCTTATTAATCCAATGACAACTTTTTGCCCAATTGAAATTTTCTCATTCAGATCACGGTTTACATTCCCTGCGGTATTCATAAGAACATATTTTACTTTGTGGGTAGGATTATTTACCATAACCGCTTCACACAATCGTTTTGCTGCATCAGTCACTAATTTGCGTGGCTGTCCGAACATACCTTTAATCGTCAAATTATGCCCCAGGCAGGAAGCAATAGCATCAATACCCTTAACCTGTTGTTGCATTTCTGAATTACTTAGATCCAATAAACTAGCTTGGATAATTTCTAAATTTTTATGATTCTTAACGGATTCAGAAAATACCTCATCCGAGCGTACAATTATTTTTACTTTTTGGTTGTGGTTTAGTAATTGTTCAACAAGCAACCTTCCGGTTGCACCACTGGCGCCAACAACGAGTATTTTCAATTTATTTTTCCTATTTTATCCAATTTACATTAATCTTTGGTTCATTATTGGCAACATACATTTGCCCAATTTTAACACGTCTCAATCTTTTGTTTTCAATAATTTTGTAAATCAACTCTTTTAACTCATTGTTACTTTTTATTCCAAACACTATAGATTCTATGCAATCAGTAGGAAATTTTACCAAGTGAATAGTTTCACCATTTTTATTGATTGTTTCATTTGATAAAAAGAGTGGGATTAATAATCTCCATTCCATCTCATATTCCCAATCAATTGATTTTCTTAAAAGTAAATCGGCACCGTCAATTCCATATAAAGTTTTAATCTTATTGCTATTATCGTAAACCACTTTTCTTATTCTAAAGTATTCATCATCATCGGATCTTGGTTTATTGAAAAAATAGTGATTACTATTGAAACCTATAATAAATCCTCTATGAGAGTCGCCATAATGAGCCCACATTTTATTGCTATTATATTTTTCAGATAAACTAATTATCCCAGTCAATTGAATATTAGTATTATAAAGAGTTTTTTGAATAATTGATTTATTTTCATTTAGAAAATTAAAAGCATATTCTTTGGATTGTTCAATTAACTTTTTGCCAAATTTAGTTTCGAGAGTTTTCTCAAATATTATTTTTAATGTATCTTTGTCAAATTGATTTTTTGTTTCGATTGGTAAAGCATCGTAATTATCATCAATATATTGATTTATATCAATATCAATATCAGAAAGCAATTCATCTTTTTGAGAATTATCCACAATATTTTCAAAATATGGTCGCATTTCAAAAATATCATTTTGATTGTTTGCAGGAGTCACTCTAAGACATTGATCCTCTAAAACATCTGTTCTAATAGGTGGTAAATATTTATATAAAATCATTAATTATTTAAAACTTAAAAATCATCGCTTTTCATTGTGGCATTTTTCAAATTATTAACGATTCTTGTAAATTTCTCTCTAGCCGGATTATGCCATTGTTCATAAATTGGCATATTAGCAGATATGTCACCAATATTATACCATAGGTTTATAAATCTATATCTTGCTTTTTCATCCTTAATATCAATATTTAGGGTGAAATGTAAGGTTACATCTATTAGTGCTCCTTCTGCTCTCAAGTTTGTTGTGCCATTACCAATAATTTTACCAGCTTCCTTATCGCTATATTCGAGAACCTGTTTTGCAGATCTAAAATTGTTGGCAATCCATTGTAATGATCTATCAAAAATTAATTCTTTATTGATATCTGAAAATTCTACTATGAATTCATGGTTCATTTGTTCAACTGTTGCTTCAGTTGTTGTAGCACAACCAATAAAAATTAATAAACAAATCAATATAATTATTGATGCTATAATAGTTCTCAGATTCATATTGTTATTCCTTTTATTAATCTTTACTTTATTCCTCTCAAAACCTTCTCAGGCGTAATTGGCAAATTCCTTATTCTAACACCTACGGCGTTAAAAACGGCATTAGCCATTGCCGGAGCAGGGCCATTAATTGGAATTTCTGCCACTGCTTTAGCACCATAAGGGCCAGTTGGTTCGTGCGTATTAACAAATTTAGCGACTATTTCCGGCATGTCAATTGCCGTATAAATATGATAATTATTGAAATCCGTATTGATCGGCGCGCCCTTTTCATCAAATATCATAAATTCCGATAATGCCATTCCAAGCGATTGCGGAATAGCGCCTTCCACCTGTCCTTCGCTCATCTGCGGGTTGATCACCTGCCCGGCATCCGTAACCGAAACCACCTTATTCACGCGCACAATTCCGGTTTCCGTATCCACACTCACATCGGCAAAAGTTGCGTTATAGGGTGAGGGGGAGTCATAGCTCATATGCGATGCCTCCGCCATTATCTGCTGTTGTTCATCGGTGTAAAATGCCTTGGTGCAAATTTCATTGTAGCTTAAACTTTTTCCGCCTTCGGCGATGACTTCTCCGGCACGGATTTCTGCTTTTTCGACGCCTAATATTTTCATCCCGACGTCCAATATTTGCGCCTTAACCTTCTCCGCTGCCTTCTTAACTGCGGTTCCGCTGATAAATGTTGTACTGCTTGCGTATGCTCCTGTATCAAACGGAGTGAGGTCTGTGTCAGATGAGTAGACAATGATATTATCAACCGATACTTCAAGTACTTCAGCAGCAATTTGTGCTAAGACTGTGTCCGAGCCGGTACCCAAATCTGTTGCTCCGATTAATAAATTGAAACTCGCATCCTCATTCATTTTGATGAACGCTGAACCCATATCAATTCCGGGTATTCCTGAACCTTGTCCGCATACCGCAAGTCCAACTCCACGACGCACAATTCCTTTTTGTTTTTGCGATTTTATTTTATCCCATTCGATTAGCTTCTTGCCGGTCTCAAGGCATTCATCCAATCCCATAGAACGGATTATCATCGGGTAACCTTCACCGCCTTCGCCAAGAATTCTAGTAATATCAAGTTCATCACCAACTTGTACACGGTTCTTCTTTCGCAATTCGATTGGATCAATATTCAGTTCATTGGCAACTTCATCCAATAATGATTCCAATGCCCAAAAGCCCTGTGGTGAACCATAACCGCGGTAAGCTCCGGCTATTGGTAGATTGGTATAAACTCCGTTGCCTTCCAATTTGATATTTGGGCAACGGTATAATGATAATGTTTTTTGTGCTGTTACAGACATTACCGTTAAGGCATGTGCGCCATAAGCCCCACTATTTTCAAGAATGTCCATATCAATCACTTGAAGTTGATGCTTCTTATCCAATCCAATTTTCAGCTTAATACGCTGCGGGTGGCGAGCGCGTGCTGCATAAAATTCTTCTTCACGGGTAAATTCAATTCTAGCCGGGCGTCCGGTTTTGAGGGTAACAGCGGAGCATATTTCCTCGGTCATTACCTCCTGTTTACCACCAAATCCTCCTCCAATTCGTGGTTTGATTACACGTATCTTACTTATTGGAAAATCAAGTACTTCCGCTACTATTCTACGAACGTGAAAAGGTACTTGCGTAGCAGTACGGATTATCAAACGTTCATTCTCATCAAACCACGTTAATGTGATATGTGGTTCAATATGTGCCTGTTGTACAAATGGTGTGGAGTATTCTCCTTCAAAAACGTGTTCACATTCGGCTAACGCTTTATCCGCATCACCTAATATAGCTTCAACATGCGCTGCTACATTGTGCTCTATGTCATGCACTAATCCGCCAACTTCGTTAGCATCATGAATGGGAGGGAAGTCCATTGCCTTTTCTGCATCAAAATTAGCCGGTAATTCTTGGTATTCAACTTTGATTGCCTGTATTGCCATTTCAGCAATTTCAACTGATTCTGCCGCAACAAACGCGACATTATCGCCAACATAGCGTACAGTGTCATCTAAAATGCGGTAGTCGCGCGGACCCGGCTCAGGATAACCTTGTCCGGCAGTTGTATAATAATGTTTTTTAAAATCTTTGTGTGTGTAAACCGCTACCACACCAACCATTGCCATCGCTTTAGTGAAATCAATATTTTTTATTTTTGCGTGGGCAACAGGACTGTGTAATATCTTGATATATAAGGGATTATCTAATTTAATATCGTCCGCAAATACCGCTTTCCCTTTTACTAAAGACTGCCCGTCAACTCTGATAGTATTTTTTCCGATTGTCTTCATTTTTGCACCGCCTTGATCGGTTTTACATAACCGGTACATCGGCATAGATTTCCGGCTAAGGTATCCTTTATTTCATCGTCATTTGGATTATCATTTTCACGAATAAGTGCTTCTGCCGAGACTATCATTCCCAGTGTACAATAACCACATTGCACTGCACCCTCGTCTAAAAATGCATCCTGTAAAGATTGCAACTTTTTATTATCGGTAAATGATTCCACAGTTTCAATCTTGCAATTATTTACGGTATGCATTAGCATTAAACAAGCATTTTGTGCTTTACCATTAATTAACACTGTGCAGGCTCCACACTCACCGTTGTCACAACCATACTTAACACTGTAAATTTTATTCTCACGAAGATATTCAAGTAATGTTTGACCGGGTTTAACTTCCGATTCAATTTTTTTATTATTTAAAGTAAATTGTATTTTCATAATTATTTTACCACGAAGGCACGAAGATATAAATGAAAGAAAATATTATTATTTATTTTATTTCGAGTCATTTGTATAATTCGTGTTCATGTTTTTGTTTTTAAAATGTTTTTATTGAAAGGTTTGTTTCTCTTTGTATTCTCTGTGGTTATTTGCTTTTTTTATATTTGGTGTTTTAAGTTTTTCTTCGTGTTCTTTGTGTCTTCGTGGTTTTATTCATATCTTTTCTACCGCTCTTTGAATGCCTGTCTCGATCAGTGATTTTTTGTATTCTAAAGAACCGTATTGGTCATCCTTAAAATATTTTACTGATTCACGTATAATTTTCTTGAGTATATCTTTACTGAAATCAGCAAGTTTAGTAGTGTGTCCATAAACCTTTTTAGCTTTGCCAGAAATCACAAAATCCAATTCTAATGCGCGTCTCATTACTGCTACGATCACAAATGCGGGAGCAGAGGGTAGTGTTGCAAAGCGTTCCATGCCGGATGATTCCAAATCAATTTTATTGATAATTATCTTATTGATTATTCCTTTTCCATCCCATTCTCTAAGATGAATATTAGCTTTATCCGGTGTCCGTATTTCAAGAATCGGATTGAGTGCCACTAAATAAGTAAAAAGTTCAGATTGTACGCGCTTTTGAGCAATTTCACCCCCAAGCGTCCGTTGATTACGAATATTCTTAGAGAAGCAGGAGAATTTTGCTGATTCTACAAGCGATCTAAAGTCAGTGAGTGAATCAATTATACTTTGTAACGATGAACCTGCTCCGATAACAATTGTATCATCTGTACTTTCAATGGAACTATCTACAATGCCATTAATATCAACAAGAATATTGATCTTTGTACTTTTTTCGGCAACAAGATACGTACCGCCACCAAACAAAACACCTTTAGATTTTGATTGATATTCAATCGCTTCACTAAATGTCTTTGGAACATCTACATTCTTAATTGATGACCACATTTTTATTCTCCAATAAAATTTATACCTGAATTTTGTGTTGCTTCTTTTAGCATTTCAACGCTGACACGATTATGTTCATTGATGTGTTTCTTTTCATCAAAATCGAGTTTACCATTACGTACTTGGACTTTGCCATTAACTAGCAAATAATCGACCGGTGAGGTTCTAACAGTAAATACTAATGATGCTAATGGATCAGATATTCCTCCGGCATACTCTAGGCTATCTAATGCGAACATTGCTAAGTCAGCTTGCTTGCCAACAGTTAGTTCTCCTATATCATCTCTATCTAAAACTTGTGCTCCTCCGCGCGTGGCAATCCAAAGTACATCTCGTGCAGATAGCCAATATCGTTCATCTCGCAAACGTGATAATAACATTGCATTACGTATTTCACTTAACATATTACTTGAATCATTGGAAGCGCTTCCATCCACTGCTAAACTTACAGAAATACCGGCATCTATCATTTCTTTTATGCGAGCAATTCCTGAACCCAATCTCATATTAGAAGTCGGACAATGAGATACTCCGCAACCTGTTTTTCCTAATAATTTTATTTCATTATTATTCAAATGAACTGCATGCGCAAACCACGCATTGTTACTTATCCAATCTAATGAATCAACATAATCAACGGGTCGTTTGCCGTATTTATCAATGCAGAAATTTTCCTCATCAAGCGTTTCAGCAAGGTGCGTATGAATGAGTAAATTATTTGCTTTGGCGTATTCAGCAGTTGATCGCATTAATTCCGGTGTAACAGAAAATGGGGAGCAAGGTGCAAGTGCAATACGCAGCATTGAACCATCTGAATCATCATGATATTTTGCAATTAATCTTTCGATATCCGCTTGAATTTCAGCTTCAGTTTGGACTACATCATCAGGCGGTAAGCCTCCATTAGATTTACCAAGTGACATTGAACCACGCGTTGGATGAAATCGGATTCCCATTTCTTTCGCAGCTTCAATTTCCACATCAATTAATTGAGCAGAAGTTTTCTGCGGAAATAAATATAAATGATCGGAACTTGTTGTTGTTCCGGATTTCATTAGTTCGGCGATAGCAGTCTTTGTACTGAGAGTTACTCCTTCTTCTGTTAATTCTCTCCATAATTCGTAATGGTTTGTTAACCAACTGAAAAGGGGAGCATTTTGCATCCGGGGAATATTGCGCGTAAGTGTCTGATAAAAATGATGATGTGTATTAATAAATCCCGGTAACACAACCATATTTGATGCATCGATTACTTCATCAACATCAATGCTAATCTCATCATTTCCAATTGAAATTATCTTATCATTTTCAATTAATATATGACCACCGGAAAATTCTTTCCGTTCATCATTCATCGTTGCTATTAATAGCGGATTTTTGATAAGAATTTTACTCATTAATTACCCCGAACAATGGTTCATCTTTCAGATTCACCAACAAATATCCCATTTGAATTGCATTCTTGCTCGACCAAAGGTAATCATAATCAACTTTAGAATGTACTGCTTGAATTACCATCGAGGTTTTATCAATAATAGCAGAAAGATAATTATTTGAATATAATAGATGGCTATCTTCAATCTTCATAATTTCAATAAAATCATTACTTTTAGAATAGATTTGATTGTCTTTTATTAAGTAACCTTCCAGCTCCTTGGAGAAACTCTCCTCGGTTAAAAATATATGCGGTTTGGTTTTATAAGGTGCACCCTCAGTAGGACAAAAAGTATCACAATTCCCGCATTCGTTACAAAAATCACCAATGGTAATAATTTGCGTATTTTGCTCAAATAGAATAGGTCCTAAATCAGAAATAACAATATCTCCATCTGCTTGAGAGACTTTCTGTGTCTGTGCATTCAATGGCTCAGCTTTATATTGATAATTTGCCAAGTTCGGACAAACATAAACACAAACACTACAGAGTTCATCGCAATAAAGACAGCGATTTGCCTCTTTCACAACTTCATCTTTGGTCATTGTTCGGTGAATCATATCAAAATTCAATTTGTGTTCATCATTGTATTTTGGAACGGAGATTCCAAAATCCCGTACAATTGCCTTTCGCTGCAATTCCGGATCAGTTACTGATTTATTTGATTCACTAGAGAACTTGCTATTTATGTTAACTACTTTGAGTATATTTTTTGCAGCGAATTGTCCATCTCCAACCGCTTCCACAACAGTTGCTGCACCACGTACTGCATCGCCGCCCGCAAACACGTTAGCGATATTTGTCTCACCTGTTTTCTGATCAATGTCCAATTGTCGATCACCTAGAAAGTCCAATATTACGTCTTGCCCAATTGCAGGAATAATTGAATCCACTTCGATATCGAATTCTGAATTAGGTATTGGCACCGGTCGGGCTCGACCGGAATCATCCGGCTTGCCTAATTCCATTTTTTGGCAAGTTATAGAATTCACTTTATCATTACCATTAATTACGAGTGGGGAGACTAATTCAATCAGTTTAATTCCCTCATCTAATGCAGCTTGAATTTCAGCATCTTCAGCAGGCATTTCTTTGCGAGTACGACGATATAAAATTGTCACTTCACCTTTGTTGCCAACTAACCGTTTCGCAGTGCGGACAGCATCCATTGCAGTATTGCCACCTCCAATAACGACAACATTGTTACCTAAATTAACGGACTGATTTTGTTTAACTTTAGCAAGGAACTCGATTGGTTCAATTACATTCTCAAAGTCTTCACCATCAATTTGGAGTTTTTTGTTTTTCTGTGCTCCAACAGCAACATATATACAATTAAATTGCTGACGTAATTGATTGAATTTTGGTGAGTCAATTTTTGAATTATAATGTATTTTAACTCCTAATTCCAAAATTCGATCAACATCACTTTGAAATGCCTCGTCAGATAATCTGAAATGTGGAATGGCTTCAGAAACCATTCCCCCTGAATAACCTTTTGTCTCAAATATTTCTACTTTACATCCGGATAATGCTAAAAAATATGCAGCGGATAAACCAGCCGGACCGCCACCGATAATTGCAATGTTAACATTGTTTGACTGCGCGTTTTGTTTAGCAAATTCCTTTGATCCATATTCAGTGGCATATCGCTTAATATCACGTATTAAAAGGGGATTATCATAATTGCTACGTGTGCATTTTAAAGCACAAAGCTGATCGCAGACAGCACCGGTTATTCCGGGTAGGGGATTAGTCTGCATGATTACTTCAAACGCTTTGTTGAAATCACCCTGAGCGGTATGATATATATATTCAGGAATGTGCTGATCTGTAGCACAATTGCTGATACAAGGTGCTTTAATGCAATCAAATTGGGTTAATTCACGATTAGTTTTGATTGACTCAAATCCGGTGAATTGATTTTGATAAGCGGATTTATGTAAAACCTCTTTTGCGTACTTTTGTAGGTTATGTAATCCCGATTGTTTCACATCGGTATTCCCGCTAATGTTGATAATATATTCGTCAATATTTTTAGCTCCAACGGAATTGAATTCTGTATGGATATTGTCTAGATATTGTTTTAACCGACCATATCCTCCCGGTTTCAGGACATCGGTACAAGTGGTTACCGGTTTGATATTGCATGCCAAGATATTTGTTATGTTGAATGCATCAGCACCGGCTGAAAAAGAAATATCCAATTCACCTTTAAATTCATTTTGCAATTTTGCAGCAAGATTTACACTTATCGGGTGTAAAGCACGACCGCTCATATAATTTGTAGCTTCCTGTTTTGGAAGAGTTTGTCGAGTGTTAAGAACCTCTAAAGTGTTGGTTAACTTAAGTCCAAGTTCAACTTTATTATGCTCAGCGGAGTTTTGTAGATTTTTAATTAGAGAAATTGCATCATCATATTTTAAATCATGTTCAAATGCTTCGTCCGGTGCTGTTATTTCATCAAATTTTAGATCTTTATTGAGAATTTGGCGTAGCTTATCTGGTCCTAGCAAAGTTGGGTTTAATTTGATAGCAGTATGCAATTTTCGCTCTTCAATCAAATATTTACCAATCTTTTCAATCTCGTCCGGTGGACAACCGTGCATTGTAGAAAGTGTAATATTATCAGATAATTGCGATGGAATTATTATATTTTTTATATTTGGATAAATGCTAGAAATACTATCTAACTTTTGATTCAATATAGAATCACAATTATTCATCAATTTAAAATATTCTTGAACGTTGTCATTCAATATCCCTTTCAAATCATATCCAACGCTCATATTGAAGATGAATCCTGCAGGTTCAGATTCCCTCCAACCCAATTTATCTTTTAGAATATGGATTATTATCCAAGCGTTCAAATATTCATCAAATGATTGACGAATTTTTAATTCCTGTGACCATTCGCAATTATAGCCCTCATCAGTCATATCTATGCAGGGCTTGGTAACTTCAATTTCGTCTAAAGTTTGAACGGTTTTTAATTCTAAATAGCGTGCTCCAAACAGCCATGCAAGTATAATATTATGAGCCAGTTGTGTATGTGGTCCTGCTGCTACACCGATTGGAGTTTCCAATATTTGACCATATCTCTTCATCCGAAATGGATCATCTGTTTTCGGGATAAAGAATAGTTCCTTATAATATCCAAATATTTTACCGTGTTGTTCTTCTCGAAGTATCCACGATAACAATTTATTTAATGATAGGGGATAGAGTTTGTCTGACATTACTTTATAATTTTAGATAATTCAAATTTTAGCATATTTTCTAGAACTTTCCTTCTATAGAGTCCAGTTGCACGAATATCATCAATAGGGGAAATTCCCTCATTAATTTTTGTTATTATTTGTTCAATAGAGAGCTTGATCAATCCCTCAAATTTTAAAATGGTTGGGGCAACTGCTCCAACTGCAATTGTCAATACGTTCTCGGTATATACAATTG
The DNA here is from genome assembly GCA_964634215.1 of uncultured bacterium. Classification (GTDB taxonomy): domain Bacteria; phylum Fidelibacterota; class Marinisomatia; order Marinisomatales; family JAHJCW01; genus JAHJCW01. The sequence goes on from CAZWKR010000007.1 coordinate 39,409, forward strand.
CGAAATTAATCACTGAAATTGCCATTGCTTCCCGCAAACCAAGTTTATAAAATATTGATTCTGAAGAAGATAGCGGTATAACAACCGATTGTAATACTTCACCGTTTTCGATTGCAGTTTGTCCGGGACCAAGAATGAAATCGTCGATAGAAATAGTTCTATCTCCATTTTTACTACAAAGTAATAATTTTGCTCCAAATGCATACAATGACGGCAGAGTATCTCCTGCGGGAGAGGCATTGCATATGTTTCCGCCAATTGTTGCACGATTACGGATTTGTACACTACCGAATTCGGTAGTCGCTAGCCAAAGTGCATTGAAATGTTTTTTTATCAAATCATTATTTTTGATTTCTTCAATTGTTGTTCCAGCGCCAATTTCAACATTATTACCGACCTTTTTAATTCCAATAAATTTGGGAAGTATTTTAAGATCAATAATATTGTTTGGTAATAATTGCCCGCGTTCATAGCGCGGAATCAGATCTGTACCACCGGCAAATAATGTGGAATCCTGTTCGAATATCAAATAATATTCATCAATTGTTTTTGGTCTAAAATATTTCATTTGTTTTTAACTGTTGCCGAAACTGCATCAATAATTTTTGTATATCCGGTACAGCGACAAATATTCCCGGAAATCCCCTCTTTTATTTCTTCTTCAGTTGCATTTTTATTATCTTTTAATAATTGCTCACCTGCTAAGATCATTCCCGGTATACAATATCCGCACTGAACAGAATGATGGTCAACAAATGCCTGTTGTAAATCCGAAAGTTCATTTTCCTTTCCAATTCCCTCAATAGTGGTTATCTCCGAGCCTTGTGCCTCAACTGCTAGAACTAAACAGGAATTAACAATTTTCCCATTCATAATTACTGTACATGCACCACATTCACCCTCTGCACAGACTTCCTTAGCACCTGTTAAGTTTAGTTCATTTCGTAAAAAATCTAGAAGTCGAAGATGAGTAGGGATGGATTTAGTAACAGTTTTAGTATTTACCGTTAATTCAATATCTTGGATCGTTGGATTATCAGTAAATAACATATTAATTTTTATTTGGTTTTATTGTAGAATGTTAAAAATCCTTCCAAAGTCGCAGGTTGAGCTTTCGGGATATTAATCTTTTCTTGGGCTGCAGGAATGTCTTTTAAACCGGTACCGGACGCTAGAATCACAATTGAATCACCTTCGTGTATCGTTCCGCGTTTCATTGCTTTTAGAAATCCCGCAAATGCTGCTGAGGCAGCCGGTTCGGCAAATACTCCCGTATTGCGAGCTAGGCGATTTTGTGCTACAAGAATTTCATCATCTGATACAGTAATGCCAAATCCTTTGGTCTTTTTTACTGCTAAAATTGCTTTTTCACCGTCTCTTGGGAGATCGACTGATATACTATCAGCAATTGTGTCGGATTGGACAGCAACCATCGGTTTGTTAGAATTTAAAGCATTTACGATTGCAGGAGAACCTTCCGCTTGTACAGCTATCAATTGCGGCAATTTAGAGATCCAACCTAATCGTACTAGATCTAAAAACGCCTTATAAATACCGGCGATTATGCAACCATCGCCCGTAGGGACGAAAATTTTATTTGGTACTTGCCATTTCAACTGTTCAGCAATTTCTAAACCAACTGTCTTTTTACCCTCAGCCAATACAGGATTTATTCCGGTGCTTCTTGAATACCAATCGTTTGCTTCAGCAACGAGCATAGATAGATCGAATGCATCATCATATGTGCCATCAACCATATATAACACAGCACCATATTGTAGGATTTGTGTGAGTTTAGCGGGTGGGGCAGAAGCAGGTGCCAAGATAACAGCCTTTTTCTCATAATATGCTGCCAAAGCAGCTAATGATGCAGCAGCATTACCCGTGGAGGCGGCAACGATAGTATCTTTACCTAGTTCATTGGCATGGCGAATACCAACTTCTGTTGCACGATCTTTAAGAGAACCGGATGGATTGCGGGTATCGTCCTTAATATATAAATTTATTTTGCCGGCATCGGTTCGTAAGTTGGGGAACGTAATTAACGGAGTTCCACCGCTTCGCATTGATAAGTTATCTGGTGGGTTTTCAACAGGTAATAGCGGATGATAGCGCCACAAAGATTGATAAGGAAATTGTTTGAGATCCTCGACAGACCAAATCTCCTTGATTAGTTCGTAGTTGTATTGAACATCAAGATTACTTTTACAAGTTGTGCATTGGTATTGGAACGGTTTTACAGGATATTCTTTGCTACATCCTACACATTTGTATCCTAGAATTCGATCTGTATTTTCTTTGTTCATTTGAAATATCTCTCAATAGGAATTTAAATCAATCCTGTTTTTTTATTGAATTCAATAATTTTTTTATCCCATTCATCAACTTTGGCATATTGTGATGACCAATAATTATCATCATACCATTGTGCATTCAATTCTTCGACTGTTTTACCTTGCTGTTCAATCCAAGTGAAATATTTCAAGTTGTGCATTCGTTTACGGTCGTAGTACGATGTCTCCAATAGATTATCCGTGTTTATCTCAAGTAATCTTCCATAATAATCTATTGCAGCATTAGTTGCAGTATATTTGCCGATATTATTATTTGCTTCAGCTAATCGTGATTGATACATTTCCATAGAATCGGTAGCAACAGTAACAACAACATCATCTTCATTCATTTCATAATATTTTGCCATTTTTATAGCGCCAATAATATTTGCGATTGAAGAAATACCAAAATTATCTAACATACTAATAGTATCTTTAGAAACTCCATTTTCAGATAGTAGTTGATGACCTTCATCTTCGTTAAATAATCTAAGGAGATTCATTACTCTATTATCATCAATTGCCGCGACAACATCAGTATTCCTCATATTGTGAATCCATGGAACGTGTTTATCGCCGATCCCTTCAATGCGGTGGGCACCATATCCATTATGCAACAGGGTAGGGCATTGCAATGCTTCTCCAGCACCAACCTTTATTGTTGGATACTGTGTTTTTAAATAATCTCCTGAGCCAAGTGTACCGGCTGAACCTTGTGTTAGAAATAAAGCACGTAATTTATGTTTATCATCAAATTTAGATTTAAAAACTTCCTGCATTGCTGGACCGGTTACTGCATAATGCCAAAGTGAATTACCTATTTCTTCAAATTGATTTAATATAACAATCTCATCACCACGTTCGGCTTTCAACTCCTTTACTTTATCATAAATTTCTTTTACGTTACTTTCTCCTCCAGGGGTACTGATTACTTCAGCACCAACTTTATGTAGCCAATCAAATCGTTCTTGCGACATTTCTTCCGGTAAAACCGCAATTGATGGGCAACCTAATAAAGAACCGTCGTATGCGCCACCGCGACAGTAATTTCCAGTTGAAGGCCATAGTGCTTTTTGAGTTGTGGGATCAAATTTTCCGGTAATCAATTTTTCGACAAGTGGACCAAATGTAGCACCAACTTTATGTGCACCCGTTGGAAAATACTTTCCAATTAAAACAATAATTTTTGCATCTACTCCTGTAAGTGATTTTGGTAATATTACATGGTTTACTTCACCATATCCACCGCCGGATTTTACCGGTTCATTTTTCCATGTTATCCTAAATAAATTAAGGGGATTTAAATCCCATAAACCAATTGAATCCAATTCGTTTTTAATATTAGTTGGTACTAACTCCGGATTCCGCATTTGTGCATAAGTTGGAATAATCATATTGTTATCCCGACAGCGCTGTATAGTATTTTCTAAAACTTTTTCTGTATTTCTCATTAAAAATTATCCTGTATAATTCGATTTCATAGTTAATGCCATCACTGCTTTTGAGGTATGTAAGCGGTTTTCCGCTTCATCATAGATTACCGATTTTGGTCCGTCAATTACTGAATCCTCAACTTCGTTGCCACGGTCAGCAGGTAAGGCGTGCATATAAATTGCGTTGCCATTTGTGAGCGCCATTCTTTCCTCTGTACAGTTCCAATGACGGTTTGCATCTAATAAATCTCCACCGGTTGCTTCATCAGGATTGGTTACCCAATCACCCCAATTCTTAGGAATTACGATATCCGCATCGCGATAAGCGGCATCCTGATCATTAGTAACGGTGAATGCACCGCCATTCTCTTCTGCACTTTTTTTCGCTTTAGTAATAACCCAGTCCGGCAATTCATATCCTGGTGGATGTGCTAAGGTTACATCCATCCCATAGCGCGGGAACAATAATGCTTGAGATAGTGGAACTGAAATTGGTTTCTTATGGCTAGTTGCGTATGCCCAAATGATAGATATTTTCTTGCGCTTTACATCATCAAATTGCTCTTTTATTGTGAGTAAGTCAGCGATTGCCTGTAGCGGATGATAAAGATCACATTGCATATTGATGATAGGGGCTGTTGACCATTTTGCCATATCATTCAAGTACTTGTTACCGATATCCCAAAAACAGTTACGGCAGGCAATAGCATGACCATAACGTGATAAAATGATGGCAGTATCTTTTGCAACTTCACCATGTGAAATTTGCATTGTACTTGTATCAAGGAAATGGGCATGTCCACCAAGTTGAGTGATACCAGCTTCCATTGAATTGCGAGTACGTGTGGACTGTTCAAAGAACATCAAAAATGCAGTTTGATTTTTTACGTAATCATTAATAATGCCATCTTTAAATTTATTTTTTAAATCCGTAGAAACTGATAATAATGTGTCAATTTCGTCTTTTGTCCAATCTTGTAAAGTAATAAAGTGCTTTCCAGTAAATTCTTCGTACATTATTCTTCCTCTATTTTTGCTGTGTTATCCGTAGTTGAAGGCATTTTATCTGCATATTTTTCGATATAAATATTGGGGATTGCTGCGTACATTGCTGCTGCCTTTACAAGTTCACTTTTCCATGTGCGTTCGTTTGGTGCATGTGCTTGGTCTTCATGCCCAGGTCCAAAGCCGATACAAGGTATTCCGTGCATTCCCATAATTGATACGCCATTAGTTGAGAATGTCCATTTATCAACAATCGGTTCATCGTTAAATAATTTCTGATACGATTCTACTGCTGCTTCTGTAACAGGATGGTTTTCCTCAATTAGCCAAGTAGGGAAATAATTATCTGCTTGGCAGTGATAGTCTCTGTATGAAAGTTTATCATATTTATACAATTCAACTGTGGCATTAGCTTTCTTTACTGCATCCAAAGATGTGATTTCGACTATTGCCGATTCAACCGTTTCACCAAAAGTTAGACGCCTATCAATCGAAATTGAGCACCCATCGGCAACAGCACAACGCGATGGTGATTCTGAGAAAATTTCAGAGATAGTTAGCGAACCTTTACCAAGGAAATCATGGTCTTTCAATCGATTGTTGAGTTGTTCCAACTCTGCGATGATTGGTGCCATCTTATAAATTGCGTTATCACCACGCTCAGGTGCTGAGCCGTGTGCGCTAACTCCGGTTGTACTGACTTTTATTTCCATACGTCCACGATGACCACGGTAAATCCGGCAAGAAGTAGGTTCGGTAATAACAACGAAGTCAGGAAGTAAATCGGTTTCTTTCAAGATATTTGTCCAGCATAATCCATCGCAATCTTCTTCCATGATTGTTGCTGTAACTACCAAAGTATAATCATTTTCTAATCCAAGATCTTTGATAATTTTTCCTGCGTAGACTGCAGATGCAATTCCACCTTCCTGATCAGATGCACCGCGTCCAAAAATTAATTCATCATCTTCGTAACCTGTAAGTGGGTCATGTGTCCACTGATGGAGATCTCCGAGACCAACTGTATCAATATGCCCATCAATAGCAATGACGTGCTTTCCTTTTCCAATAAACCCCATTATATTTCCCATCGGATCAATTTCTGTTCGGTCAAATCCCACTTTTTCCATTTCTTTCTTGATACGTAGTATAACAGCTTCTTCATGTCCGCTCTCACTTGGGATAGCGATCATATCGCGTAAAAATACAAAAATATCTTTACTATATAATTCAGCTCTCTTTAAAATTTGTTCATAATCAATATTCATCTAATTCCTTTAAATAGTCTTCATTTTGTTCCATAATATTTGCGATTGCAATTGTGCGTTTTCTTTTATTTTTCTTTCTGGCGCAACAATAAATTTACGGTTTTTTATGCGATATTTCCCACGAGTAATTACTTCATCAGGTGACTTTAATCCGAATAATATATGTCCTGCAAAATTATTTTTCGTTATTGCAGTTCGCGGATGATAATCAAATATTGCTAAATCTGCCTGATTGCCCGGTGATAGATGACCAATCTTACGTCCAAATGTCTGTGAAGCAATCTCCGGATTGTTTTTGAATAATAATGCCAAATAATTAATAGAGGAATTTCCACCTTGCAAATGAGAACTGCGTATTAATGTACCTTGCTGAGCTTCTTCCAGCATATTTGCATTCATTCCATCTGTACCAAGTCCGGCATTTAGCAATGATATATGATCATTAGACAACATTCCAACGCGATTGTTTGCATTTGAAGTTGGATTGTGCACCAAAGTTGATTCCGCATTTTTTAGTATTTCCATATCATCGTCAGATGAATGAATTCCATGAATGATAAAGCTATGTTCATTAATTAATTTAAATTTATTCAAACGATCGATTACTGATTTATAACCATTTAATACTGCATCTTTTTCGTCAGATTTATCTTCAGCAACATGGATATGAATTCCCCAATTATCTAATCCACTCAATATATTATAAATCGATTTTAATGATTCATCTGATAATGTGAAGGAAGCGTGTAATCCTAATAGCGGATAAACAAATGGATTGTCTTTAAAATTTTCAAACGATTTAATATTTTCTGATAAACTGGATTTGAAAAATTCTTTACCGTTTCTATCGGTAATTTCAAATGCCATGGAAATATTTTGTCCAAATTCTTTGGCAGTATTAGCTAATAACTCTAATGATCCTTTGGTATAATTTGGACTTGAGTGGTGGTCAAATACTGTTGTTACACCGGATTTCAAACATTCCAATAATCCCGCTTCGAACGAAGCTTTAGTGGATTCTTCGTCTAACGCTAAATCCAATTTCCACCAAATCTCTTGTAATATTTCAGTAAAATTTGTTGGAGTATTTTTTGGGGCATGCATTCCCATTGCTAATGCAGAGTAAAGGTGTGTGTGCGCGTTTATCATTCCCGGTAAAACAGTTTTACTATTCAAATCAATAGTTTCATCAATTGCTATATTAGGTGCCAAACCGGCACCAATTTTTGTAATTGTTTCATCTTCAATTAGAATCCATCCGTTTTCGATGTATTCTAATTCTTCGAAAGGATCAATTATTCGGGCATTTTTAAATAATTTATTCATATTTATTTTATTTTTTCTAAAATTGTTTCAGGACTGATCGGAATCTCATTAATTGGTGTTCCAATTGCATTGCTAACTGCGTTAGCAATCGCAGCAGCTGTTGGAATAATGGCCGGTTCGCCAATTCCTTTGGCACCCCACGGTCCAAGTGGTTCGGGGTCTTCAATGATTATTGTTTCAATCTCACTAATATCCAGTGCAGTTGGTAGTAAATATGTGGATAAATTGTCAGATAGAACTTTACCATTATGCAATTTAAAGTTCTCTGTTAATGCATAGCCAATTCCCTGAGTAACACCGCCTTCAACCTGTGCTTCAATACCGGCAGGATTAATAGCTTTACCAACATCATGAGCCGCCCATACTTTTTCAACTTTAACTAATCCTGTTAACCTATCAACGCGCACTTCTGCGATATGTGTTGCGTAGGAATAAGTAAAATATGCTTCTCCTTGGCCGGTTTCTGCATCATACTCAAGTTTAGGTGTATGCCACCAACCGTCCGTTGTTGAAACAGTATTATTTTTATATAAATAATCAATTAATTCATTAAAATCAACAGTTTCCTTTTTATCGATACTTTTAACAACATCATTCTCAATAATAATTGATTTGCTGTTACAATCCATAAGTTTTGAAGCAGCATTTTTTAAGATCGGCAGTATTTTTTCCGCTGCATTCCGAATTGCATTCCCAGTCATAACAACATTACGGCTAGCAACGGACGGACCGCTATCCGGTACATTTCGCGTATCAGTCGGAAGCACTGTAATTCGGTTCGGATCAATCCCCAATGCTTCTGCTGTCATCTGCGTCACGACGGTAATTGCACCTTGTCCCATGTCAATCAATCCGTATGCAACATTTATACTACCATCTCGATTTAATTGTATATTTGCTCCGGCGCCATCCATATGCCAACCCGCAGCACCAAGACAATTACCATAATGGCTTGCGCCAATACCGATGCCATAAAGATAGCGTTCATTAATTTTTCCACTATTAATTTGGTTGGTCCATTGTGCAGCATCTGTCGTTTTTTCGATGGTTTCTTTAATCCCTACACTGACAGATAATTTGTGATTAGTTGATGTAGTGCTTCCTGAATGCAAAACATTTTTTAAACGAAATTCTACAGAATCCATTCCGATTTTCGATGCAACAATGTCCATCATTCTTTCATGACCAAAAGTCGCTTGCGGTGAACCGAAACCACGGAAAGCTCCGTTCGGTGGTAAATTTGTATAATACGATGTTGACTTAACATTAATATTCGGAATAACATATGGTCCCATTGCTTGCATTGTGGAGCGATATGACACTACCGACGATAATGTCGCGTAACCACCGGCACTTTCTTCTAAATTAATTTCTGCTGCTAAAAGTTTGCCGTCATCTGATACTCCAACTTTATAATGCATTTGAAATGGATGACGCTTACTTGAGAGTTGAATGTCATCATGGCGGTTATAAATCATTTTTACCGGACGTTTTAGTGCCATTGCAGCTATAGCTGCCCGAGCAGCTAATTCTGATGGAATATCTTCTTTCCCGCCGAATCCACCTCCTGTTGGAGATTGAATAACCACCACTTTATCGATATCAATTCCCAGAACACCAGCAACAGCTTTCTGTATATAATATGGACATTGCAAAGAACCATGAATCTCTATTCCATCCGTTTTAGGAATAGCTATACAACCCTGTGGTTCAAGATAATAATGCTCCTGTGCTGGTGTTACAAAATCTGCTTCAATAATATGTTTTGCTTTCGCAAAACCATTTTTTATATCACCTTTTATTGACTGATGTTCACAAGCGATGTTATTATTATGTATAAAATTATTAGTTGCTGATTTACTCTTGTTTATAGAAAGATATGGGTCATGTTCTTCATATTTTATAACAACTTTTTCAGCAATTAATTTTGCAACTAATTCAGTTTCGGCAACGGCGATTCCAATTGAATCACCAATAAAGCGCACAATCTTTTCAGCAAATAGAGGTTGATCTTTTTGAATGACACCTATTTGATTCTCATTTGGGACATCATTAGCAAAATAGGTTCCGCAATAACCTGATATTTTTTTTGCTTCGGAAATTTCTATTGTTTTAATTTTACCAAACGGAATCTGTGAATAAATGGGATGGCCGTAAACCATATTATCAACATTAATATCAGTAATAAATTTTGTTTTTCCGGTGGTTTTGTCTGGTCCGTCCGGGCGTTTGTAGGATTTTCCGATAAAATTAGTGGATGACATCATGTATTTTACTTCTTTTTAAGGAAATCTTTCAATGTTTACAATAGAGGTATTAACCATGGGACACGAAGATGCAGAGAAAATTATCTTAATATGAATGCATAAACATAGGTACACTGACGAAACACAAAGTGTTGAGAAAATAATATTAAATAAATTCATTACTAATGTTTGTATTGACAAATTGTAACTTAGAATATGCAATTCTACCAATTAATATCAAATAAAATTGATGAAGCAAAGGGCAGTTGCATTGCGTTGCTAGGTGGTGGTGGAAAAACCGCTTTATTGCACAAATTAGCTAATGAAATTGCAATATATTATCCGTCAGTATTAAAAACGTCATTAACAAAAACTGCCTTTCACTCATCAGATGGTCCGCTGATATTAAATGAAATAGATATTGCTAAATTGAATTCTGTAAAACTTAAAAATAATCCAATATTCATTATCGGTGAAAAAATCAATGATGAAAAACTAAAAGGTATATCCGACTATGACTTAGATAAGATTAGACATCAGTTCGATATAACAATTTTTGAATGTGACGGAGCGCGCAACAAACCGTTTAAGGCACATACCGATTATGATCCACATGCCCCGGGTTTTACAACACATGTAATAATAATTATAGGTGCGGATGTTATTAATACTAAAGTTAGTGATGGCCTGGTTCACAGACCGGAACTTTTTTGCAAAGTTTGGAATGTGAAGCCGGATTATTTATTAGATATTGATTTTATTGTAAATGTAATATCATCGAAAAAAGGATATCTTTCCAAGGTACGGGATAGTATGGATATTGTTTACTTTATAAATAAGTGGGATGATCATAAGAGAAATGCTGAAGATCTGGCAAAAGCTATTTATCAAAAAACTAGAAAACCTGCTTTTTACGGTAGCGTTCAACAAAATGTACTAAATAAGCTGAATATCTGATGAAGATTTGCATGATTATAACTGCGGCGGGAATGTCAAATAGGCAAAAAATGAATAAGTTACTTATTCGTTCATGTAATGAGACAATAATTGAAAAAACGATAAATAATTTTCTAAATCATGATTTAGATATTTTTGTTATTATTGGATATCAAAAGGAGTTAATTGTACCTATTATAAGAGATCGTTTTAGAAATGATATCCATATTATTGAAAATATAGATTATAAAAGTGGAATTGCGTCTTCGTTAAAAGTGGGAATTTCAGCAGTTGGCGAGAGCTACGATTATTTCGGATTTTGCAATGGGGATAAACCATTTATAAAAGCTAAGACAGTTAAAATATTATTACATTACTTACTAGAAAATAAGCCTCCAATATTGGTACCTTTATACCAGGAAATAAGTGGGCACCCAACTATATTTTCAAAAGACTATATTAAAGATTTTAGTTTGCTTTCCGGTGACACAGGTGGGCGAAAAGTAATCAAGAGTTATCCTGATAAAGTAACCTATTTGCCGATTAATGATGAGGGTATTATTTTGGATATGGACAAATATTTACAAAATGAATGAATTAAAGCAATATACCATCTTAATTCGTGGTGCTGGGGAAATGGCAAGTGCAGTTGCAGTTGTTTTACATCGCGTCGGATTTACAGTAATTATGACCGAGCTGTCGATTCCACTTGCTATACGTCGCACTGTTAGCTTTAGTGATGCAATTTTAAATGGAACTGCAGAAGTAGAAGGTATACAATCATTTCAAGCGGACTATAGTAATTATAGAGATATAGTAAGGAACGGAAATATACCGGTTTTAATCGATTCCATTGAATTAATTAATAGGATTAAACCGATATTTTATGTGGATGCAAGGCTACTAAAACACACAGTTAAAAATCGCCGTTCATTGGCGCAATTTATTATAGGATTAGGTCCTGGTTTTACAGTTGGAGAGAATTGTAATGTTATCATCGAAACTATGCGTGGACATAATCTTGGAAAAGTGATTTGGAAAGGACGTGCTTCACCAAATACGGGTGTACCGGGTAAAATTGGTGGCGAAAGTGCAAAGAGAGTTGTGTATTCACTCGGTATTGGAAGCATAACTTGGATAAGCGATTTTGGTGATATTGTTGAACAAAATCAAGTCTTAGGAAAGATTGGAGAAATTGAGATAAAATCGCATATCAGTGGAATAGTTCGTGGATTAATTTCGCATAAAGTTAATTTAATAAAAGGAATGAAAATAGCGGATGTTGATCCGCGTGGAATAAAAGTAGATTATACTACAGTTTCCGATAAAGCACGCTGTGTTGGACGCGGTGTTTTAGAAGCGCTCATGATTCATTTAAATCAATAGTAAATATGGAAATACGTACATTAGAAAAAATTATCAACTTTGATATTTCAAGGGAAGCTGCACTGTGCATACAAGTTGAGTGGCGTGGTTCTGTGCCGCGTAAAGATTATCCAATGATGTTAGCTGATGAAAATGGAGAAATAATTGGGACGATAGGCGGCGGTGCTTTGGAACATTCAGTGATTGAATTATCAAAGGAGATTATCAAAACTGATAGACCGGTAGTTAAAACATTTGATCTGACAAATGAGGATGTAAATAAATCTGCAAGTATTTGCGGTGGTAAAACTACCATATTAATTGAACCGTATTCAGAAGAAATTAGGAATCTATTAAAATCAATTATTATAGATATAGCTATTAATAACAATATATTAGTTACAAAAATATCGTCACGCAATGACTTGAAAATTGAACGGACAAAAATAACAAAAGATTATCAATTAACTTTTCCTAAAAAAATATTCAGCACAATTGAAAATGTCATAGAGCAGAAGAATTCAAAATCTATCAATTATAATGATGAACTGTATTTAATACAATATATCGGTAATCGACCTATATTGCACATTTTTGGTGCTGGTCATGTTGGAAAAGCAGTTGCGGATTTAGCTCATTTTGTTGAACTTGATACCAAAATTTATGATGAACGTAAAGAAATGGCAAATAATGATCGTTTCCCATTTGCTCTGCAAATTAATGATAATGAGATATCGGAAATAATTAATAAAACGAATATCGCTCAATCCGATTACGTTCTAGTGGCAACACGTGGGCATCAACACGATTTTGAATTAATGCACTGGCTGCTTAATCGAAAAATTGATTTTCTCAGTTTGATGAGTAGTAAAAAGAAATGGCAATTACTATCGGAAGCACTTATTAAAGATGGCTTTAGCAAGGAACAAATAAATTTAGTACATTCACCGGTTGGGCTCGATATTGGTAGTGAAACAGTGCCGGAAATTGCGGTTAGTATTATTTCAGAAATTGTAAATCATTATCGTAATAGTATAAAGTCAACAATCTCGCTCTCAGAAAAATGATCTATTAGGTGAGTATGAATAACTAAATTATTTATTTGTTATGGATTTGTATTATTATTTACAAATATTTGATTCAGTATCTCTTCTGAAATAGTCTCAATTTTATTCATCCTTGAAGCAGAAGAAATTGCATCTACAGAAATATTGCTAGGTTTCCATCGACCGTCACCCGCTGTAGCGAATAGGACGACAGGATTAACATTTTTTAATTGATTCATAAATTGAATGACTGTTGAATTTAATTTATCAGCTATACAAGTATTAATAATGATAATTGATTGCCACTGACTTTCTTCAATTTCATTTAAATGAGATACATCGATTATTTTTATATATGTAGAATCACTTTTTAGCTTTTTGATAATATCTGATACCAATGCATTTTTAAAGCTGCTACCTTGTGATGCAATTAGTATTCTATTATTTAATTCAGGACTATTTATTGCGAATGAATCTATTTTTCGAGGATAATGCTTATAGGCATAAGTTGAAAAACCCATTAACATTAACACGATGATACATAAAAATAATATTCCTGTTACTTTTAGAATTTTCATTCAGATGTTTTTAATCGTTCAACATTATTTCTAAAGGCAAGCAAATTAGGATCATTGGTTTCTTCTGCAATTGATACTGCATTTATATAATTATTAAGTGCTTTTTTCTTCTTGCCTATTTTATCAAAACCGTCACCTAAACTATCGTAAACATTAGCAGATTTCGGATATAATTCAACATTATATTCGAACACTTCAATAGCTTTTTTATTTTCATCAGCCTGCAATAACTGATATCCGATAATATTTAATGTTGCTTCTGTTATTGGCGTAGTGAAGCCATATTTGTTTTGTCTGTTTTGAAAATGAGCCTTAATTGCAACAATACCTTCCATTGCAATATTGTTGGTCAATTGCCAATCAGAGAAAATATAGCTAAGTCCGTCAGCAATAGTTCTAAAGGGGATTGAACCATGATCTTCATCCTCATATTTTTCTAATATCCAACTTATTCCAGATTCTTTGACTGACAAGTGTGAGGTGAATCTATCCAAACTATTATAATATGCAGGTTCATTACCAATTGACATGTACAATTGATTCTTAAGGTTGGGTTGGGTAAGTAGTGCTTCTTCGGCCTTTTTAATTACATATTCATCGCTCATCATCAAATAGGGACTTGCAGAAATGTAAGCATTAAATAAATTCGGATTTGTGAATAAAGTGTAAGCTGAAAACATCCCACATAATGAGTGTCCAAATAATACTTTAAAATCTTGCGTTCGATATGTGTTATCTACGAAATATAATAATTCTTCATCTAGAAAATTTATAAAGTTGTCTGCTCCACCTGAATTTTGCATTCTTTCATCGACAATAGGTGTAAAATCGCGATTTCTTGCTACATTTGGAATCCCAACTACTATAGTTCTTGGAATACGTTGATTACGGGCTAAAAAATTTACAATTGCGGTTGCTATAAAGAAGTTTGTTTCACCATCCAATATATACAATACTGGATAACTTTCCTTTGATTGTTTATATCCTTCAGGAGTATAAACAAATATTTCGCGTGATTCATTTAAAATTTGTGAATCAATTGATATTGTTTGGCCAAGAACAATATTGTCTATTGCAACTTGTCCAAGACAGAAAGATGAAATAACTAATAAAATTAAAATTATTATTGGGATACGTTTGTGTTTAATATTCATTCTACTAACTCCTTTTAATAATTTTCAAATTATTTTATACACTAGATAAGAACTATTTAGGAATTAGACCATTTACTCTGACAATGGTTGTCATTTTAATAACTAATGGTATTTATGAAGATTTAATGGAATACTAGTTTCAACTACCGATTGGAACGTCAGTAAGATGGTTTGAGCGTTTTTAAAAAAATAAGTGTTCAATCGTGAAGAACTGATTGAATTAATCACCAAATATTCTTCGTGAAATAAAACTAAATACTCGTTTAAAATACTGTATTATTGTCGTTTTTAAGAAATAATGACCATTTACAAGTCTATTTTTTTTGCTATACGGAAATTTAAAACACTTACTTAACCTGCCTTCAGCGGCTAAAGTACCAGTTATACCATGTGTAAAATATGGATGGGCTATAATGGTTACGCCAGGTGTATTTTTTAAGTACAATGCACGATGGTGATCCCATTTATTAAATCGTGAAACGTGATTGTAATATTTAGTAACTCCATTCCATTTTGCTAAAACATATTTTAAGTCATAATATTCTTTAACATTATCTGGTAGTTTATCTAGTTCACTAATTAAGCGTGCCATTGTTTTTAGAGAAGGGTCACCCATATTTTTGCACGCTTCTGCTGTTAAATAAGGATAAGTAGAAAACGCCACTACATAATTTGCTTTTAGTAGATGACCGAAAAGCATCGCAGTATATGCTCCGCCGGATGTTCCGGTTATAGTCAACTGTTCTGGAGAGTATTTTGCAACTTCTTCTTTTAGATATTGAATTAAATCGAAAAAAGTAGGGAATTCGGGCTGGAGACCACCTAATGTTTTATGTTTTGTGGGATCCATTACGATTATCTTAGATGTTTCAGCTAATCCTGCTGCTTTGAAAAAAACTTCAACAGGTAAACCTAATTTATTAGCAAAACCAGTGGCGGCAATGACTAAGGTTTTAGAGCCTGTTATTTCTTTGGTAATTGACATTGAGTAGTTTGAAGAAGTTGACTATTTAATAAATATAATTATTCTGTTAAAATGTTTATCTTGATTCTCGGACTGTTCTTTATTCTTGATAAAGGGTTGAATTGTGGTAGGCTAATTTACTGAACTTAAGATACCATAAACTTGCAGCGGTGTTAAGTGCTCAGGAAATTTATTTATTAATTCTTTACGTACTATATAACAATAATGACACTCATCAACAAACTTATCATTCAATTTAATATCGTAAACTAGTGCTAATTCATAAGGACCGCCTGTGCCGAGTGGTCCACATATCGGGTGTTTTGTAACGTCATATTCATTAATAATTTGCGAAAGCGGTTTCTGCCACAGGTTGCCAATGCTAATGCCCTGACAGACCTGTACATTACCAAAACTATCTATATGAACCCTCATTGGCTTAATAAGTTCTTCATGTTTGCATTCGGTAAATGTGTTGGCGGGTCTAGTAGGTAAGCCATCGACTAGTTTTTCTACAGCACGACCTTTAAATAACGCACCGCCTCCCACAACTGGGGCTCCCTTTTTGTCTGAGGGCGCCTGAATAGATGGTTTTTCGATGCAAATTGAATTTACTGAAAACCCTAACTCTTTTGCTGCTTCAGCAGCAATTTTTGCTGAATTGTTTTCAGTATCATCATTGTGAAAAAGATCATCGCTTAAACTCAGATCATCAATCTTACTATCAATAATCGGTTTTAGCCACAGTTTGGCATCTTCTATTGTGGTAGCCCAATAATTATTGGTAACGATGCCGGTTTTAAATCCCATCGCTTTGGCGAGCTGTAATCCTTTCAACATTAGCGGATAATAAAGAAAAGGTTCACCACCTTCAAAGTAAATCCATTCCACAGTTTTAAATTTTTTTGCATCATTCAGTACTTTTTGTATTTGATCTAAAGTGAAAGTTCCCGAAGCATTAGGACTGCAATAAAGAAAACAATGATCACATTCATAATTACAAGTGTAAGTGAGGAGAAAATGTATTTGTTCTAGCATATTTATATCGAATAAATTTAATTGTTAGGTGTTTTCTCATAAATTGCTATCATATCAGGTCGCTCTGTGCAGAAGTAATGAACCCAAATATAAATATGATTAAACAGTGCAACAGTCAGTGCTGCGCTTGAGAATAAAAGTAATCCGGGTAAATAGAGAATCATGAGTCCAAAGACATACATCCCATTGTTAGTGAAACGAAAAATTCCTCGTTTCTCATATGGTTCATTATAATTCTTATCAAAATGGTCAATCCCATATGCTCTTTCGATAGTAAAATACTTTTTTACAGAATAAAAAAGATAAATAACAATTGGAGATATAACTGCTACTAATAAGTAAGCAATAAATGGATTTATTAATAGTGAGTTTCGGTTGCTTATCGCTAAGATAATTATAGAAATCAATCGACTAATAAAAAGGATTGAAAATCCAACTGCATATATTTTAAATGATTTTTTTATTCCATACCTTGAAGAAAAAGTTTTTTGATGGAGTTCCATTCGCCAGATTAACCAAACATAAACCTGATGAATAATAGGAATTGATACTGCTGTCCAGAACCATGTTTTGGTACTAATCCCCCATAATATACCGCTATTTAAATCATAAATATTTGATACAAATAGTTGGACGATTTTAATGAGTATTATTACAGATACTAAATGCCATATTTGAAAACGAAATACTTTATTCCTAATATTTTTCCTCTCTGTTAATTATTTTTGATTACTATAGGCTTTTTGAATTTTTAAAACAGTTAATGTTCTAGTGCTGTTATTTAAACTTGATACAACTGTATCACCAATTTTTTTTCCTATTAATAATTGACCAATTGGTGAACCATATGTTATGATTTGTAAATCTTTAAAAAGTTCCAACTCAACTGAGCCAAGTAAATTATATTCAACATCTTTATTTTGTTCCTTGTCAAATAATGTAACCATTGTACCGAAAGTAACTTTATCAACTTTTATATTTTTTTCGTTAATTATTTCTGAATGTAAATATTGTTCTAAATGACGCAACCTAGTGAATAACATTTCTTGTTGTAGTTTCGCAGATTCATACTCAGAATTATCTGATATATCACCAAAAGCTGCCGCAACAGAAATATTTGAAGAATTTTGTTTAATTTTCGTTTTTAATTCTAAGATTTCTGATCTTAGTAAATCATACGTTGTATTTAAAATAAAATTACTCATAGTTTTTATTTAATAATCCTCTTTCTATAGTTGTTTAAATTACATTCATTAAAATTGAAACTCAGCGAAATTTGTGCAAAATAATTCAATAATTCACCTGTTATGATAAATGTATTATATTCATAAAATTACATGAAGTTTCTTGTGAAATGTTTATCTGTGTTCTATTTTCAGTAAATCGTGGTTGATGTTGGTCAAACAATATAATTTTGTAACAAATCTCACAAATTTTCATCTAAGCAATGATTGGTGCAACTCCCCGAACAAAATAATGATTTATATAACCGATAGAATAAGTATCTCCGAGAATGAGATACAAGAAGATTTTGTACGGGCATCCGGTCCGGGGGGGCAGAATGTTAATAAGGTTGCAACAGCGGTGCAGTTGCGTTTTGACGTGCGTAATTCTCCATCTTTATTGGAAGATGTTAAACTACGATTGATGAAGATAGCTGGAAAAAAAATGACGGATGATGGAGTTTTAATAATTGATTCACGAGTGCATAGAACACAGAACCGAAATAGGGAAGAAGCGTTAACCAGATTTGTGGAGCTTATCAAAAAAGCGACTGAAAAACCGAAAAGACGCATAAAGACAAAACCTACGAGAGCGGCTAAGGAAAGACGCTTGGATGCGAAAAAACAGCGCAGTGCGGTAAAAACATTACGAAAAACTGTGGATATCAATAATTAAAGTATTTTATTTAAGTAACTTTTTTAGAATTTGTGCATCAACAAAGCAATTGAACTAAATAATTGATAATTAGTATCTTTAAGTCTGTGAAAATTTTATAATCAGACGAATATGTTAAAATTTTAATAGTTTTGGAGGAAAAGATTTGGCAAAAAAAGCAAAACCAATAAAAATAACTTCTGGATCAAATCGTAGTATCAGTTTGTATCTCTCTGAAATTGGAAGATATGAGCCATTACCTCCTGAACGCGAAGTTGAACTGGCAATTCGCATTCAAAAAGATGATGATTTGGCGATGAAAGAATTAATTGAATCAAATTTGCGATTTGTTGTTTCAGTTGCAAAAAAATATCAGGGAAACGGTTTATCTTTAGCTGATTTGATCAACGAGGGTAATCTTGGTTTAATTAAAGCCGCAAAGCGATTTGACCATTCTCGCGGTTTTAAATTTATTTCCTATGCAGTTTGGTGGATCCGTCAATCAATTTTACAGGCGCTTGCTGAGCAGGCTCGATTGATTCGTTTACCGTTAAATCGCGTTGGAACAATTACAAAAATAACCCGTGTTGCCGAAAAACTTGAAGCGGAAATTGAACGCCAACCGAAAGCGAACGAAATTAGTCATCAGTTAGAAATGACGCCGGATGAAGTTGTCAATGCGATGCAATACTCACGTCGTCATAGTTCATTAGATACACCATTTCAAGATGGTGAAGATAATTCGTTAATGGATGTACTAGAAGATACGCTTGATATTAGTCCGGACGATAAATTAATGCGCGAATCGATGAAAGAAGATGTAAAAGCGTCTTTAGATACACTCGCTGATCGGGAACGTTCGGTCATTGAAATGTATTATGGAATTAACCGTGAGAGTGCTTTGACGCTTAACGAAATTGGAGAAGAATTCAGTTTAACTCGTGAGCGCGTAAGACAGATCAAAGCTAAAGCAATTCAACGGTTAGGGCATAAATCACGCAGTAAAATGTTAAGAAAATATTTAGGTTAATTTTCTAATCATAAATAAGATTGAAAAACGTCCCGTAATTCTGCGGGACGTTTTTATTATATTAGATTATTTGTTTTTACTTCCCCACCAATAAATTCCGGTTCCAACACCAATAAATAGTAAAAAACCACCTATCACTTTTATTTCGTAAACTAAAATATTTGTCGCTCCTGGAGCAGGAATAACAGACATTGTCATTGCAAAAATTGTAGTGATCAATCCTGATATTCCTACCAAGTTTGCCATCCAGTTATTTTTTGGAATTAATATAACATCTTTATTCTCTCCAATATTTTTTCTTCTCAATACGATGTAAGCGGAAAACATATAAGCATATGGTATGAAATAAACCAAAAGGGTTGTGTCTAGTAATATCAGATAGGCTTCCCTAACAGTTGTGCCGATGAAGCTCATTATGATAAATGCTGTTGCAACAATACCTTGTACAATTATTGCTATATGTGGTGAACCAAATTTTGAATGTACTTTTCCGAATCCTTTTGGTAGATATTTATCTACACCTGCTACAAAGGGCATACGAGCAGCTCCGGTAAACCATGCCATAAGACCGCCAATACCTCCTAAAGTTATGAATAAGGCTAAAATTTGGCTTGTCCAGCCTAATCCAAGCTTTACTCCCATAGCGGCTATCCCTTGTAAAAACCCGCTTATGATATTGATTTCTGAGGACGGTATGGCAACTAATAATGAAAATGTTCCTAAAAGATACACAACTGTAATAATTATACCTGAATAAATGGTTGCTTTAGGAATTACTTTCTGTGGTTGTTTTATTTCCCCGGCAAGAACTGCTGCTAATTCTAAGCCAGCAAACCCAAAGCACATTGATGCCCAAAATGATAATTTATCAAATGTAATTATATTACTAAAAAAGCTTCCCGCTGTCATTGGATTTGCAATTCCATATTTAACAATTGTAATTATACCAAATACTATCAGAACAGTCCCGGTGATCCACGAACCAATACCACCAATGTTGTTTATCCACCGTCCTAACTTGAGTCCGATGATATTGAATATCATAACTATCCATAATGCTAAAAGCGAGAATATCATAACATAGATTTTATTTTCTCCAAGCGCCTGATAGCCATCTCCAAGTACAAATACAGATATACCTGCGATGTAAACTAAAAGGTTTGGAAAATAAATTAGATTATTTGTCCAATAGCACCAACCGGATAGAAATCCGTGAAATTCACCGAATGCTTTTTTTGTCCATATATATATTCCACCCTCACCCGGAAGCCGAGTAGTGAGCTCAATTACAGCAAATGCTTGTGGAATGAAGAAAAGTAATAATGCTGCAATCCATAGTACAATTGAAGTATTCCCGCCTACCGCTGCAAGTGAAATCCATCGTAACCCAACTATTGCGGTAACATTTAGAAGTACGATATCCCATAATTTTAGTGATCGAGCAAGTTTCATAATTTGATTTCCGATTAGTTGTTTACAAGTTACAAATAACGAATTTGTATTTCAATTTACGATTCACGCATTAAAATTTCAGATTTCTATATATTTCATGTAATTTTAAATACATTTTAAAGAAATAATTAGGGAGCGTATTAATGCCTTTTAACAATATTGCAGTTGCCTTAGCTGGAAATGACAATGAAATACCAGTAATAGATGAAGCCGTTAGGATAACTATTACTCTAAAAGCGAAATTATGTGTTTTACATGTAAATGATCCTCATGCGGGTGAAATGTCTATGATGATGGATAGCTCCAAAAAATTTGTTAAGGATGATTTTACAAAAATGTTTCATGATGCCGGACATGAAGAAATTGCAAAAAGAATTGAAGTAAAGATTGTAGAGAATGCTTCTGTAAGTAAAGGTATCGCAAAACTTACATCCGATTGTGACTTGCTAATCTTAGGTCACAATAAAATGAACAAGCTGAAGGAAATATTGATAGATTCAATCGATGAGGTTATTGTAAACGTTTCAAGTTGCCCGGTCTTGATAATTCCCAAATAGGTAATAAAATATTGATCAATATTAATTCATTTTAAAAGAATGAAGAATAAATCAGATATTTTTAAATTAGTTCTAGGCCCGCTATTAGCTATATTTCTCATAATATTCGTTGATCTAGACCCTCAAAATCCATTAATTACCATAACAGCTGCTATCGCTATCTGGATGGCGTTTTGGTGGATTACAGAAGCAGTACCATTGGCGGTAACGGCGCTATTGCCTATTGTGTTGTATCCGACCTTAGGAGTGATGAGCGGTAAAAGTGTAGCGCCAATCTATTTCAATCATATAATATTTTTGTTTATTGGCGGATTTTTAGTCGCATTAGCAATGCGAAAGTGGAATCTTCATCGCAGAATTGCGCTAAAAATATTGATGATATTCGGAACAAAACCAAGAAATATATTATTAGGATTCATACTTGCTACTGCATTCCTTTCTATGTGGATTTCAAACACAGCAACAACGATGATGATGGTGCCGATTGCATTGTCAATAGTATATAAGTTAGAGGAAATGTTCGAAAGGAAATCTATCCATAAATTTTCAATTGGAATATTTTTAGGGATTGCCCACGCAGCAACTATTGGGGGAGTCTCCACTTTAGTCGGTACGCCACCAAATTTATCATTCGCTCGAATATTGACAATATTATTTCCTAACGCACAAGAAATATCATTCGCTACATGGATGATATATGCACTGCCTCTTTCAATAGTATTTATAATTATTCTTTGGTTAATATTATCATTTATTTACACTCGTAATTCCGACTTGGTTATTGAGCCAAGCATATTTAGGCAGCAATATAAAGAGTTGGGAAAAATTAGTTTTGAAGAGAAAATTGTGTTAATTGATTTTATCCTTTTGGCAGTATTGTGGGTTTCTCGAGCAAATATTGACATAGGAAATTTTACTATTCCTGGATGGTCTCAACTTTTTCCCAATCCAAGTTATTTTAATGATGGGACTGTCGCTATAGCGATGGCACTTATTTTATTTTTGATACCATCGGTAAAGGAAAAAGGAAAGCGCATATTAGATTGGGATACTGCAGCTAAATTACCTTGGAATATAGTTATATTGTTCGGTGGCGGTTTCGCTTTAGCGAGCGGATTTAAAGAATCCGGTTTAGCCGATTTCCTTGGTCAGCAAATGCAGGGATTTGGAGTCTTTCACCCGATAATAATTGTCCTTGCAATATGCTTATTTGTTACATTTTTAACAGAGTTAACATCAAATACAGCCACCGCGGAAATGTTATTACCCATCATTGGCGGGCTAGCGATAGCAATAAAGATAAATCCATTGTTTTTGATGATTCCTGCTACAATTTCTTGTTCATTCGCATTTATGTTGCCTGTAGCAACTCCTCCAAATGCAATTATATTTGGTACAAATCGGCTTAAAATCAGCGAGATGGCTAAAACAGGTGTTTGGTTAAACGTAATTGGTGCAATATTAATTACTATTTCGATTTACGTAATCGGTAAAGCCGTATTTGGAATTGATCTTGCACAATTCCCAGAATGGGCGTTGAATTAATTACTTAAGATTGACTATTGAAGATTATAGCGTTCTTTAAGTGCAGGTTTTCTAAATACCAAAGACGATAATCCTGTAAACAAGGTAATTATCCCTAATATTATTACCAACCTAAGGTATGGCTCACCAATCGCTTGACGTTCATTTGTATAAACAAGCAATGATCTAATCCACTCAATTGAACCGATTAATAGAAAGATCTGAATTAATCGTGCAACCCATGCCTGTTTAATTAATAATAAAAATGGAATTAATAAAAATATTAACGAGAACAGTGACAATCCTGCTCGTGAAAAGTGAGCGCTTAGGATTAGGAAACTAAAAATTACAGGAAATAATCGCAAAGTATTCATATTAATTTACCTTTTTCCACATCTCTTTCGCTTCTACTTTTGAAAGTTCTAGTTTCGTATCTCCTATTTGTTCAGATAATAATTTGAAAGTTTTTAATTTATCCCTATAGTTTTGTATTATTGATTCAGGTAGATATTTGTTATCAATACCAACTCCATAACGGAATTTACCCCCTGTGAAAGTTTGCCAGAGTTGAGCATGCTTTGGTTTATTTAAAGTATAGCCATATTCATTAAGAAGTGCTCCTACATTACTTATAACATTTCTAAACGCTGTTTTTGCGTGAAATTCTTCGTATTTATCATTATACGATTGTGTATTATCTTCTTTTTTATAATGCGGCCATATATTTCTATCATTGAATTCTTTTTGTATTAATTCTGGCAATTGTGTTATTAGTGTTTCAAGTTTATCTTTTAATTTCTTTAATTTTTCAATTCCAAGTGATTTTGTAACCTCAGAATAAGACTCTATGAACTCTTGAACTGTCTTACGTATCCAAGTCTCAGCCCCTTTTGGCATTTCGTTTTTTATTTTATTATATAAGTCATCTAATTCTTGAATAATTGATGGCAATTTCTCTTCTTGTTCTTTTAGTTTTGCTGAAAGTTCCTTACTATTCATAATATCTCCGGTTTGTAATTTTTTTTATATATCAATTATATACTGCACAAATGGATCAGCTAAATTGATCTATTTCGTTTTTTTTGGAAAATAATGAGTATATACTTTGTAGAGAGTTCCTGCCAATATTAAATCAATGAATCCAAGTGTCAATTTAGTTATTGCAGGGTTGGAGGGTTTTAAAACATTGAAAAGTATAATAAAAAAAGCGACTAAAATTGAAATTGATAATACAAATTTTATAATTATATCTGCGAGTAATTTATAGATTTTTATTTTTTCGTCTGTGATTGTCATATTATTGGATTAATTGATAAAAAACTAATTTATCCAACGTATTAACCTGAAAAACGAAATCATCTTCTTCTTTTAGTTTACACTGTTCGCAAATAATGTCATCAGGAACAGCTTGACCGTCTGAGACAGATAATATAATTCTCTCACAATCATTATTGGAACAGATATAGCCAATTTTACGATTGAATATTTTTTCTTTAACGGCTAATTCACAGAAAAATTTTGCTGTTGAGAATGGTAAATTGAAAAAACTTCGAATATTTTCAATATATATTCTATCTGGGTCTGTTCTCTCAATAATTTTTTGCTTATTAAGAACGGTTTTACCAATAATTGAGTTATCAATTATTGGTAAGAATTTGGCTAATAACATTTTCTTTTGCATCCTTGTTTTTTGCAAATGTTGTGAGACTTATTTTTCCCTCAGAGGGTTCCGAAATAAAATGATTATATGAATTTTTATCACCATTTCTAATATTAAATATGGTTCTTTTTAATGGTGCATAAATAATTTCGTCAAACAACTCAGGGTATTGTTCTTTTAATGTAAATTCTTCGTCCATTGCTTCAGTTGATATAGATCTTGATTTTTTCCATTTTACAAACGGCGAATCAATTAAATCATTTTTCCATAAATGTTTAATCCCCTTATTAAGGTCATAGGGATTTAATTCTTTAAATTTAGTTGATTCTGATTTCAATTTCAATAAAATATACTTTTCATCTATTGTTTTACCAAAGTTAATGATTCTATTGGCTGTATTAATATAAGCATTGATATTTTTTTCTATAATTGTGAAATCTAATCTTAAATAATTTTTTGTAATTGTCATTTTCATTGGTACTTTAAAATCAATGTCTGTACGAGAAAAATTATCTCTATCGGCTACAATAATTACTGAATATGTAGTATTATAAAAATAAAATTGCGTTATTTCACCATCTGATTTAGTATTTTTAAATAATGGTACTGTACTTAATAAAGCAGTCTCAAATAAATTTAAATCCTTAGTATCATTATTGAAAAAATAGATATGTTGGCGGGTATAATTGAAAAATTTATATGAAAAATTATATATTTCTTCAGGTTGATATTTCAATACTATCTCCTGAATTATTGAATTTTGGGTTTTTGTTTTTACAAGAAAATTTTCTTTTAAAGTTTGAACCGGGTAAAGCTTTAGCAATCTATATAATATATTATTATCACTATTCATTTCTTACCTCAAATAATAGTAGTTAACTGTTGTATTGCTTTAAAGGACATGGTGATTACGTAACGACACAAAATTAATACTTAATCTGTAAAATTACAAAATTTATATAAAAATATACTCTATATATAAAAGTAAATTACTGGTGTTGTTATTGCAAATTAATCTATCTCCTCAAATTCTCCAATTTTCTTATTTTTACGAACATTGTCCCAGTTAAAATATTTACCGTTCATGGCAATATAAATCCCTGCAGGTAAGGTTTGTACAAAAGCGATTGCACTTCCCATGTTGAAAAGTCCATCTGAACTGCCAAATGTGTAGGGTATCATGGCACCGGTCAAAATTATTGTTTTATCTTTAATAGAATTTGCAAGTATTCTGGCAGTTTCCACCATGGTATCAGTTCCATGAGTTATAATAATTTTTTTCTCAGTCGCCTTTTCGCAATTTTTTACAATTATATAGCGATCTTCCTCATCCATATCGCAACTGTCAATCATCATTAATGTTCGAATATTTAAATCTAATCTTGATCTTCCTAGGTTGAGCATATTTTTTACGTGAGAATCCTTAAAAAATAATTCTCCATTGATTTCATTATATTCTTTATCAAATGTACCACCGGTCACTATAATTCTTATTTTCTGTTTCATATTAATTTTTAAAGAAAAAATGGCTGATTATCAGCCATTTTTCTATAGATAAATTATTGATTTATTTCTGATTGGCTTTTGCCATTTCGTTTCGTTTCTCGATTACACGTTTTGCGAGTATATGCAAATTTTCCGACATTAACATTTCGCGTATATCTTCTCTAATTATTTTCCATTTGTGATGAAATGGACATGGAGCAAGATCGGAACATTCATTAATTCCAATAACACATTGTTCATGTTCAGGTGGAGCTCCATCGATCGCGTAAACGATTTGGTGAATATAAATATCCTTAGCGGATCGAGCTAATTTTACCCCACCATTTCTACCTCTAACGGCTACTAACAAATGATGTTTAACAAGAGTTTGAGCGATCTTAGCTAAAAATTGGCGTGGAATTTCATAAGCTTCAGCAACTTCACTGACCATGATAGGGTCACTTGAATTCTTTTCTGCTAAATATATTAATGCCTGAATGGCATATTCCGCTGATTTAGTATATAGCATACATTATTTCCTTATAATCTGATTATTTCTTTTATATATAATAAATTTATTAAAAAACTTCGATTCAATTTAAAACATAAAATGGACATTATCATCTTAAAAAAATGATCAACAAATCTGTTAATATTCAAAAAATATAATTAACTTATTTTTATATAAAACTAAAAGGATTATTTAATTGTAAAAAAAATGTATTGCATCTGGTTAACTTTTGATTCGTCTGAATTATCCGAAATTATTAGAAAACTGGCACAAAAATATAATAGTCCGGTTTTTCAACCACACTGTACGCTAATCGGTAAAACCGATATTTCGTTGCCAAGAATGAAATCTTCTATAATTAATCTTATTAGTAAATATAAACCAATCAAAGTGCATCCTATAAAAATCAATTATACCGATAATATATGGCGATCATTGTATATTGAACTAAAAGAAAAACAAATACTTACTGAATGGAACAAACATATTTGTGAACTATTATCAATTAATTATGATAAGGATTTTATTCCACATATTAGTTTAATGTATAATTCTGTATCGGTTAAAGAAAAGAATAAAATATCATCTAAAATAAAATTAAAACCAGTATACAAAATTAAATCGATTCAAATTGTTGATTGTAGCGGAAAAGTTGATGAGTGGAACACAGTTTTTGAATTGAAGATTTAAACATCATAAGTGTAATAAATATTTCCTAATTTCATTTTATGACAATAGAAAGAAAAACTGCGATTGTATTAATAGATGTACAAGGTAAACTTGCTGAAATAATGTTTGAAAGTAATAGGTTATTTAATAATCTAGAGATATTATTAAAAGGCGCTCAACTTCTTAATATTCCTATTGTTTGGACTGAGCAGCTACCTGAAAAACTTGGTTCAACATCAGAACGGATTAGTACTTTATTAACAAATCAAAAACCAATTACAAAAAGTGAGTTCAGTTGTGTAAAAAATGCTGAATTTTTGAATTTCATAAATGATGAACAATACAATCATTTCTTAATATGTGGGATCGAAACTCATGTATGTGTATATCAAACTGCAAGGGATTTACTAACTCTTGGGAATGATGTTGAAATAATTGTTGATGGAGTTTCCTCTAGAACGGAACTCAATAAGAATATTGGTATTGAAAAGATAATTTCGTTAGGAGGTAAAGTTACAAGTACAGAGATGCTTTTATTTGAAAAACAAGAGATAGCTCTCGGTGATAAATTCCGTGAATTAATCAAAATAGTAAAATAAATATGCAAAATATTCTAAAAATGTTCACGGTTATCTTCCTACTGTTTCCTCAAATAAAAGCAGGGGAACCTGGAGATTCACTAGTTTGGGATGGTGTAAATGCTTTTTACAATAATGAAACTATAAAGGCAGTTGATATTTTAACTGAAGTGCGTAAGAAATATCCACTGAATGCAGCTGCGCACTTTACTTGGGCTACGGCAAGATGGCTACATAGCCAAGCAAATGATCCAATTGAGAAAACTTATACAGTTTTAAACAGAGATTTGGACGTAGTAACACCTTTATATGAGGATCTAGTGGAAAAATATCCGGAAAATCCGCATTATAGATTATATCTTGGCTCTGCCGAGGGACTACGTGCCCGTGTCTACCTTGGACAAAAAAGATGGTTTAAGACACTTATTCCGGCTTATAAAGGATTTAAAATAACCAAAGGTGTGGCAGATAATTATCCTGAAATCAAGGATGCAATGCTTCCAATGGGAGTTGTAGAATATTATGCAGCTTTAAGAAGCTCAATTCTTAAGTGGGCAGCATCATTATTTGGATTGGAGACAACAAAGGAATCTGGACTTGCAAAAATGGAAATTGCCGCCCAAGAGGGCGATTTTGCCTGGATCGAAGCGCGAAGTCTATTAACATTTATTTATCTTTGGGAAGCTCCCAATATTGAAAAAGCACTTGAACATTCAACTATTTTAGCGGAAAAATTTCCAAAGAACTTTTACTTTAATTTGATGTACGCTGAAAGTTTGATTAAAACAGAAAATTATGTTGAGGCTAATAAGCAATTAAACCAACTTCAGCAGGATTATCCTAATTTAACACAAACTCAAAAGCTCCATATGAAAAGTTATTTAGATTATGAATGGGGACTGTATTGGTTTGAGAAAAATGAATATGTAAAAGCACAAGAGTATGCTGAACATTCGATCACGAACTATCATGCAGAATTAGATATATATTTAACAAACTCACTGTTATTGCTTGGAAATATCCATGATGTTAACGGAAATCGTTCTGAAGCTAAAATTGCCTATCAAAAATGTATCAATTTAGATAATAATAGTGAAGCAGTTCGCTTGGCTGAAATATATATTAATAATCCGTATAAAAAATAGATGGACATTTCATTTCCATATTGTAATAGTCTAACTAAGTACTCCCGATTGAAAACTCGTGCTGTTATGGTTGGTAAAATCGGTATTGGCGGAAACAATCCGATCAGAGTACAATCCATGACCGTTACCAATTCTATGGATACCGATGCAACCGTTGAAGAAGCAATACGAATGGTGAAAGCGGGTTGCGAGTTTGTCAGGATTACTGCTCCGAGCATCAAAGAAGCTCATAATCTTCAGAGTATTAAAGATGAATTGTATATCCGTGGATATGATGTTCCCTTGATAGCTGATATCCATTTTACTCCAAATGCCGCTGAAATTGCCGCTCAGATCGTAGAAAAAGTACGCATCAATCCCGGCAATTATACGGATCGAAAACAATTCAAGGTCGCCGAATATACCGATGTGGCATACAAAGAGGAAATTGAACGAATAAAGCATCGGTTCGTGCCGTTGATTAGGATATGCAAACGAAATAAAACCACTATTCGCATTGGAGTAAATCATGGATCATTATCTGACAGAATCATGAGCCGATACGGTGATACACCGCTTGGAATGGTTGAATCCGGTATGGAATTTGTCAGGATTTGCGAAAAGGAAAAATTCTTTAATATTGTATTGTCTATGAAATCGAGCAATCCGGTTGTTATGGTGAACGCCAACAGATTATTGGCAGCCAAAATGATAGAATCGGGCAGAATTTATCCGATTCATCTTGGCGTCACCGAAGCGGGTGAGGGAGAAGATGGACGTATAAAATCGGCAATTGGAATTGGAACATTGCTTGAAGATGGCATTGGTGACACAATTCGAGTATCGCTAACCGAAAAACCGGAAAATGAGATTCCGGTTGCGAAATCCATAGTGAGCCGATATTTAAATCGTATAGATCATAATTCTATAGATATATTGGATATACCTGTTGTAAATCACTTTGAGTTTAGGCGGAGAGAATCCACATCTTTAAATAATATTGGTGGAGCAAATCCTCCAAGAATTATTGCTGATTTTAGTCGATTTAGTACTATAAGTCAGAAAGATTTATTATCAATCGGATACAAATATTCTGATAATGTATGGCAGATATCTGACCAAACATCTGATTTTATTTTCACTGGAAATCAATCAATAAATTTTGAATTGCCAACCGGATTAGCAATTATTCAAAATGCTGAAGTTTGGCAAAATTCTACCAATTCATTTCCGTTATTTACTTCGGAAGAGTATTTTCAAACTAAGATTAAAAAATCCGATATTTTAAACTTTATTTTGATTAATTCTTCGGAGATTAATAAAAATATTATTTCCAAGATTAAAGCCGATAATAAAATTGTTTTAATCTTAGAGACTGATAATATACATGGTATGGCTGAACAACGACGGTTCATCTTTGAATTAATCAAAAATGATAGTTTAGTTCCGATAATTATAAAAAGAAATTATAGTCGATTGGACGCAAAACAGTTATTAATCGATAGCTCAATTGATATAGGTGCTTTGTTAATAGATGGATTGATTGATGGAATATGGTTGGAAAGTAATCAATCACCTCAGTATATAAATAAAATTTCTTTTGGAATATTGCAAGCTACCCGTTCGAGAGTTACAAAAACCGAATATATTTCTTGTCCCTCTTGTGGTAGGACACAATTTGATCTACCCGAGGTAACAGCTAAAATTCGTAAAGAAACAAAGCATTTGAAAGGTGTAAAAATCGGAGTAATGGGATGTATTGTAAATGGTCCTGGAGAGATGGCTGATGCTGATTATGGCTATGTTGGAACAGGGGGTGGCTCCATTTCACTATATAAAGGTCAGGAAGTTGTTCAAAAAAATATTTCCGAAAAAGATGCTGTAGAAGCTCTAGTTAATATTATTAAAGAACATGGAGATTGGGTGGAGAGAGTATGAATAGTAGCGTTTTAAGTAGTTCAATTTTAGGAATTGATGCTTACATTGTTGAGGTTGAAGCAAATTTGTCCCGCGCTCAATTGCCGCGCTATGTTACTGTCGGTTTACCGGATAATGCTGTTAAGGAAAGCCGTGAACGGGTAACAGCAGCAATCTCAAATAGCGGCTATAAATTTCCTCATGCCCACATTACAATAAACCTCGCTCCAGCTGATATTCGTAAAGAGGGATCGGCATTTGATTTGCCGATTGCCATCGGAATTTTGGCGGCAACCGGAGTGGTAAAGCCGGACTATTTAAAGAAATTAATTTTACTTGGTGAGCTAGCTTTAGACGGCACACTTAGACCAATAAAAGGTGTATTACCAATTACTATTTGCGCAAAAAACGATGGAATTAGTGGTATCATTTTACCTATTGAGAACGCTAAAGAAGCAAGTGTTGTAGATGGGATTCGGGTTGCCGGAGTAAAAACTTTAAGCAATGTTGTTTCAATTCTAAATGGTGAATTGACTATTGAAGCAGAAAAATTAGACCGTGATAGCTATTTTCATAAACAACGTATTTATTCAGTCGATTTTGAAGATGTAAAAGGTCAGGAACAAGTTAAAAGGGCATTAGAAGTTTCATCTGCTGGTGGTCACAATGTAATTATGATAGGTCCTCCGGGTTCAGGTAAAACCATGCTTGCAAAACGTTTCCCAACAATTCTACCGGACTTAATATTAGATGAAGCTTTAGAGACAACAAAGATTCATTCTGTTGCCGGTTTAATACTGGACTGTATCGGACTTATTGCCACGCGGCCATTTCGTTCACCACATCATACAATTAGCGATGCCGGACTTATCGGCGGTGGAACTATTCCAAAGCCGGGCGAAGTTAGTTTAGCTCACAACGGAGTTTTATTTTTAGATGAATTACCTGAATTCAAGAAGAATGTATTGGAAGTAATGCGTCAGCCACTAGAAGATGGCACAGTAACGATATCGCGTGCAACAGTATCATTGAGTTATCCAGCAAGATTTATGCTAATTGCAGCTATGAACCCTTGTCCGTGCGGATACGCCACTGACTCAAATAACGAATGCACCTGCAATCCACAGATGATTCAGAGATATATGAGTAGAATTTCAGGTCCATTATTAGACAGAATTGATATTCATGTCGAAGTTCCGGCAGTTCCTTTTACGGAGTTATCTGAGAAAGAATCGGGTGAAAAGTCTGATAAAATTCGTTCACGCTGCCAGGATTCACGAGAAATTCAGCTTGAACGATTTAACAAAATACCGGGAATGTTCACAAATGCACAAATGGAATCCAATGAATTACGCAAATTTTGCGGATTGGATAAACAATCTTCCATATTGTTAAAAACAGCTATGGAAAAACTCGGTCTCTCCGCTCGTGCCTACGACCGTATTTTAAAAGTATCACGAACCATAGCAGACTTAGCAGGAGAAAAAGATATTAAGTCAGAACACATTTCTGAAGCAATCCAATATCGCAGTTTAGATAGACAATTGTGGTTGGGGTGAAACTATTAATCTACTTTGAACAACTCTATAGTATGCTCCTCACCTTCATCATTTTTAAAAGTTAAGCTAAGTCTATCAGCTAATAATTCATATTGCTGAATCTCAACTTTACCAATATATTTTTGTTTGAACTCTTCTTTTTGCTTAGAATCTTCAATATTTGATGTAACATCAATTACTTCAGTTATTAGTTTATCCCCTTTTAATTTGTATTTTCCTCGATATATACTAGTATGATCATATTGTTTGAGAGTATATACATATGTACCATCTTCAAAAAAGGTATATTTTAAAATAACTACTTTTGTATCACGTTCCCATTTCCCATTTAAACGTTTTTGTTGAATCTCATTTTGATTATTTCCACAAGTAATAACAAGAAAGAGAGTAATAAAAAATATTAAATATCTGTTTGTCATAGGATATTCCTGTTTATGTAAAATATTGATTTTAATCAATTGAAACTTAAATGATTTATGAAAATATTCAAATCTCATTTGTCAAAAATCCTTATAATTAACTAATTTAAAACAATAGTATTTGAAAATAAGAATTACAAAAGGACATAAAATGAAAAAGGATTATCAATTGCCAACTTTATATTTTAAATTATTAACCCAAAGTAAATTTCTGAAGCAATCCAATATCGCAGTTTAGATAGACAGTTGTGGTTAGGATAATTTGAAACAAAAAATAAAGAAATGTAGTTTCAATATATTGACAACTATTTATTATAGTTGCGGTCTAAAAGAAATATTTATAAAACCAATCTAGAGGATAAACATGTTGAACAAAGAGAAATCCCGATTTTTATCGGGGAAAAGACTAATTAGTTTACTAATTATTGTATCCATTTCCGGTTTTGCCATAGCTGATGAAGGCATGTGGACAATGGATCAAATAGATAAACTTGATCTTGAGAAAAAAGGATTAAAAATTCCGTTGGAAGAAGTGTACAATCCAGATGGAAATTCACTTTTTAATGCAATTGTAAATCTTGGTGGAGGAACTTCAGAATTTGTTTCATCAAATGGGCTAATATTGACAAATCACCATGTTGCATATGGTGCAGTCCAAAGAGCTTCAACCCAAGGGACAGATTATCTAACAAACGGTTTTTTAGCTAATTCACTTGAAGAAGAAATTCAAGCGCCCGGATCATCGGCAATGATAATTGACGAGATTCGTGATGTTACAAACGAAGTGATAGTGGCAGGGTCTAAAATCAAAAACTTAGTAAAACGTCAAAAAGCAATCGATGCTAAGATACAATCTATGACTGATGCAATTGAAGAAGGTAAAGAAGATGTTACTGCTCGAATTGCATCAATGTATGAAGGTCAACAATATTTATTATATATCTACAAAAGATTTGACGATGTTCGCATAGTATATATGCCACCATTGGCGATCGGTAACTATGGCGCTGATATCGATAATTGGATGTGGCCGCGTCATACAGGTGATTTTGCATTTGGTCGTGTATATGTCTCACCTGATGGGGTAGGGCGTAAATATCATGAGGACAATGTACCTTATCAACCAAAAAAATGGCTAAAGATCTCGACTCGCAATCTAAATGACGGTGATTTTACTATGATCATGGGTTTCCCCGGACGTACTTCTCGTTATCGTACTTCCCATTCAGTAAAATATAATCGTAATCTATATTATCCTGATTGGTTAGCTAGGGCAGGTGATGTAATTGATATTTTAGAAAAAGCCGGTGAAGATTCTCCTGAAGCAAAGATGGCTGTCGCTGGAATGCGCAAAGGACTTGCAAATTATCAGAAAAAATATGGTGGTACGGTTGCATCTATGGATAGATACAATTTTCTTAAAGAAACTTTGAAAAATGAAAAGAAATTTTTAGAATTTGTAAAATCTGATCGCAAACTAAAGAAAAAATATGGTAAAGTGTTGGACGATATTGGCGCTTTATATGGAGACCAAGTTGCGAATAAAAAACATAATGATGTTCTTGGGTCTTTTGGATACTATGCAGGAACATTACCTGGTGTAGCAAATAATGTTTATTACACTGTAAAAGAGCGTGAGAAGTCTGATGCAGAGCGCGACCCTAACTTCTCAGAGAAAGATGTAGAGCGCGGTGCAGAACGCCTTCATTATCGATATATGGGTTTTTATGAACCTGTTCAAAAGGAATTGTTAAAATATTTTCTTGAAAAATCAACAAAACTTTCAGTTAATAACAGAGTTAAGGGCATTGATAAAATATTGGTTAAAAACAATATGACAGTTGATGAATATGTTGATTATGTTTTTGAAAATACAAAATTAACAGATGTTGAATATGTTAAATCTCTTTTGAAAATGAGTTCGGTAGAAGTTGTTGAACTGAACGATCCATTAATTGACCTTGCAATCGCAATGTATCCTGAAAATGAAGCATCACGTGATCGCGGCGAGAAATTTAATGCTAATATTACGGATCTCCGTAAAAAATATATGGAAGCACTGCAACTAATGAGTGATGATGCAGTTTATCCGGATGCAAACAGTTCCTTCCGCTTTACCTATGGTGATGTTGAAGGGTATAGTCCACGAGATGCCGTGCAATATGCACCATTTACGACACTGGGTGGCGCTATTGAAAAGGATACCGGAGAAAGACCATTTGATATGCCTGCTAAATTAAAGGAACTTTATAAAGCTCGTGATTATGGTAATTGGGCAGATCCTGACCTAAATGATATGCCGATCGCATTTTTACATACAACTGACATTACGAATGGAAATAGTGGAAGTCCTGTATTGAACGCTTATGGCGAAATGATCGGGATAGCATTCGATGGTAATTTGGAAGCAATGCTTTCCGATTGGAAATTCGATCCTGCTATTCAACGTACCATTTCGGTAGATATCCGTTATGTAATGTTTGTAACTGAAAAATATGCAGGTGCTGATTACTTATTAGAGGAAATGGGTTTAAAATAGTCTATTAATTTTAATAGAATAAAAGCCCCTGAATAATTTCAGGGGTTTTTTATTGATAGAAAAAATGAACTATATTTGTATCGTATCGTAATGAAATAAACTTGTAATATATAAGAATCATAAGATTATTAAAATGCGCCTACTTATAATATTAGGAACTATCTCACTATTTGTCTTTGCACAGCAAATTGATGAATCTCAATTAAAATGTTCTCATGGCAAGACTGCAAATGCAATGTGGATTAATAAGGCACATGCAACCGAAGCACAGAATGATTATGATGTTACTTTTTATGATATTGATCTAAAGATTGATCCCGAAACAGAAACAATTTCAGGAATGGTTGGTGTTCAAGGTATCTCATTAATATCATTATTGAACCTGGTAGAGCTTAATTTATATTCCGGACTAAATATTGAATCAGTAAAAAATGAAAATGGTGATGATCTGAATTATACACATAGTTCCAATCTTTTAAGTATAACATTGAACAATTCGATTAGTAATGGCAATAATTTCAAAATAATAATTGATTACAATGGGCAGCCGCAATCTTCCGGTTTTGGTTCTTTTGGATTTCACCAGCATGGTGGTGAACCAATGATTTGGAGTTTAAGTGAACCATACGGTGCACGCGACTGGTGGCCTTGCAAAGATACTCCTATCGATAAAGCTGATTCTGTGGATATTTCTTTGGAAGTCCCAACAGGATTAATTGCAGCTTCGAATGGAAAATTAATCGATACAGTAATTAACGGAGATTGGACAACCTATCATTGGCAGGAACGGTATCCGATTGCAACTTATCTTGTATCTGTGGCAATTCATCCCTACATTGTATTTTATGATTGGTATTACACTCCAACGGATACAATGCGTCTAGAATACTATGTATTCCCCGATCATTATGATGCTGTACAAACTAATTATGGATTGACAAAGGACATGATAGGAGCAATGGCAGATAGATTCGGTAATTATCCTTTCATAAAAGAAAAATATGGTCATGCTGAATTTGTATGGGGTGGTGGAATGGAGCACCAAACTCTTACTAGTCTTGGTGGATATAGTGAGGGATTAATTGCACATGAATTAGGACATCAATGGTGGGGAGATATGGTAACTTGCGCAAATTTTCACCATATTTGGTTGAATGAGGGATTTGCTACCTATAGTGAAGCACTATGGTATGAAAAGCGAGATAATGATATTCAATCACTACATAATGAAATGGAACTAAATAAGAATTGGTATGGATTTAGACCTGGTACGATTTATGTTGAAGATACAACAAGTGTCAGTAGTATTTTTAATGGAAGTTTATCCTATGCCAAAGCTTCATGGGTGGTACATATGCTTCGCCACGTTGTGGGTGATTCGCTATTTTTCAAAGGAATACAAGAATACGGTGATCGCTATCGTTTTAAATCGGCAGTAACTGAACAGTTTCAGGAAATTATGGAAGAGATATCCGGAAAAGATTTGGATTTCTTTTTCGAACGTTGGATATACGGTGAATTAT
The DNA here is from genome assembly GCA_964634215.1 of uncultured bacterium. Classification (GTDB taxonomy): domain Bacteria; phylum Fidelibacterota; class Marinisomatia; order Marinisomatales; family JAHJCW01; genus JAHJCW01. Next base: position 76,526 of record CAZWKR010000007.1, read on the forward strand.
ATCCGATTTATGAGGTTGTGTACAGCCAATCAGACAATAATCTATTAGTACGAATTAACCAAATTCAGAGTAGTGATGTATTTAAAATGCCGATTGATGTTAAAGTAAAATACGATGATAATAGTGAGCAATTATGGGTAGTTCAAAACACACAGAAAAGTGAACTATTTACCTTAGCTTTACCGGCTAGTAGTACAGTAGAAAGTATAGAACTTGATCCTGATAATTGGATTTTGAAAAAGATATCAGAGATTCGTTTTGACCCAAGTCCTGATACAACTGGAAATATTTCAATACCAAAAGAATTTTATTTGTACCCTGTATTCCCAAATCCATTTAATGCAGGTGTAGCAATTCGGTTTGATTTAGAAAATGAGGGTGAAGTACAACTTAATATTTTTGATATATTAGGAAATCAAGTTTGGCAAGAATCCGGTGATTTTGTATCAGGTACTCACTTTATTAAATGGGATGGGAAGGATCAAATTGGAAATAGTGTACATAGTGGAACTTATGTTGTGGAAGTACATAATGGAACATTAATTAAAACAAGAAAGATGTTATTATTAAAATAGGATTATAAATGAGTGACAATTTAATTGAGAAAATATTTGAGTTTGGAGAACCATTGTTAATTATTATTGGGGCAGTGTTTTTAGGGTGGTTATTTAAAAAATTTATTCATGGATATTTACAAAAACTAGCTACACGTACAACTTTCAGGATGGATGATTTACTGTTTGAGGCAATTGAACGACAAATAATTATATGGCTGGGATTAACCGCAACATATTACATAACAATAACAACAGATTTCCTGCAGCCATATTCTGCAAATCTTATAAAAATTATTGTTCTTACATTCATTATAACCATCACTTTTGCTATTAGTAAATTTTTAGTTGGTATGATTGATGTGTGGTCGACCAGTCAGGGGCGGTCTCTTCCTTCAACAAAAATATTTGTTAATTTGATCAAAGCATTTGTCCTGGTAATTGGTTTTTTGATAGCGTTGGATTTTATTGGTGTTTCTATAACACCGATGCTGACTGCGTTAGGAGTTGGTGGATTAGCAATATCATTAGCGTTAAAAGATACACTTTCCGATGTCTTTGCAGGATTGCATATTTTGCTAAGTAAGAAAGTTAAAACCGGCGATTTTATTGAGTTAGAATCGGGACAGACCGGAAATGTTACTAATATAACATGGCGGAATACAACAATCTTGGAACGTACGAATAATGTCTTTAATGTTCCGAACTCACGTCTTTCTAATGCGATTATTAAAAATTTTGATGCTGTAGATAAAACATTTTCAGCTCGCATTCCGGTGGGAGTCGGCTATGAAAGTGACTTAGGTCATGTGGAAAAAGTAACCATCGAAGTTGCCAAGGAAGTAGTCAGCGAGATTAAAGGACACGACCCTGATTTTACTCCGTTTATAAGATATTTTGAATTCGGTGAATCAAGTATCAATTTTAAAGTGTTTTTTAAAGTTTTGGACTTTGGGGCACAATATCCAATAATACACAATTTTATAAAGAAATTATTGGTTCGATATAATCAAGAAGGTATTAATATTCCATTTCCAATCAGAACTTTATATCATATGAATAATATTGAAACGGGGGAATAAATAATTATGAATTTGCGAATAAAACCATTTTCACTAGAAGTTAAAAAGCTTTATGAAGAACATTCTCATTTCCATGATGGTGATGCGGGTTTGGATTTATTTGTTGTTCATGAACAAACTATTCAAGCAGGAGAGTCTACTTTTATTCATCTGCAGATATCATGTGAAAATGTAGAAGGCAAGCCATATTTGTTAATGCCACGTTCGAGCATTTCAAAAACACCACTACGACTGTCCAATTCTATTGGATTAATTGATAGTGGGTACCGTGGTGAAATAATTGCTGCTGTCGATAATATTAAAGATATTTCTTATAAAGTAACACCCGGGCAACGGTTATTCCAGTTAGTTGCTATGGATGGATCACCAATTCATTTTAAAATTGTTAATGAACTAAGCGAGACATCCCGTGGTACCGGTGGATTTGGTAGTACTGGGAAATAAAATATAACCAAAATACAAATTAGCACTCTAAGACTGAGAGTGCTAATTATCCTTGATAAAATCATATTATCAACTATAATTTTCGCGCTGTGAATGGCAATTATTTATTGACCGTTGATTCAAAAAATGACATATCAATTATTAAAGAATGTCATTCTGGCAAACTTTTAAAGTTGGCACAGATATTGTAAATAGATACACCAAGTTATTTAGCACTTAAAAAGAATTTTAATATAAATAAATAGTTAATCAAAAGGAGATTAATAAATGGGTTTAAAATTAAAACCTTTGGAAGACAGAGTTGTTGTCGAACCAAAACAAGCAGAAGATAAAACTGCTTCTGGTATCATACTTCCTGATACTGCCCAAGAGAAACCACAAGAAGCAACCATAGTTGCAATCGGTCCCGGAAAAGCAAGTGACTCTGGTACGATTGTTAAGATGACTGTTAAAGTTGGTGATAATGTACTTTATGGTAAATATTCTGGTTCAGAAGTAACCGTTGATGGAAAAGAATATTTAATAATGCGTGAAAGCGATATCCTAGCGATATTATAAAGGAGATATATGATGGCAAAAGAAATTACTTATGATTTAGATGCACGTAATGGCTTAAAAGCTGGTGTTGATAAATTAGCAAATGCTGTAAAAGTTACATTAGGTCCAAAAGGACGTAATGTTGTTATAGAAAAGAAATTTGGTGCACCTACAATAACTAAAGATGGTGTTACCGTGGCAAAAGAAATTGAATTAGAAGACAAATTAGAAGGTATTGGCGCTCAGATGGTTCGTGAAGTTGCTTCCAAAACTTCCGATGTTGCCGGTGATGGAACAACCACTGCAACAGTTTTAGCTCAAGCAATTATTGCTGAAGGAGTTAAAAATGTAACAGCCGGCGCAAACCCAATGTCAATCAAGCGTGGAATTGATGCTGCGGTAGTAAAAGTTGTTGAAGAATTAAAGAAACAGAAACAAGATGTTGGTTCTGATTTCGAAAAAGTTACCCAGGTTGCAACAATTTCAGCAAATCATGATCAAGAAATCGGACAGAAAATTGCAGAAGCAATGGAAAAAGTTGGAAAAGATGGTGTAATCACTGTTGAAGATAGCAAAACTGCCGAAACATATCTTGAATTTGTTGAGGGTATGCAGTTTGACCGTGGATATCTTTCTCCATATTTCGTAACAAACTCGGATAATATGGAAGCTGAATTGGATGATCCATATTTGTTGATCTACGATAAAAAAATCAGTAACATGAAAGATTTAATGCCGATTTTGGAAAAAGTAGTACAGACCGGTAAATCTGTAATGATTATGGCTGAAGATATTGATGGTGAAGCATTAGCAACATTAGTTGTAAACAAATTACGTGGCACCTTTAAGGTATTGGCAGTGAAAGCTCCTGGCTTTGGAGATCGCCGCAAAGCGATGTTAGAAGATATCGCTGTTTTAACGGGCGCTACAGTTATTTCCGAGGAACAAGGATATAAATTAGAAAATGCTACATTAGATTACCTTGGAACATGTAAACGCGTAGTATCTGATAAAGATAATACAACAATTGTTGGTGGAAGTGGTGAAACAAGCATGATCAAAGCACGCATAAATGAAATTAAAGTACAGATTGACAAAACTACTTCAGATTATGATCGTGAAAAATTGCAAGAACGTTTAGCAAAACTTTCCGGTGGAGTTGCAGTATTATATGCAGGAGCTCCAACAGAAGTTGAAATGAAGGAGAAGAAAGCTCGTGTAGAAGATGCCTTACATGCGACACGTGCAGCTGTTGAAGAAGGTATTATTCCAGGTGGTGGAGTTGCTCTTTTAAGAACGATCAAAGGTTTAGACGATGTGAAAGTATCTGATAATCAAATAGTTGGTGTAAACATTATGCGTCGTGCTTTAGAAGAACCGCTTCGACAAATTGCTGCCAACGCAGGTGCTGAACCTTCGATTGTTGTTAATAAAGTTGCTGATGGAAAAGGTGATTTTGGTTATGATGCACGGTTAGATAAATATGTGAATTTGTACAAATCCGGTATTATTGATCCGACTAAAGTTGCTCGTATAGCAGTAGAGAATGCAGCTTCAATAGCAGGATTATTACTAACTACCGAAGCCGCAATTACTGAATTACCTGAGAAAGACGGACCAGCAATGCCTCCGATGGATCCAGGTATGGGTGGAATGGGCGGAATGATGTAATCGAATAATTATCGATTTTAGAAAAGCCCTTATCATGATGTTGAGGGCTTTTCTTTTTATTAGCATTTCTTGACTAAACTTAATACAATGCGGTAAATTTATTACTTATGGATGTAATACGATTAAAGAATATGGTATTTTACGGTTATCACGGCGTTAGTGATTCTGAAAAATCACTGGGCGGTAAATTTGAAGTTGACTTAGATCTTTTTAAGGATTTGAAAAAAGCTGGTCAATCTGATAATTTGAGAGATACACTTAATTATGAGAAAATCTACAAAACTGTTCAAAATTGTACAAAAAGGAACAAGTATTTTTTAATCGAAACACTCGCTGAACGTATCGCTGATTCTATACTAAGGAAATATAAAACAGATAAAGTGGTGGTAAGAGTAAGAAAACCACATGCACCGGTTAAGGGTGTTTTAGATACGGTTGAGGTTGAAATATTGCGTACCAAGGCTGATTATGAGTAAAGAAACATTTTTGTCATTAGGTTCAAATATCGGTGATAGAGAAGCTAATTTAGCAGGAGCAATTACGATACTCGAAGAATATCCTGAAAACAATAACTTAAGAAGTGCATCATTTTATAGTTCCGAACCTTTGTTTAACACAGATCAACCTGAATTTCTAAATACTGTAGTTGAAATAATTACAACTTTCACACCATTTGAATTTTTAGATGAGATTAAGAATATCGAAAAACTATTAGGGCGTCCAAGTGAGCATAAAAGAAACGCCCCAAGAACAATTGATATTGACATATTGACTTTTGGAGATTCATTCTTAGAAACAGAAGAATTAACTATACCACATCCGGGTATTCCGTATAGGCGATTTGTCCTTGTTCCATTTAACGAATTAACCCCAAATTATATTGTTCCTGGTTGGAATATCACAATTAAAGAGTTACTAAAGTTTTGTCCCGATAAATCAAAAGTATTGAAACACACAATAGAATCAAACGCATGAGAAACTTATATTATATCGCCATTGAAGGACCAATAGGAGTCGGGAAAACAAGCCTAGTTAAGCTATTAGGGGAAAAATTAAGTGCACGTACAATTTTGGAGCAATTCGAGGAAAATCCATTTTTAGCTGATTTTTATGATGATCCAGAGAGATTTGCCTTTCAAACACAACTGTATTTTCTACTGCAAAGATATCAACAACAGCAAGAATTAAGACAAGTTGATATTTTTCATAATTTACTCGTAACAGATTATATGTTTGTTAAAGACAGACTATTTGCATCGTTAAATTTAAATGAGAAGGAAATGGGATTATATGAAACGGTCGCTAATTTATTAGAACGCAATGTAATAAATCCTGACTTAGTTATTTATTTACAAGCGGATACAGATACATTGATGAAAAATATTAGTAAGCGAAAAAGGTCATTTGAGAAAAATATGTCTCGCGATTATATAGATGCTCTAAATCAAGTTTATAACGAATATTTCTTTAGGTACCAGGATACGCCATTGTTGATCATCAATACAAATAATATAGATTTTGTAAACAATAAAAAAGATTTAGAGGAAATTATTAATGTGGTGCGTAAACCAATTACTGGCACCAAATTCTTTAATCCCGCAACCGGATTTTAAGTATGTTCAAATTAATTATTGTAGCAATATTAGCTTATTTTGGATATTCGTTTTACATTAGATATCTTGCTATAAGTAAAATCAACAGACCGTCTAGTAAGAAAAGTTCAAAGAATAATTATTCAAAGTTGAATATTAAAGACGCTGAGTTTAGGGATATTGACGATAAATAGTCACAATATTCAATTATATAAAATAGTTTACTAAGATGAAGGCAGTTAGAATACATCAGCATGGGGGAATAGATGTATTAATACATGAAGAAATTCCTATTCCAAACATTAAGCAAAATCAATGTTTAGTAAAAATAGAAGCCACAGCATTAAATCACCTTGATATTTGGGTAAGAAAAGGAATTCCTGGTGTTCCACTTCCAATGATTATGGGAAGCGATGGAGCGGGAACTATTGAACAGGTTGGTCAGGATGTATCAGATTTTTCAACAGGCAATAGAGTATTAATTCAACCACTTACATACTGTGGTAAATGCCGATGGTGTAACCAGAATAAAGAAAATTATTGTGAAAAGTGGGGTATCTTTGGTGAAAATCAAGATGGAACTCAGTGTGAGTATATGGCAATTAATGCCGACCATTTGCGAATTATCCCTGAAGGTATGAATTTCAAAGAAGCCGCCGCGTTTCCACTAGTTGCGGAAACCTCATATACAATGCTTATTGATAGAGCAAAGATTAAACCAGAGGAAACTGTGTTTGTTTGGGGAGCCTCATCAGGTATAGGAAGCATGGCAATTCAAATCGCAAAAGCTATGGGATGTGAAGTAATAACAGCTGTTAGTAACACCCAAAAGGGCGATTTTGCCGAAAAACTAGGTGCTGATAAAATCATTAATTATAAAAGTGATGAAATAGTTAAAGTTGTAAGGAAATTTACAGAACATCAGGGGGTGGATGTTGTTGTTGAGCATGTTGGAACAAAGACTTGGGAAACAAGTTTACGGATATTAGGGAAGGGTGGAAGAATTGTAACTTGTGGTGCTACCACTGGTCCCGAAGCAAAATTTGACATTCGACGGTTATTTTCTAAACAACAGTCCATACTTGGCTCAACTATGGGTAATGTGGAATCGCTCGATAAAGCGTTAGATATGTATAGAAATGGGAATGTTAGACCAATCGTTGACAAGTGTTTTAAAATGTCAGAAATACAAAATGCGCATAAATATTTAGAAAATGGGAATCAAATTGGAAAGGTAATTGTAACTCCAAATTAAATTATGAAAAGATTAGCAATCATAATTATTATAGCGTCTCTAGGATATGGACAGATAAACAGCGCGAAACATGGTGGAGGTTTGAATATCGGTGACCGTGGAGCTGGAATATTCTATCATCAGAATATTAAGAGTTATAATAGTATTAAAATAGGGGCGACCATTCGGTGGTTTGACATTAGACCTCCTGAGGAAATCCCTACGTATAATTACTATACCGGTCAATATGAAAATAAAAATACCATAAGCTTGGCGATTTTTCCACTATTTGGAACAATAAATTATTATCCATTTGAAGGGAAAATTGAAAATAATTTTTCTCCATATATATCTGCTAAGTTAGGTCCAATATTGGTTCTTGATGCGGATGCGAATATTAAATCATTTTCTGAAAGATGGTTTAATGCTGATAGTAAATTTACTTATGGTGGGAATATTGGAATCGGCATAGAATTTCGTCAGCCAGGTAAATTTCACTATTCAGTTGAATTCAGTTTTGATTTAATTCCGTTAAATAATGCAATTGCTAATTATAACAATTTAAACGGAACTGTTCTATCTTTCTCAATTCATCGATAGAAATAATGCCGGATAAATTATTTTTCTTTGTTGACCCTAATAGTATTTCAGATAATATATTTATTTTAAACAAACAAGAGTCACATCACTTAACTAAAGTCCTAAGAAAATCGATTGGAACTGAAATATGGCTAATTGATGGTAATGGAAAAGCTTATTATGGGATATTTCAAGACATTCAAAATGATATAGTCACTGGTAATATTTTAAAAATATTTCCCAATCACGGGGAAAATAAAATTCAGATTAGCTTAGGTGTTGGAATACTTAAAAAAGATAAAATGAGTTTTGTTGTGGAAAAAGCGACTGAATGCGGTGTAAATGAAATTATCCCATTAGTATTAGATAAATGTATAAAACGTAATGTTAACAATGAGCGTTTAGTAAAAATATCAAAATCAGCTGTGAAACAAAGCGGAAGGAGTGTAATTCCTAGAATTACCAAACCTATAGCATTGGAAGAATTACTGAATACTAATACTTATAATTCAATATTAGTGTGCCATGAGTCCGGTAAGAATGGGATTAATATTCTATCAAAAATGTTTAAAAATCAATCTAGGATGTTATTACTTGTTGGACCCGAAGGTGATTTCTCTAAAGACGAGATTGGTTTTCTAAAAGAGCAAAAGGTAAATTTTATAAGTTTAGGAAATCGACGACTTCGCTCTGAAACAGCGGTTATTACAGCACTATCTCAGATTAATATATTTAATAACTGAATTAGTTTCGTTTTTCCACAGTTTTCATAACAACTTGCGGATATGATACTTTCAAGACCTCAGCAATCTTCTTTTTGTTATGCTGATATTTTTCCATTAAGAATTGAAATAGATTCTCTTCAAACCTGTTATTAGCTTCCCGCCATGTATATGGTTGGAGTGCTTCAATGTATTGTCTGAAATATTGGCTGCTGAAAATATTATCATTAAAATGGCCACGTTTTAAATTTAATTTTTTCTGATATAAAAAATATGTTCTTGTATCTATATCCAATGCTTTACAAAGAACAGGAGCGTTTTTGTGTCTACGTATTTGCATTGTAAGTAGGGCAGTGTGAAAGATATCACGTATTTCTTTCATTGATTTGCCAATAACAAATCTAAGTGCTTCATCACGTGAGTTAACATATGGAAGTTTTTGATTATTAGATAAAAAATCAATATAAGAATTCATAACAATCTTACGATATCCAAGTATGGGTAATCCAAGATCTATTTCAGTCTGCAATAAATCATAACCTTGCGAATAAAAATGATAAGCCAATCCTTCTTCCTTAAGTTTTTCGTATGCATTTCCTAACTTATAATAATCTTCAAATGCCATATCCCGCATATCAAATTTCAAATTAAGTTGAAGTGATTGACTGTGATAATTAATTGCGCTTCGAAAATTACCTTGCTCAAATTCTAGGTAACCGAGATTTTGGAGGGCAAGACTTAATTGGTATGACGGCAATTCTTGCTTAACTAAATCCAAAAATATAGATTGAGCCTTGCCATATTCTTTTTTTTGTATCTTTAACCATCCGATGTCGTTTATTATCTCATATTCAATTTGAATTAAGGAATGTTTTTTAGCAATCTTTGTTGCAATTTGATAGCATTCTTCAGCTTTATGAAAAAGATTTTTGTCTGCGTGTAGACCTCCAATATGTCTGAGTGCAATAGCATACCGAAAATATTCATCGGTTTTTAGATAATATTCAGCTGATTCAGTAACAAGTTTTAAAGATAATTCAGGATCACTAAATTTATAACATAATCCCAGTAGATGATTTATTCGCCAATTTAACTGTTCATTTGTACTAAGTGATGTTGTGGCTTTTAAAATAGCTATTGATTCTTTTGTATATCCCAACTTTCTCAACAAGTTAGATAGTTCAGTATATATGTAAGATTTAACATTGTTTCCGACGTTCAAATCCAATGCCATATTAAAGCTTGTAAAGGCATTTTTATAATTACCATTAAATGTATGAATTCCTCCAATACTTGCCCAAGCCATTCCCTGTAGGTTAAAGTCATCAATTTTTAGTATTTGTGAAAGATCTTTAAGTGGTTCCCCGGAAGCAATTAAATTTAACTGAATGATTTCCGCAGTTTTTTCAAGATATTGATCGACGATTATATTTGAGACTAACTGCTCGGGTTTTACAGGTTCCTTAATTTCGGGGAACAAATTCCGTATATCCCTCGCAATTTTATTGTCAATTGTAATTAGTTTATTTCTACTATCCACTTTATTATCCCCTTAACATTTTATACTTCAGTTATGCGAATTGTTTTAATTGTTATATAATAATAGACCACGGTGTCTAATATTAATGTAATATCATATAAATATCAAGAAATAAATTGTAAAGTAAGTGAGAAGTATTGTTTAATTTGATTATAATATTATTGCAATATATATTTAATTTGTTATACATATTTTTGAATTAATCAGCATATAAAAATCTTTAATACAAAAAAAAGCGTCTTGTCATTCCAATTAATAACCAAAATAGTTATTAAGATATTAATCAGCATTATTTTAGTGCCTATTGTATATGCTCAAAATATTTATCATGACCCCAACATATCTTGGGATACTATTAAGTCTGAACATTTTAATGTTCATGTCCCTGCAGAACACATAAAATTAGGATTAAAAATTATCGATATTTGTGAGAGAGTTTATCCAATTGTAAGTAATTCATTAGATTATAATCCCAAGCTCACTCATGTGATAGTTCATACAGAAAATGATGAATCGAATGGAATAACAAGTTCTTTCCCGTGGCGTATGGAATTATTTGTGACTACTCCCCAATCTGTTATAACAGGGAAAAATATCACTTGGTTGGAAAATTTAATTTTACATGAGTTTACCCATATTGTGCATTTGAGAAAACACAAAGGTATATCATCTTTAACTAAGCCATTTCTTGGCGACTTTAATGCTATTTGGCAAATGATTACTCCTGTGTGGTTTACTGAAGGGATTGCAACTCTTAACGAAACTCGACTTGGGAGTGGAGGCAGAGGTAGAAATCCACATTTTTGGATGCAAATGGCATCTCCCATTTTCAATGATAATCCTTGGAAATTAGACAATACAAATTATTATAGCAGAAAGAAATTGCCCACAACTCTTATGCCATATATATCCGGTTACTACATCATGGACGATGTAAGGCGTGATTTCGGAGAATATGTTTGGGGAAGAATATTAAATCGATATTCTTCATATCCGATGTTCGGGTTTAAAAATGCTGTTAAATCTGTTGCCGGTCGAAATGTTAATTTTATTTATGATGAAGTTGTTAATGAATTTAAAACTCAAGAGAGTTCAAGTAGCATTAATCATGATTTCAAGATATGGTTTGACTCAGATTTAATTGAAGGGCAATATTCCCCACGATGGTTCAATGAAAATAATATATTATTTTATCAAAAAGGAATAAATAAAACGCAAAAAATAGTAAAGGTGAATCGCAGTGGCGAGGTGAAAGACCTGTTGGAAAGAAAGGTTTCTAATCTTGATAATAGTTTCACTTTTAACGACAATGTAATTTATACTTCAGAGCAACATATTGATCCAAGATATTCGGCTACAAAATATTTGGATTTACATTCATATGATTTAAACAATAACAGTAATAAAAGATTAACTCATAAAAAACGTTTATACAGTATAGATATTTCATATGATAATGCAATATTAATTGGTGTACAAACATTCCTGCCTTACAACCGTCTATCATTAATTGATAGTGAAAATGGAGATATACTGCAGAATATAAATTTCGATAAATTTACAGTTTTAAATCCGAGATGGTCTCCATCTGGGAATCAAATTGCAATTACTTTGCAAGACAGTGTTGGTACTGTAAATATTGCAGTGTATGATTTAACATTAAATAAATGGAGATATCTTTATCAGCCAAATTTGAATCAAGATAACCATCCTTGTTGGTCGTTAGATGAAAAATATATTTATTTTTCATCAAATCAATCAGGTATTTTTAACATTTGGGCTGTAAATGTAAGAACGGGTGAACGCTGGATGATTACTGACGTAGAATTGGGTGCATATACACCTGATGTCTCACCTACAGGCAATGAGATAGCATTTTCAGTTTACACAGCAAATGGATTCCGAATTGTTACTCAAAATTTAGATATTTCTACATGGGTCAATAGTAACAAAATTATAAATGAGAATAAATTACTGTATTCAAACGGAGAAACAATTTTCAGTGATATTGAGAGTAGTGAGAATCAACAATACTCGGTCACAAAATATTCTCCATTGTCTCAAATAATAAAGCCACAGGGCTGGATACCATTTATTTATGATGATGAAGGAGGTCTGGGAATCGCTGCATATTTAAGAGCTGAAGATGCATTACATAGACATCATTGGTATGGTAGATTCGGATTGTCATTGAATCGAAAAGCACCGGCATTTGATATGTCTTATTTATATTCTAAATATTGGCCAAAAATAAATTTCCGACTATATAATTTACCGAGAAGAGTAAAAAATGATAATGAAATTGGATGGTGGAGAGAAAATGGCTTTGATTTTGGTGTGACAGCACCGCTAACCCTGGAAAATAATATATTTAAAACTATTTCACAATTATCCATGCAGTATATTCAGAATCAGCAAATAAAATCTCAAGGGAATATTGATCCTAATCAAAAATTATATCGAGGAGTTAGATTAGAATTTAAATTTAATCGTTCTAGTTATATTTTTAGGAATATTACACCTTATATGGCATGGCTATTCAATTCAAAAATTGAAGTATCTAATTCGTCGATTTATAGCGATTATAGTAGTCGTCGTTTTTCAACAGAATTAGATATATTTTTACCTATTTTCAATAGAAGTAATTTAGAATTATATTTTGGCTATTTGGTGAGGAAAGGAGATTATGACTATTTCAATGATTTCCTCCCGTTGGGTTTTTCAACAAATGATAATGACAAACAATTTCGTATTTCCGCTTCATATTATCAACCATTAGTTTTTCTAGAGTGGCAAACACCAATAATTCCAATATATATAGAATATATTTATTTAAAACCGTTCATTGATTATAGTATTGGCTATTTAAACACTTCAAGTTTATCTGATATTAGCATTGTTCATTCAATCGGCATGCAAATATCAACAAGGAACATTATTTATTATCGTTATAGTTTTGAAGTCGGGATAAACGTATACAAAAAATCAATTAGCAAAAATGTAGAATACAATCCATTTATTCGGATCAATTTATAAACCAATAATTTATAAAGAAAAATCGGGCTAATCTTGGTTAGTATAGGGATACAACGGATGTAGCCCGATTTTTTATTTGAGATAAGCTGAGGAAATATCGTTATCTGAAAGGTGAGGAAAAACGATATTACATTATCTCAATTTATTTGATCTTATTACCAACGATCACTTGTGCCTGAATTAGCCATATTACAATTCCTCGTTATAAGTTTAAAAATTATTTTATCCATTATAGATTACTTAAAAATTAAATCTCAATTTATTTGATCTTATTACCAACGGTCGCTTGTGCCTGAAAATAACATAATATCTCTCCAATTTATAATTAAAATATTTGAATAATTAATACTCATTTTTTATCCATTACTACTTTGACCTGAACCATTGGCGCTTTGACCTGAACCATTGGCGCTTTGACCTGAACCGTTCGAACTTTGTCCTGAATTGTAATCATCTTCACTTGATAATGGGTTTGTGAAGTCACTGCATGCTGTCATCAACAGCGTTGTTAAGGCGATTAAAACGATCATTCTTAATTTCATTATTTTCCTCATTTGTTTGTTTATTTATTTCTACCAACAGTGTGCAATATTATAAAGTAATGACGAAAATTTCAAGATATTTAAATATTTGATATTGAATGTAATAATATATTACGTTATCTAATTGTTTAGAAACGTTTCCGATTAATATTGAGCTTATTCAAATACATTGTAATTATTGTTGCTGGCGTTGTAAAACTGTAAATTTTTAAAAGAAAATGTTAATTTTAACAGATTAAAGGAATATTATAATGGAAGAATGTCTATTTTGTCGAATTGTAAAAAAAGAAATACCTGCAAAAATCGTATTTGAAAATGACAAATTATTAGCTTTTAGGGATATAGAACCACAGGCTCCAGTTCATATTCTAATCATCCCAAAAGAACACATTACTACTACAAATGATCTTAATACCAATCATAAAAAATTGGTGGGGGAAGTATTGTTAACAGCAAAAAGACTGGCTGACGAATATAATATTGCAAATGATGGGTATAGAATGGTATTTAATTGCAATAAAAGCGGAGGACAGGCTGTCTACCATATTCACTTGCATTTACTTGGTGGTAGACAAATGAAATGGCCTCCAGGTTAAACTAATATCGCACTTAGATATTCACAAATATTTCCGTAAACTTTCAGTCTTGATTCTAATTGAAAACAGACTAAATGTATATATCACAACTTATAATTAACGGGTTTAAAACATTCAACAATAAGACTTCGCTTGAATTTGGCGACGGAATTACTGCTGTTGTTGGGCCAAATGGTTGCGGTAAGACTAATATCGTTGATGCAATAAGATGGGTCTTGGGTGAGCAGAAATATAGTACTTTACGTAGTACTAATATGGAAGGTGTAATATTTAATGGTGCAAAAGGTATAAAACCTCTGAGTGTGTGTGAAGTATATTTAACCGTTAAAAACGATAAGGGTAAATTACCAATTGAATATACTGATGTTGAAATTGGTCGCCGTGTTTATCGCGATGGGGAGAGTGACTATTTTATCAATCGTACATCATGTCGATTAAAAGATATTAATAATCTTTTCGTCGATACCGGAATGGGGGCAGACTCATATTCTGTTATTGAGCTGAAGATGATTGAGCAGATTTTATCGGAAACCGATTATGAACGTAAGTTCCTTTTTGAAGAAGCTGCCGGTATAAATAAATATAAAACCCAAAGAAGATTATCTATTAAGAAATTTGATGCAACAAAATTTGATTTGGAAAGGATCAATGACATAATCAATGAAATTGATACAAAAGTCAAAGGATTAAATCTCCAATTAAAACGGTTTAAACGACATTCAATCTTGGTTGAAAATCTAAAAACCAATGCAGTAGATCTTAGTACACTTCAAATTAATAAATATTTATCTGCAAGTGAACCATTAAGAAAAAAAATTGAAGAGGTTTCCCATCTAAGAGATAAAAAAAATTCTAATCAAGATTTTAGTGAAGCTGAATTGATCAAACTTCGCGCATTATATGATGAGCAAGTTGGTGAGATAAATTCAATAAGAAATGAATTAGGGAAAAGAGATGAGGATAGAGAAGATGCCCGTCAAAAAATATTAATTTGGCAAGAAAAAAATAATTCAGCAGATGAAACTATTGAACGGTTAAAGATTGAAACCGACTCCAATAAATCCCGGATAGAAAATTATAAAAATATTATTACTGAAAAGATAAATGAATTAAACTTAATATTACCCACAATTGATGAGAGATTATCAAAATTTAAAATTGAGCAAGAAAAGTTTAACAAAATAGAAAATACTTATAAAAATGAGCAAAATATTGTTGATGGTATTCAGACAGATAGATGGGAATTACAGAAGAAAATATCCGAAAATAAATCACTTACAATTAGCACAGAATCATCAATAAAAGAACGTTTATCACTCATGGAAAGGTTAAACCATAGAATTAAATCTGAGACGGAATTATTTGGACAACTTAAAATTGATGAGAAAGAATATAAGAATAAATATAAAAAAGCAAATGATAGTTCAACTGAACTATCTCATAAAAAGGTAGATGTAGAAGAAGAATTAAGTAAAATTAATCAAGGTCTAATTAAAGTAAAATCAGAAAAACAATCGCAAGTGGCCAAATTGGAATCTTTATCCAATCAGTTGCAATTTTACGAAGAGTTAATGGTCTCTCAAGCAGACTTACCTGGCGGTTTAAAATATGTTTTTGATAATAAAATTGAATCAGGTTCAGTAATTGGAACAATAGCAGATATATTCGCTATTGATGATAAATATGAAGTAGCAATACATGCAGCGTTAGGTGAATTTGTCCATAGCCTTGTTTGCAAAGATCGGGAATCGGCTATGCGTGTATTAAAGGAAATTCATGGAAAGCAAGCTGGAAAGATTTCAGTAATTCCATTTGAAGAAGTCAAAAATAATAGTACAGAATTGTCTGCCATTCCTAAAAATGATTTAATTATTGGTAGAGCCAGTGATTTAATAAAAACGGAAAGTCAATTTAGGTTATTAGCTGAACTATTACTTGGTAATACAATGATTGTTAAGGATTTGAATAAAGCAGTATTGGATTCAAATTTGTCAGGATGGATATTAATTGATTTAAATGGAGTATCATTTAACAATAATTTAATCTTTAAAAATCCCGGTTCAGGTAAGAATATAATTATTGGAAGAAAGGAAAAGGTTGAATTATTAGAAACAGAAATTGACAAAATTGCAAGAAATATTAAAGAACAAGAGATTGAAATTTCCAAATTTGATGCAAAAAAGATTGATTTGGATACTAATATGGTTAGTATAATTAAACAAATTGATTCAGATAAAGATAAATTTGACAAACTCAATGCCGATTATCAGCGAAACAAATTCGAGATTGATAGTAAACAGAAGAATATAACTGAAGCAAAAAATGAATTAGTGGAAGTAGGTCAATCTATAAATGATCTAGAAAATTTATTACAATCATTATTTAAAAATGTTGAAAACGCTGAAAAACTTTTTTCAGGAATACAATGTAAATTAGATGATGCGAATGAAAAATTACAAGAATCGCGCAGTCAGCGAGATTCACATCATCAGAATATACAGGACTTGAGAATTGAATTATTAAATCTTGAAAATAGTCGTGATAATTTAAAATCACAAAGAAAGACAGCGGATAATACAACAATTGAAATTGAAGAAAGACAATCTAAAATTATTGATGATATAAAAGCTATAGTCGAAAATTCAAAAAAGCGTACAGAAGAAATAAATATAAAAGAAAAAGATTTGATTGGGATTAACACAGAGTTGAAAAAAAGCAAAGCATTGTTAGACTTGAAAGAACAAACATATCGCGATACTTATTATTCAATCGAAAAAATCGAAAATAAAATTAAGTCGGAACAGAAAAATCGTGAATCAATATTGGAGGAATTGAAGCAATGCGAAATTGCTATTGTGGAATATAAGCAAAAGATAAATGCTATTAAAGAACGTATTGATGAGCGATACAATGTAGTTGTTCCTCATGCAAATAAAATTGACAAGACTGAGGAAGAATTGGAGAATGATATAGCGCGATTAGAGCGAAGTATAGAAAGTATTGGTCCAGTTAATATGGCGGTTCAAATGGAGGTTGAGGAAGAATCTAAACGTCTAGAACATTTAATTGCTCAGCGCGACGACCTTATTGAATCAGAAGAAAATTTACGTGAATCAATAGAAAAAATAGATCGTATAGCTCGTAAACAATTCCGTGAAACATTTGATCATATCAAAGCAAATTTCGAAAATCTATTTACGGTATTTTTTGAGGGTGGGCAGGGGACTCTTGAGTTAATTGGTGATCCTGATCCACTTGAAGCAGACATCGCCATAAGGGCACAACCACCTGGGAAACGTAATCAAACTTTAAGGATGTTATCAGCCGGAGAAAAATCGCTTACGGCGATAGCATTGCTCTTCTCAATCTATCAATACAAACCAAGTCCATACTGTATTTTAGACGAAATTGATGCACCATTGGACGACACAAATGTTGGAAAATTTACTCGTGCTTTAAAAAGTTTTACCAAAGACACACAGTTTATTGTAGTCACGCACAACAAGCAAACAATGGAAGCAGCTAATTATTTATACGGAGTGACGATGGAGAAGAAGGGTGTTTCTAAGTTGGTTTCCGTAAAATTTGATTAACTAGTGCATCTTTTTTTCACTATCAACGGATGTTTAAAGTTTAATTTAAATAGACTATCAACCTGCCATTAATTGTCACATCTGAGAAACCAAATTTCTCCATTATCCAATGAATTGTTTCCTTATGATAAAAAAATACATGGGTTTTGTCACTTATGTAATCCCAATTATGAAAATCAATACTTTCGTTGTAAATATTAGTCATACAATAAAGCTTTCCATTTTTCAGCAATAATTTCTTTAACAGTTTGAATTCTTTCTTAGGATTATGAAAATGCTCAATTACTTCGCAACAAGCGATATAGTTATATTGATCCTTTAATAAATTGGGATAGTTATGAAAGAAAGGATCATATAATTCAATCTGAAAATCATTATCTTTTAATATCTTTGAAATAACTGGACCGGTTCCTGCCCCAAAATCGAGTCCTTTATGACTTGCAATAAAATCTCTCATAATAGTTGAAGTAATTGGCATCACAAACTTTTGATATCCATCATCTTCAATATCGTTTTGATGTTTTTGATAACGTAGTATTTCTGTTTTTTTATCAGGTCTTAGTTCTTTGTCAGTAAAAATGCCATAACAATTAGAACACTGATGATAGAGTTGTTTTCCAAATTGATAAAAAACAGTACTTGCACTATCGCAGAGTGGACAATAATTCATAGTATTGTTTGAATTATCTATCACGCAAAGGACAATAATAAGGATAATGTGGTTCTTAATTCATTTGTGAGAATACCTTTCTTTTGACTTAATATCTCAATATCACCTACAGATATCCACACGCCAAAGTCTGTACTCAAATCATCTGGTGAATCTTTCCATTGACCTAATACATATTTACATGAATTTCTATAAAATCTACCACCCTCGTCGGTCTGCTCAATTTCAGTTAGAATGTTAATATTCTTAAGTATTTTCGCAATATCATCGTTATCATTTTTTAGTATCCCCTGACCTGTTTGAAAAGATGGTCCAAGTTCTGTATGGTTTTTAAATCCAATTTCAGGGTAAGCCTTAAGATAAAACATTGCTGTATTATTAAAAATATAAAATACTAGAAGACAGTATTCCATAGTTGACCTAACTAAAAGAGGCTGTTTCCACGTTTTTACCTCTCTTTCTTGAAAATAAATATCAAAAAATGAAATAACCGAATCGTTGTTTTCATTAACTATCCCCGAATTTACTATAGCATGTTTCTTCATCTCTATTAATGGGATTACTTCATAAGACGTATTATACTTATTATTTATTTTTATTAAAAACTTTTGTGTATTTTTTAATAGATTTTTACTTTTTGACTGATAAGAATTATTTAGAGATTCAGATAATGTCTTTTTAAGATGCGAGTTAATAAATATTTTGTCAATATCTTCAGTCAATAGATACCAACTACCAGACGAAATAACGGACCTTGCATCAGTATTTATTATAAAATTATCCCTAAGTTTATCCTTTAATTCATTACTTTTTATCCAAAAATAATTTTTATTTTGGGTCTTAAACTTATTCTCAATTATTACCTTACAATTTTTATTATACTTATTTAGAAATCTATCCCCTTGCTCAGATCCCTCTATGTCTAATATCAAATTATCTGATTCTGTGAAGAATTTAAGATAATGTGTTTTTTTCCCACCGTGAACCCGTTCATAATTTGATTTAGTTGCTTGGACAGTTGGGGCTAACTGGTAATAGTTAATATTGCCCGGTTCTGGTTTGTTTTGAATTAACCATCGTCTATTACGATTATTGCTAGTGACAATAAAACCTAAAATGCCTATTTCATCCTGCTTAATCATAATATGCTCTGTACCATTATGTTTTACACAGACTATTGAGAAATATCTATTGCTTTCATGTCGAAGACTATCATAATCCATGACCCATTCTTGGCATTCCGTATAATTAATATTCTTTACTGGCATTCAGATTTCTAATATTATATAATATTACACTGGGTTAATTCGTTTATTATAGTTTCTGGTGGAATAAAACTGTTAATATTTTCACCTGTTCTATCATATAGTAAAGACTTAAAATACTTAGAGGAATATATCGTTTTGTTTTTTTGTTCTTGATCAATAATACCGGTCGCAATATATTTTTGAAAATTATCAATTATTCTTTGTTCTTTTTTATTTTTTATAAGTAGTTCAATTGATATATTTTTAGTCACTAACTTATTTTTTAATGCTTCATTAATATCATTTTTGATGAATGCACGAGTATCACTAGGATTTAAATACAAATAGAATTTGACCTTATTTAAATCAATCTCCTTACTTAAATATTTTGGTTGAGTCTCTGCCGTGTTATTTTTAAAGATGGTCCTTATTGGAAAGAGTAAATATGAGAGCCAGATTATTAATTTGTTCTCTATTCTAAATATCAAATTTAAAATATAATAGCTAACTATTTTGTCAAAACGTAAGTAATAAACCATTCTAGAAAAATACGGTTTTGATAGAAAAGGATGAAGATTAAACTTTAAAGTTGTTACTTTGTTTGAATAAGAAATGACAGTTTTTTCTCTTACAGCCCTTGATAACCAATCCATCAGTGGTGTTTTAATTGTTTTATCAGGTGCAAACCAATACCCAACTTTTTTAGCAAGTTTGGTTTTAATAACCCATGAACTAGCCGGTTCAAAAAACTCATTAGGGCCATAAATACATCTCCAAATTGGTTCAGGATTATTAATCTCAGAAAAGTGTGATCTTTCATCTTGTTCATCAAAATACTCTTGATGTTTATTATGGCAGAAAGCGGCTTTCCCTATGAAAAATTCTGATAAATTATTATTCATAGTATTAATTGCAGTTTCAATATGGTCCGATAACCATAAATCATCATGGTTTAAAAAGGCGATGTACTCTGTTGTTGCCATATGAATTCCAACAGAGTTTGGACCATACTGGTTGCCACATCTCATTGGAAGATTTATTAGCTTTACTCTTGGATCAGATAAATCTACATTTTTTACGAAATGATCATCACAGCAATCAGCAACAATTAAAACATTCCATTTTTCATATGTCTGGTTATATACTGATTGGAGTGCAATATTTAATGAATCATATCTTAGGTAAGCAGCAATAATAATTGTTACTTCTTCATCATTCTTAATATTACCGCTATCTAGGCTACTAAATTTGGTTCTATTCATTTTTAATTATAGTTACCGGTAATTGCACCAAATATCAATTTAATCTATTGTTTTATTAAATCAGTATTTTTTGTTTTATGATTCTATTAAATAAAACTAAAAAATCAGATCACTCGAATTATCAATTTCTTGTGGTTTTTTCCCATATCTAAATAATCTTAAGGTCTTATCACCTAATAATTTTATACTATTATCTATGATCCTTAATCCGGTCCCTTCGCGTAATCCAATTACAATTTTCTCTCGATTAATTTCTAAAAATTCATTTATGCGATCTTCACGGGTCTCGCCACCGTGCCCATTAGGATTGGCATCAAGATAATGTGGATTAATTTGAAATGGCACTAAGTTGAATGTTTCAAATGATTCCGGTTGGATGATTGGCATATCATTGGTTGTTGATAGGGTAGGGCAGGCAACGTTAGCTCCGGCACTCCAACCAATATATGGTTTCCCTGCTAAGATTGCTTTACGAATAAGTGGTATCAATCCATTTTTATGTAAATAATAAACCAGATGGAATGTATTGCCGCCACCGACTATTATCATATCTGCTTCATTGATGGCTTTAGCCGGATCTTTCTGTTTATAAATTGATATAGTTTCGTATCCGAATTTTTCGAAATAATTGTTTACTTTTTTATAGTAGCCATCCCAATAAACATTTACACCTGCATATGGAATAAAGAGCAGTTTTTTTGGAGCATCTCCGATAAATGTTTTTAGATATTCTTGAGGCCAATCTAAAAATGGTTTTCCTGCCATTGTTGAATTGCTTAAGAGTAATAACTTCATAGAATTACACCATTTATTAGTTTAGTGAAATGATTATAAAAATTTGATAATGGAAACCCCATTACATTATAGAAGCAACCTTCAATCTTTTTAACACAAACCGCGAACCAATCCTGTATCCCATAACTGCCGGCTTTATCTAACGGGTTGTAATTATCAATGTAAAATTGAATTTGCTCATCAGCTAATTTCTGAAAAGTAACTTTGGTCTCTTCATTAAAAGTGTCTATTATATTTTTTTCCTGCCATACTATTGAAACACCTGTAACAACAGTATGTGTTCTACCTGAAAGCTTTCTCAGTATTGATTTACTGTCATTCTCATCAATAGGTTTACCGATGATTACATTGTCAAGAACAACGATTGTATCAGCTCCAATTACTATGCTATCAGAATATTTATTAGCAACATCAAGCGCTTTTAAATTGGCGTAATGCTTTGCAAATTCGATTGGTTTAAGATCAATATTGAAATCTTCGTGAACGGAACTTGAGATTACATCAAATTTTAAATCAATTAATTCTAATAATGATTTTCGTCGCGGGGAATTTGATGCTAAAATTATTGGTGGGTAGTTTTGTAGTAATGTTTTATTCATATTTAGCTAATCGTCCGATAAATGATGCAGTTTCTTCATCTTCAACCGCTTTTAATCGATATAAATATACACCGTTTGCCAATTTGTCACCAAAGGCATCTTCACCATTCCAATCAATTGTGTGGAATCCAACAGAGAAATATTCCGATTCAATTTGCATAATTTTTCGGCCTCCTAAGGTGAAGATGTCAACACTTACATCAGCCGGTTGCGATATCTCAAATGTAAATTGTGTAGAATTTGAAAAAGGATTCGGGAAATTTGTTACATTAAATAATTTTAATTTTGCTTCTGCAATCCGATACAAAATTATCTCACTTTCAGAAGGATTATTGGCACTATCCCACGCTTTAAGTGATAGATGCAGATCCTGTGAATTCTCGTCTAAATCCAATGGAATTGTACCGGTAGTAATACTATTATTCTCATAAATAAAATCATCTGTTATGATTTCATCATCATCATTGGAATGGTTAGTTAAAACAATATTATGTCCAATTTCTCCGGTTAAATTTATTCCTAAAGGATCTGTCAGTCGAATGAATATTTCATCATTTTCTTGGATGTGATCTCCTGATCTTAAAATTCGTTTATTGTCGGTTTCGTATCCGATGATTGGTCCAAAATTATCAGAAGTTGGGTCACCGCTAACTATATACAACGAGTCTTTCCAGCCAAGTGCTTCATTTGGTTCCGAATCATTTGACAATATGTACATATTTAATGAAGCAGGTTTATCCGAGAATGAGATATCTCTAGGAACACGCAACCTTCCGGTTATTAGATTGTTTTCAAAACTGAACTTTCCTCTAAAGAGTGTTGCCCCCGGTAATTTATAGCTTAAAGATTCTATATTTGATAAATAATTATACTCACGAGTAACTTCTCTTTCGGCATCATTTAATATTACAAATCCTTCTCCATTATTTTGTGTAATATTCTGCTCAGCTTTATACTCTGATTCACCCAATGTTTGTAAAGTATCCGGAGAAACATCCGTGATAGTGATTTCCATTTTTGGTAAAGATAATTGCATTGCAGGATCTCCAAAAAGATGAAAATATTCACCTTCTTGATTGCCCGTTTTAATCGACTGTAAAATTACTCCTATGGGTAAGTCCGATACAGTTTGTTGAGGAAATATTCGATTGAATAACTGTTCTTCATAATACTGATTACTAGTAACAGTTATTGGTCTACTTGTTGTAATTATTGCACAGGCACCATTCATTGGTTGGCGAATTAATTCCTCTGAAAATGATTCGCGGCCAATATCATCAAAATGTCCCCAAGAGCACGTTCCCGCAATCCATAGTGGGAGTCTCATTCCCGTATTGATTGCTTGTAAATCACCACGATCCTGAAATAATAATTTTTCCTGTGCCCATTGATGTGCGCTACCATGTCCAATATAATTAACTATTGCTGTACCTTTCTCAAGTACATCAAATAGAGCAGAAGTGGCTTCCGGTTTGGCTACTCCAAACGATGTTGCATCGCTTTCCTCGGGAAATTCCAACATATATAATTTGTTAGTTTCAAATGTAGGTGGAATAATTTGAGCGAGTATTTCGGAATTTATTGTATGACTCTTTCCAATATTAATTTCTGATACTGTATCTTCTGGTCGTGCTCCATCATCAGCAACAAGTGTAATTCGTTGTCTCCATAAACCATACTCAGGATTGGTCTCGAACTCAATAAGTTTCTCGATATAATCTTCCGCTTCAGCGATTGTTCGTGCAGGAAAACGACCAATTGCTACTTCAGGTATCCTTCCATTTATTGCTGCGAGACGATCATCAGTGGCGTAAGAGCCGACTACACCAACTTCTACAGTCGGTACAATATTATTGGAATTACCGGTGATATTTCTATAATCATAGTCTGCGTCGCCTAAAATGAAAACATAAACAGGTTGGGGTGCTTGCCAATTTTTCTGTGTCCAATCAATAAAATTTCGAATTGCCATCGGATCAGGATTTCCACCGGAAAATTCATCATAAATAACTTCCAATGGTGTAAAAATTGAGCTTCCCCGATGTGAAATAAATTTACTTGCAACATTCATATATTCATTTAGTGCTATAATAATATGTTCAGCTTGGGTTGTGCTATTTCTTAAAATATTTAAATTTATCCTGCCAAGGTTTTCAAAGTCTGTTATAGTTGAGATGTTATCAGAATCAAAAACTATTAGTCTATCGTATGAATTTATTTTTGGTGATACGTTAAAGGAATAATTATTACCGATTTGCTCAACTGATAGCATTCGAGGCGTTGATACATCAGAAATATTCCATATAGTTGGATTATTATTGGAAGACATTGAAAAATTTATAGGATTGCTATGTATTGGTGTATAAAATTCGAACGATTCTCCTAAAAAATTTAATTGTCTACCAAATAACAAAGTGAGTGAATCAAAATATGGTTGGGAATAATTATCCGTGGATTTATTGGTAAAATAAAATGAATTAGATCCGTTTATTAAACTACCATCCGCTAAGGTCATCGTTACTGATCTTTGATTTAATCCTGTCCATGAAATATTAGACAATATTGTGTTTTGACTAGAATTAACATTGATATCAATACTATTTGATGGTGTAGGGCGTACTTTGTTATCCGTTGTACCACCTTGAAATTCCGCTGTTAGTATTGGTGGAATGTTATTTACTGGATGGCTTATATCAATTGTTTTTTGAATTTTATTATTTGTTGAAATAGATTGTTCAACCCAACCTAAACCGGATTGAAAGGGATTTAGAAAATCAGTTTCAATGTGTTGATGCTGAATGCCGTAATCAAGGTTTATTGTAGGAATATCTGTGCTTTGAAATTCACTTATGCGTTGACCACGAAGACTGTTATCATCAGGGATGAAAAACCAATATGTGTTATTTTCAAAGAATAAATTTTGATTGTAAGTAACATTAGTACCATCTAAATCAAAGCCACTTGATCCTCTACCATAAAAAATGATATTATCATTTTCTGAAAATGTACCATCCGAAGATCCTGCGTATTTGAATGCTATTTCTGTAAAATTCTCATCTGGAGTTGGAGCTCCAGGATTTTGAGGTTGTGAACGTCCTAAATTACTTCCAGTATATAAAATAAAACTACGAGTATCACGTTGATCAATAGTTGGTACTATATTAATTAATTCCGTACCATTTATTTGATATATCCCATCTTTTTCTACTTTGAATTTCAACCATTGCCCTAAGTGTAAATCATCAGATACTTTTGCTTTTTTTGTTATTCTACTTTGTCTCCAATATCTAGCTACATTCCAATTAATTATATTTGACGCTGAAATGTCATCCGGTAATCTTGATTGGTTCGCAGACGGTTGACCATCAAAATTTAGTATTATGGCTATCTCACTAAAATACTGATTATCATTAAACCCATCTGAACCGGGAGTTATTTTCAAAGTGGCAACATTTAGTCCCCGCAATTTCTGCTTTTGAATCCATTCTACAGTAGCAGCTTTAATATTATCGGCAATGCCAATAAGATTCTGTTTATTTATCATCTGTGCTTGTAATTCGGGATATTGGTCATTAGGTATGCCAATTAGCAAATGAATCGGTTTGAGATCATCGATTGATAAAGGATTGATAGAAACATGTAATTTAAGCTGTTCAATAGTAGAATTAGTTATAGTGATCTTTGTTCCTGAGAATGCTACTGTGCAAATGAACGATATAAATATTATTAACTTTGTACTCATGTGTTACTGAATTTAACAATTATATACATTTCACAAATTGTATAAATACCGACAAAACATTAAATTTTGCCTTTCTATTTTTAAGAAATACTACAATTATATTTATTTAGAGGATTAAATGTTTGACCAAAAAATGATAAAAGAATTTTATTCCACATTAAATGATAAAATAAATGCAGCACACCAACTATTTAATAGACCGCTAACTTTAACGGAAAAAATACTATACGCTCATATGGCAGAATCGTTGGAAGTAGCACCAATCAGAGAAAAAACCTATGTTCAGTTAAATCCTGATCGCGTTGCGATGCAAGATGCAACCGCACAAATGGCTCTTTTGCAATTTATATCAGCCGGAAAAAGTACTACTGCAGTTCCTACAACCGTGCATTGCGACCATCTCATTATGGCTGAAGTCGGTGCTAATGAAGATTTGAAAACAGCTAACATAACGAATGGTGAAGTGTATGACTTTCTTCATTCGGTTAGCCAAAAATATGGTATTGGATTTTGGAAGCCGGGATCTGGAATTATTCATCAGATAATTTTAGAAAATTACGCTTTTCCGGGTGGTATGATGATCGGAACCGATTCTCATACTGTAAATGCAGGTGGAATGGGAATGATTGCAATCGGCGTAGGAGGTGCAGATGCTGTAGATGTAATGGCTGGTATGCCTTGGGAACTACGTTGGCCGGGTGTAATTGGTGTTAAACTAACGGGGGAATTAAACGGATGGACTTCCGCAAAAGATATTATTTTAAAGTTAGCCGGTATTCTTACAGTTAAGGGTGGAACTGGTAAAATTGTGGAATATTTTGGTGAGGGTACAAAATCGATTAGTGCAACAGGAAAAGCAACTATTACAAACATGGGAGCAGAAATTGGGGCAACAACATCTCTTTTCCCATACGATGAGAAATTAAGTACATACTTAGATTACACTGAAAGAAGTGCAATAATTGATTTAATTAATTCTGTAAAACAAAATCTCGTAGCTGATAGAGAAGTGTTGGATAGTCCCGAAAAGTATTATGATCAGGTAATCGAAATTAATTTATCAGAGTTAGAACCACATATTGTGGGTCCTTTTACTCCTGATTTGGCACGTCCTATTTCGCAAATGGCTGAAGATGTAAAAAATAATGACTATGTTGATAAAGTCAGCGCCGGTTTGATTGGGAGCTGTACAAATTCATCTTATGAAGATATTGAAAGAGCTGCCAATGTTGCCAAACAAGCACTCGAATTAGGGATTAAACCAAAATGTGAATTTTTAATTAGTCCCGGTTCAGAACAAATTAGATCAACCATTGATAGAGATGGACAGCTAGAAATATTACAATCGTTAGGAGGAACTATTCTAGCCAATGCTTGTGGTCCATGCATAGGACAGTGGAATCGTTCATCGGTCCCAAAGGGACTGAAAAACTCAATTATTTCATCATTCAATCGTAATTTTGCCCGTCGTAATGATGGAAACCCTGAAACATATGCTTTCATAGCAAGTCCTGAAATTGTAACTGCTTTAGCGATAGCTGGTCGGATGAGTTTTAATCCGTTAACAGATACATTGAAAGATCAAGGCGGAAACGATGTTCTATTAAAACCGCCTTTCGGGGCGGAACTTCCTACAAAGGGATTTGATAAAGGAGAATCAGGTTTTGAAGCACCTAGACAAGATGGAATTAAAATTGATGTAAAAGTAAATCCTGATAGTGAAAGATTGCTGATATTAACTCCATTTAAAAAATGGAATGGCAAGGATTTTTCTGGTTTGCGCGTGCTAATGAAGGCAAAAGGTAAATGCACCACCGATCATATTTCTCCTGCCGGTCCATGGTTGAAATATCGCGGACATTTAGATAACATTTCAAACAATATGTTTATTGGTGTAGTCAACGCTTTTACAGGAGAAATAGGGAAGGGTACAAATGTTAATACAGGTGAAACGGGAATGGATTATAATACTATTGCTCGTGATTACAAATTGAAAGAAATTGGTTGGATTGCTGTCGGTGATCAAAATTATGGTGAAGGATCAAGTCGTGAACATGCCGCAATGGAACCACGTTTCTTAGGTTGTTTGGCAGTTATTACAAAAAGTTTTGCACGGATTCATGAAACTAACTTAAAAAAGCAAGGGGTATTACCGCTTACTTTTGTAAATCCTAACGAATATGAGTTGATTCAAGAATCAGATGTAGTGTCAATTAAAGGAATACAAGAACTTGCCCCGGGTAGTATTTTAATAGCAATAGTCACTCATGATGACGGATCAATAGATGAAATTGAATTAAAACACACTTTTTCAAAATTACAGATTAAATGGTTCAAACATGGTTCAGCATTGAATATGATAGCGGTGGGAAATAAGTCATAATTTTTATTTAAAATACAAGGAATTGATTATCATTTTTATAAACAATAAATTAAAAGATAAATTTTAAGGAAATAATTATGTCTAACCTTTGGAAAGAAATAAAAGATAATGTAAAGGAATGGAGTGCTGCAGCCATAAAAAAAGCTGATGAAGTCAGCAAATTAGCAGTTGAGAAAACCGGCGACTTTACTAAAATCAGTAAAATTAAATTAGATGTTCGTCAGACTCAAAAAGATATTGATAATGTATTCGAAGATTTAGGACGTTATGTTTATATGCAAGTTCAAGATAAAAATGTAACAAGTTTTAAAGCGAATATTGAATTTAATGATACAATTAAAAAAATTAATGGTTTCAAGACAAAAATTAAAAATTTTGAAAAAGAAATTGATAATATCAAAAAAGAAGTTGAGAAAGCTGATGTAGTTGAAAAACCAAAAGTTAAAACTCCAGCTAAGACCAAAACGCAAAGAGCAAAAAAAACTCCAACCAGGGCAAAAACTAAGACAAAAAGTGCAACAAAACCCTCTGTAAAGAAATAACTATACAATCTGCATAAAGTATATACATTTACAGTAAAGCAGTTGAATATTAATTTCAATTATTTTAATATCTAACGATGTAATTAAGGTTAAATGCCCCAAAAGAATCATAAATTTATATTTCAAGCTGAAAGTGACCGACGCGTAAGACAGTGGCATTTTTCATTAGAACGCTTGTTAACCCGGATCGGAGTTCTAACCGTAATTGTTAGTGCTGCATTATTCTTTTCTGCAGATTGGCTGACCAATATTTTGTATCATACTAAATTGACTGAGATGCAGAGAAATTATTCTGATTTATCGTCCACGGTGGTCAATTTGCATAATCGTGTTGAAACTCTGAACTCACAAATGTCGCTTATTGAAGAAAAAGATAAAGCAGTACGAACCTATGCTGATCTTCCTGAAATTGATGAAAGTGTACGTGAATTAGGTATTGGTGGTGTCGTAGTAAATGAAAATGCCAAAATTGATAATTTGCTTCCTGATTTTACATCGACAATTACTTCCTTAGAGATGGATATTGATGCACTGACTAGAAAAGTTAAATTGGAGTTATCTAGTTACGAAGATATATATGATAAGGTCATAGAAAATTCCGACCGTATAAAGTCAATTCCTACTATTCGACCTGTTAATGGGGGGTACCTAAATGCCGGATTTGGATATCGTACCGATCCATTTGATAGAGTTAATCGCTTTCATTATGGACAGGATATAACTGTAAATAATGGTACACCAATTTATGCTCCTGCTGATGGCATTGTTAAAGTTGCTCGTTACATGGGAGGATTTGGTAAATCACTTAAGATTGACCACGGTTTTGGTTATACTACTTTCTATGCTCATCTCTCAAAATTCAATATAGAAAGAGGTTCTAAGATTAAGCGTGGTGATATAATCGGTTATTCTGGAAATACAGGACGTTCCACTGGTCCGCACTTGCATTATGAGGTTCATTATTATGGGAAACCTCAAAATCCTCTTGATTACTTTTTTAGCGGTTACATGAATTAGCTAGCTATTTAGTATTATCGTTTAATTTTTAATATATATAATAATCAAATTGAATAAAAGCTATTACATAGAGACATACGGCTGTCAAATGAATGTTGCTGATAGCGAATTAATTGATAGTATATTACAACATGAAGGTTATAAACAGACTCAAAATATTGATGAAGCAAATGCAATATTTATAAATACTTGCGCAGTCCGAGATCATGCTGAGGCTAAAGTTCATTCCCGGCTCGGTAACTTTAATCGAATAAAAAAAAACAAACCAGAAGTTATAATTGGAATGTTAGGTTGTATGGCACAAAACTTGAAAGATGAAATCCTTGAAAACAAACCATATGTTGATATTGTACTTGGCCCTGATTCGTATCGGAAACTTCCGGTAATATTGAATAATCGATTGAAAGAACAAAAACATATTGTTGATACTCAGCTCTCTCGTTTTGAAGTATATGATGGTTTATTTCCGAGCAGAAAAGAAGGAATAAACGCATGGGTGTCAATAATGCGTGGTTGCGATAAATTTTGCACTTTTTGTATTGTTCCTTTCACTCGTGGTCGGGAACGTAGCAGAAGTCCTAAAAGTATAATTCAAGAAGTAGAGAAATCAATAATCGATGGGTTTGTTGAAATTACTTTATTAGGACAGAATGTTAATTCATATATATATGATGGTGTTGATTTCACTGACTTATTGAAAAAAGTATCGGTTATACCAGGTTTGCGGCGACTAAGGTATACTTCTCCCCATCCAAGTGATGTGACTGAGAAATTATTAGATGTAATGGCTGAGTCTAAAAATATTTGTAACTCAATTCATTTTCCGTTACAGGCGGGATCAGATAAAATATTAAAGAGGATGAATAGAACATATACAAAAAATCATTTTTTAAAATACGCAAACAAGATACGTGATATTATTCCGGGCGTTGGTATAAGTACAGACATAATTGTCGGTTTCCCTGGCGAAACAGAAGATGATTTTCAGGAAACATTGGGGATTATGGAAATTGTTAAATTTGATTCAGCTTATACATTTAAATATTCAAGTCGTCCCTATACTAAAGCTATTGAGTATGATGATCATATTGACGAGCAAATTAAACAAGACAGATTAGCTAGATTAATCAACACACAACAACAACATACATTATATCGCAATCGTCAGATGATTGATACAGTTGTAGATGTGCTTGTCGAAAAAGAGAGTAAGAAATCTGATCTATATTGGAGTGGTAGAACAGGTTCAAATAAATGGGTTATATTTAAAAAAGATTCGGCAAATATAAAAGATATCATTCCTGTTAGAATTACTGATGCGCATGGTGTAACTTTAAAGGGTCAAATAGAAAGGAAGTAAAATGAAATTAATAAAAATGTTCGTTCTTATTATTGTACTTTTAGCATTAGTATTCTTTTTAATGCGTAATGACGATCGTGCTACAGTAAATCTTTTATTTCAGCAGTATACTGATGTTACAATCGCCTCAGTTATGTTGGTTTCACTTGGTGTTGGACTAATTATTGGCTTTCTAATGGCTACTACTTCGATTATTTCGGCGAAAAATATATCCAGGACTTTACGATCAAAAAATAAAAAATTGGTTGATGAATTAAATCGTTTACGAAATGTGAATATTGAAGAAGATTTAACACCCCCAGACACTATCCAAGAGGCATAAATGGAGCCAATTACTATTACAGTTGTAGTTGCAATAATTATTATCGCAATTGCGATGATATGGTGGTTGCAATCCAAGGAATCAGTTAGTACGGATGTTTTATACTCCGATGCGCTTAATGCTATTTTAAAAGGCGATAATACCGTTGCTGTCAAATTATTGAAGCAAGTTGTTAGTAATGATTCTGATAACATTGGTGCTTATCTTCAATTAGGTAATTTGTTAAGATCAGTAAATGCTCAACAATCTGCTAAGATACACCAATCGCTTACTGTAAGACCTAAATTAAGTAAATTAGTAAGCAAAGAAATCCATCAAGCCCTTGCCTTAGATTATGCTGAATTATCAGATTATAAACGAGGAAAAATCGAAGCTGATATGGTACTCAAATACGATAAAAATAATTTATGGGCACATCAATTTTTATTGCAATTGGCTGAAAAACAACATGATTGGGAGCAGGCAAACAAATTAGCTTTAAAAGTACAAAAATTTACCGGTAATCGAGATAATCGTCAATTGGCTGAGATACAATTGCAAGCGGGTATTGATCAGTTAGAAAATGACAATAATAAAAACGCATTACATCACTTTCAAAATGCAATTAAAATTGATCCAAATTTTAGTACACCACACCTGCATATTGGCAACATTTATGAAGATGAAAATGATTTAAAGAAAGCTATGATTAATTGGGAAAAGTATTTAATCAATAAAGAAAGCGGTGATAATCAAATATACAAAAAAATTGAATCAGCATTATACGATTTGGGCAGATTTAGTGATATTGAGCAATTTTATTCAAGGATTATAGCTGAAAAACCTAATGACAAAAATGCTATTGTTAAATTATCCAACTTATTAAAAGATAAAGGTGATATAGAGGGGGCTATTAAATTAGTTGATAATGCTATTAACAAAAATAATGATTTGATTCCGGCCAGGTTAATGAAAATTAAAATATTATTAGAAAAAGCAAATCCCGTTGATCTAAATAATCAAATTGATGAATTGATTGAAATAATCGATCAATAAGATTTATTATTATGATTCGTTCAATCCTAATAATATTTTCTATTTTTAATTTTAGTATATATTGTCAAGATTTTAATACCTATAAAACATTAATTGATGAAGGTAAAATGGAGGAAGTTCAAAAATCCTTGCCTTATTTGAATTCGGAATATCCTGACCATCCATTTATATTATATTTAAAAGCTGCCACAAATAGTAATGGGGAAGAAGCAATTAAACAATTTCATGCGATAATCAAAGACCATCCCGGCTCAACGGCAAGCGAATTATCGATCATGAAGGTTGGAGAGCATCTATATTCGAAAGGTCTTTATACTCAAGCTAGTGAGCAATTAAAAAATATACCACTATACTATCCTGAATCAAAGGACATTGAAAGAGCAGTTAATTTGATGAAAAAAAGCTATCTTGCTACAGGCGAACAAGATAGTATTGATCATTATATTGAAATGTTTAGCGAAAGATATCTTCACCTAAATTTTGACAATTACAATTATTATTCGTCAATCATATTACAGAAGGAAGTACCTAGGGTTGAAGAAATATCAAAGGATTCTGTTGAAATTCAAGAAATGGTGGTAGCACCAGAACAAGTAAAATTAGGAGAAAAACCTTGGGTTGTTCAGGTAGGGGCGTTTAAAGAAAAAAAGAATGCTGAAACGATTATGAATAGATTGAAATCTGCAGGTTACAATATTGAGGTTATTAGCGGTTTGGGTGAGCTGAACCTTTACTTAGTTCAAATAGTACGATTTGATACAATTGAAAAAGCCATAAACATTGGTGAAGAAGTGAGGGACCAATTTGGCATAGAATTCCGAATTATAGAACGGAATTGATTTTGGGAATGAGTGCGAGGCTGGTGCCCGTCGCGGTCTTCAAAACCGTTGTCTCTGGTTAAACCCGAGAGCTGGGTTCGATTCCCAGGCGTTCCCGCTAGATTTATATTTATATATTTTTAAACAATATCGGATGGCATATGTATTATTTTTTCAAATTAAAGAATTTTCGGATTATTTGATTTGCTTCTAAATAACTACTGTCGTTATTTGATTTCTGAATTCTATGACTTTCTTTAAAAATAGCAATTAAAATCCCTAATGCCCCCCCCCCCCAAACCAACAAAAAAATAGTATAAATATTTTACGCGGACCACTGGGGTAAATAGGAATATTAGGTTCATCCAAAACCTGTGCGAAGGATGTTTCTTGAACCTCTTCGATTTTTACAGTTTCATATTGTTGTTTAAGGGAAATATATATTTCCGTTTGAACCCGAGTCTCTCGTTCTAAGCGTTCCTGTTCAAGCAATAAAGATGGAGAATAACTAATTTGTTTATTCTGCTCACGAAATTTTTCCAGTGCTGTTTCAGCTTTTCTTAATTCTATCTTTACATCTTCGATGCGATCTTCGATGAACTCTTTTTTCTGCATAACACTCTGAGACTTAAATTCCATCTGCAATGTATCAAGTTCTTCAATAACCGCATTGGCGATTTGAGTACTCAACAATGGATCGTCCGTTAATATCCTCAAAGTATACAATGGTGTTTCCGGGTCCTGGCTAATATTTACAATTTCTTCAGTAAAATATACAATTTTATTAGTTATGACTTTCAATGAATCAGTATTCTCAAAATCTCCCGGCTCAGTCAAAATATTTAATAGTGATACCTTTGTATCGTATTTTTCAGATTTAAATTTTCTTTTGAGGACTATTTTGGCAAGAGTACGGCTTTTTACAATTGCAGGGTACATATCAGCCGAAAGAAAATCTGTTTCTTCAAACTGTGATGGGATTGAAATTCCAAATTGACTTGCTAATCCAAGTAAATTAGAATTGCCTCCACTTTCCTCAAATGACGGCAAAAGCGTAGCATTTGATTCAAAGGTCGGTTTTGCTAAAAAGACCAAGTATAATATTGTCAGTAAGCCAAGCACAATAGGTGTAAATACAATCCATTTTATACCACGCGCTAGGGCTAAATATAAATCTGAGAAAGAATACTCTTCTTCCTTGTGTATATTGCTTTTTTGTTGATTAGTATTCATTAATTATAAATCCCTATAATTAATTTGTAGAAATGACTGTATAGATTAATGCTAATGATGCAACAATAGAAGCAGTATCCCTTAAGAACTCATTAATATTAAGTGGTTCTTTTGGTAACTTTGGATTAACTATAATTATACAACCTTCTTTCACAGTTGGATTAAATAGAAAATTTTTTGTTTTAACATTACCATTTGGATATTGAACTATAATATTACCTCGATTCCCTAATTGTGTTATACCTCCACTGGCATTAATATAACTTTTCATTGACCTATTAGTACTATATCGTACCAGACCCGGATTATAAACATGTCCTTTTACTTCAACTACCCCTGGTTTTTCATCGACAATTATTTTATCACCTGCAATTAGTGGTTGAGAGAAGTCATCCCATGTCACATGTTTATTTCCCCGAGTAATCTTAATTCCTTGTGGGAATGCCTTATCTGTAAATCCCCCGGCCCTATCCATAATAGAGCTCAATGATTCATGATCACTCTTCAATGAATATATACCAGGAACCATAATCTCTCCTTCAATAGTTATATTATTGGATTTGAGATAATTATTATTTGAATGTACTACAACTAAATCGAAATTTTCTAATTTAAGGCTGTCTAAAATATTCTTAGTTAGATATTCCGATAAATTTATTTTAATAATATCATTATCGATTCTGGTTCTGTTTTTTCTTATAATTTCAAGTTGATCAAGGTAAATTGTTTTCAAATACTCTGAATCTTCTATTCCACCCGCTAACTCTAATAAATCTTTTAGGGTCATAAATTTTGTATATTTATACGTACCCGGATTTTTTACTTGACCCATAATGGACACTTCCAAAAACGATGGTGGAGTCTCATGTAAATATAATATATCTCCATCTAAAGCATACATATTATTGAGATCTTCTATACTAACGAGGTATTGTTCAATGGGATTTTCATTATTGAGGCGATTTATAAAAGGTTTTATTCGACTTAAGGTTACCTTTCCAGAAGCATTTGATTTAACACCCCCTGCATAATCAAGTATTTCTTCTATACTTTCGCCATTAATGGCTTCATAAAATCCAGTGCGAATTACAGGACCGTCAATTTCAATTGTAGATTCTCTGGTTGGTACTATTATTACATCATCCTCTCGTAATTGAATATTATTGTCAAGATTACCGTCAAGCAAATAATTATATACATCTATTGTTTTTATTATCTTTCCATTTCGTTTAACTTTTACATTTCGAAGACTACCGCTTGTTTTTATTCCGCCAGTTTGAATTAGTCCGGTAATTGCTGATGAAAATGGATGAACCATATGAATTCCTGGGAAGATAACTTCTCCGACAAAGTGAACATTTATAGTTTTACCGGCATCGATTGTGATTTCGATGAATGAAGAAGGGTATTTACCTCTTAAAGTAGCAAAACTTTGTTTAAATTTATTTTCTATAATAAATTTTGCTTCAATTACTGTTTTACTCTTCAGTTCGATTAATCCGACACGATCAATGTATATATTACCGGTCCGATCAATCGTGTAGTTGTCATTTAATTGAGCTTCTCCCCATAAGGAGATTTCAATCTCGTCACCTGACCCAAGAATATAATCGTCGGGTGCCGGTAAATTTTGCCAAATTGCGATACTGTCTCTATGGGTGAATATATTATAGCCAAAATAGTCTGGAGAAGTATCCGGTATATATCCATATAATTCCATTACTGACGGGTCTTGGTCAGTTTCTTTAAACCATTTTGAATATTGTTCTTGGGATTGCCATTTACCTTTTATTGATGGACTTTTTAATTTTGGTGTTGTAATAATTGTTTTACGATCAAGATCAGTATTTTCGGTATTATTTTTATTAAAAGATAGATTCTCTGGTATAGTGATACCACTCTTTTGATTGAGTAATCCTTTTAATACGTTTAATTCTTGAATAGATTGTCCAAAAGCTGAACCGCAAATTGTTGAAAACACAAAAAATATTATGAGGTATGATTTATTCTTATATATCATTAAATTTCCTTTGTTAAGTAAATACAGCGGATATAATAGTCACATTAATATCCAGTTTTTATAATACTGTAATTGTTAAGTTACATCATCCAAAAAGCTAAAAACAACTTTCGTTTAAAAATGTGTCTGTTATATACGATTATTTATATCTGAATATTTTATAGAATATTATTATACTTATTAATAATAATATTCCAATTATATTTATTTTTAGCAATATTTTTAACATCTTGTACTAATTTATTACGGAGAAAAATATTATTGCCCAATAGTTTTAAATTATTCTGTAATTGTATTGCGTTGTTAAAAAATAATGCGTTGTTATGGGTAGTTTCTCTGTTGAAATTTACATCGTATGCTATTATCGGTAATCCGACATACATTGCCTCTACAAGTGCCGGATTTGTTCCACCTACGCTATGTCCGTGAACATAAATTGTACAATTACTTCTAACAAGATTTAAAACATCAATGTCATGTATTGCATCCAATAAAATAATATTTTTGTGAGATAAGAATTTTTCTTTTAGTGTTTTACCATATTTGCTATTACTCCAATTGCCAATATATACAAGTTGGATATTACTCGATTTAGAAAACGTGTCTATAATTAGCCTGCAATTATTTTCGGGTTCAATCCTTGAGATTGAAAGTGCATATTCGGTTTTTAAAAAGGGGAATCTTTTTATATATTTCAACGTTGGCTCAATGTAAACTGATTGATCTCCGCCATATTCAATTAACGCACTTTCTTTTTTGTATGTTGTATTAATATATTTTTGAATAATAATACTATCCGCTACTAATACATCAGCAGATTTCACAGCACATTTTTCAGATAATTTTAAAAACCACTTTGCAAGTCTAGACCATTTATCTCGTTTCCATTCCAATCCATCTATTGAAACAACAATTCTTTTTTTATGAAATGGTTTAATAATTGGCAGTATTATACATCCCGATACTCCAAGGATTAAAAGTATATCAGATCTAAAAAGCGCAATTATTATTGATATAATATCATAAGGAATACTTTGTATTCCATTTGCTCTAAGTGGAATAAAATATCTATTTGCTGAGAAATACTTTCTCTTTCTTTCTTTATAATGCTTACTGCTGCAAAAGACTAAAATATCATATTTATTATTTAGTATTTTTACTAGAAAGTCAGCTAATGTTTCAAAACCGCCAAATTTTGGTGGTAGCCCAACAGTACCTATGATAGATAATTTTTTCAATTTGGTATTAGTTATTCTTTTCTCAAGTAAGTGATTTATATATTTCAACTACTTTATTGGCTGACGCATCCCAAGTAAATTCAGAAGCCCTATTTAATGATAACATTTCATATTTTTCTCTAAGTTTGTTGTCCGCAAGTAATGTTAGTATTGCCCGAGCTAATTCGTTAGGATTATTTGGATTTATAAAAAATACGGCGCCATCTCCAAGCTCTTTAAGTGATGTAGTATTTGAAGAAATTGTACACAATCCAGAAGCCATACCTTCTATAATCGGAATTCCAAAACCTTCAGCATAAGATGGGTAGATAAATAATGTTGCATTTTTGTATATTTCGGATAAAGTCCTATTATTAATGTTAGATATAATTATTATCTTATCTTGAAGATTAAATTGTTTAATGGTTTTTATCAGCGAGATTTGCGTAGAAGAGGAATCAATAATTACAAGTGGTGGTGCTTTAGCCTTGATAGTGGAGTATGCTTTAATTAAAGTATGATAATTTTTACGTATGTCACTTCTTCCAATGGATAATAAATACTTTTTTGGTTTTAGTGAAAACTTTTCTATTAAATTATCATTATTGTTAATGTTTGAAAATATTTTGCTTGCTGCATTGTAAATAACTGTTATTTTTCCAGAATCTATGTTATAAATTTTTATTATTGCTTCTTTTGAATATTTACTAACGGTAAGAATATGCTTAGATATTTTTGCTGCGAATTTAATTAATATTTTTGACCTAATTTTAAAAAATGTTGAAAAATATTGAGGATGCGTTTCAAATAAAATATCATGAATTGTTATAATCCCAATAGAAAATAATGGGAAAGGGAAAATATATTGAGAATGAAAATAATCGAGACTTAATTTTCTTTGCATCATTGGAAAAAACCATAAAAGCCTGGAAAATGGACTAGAAACAGGAATCCTGATAGTAGTTATGTTTGGTAAATTAAAATTATTTGAAAATTCTGTAAGGGTAGTCGGATTTTGAATAAATAAGTAAAATTGTATTTCAGGACATAGAGGAATGACTCTACTAAACAGTTCTAAAACATGTGTCCTTAATCCTTGATATGTACCATCAGCAGTATGCATATCAATCCCTATTTTGATTTTTTTATTCTTATGCATTAGTACTGTTTAATTTATTGGTAATAAGTATTAATGCAATCTTGATGTAATATTTTCCGGTATTAATTTTATTTTTATCGGATGTTTGGAATATATAAAAAATAGTATAAACCGATCCTCTTAATATATAAATTATACTGAGACTTAAACGTACAAAAATCACCCAAAGATTATGATGGAACAATTTTGTGTATATTAAATAGGATTTAGTTGTGTTTAATAGAGAGGAATAATCAATGTATGGTTTTCCTGCTCGAACATGATGAACAACGCTTATTTTATTTGAATAAATGACTTTGCTTCCAAAATCATTTACACGTTTACAAAAATCAACATCCTCGATATACATAAAATATTGTTCATCCATTCCGTTTATTTCATACCATAAGGATTCTCTAGTTAAAAAAAAAGCACCTGAAACCCATTCTACTTCTTTTATTTCATTGTATTTTGATATATTGGTTTCAATTCTTTTTAATATTTTAGGGAACCATTTATTATGCCTTGTTGATAACCATGAAAAAACTATACGAACAGGAGTATGAAAATAACCGTACGAAGGTTGTATCTTACCATTTTGATATTTTGTTAGACCTCCAAGTACGCCAATCTCTTCATTAGATTTTAACAGTTCAATTGCTGGTAATAATGGGGTAGTAAGTTGTGCATCGTTATTGAGTAGTAACAAAAATTCACCCTTGGCATTTCTTGCCCCTATATTGCTACCCTTTGCAAATCCCAAATTAGTTTTATTCTCAGTTATATTAATAAGGGGAAACTTATTTTTGATTAATGAAAGACTATTATCAATTGATGCATTATCAACAAGAATTGTCTCGTGAGAAAAACTAATATATTTTTTTATAGAATCAATACAATTAACTATAGAATTCTCTCCATTATAATTAACGATAATAATTGATAAAACAGGTTTCATAATAGTTATAAGATGTTAAATAATAGAGGTTATATTGATTTAATTAATTGCAAATAATTATTTGCTATATCATCCCATGAATATTCGAGTTTTATCGTTTGGGTTGCATTGATGGATATGTTTTCTAATAATATATCATTATTAATATATTGGTTAATTTTAATCGTTAAATCGTCAACATCTTCGCTCTTAAATAAAAATCCATTCTTTTCAGGAGAAATTAATTGTTTATTAGCAGGGAGATCGGAAGCCATAATAGGCAAACCATAACTCATCGCCATCAATATTACACCGCTTTGATATATTTTTTTATATGGAATGATAATCATATCGGAAATTGCAAATAATTTGTCACGTTCATCATCTTCAATAAATCTTATCTTTTTTATTATCTTATTATTTAGTTTATTATCGGAAATTATTTTTTCATAGTAGGAAAAGTTATCATTCCATGGTTTGCCAGCAATTATCAAATGGGTATCTTGATTAATGTTTGATAATGCTTCTAGCAGTATATCAAGTCCCTTGGTCTTTTTTATTTGTCCGAAAAAAAGAAGATATTTCTTAGAGGGCTTTAAACCGAGTTCATCAAAAGTTTTTTGTTTATTAATATTTTGGACATGATCAAGATAACCACCGTGTTTAATGATATGTAGTTTATTAATATTCTTAATTTGTATACTATTAAGCATATAGTCATAAGAATAGGTATTGTGGAGAATTATAAAATCTGCAAGATAATTATAAATTAAATTTTGAATAAATCGGTTGTCATTATTCTTGAAACTTGAGACATCGTGCGAGATAACAGCAATTTTTAAATGGAATAATTTTGGAATTACTGTTAAGAATAACGAAATAAATCCTGTTGAAAAAAGATGCAAAATAACAAGATCTACATCTTTCCTTTTTGAGTTTGAAGAAGAACTGATCGTAGCAAGTATAAATTTATATAATTTTAAAAGACGATTTGTTTTGGAAAATCCTTCATAAACAGGTTTATACTCAATCTTTCCACTTTGGATACCAATATAATTACTAAAGATAGTGGTTTTACATCCTTGTTTGTGTAGAGCATACATGAGGGAACTGTCATAGCAATCCATCCCGGATTTTTTTCCAACGTGATCAAAAATTGCTATTTTGTATTTATTCATTTATTTAAGTATACCAAGAAGATAAATTCCTTGAAATTAAACTTTCTAGTTTGATGATATCAGGTTTGTAGATATGTTTTAGATATTCTTTGGTTTTTGGAGCAATCTTTGGTTTATTTTTATCGGTAAAAAATATTTTTTTTACACATTCCTTTTTATTGATCGATAGAGTAGATGAAATAGCTAAACGTAAAGTGTTAATAGAATATAACTTATTTAATGCATTACTCTTAGGTTCTCTATTTACGTTGTATTTAGTTTTAACACCTGGAATATTCATGTTTGGTATATCCAAATAATTAAATATTGTACCTAATGTTTTGTTAATATCATTATTGAGATATTCAGTTAGAATTATTTTGACTTGATCTCGACCAAACGTATCCATATATCTCTTAACTTGATTATAGTAGAGTCCCAATTCAAAATATTGTTGATAGAATAAATTTAAATATTTTATACTTTCAGTTTTTGATATAATTTTATCAAAAGGTACTTTAACTTTTCCTAATTTTAAATCCATTGAATAATGAGAAAAACCTCTATCAACGGGATTTCTTAATAGAATTATAATTTTTGCTTTAGGATTATATTCAAAGATTTTTTTGGGA
The DNA here is from genome assembly GCA_964634215.1 of uncultured bacterium. Classification (GTDB taxonomy): domain Bacteria; phylum Fidelibacterota; class Marinisomatia; order Marinisomatales; family JAHJCW01; genus JAHJCW01. Next base: position 118,374 of record CAZWKR010000007.1, read on the forward strand.
ATTTCCGGATAAAACAAATATGAAACACTTGCTTCACCAATTACTTTCTTATGAATGGCATTTTTAAAAAGGCTTTCATAATCTGCTATATTCTTTAGTTTTAAATCTTTATAGTATAAACCTTGTTTATCCAGCTCACTTTTTGAAAAATAGTTAATTTCCTTAGGTGTGGACATAAAAATATCTGGGTGTTCTGCAAGATAATAATAAAGAGATGTCGTACCGGCTTTTGGGGCGCCAACTATAAATAAATTTGGTATCATTAATGTAGGTTTTTAAAACGTTGCCTAATAGCAGTTTTAATATTTTTGTAACGTCCGAGGTTAATTAGCATTGAAAAAAACATTTTTATTGGAAAAATTATTAACAAATAAATTAACCAAATTATAGATGGTTTATAGTTGGATAATTCATACCCCATATTTTTCATCTGATTAGAGCATATTTTTTCACATAAATAAATTTCAGTTTTATTAATCCTTCTAATATTTTTCCATGGATTTAATCTTGTTTTATTAATTCCTGTTGTATTCGAATCGTGCAATCCTGATGATCCAGCTTGTGGTATGTCTAACATATTATCAGAATAGTTTATATTTACAAAAGTAGTTACATTTTGTAATACTTTCTTGGGTTGTTCTAACATTGTTTCAAATTTAATAGACTTTATTGAATGGTCCTTACGATACTTTTCAATTTCATTTATCGCGGATTTCCATAACAGGGCCATAGTTATAGGATGATAGTTTACCCAAGATCGGAAAGATTCACGGAAAGGTATTTTTTTTGCACCGAGAAATTTTCTTTTCCATTTTGTCTTTTGTGACAAAAGGACATCTCGTGGGTCACGGATCATATTGATAATTTTGATGTTTGCGGGCAATTTTATTATTTCATTTAAATAATATAAGTTTCTCGGAGTTTGCTCACAAGCAATAACCTTATTATTATTTTTAGTTTCATAGGCTAAAAAATCCAAATATATTTCCTCAGGTGACCTCTCGAAATGAGTAACTATTGATAAACTCTCTTGCATATATTTAGTATTATCTTTGCAAGGAGCAAAGTAACCTTCTCTTTGTATACAAAGTAATTTTGCAAATAATTCTTTTGATTTAGTTAAGTTTAATAAATTTATATTATTATTTTTTGGTTCATATTGTTTCCCCCAAAAATGTAATTCGTTAAAAGTAAATATATCAGGATTATTTCCCAATATTCTACCCATCATTGTGGTACCACTTCGGGAGCTGCCAATAATGAAAACAATTTTTATATTATTTGTAGCGTGAATGTAATATTCCTTTAATATGTGCTTTTAGGAGATCAAACCGTTTGATATACAAATAACGAAAAGAGACAATAATTAGAATGTATATAATGGAAGTTATTTTATTAATTGATCTGGCGTTAGCTATTATAAATTTTATTTTATTCATTGTTGAATAAAATACTGTTTGTTGTGAAAGCCGGCTGTGTGAACTAACATCTTTTTTATGCCATACTTTACTTTCGAAAGCTATATCTAATTTATAGTCATTTTGTAGTATACGATGACAAAATTCGAGATCTTCTAGATACATAAAATAATCTTCATTGATTAGTCCTACCTTTTCAATAACCATTCTAGGTATTAGTATTAAACAGCCACTAATAAACGTAATTTCAGAAGATGGTTTTTGTCCAATATCTTTTTCTTTAAAATGAAAATGTTTGATAGATGCCGTCCATGGATTGAATTTTCCTCCATTGAACCAAATAGTATCAGGATTATCATAGAAAAATATTTTACCCGAAACAATTCCGACTTTTTGGTCTTTCTCACATATCTCAACTAAAGGCTCTAAAAAATGTTGATCTACAATAGTGTCATTATTTAAGATCAGAACATAATCAGCATTGTTGTTTAATGCATATTTTATACCGATATTATTGCCAGATCCATAGCCACCATTATGCCCACTTTGAATAAGAGAAATAAAATTCTTGTGAGTTGTAGCAAATGTTGTTGCCTCATCTTTGGATTTATGATAAATATAATTTTGATTATTATCATCCATATATTTAATAAAGTAATCCATTGAATTATTAGGAGAATTATTATCAATAATTACAATTTTATAATTTGTATAAGTAATATTTTGAAGACTTTTAAAACATTCAATAGTATCGGCAGAATTATTATAATTTAATAAAACAATATAAACTAATGGTTCAGTTTTCATGTTGTAAAGATTGAATTTTATTAAAACCAATAAGTATAAATAATGGAATCGTATATTGAGCAGGATTAATAAAAAAACTACCCTGTACACTTTTTATTATTAAATATATTAGAAAATATTGAATGCTGAGAATAAAAATATTAGCATTAGAAAATTTATAAAAAGCTGCTTTAAAAGATATAATAACTGGTATAAATACAATCAAAATTATACCAACAAACCCATATAAAAACCATGCTCCTATAATTCCTATATCAGATGGATAAAAGTGGCCAAAATGTGATTCAAAGCCTCCTTGCCACTGATTACTTAATTTACCGGCCCCAAAAATAATTGCTAATAAATTATCTTGGAAATACTCAATAACAGTTGCTAGTTGTATTAATCTAGAATTTGCAGATGGATCATTAGACATTTGGCCTGTTAATACCGTAAACATTTGAATATACAACGTTTTTGTTTGAGTTACAAAATTGGGGTTAATTATTTGTAATAGGAAAAATATTAGGATGAGTCCTGCAGAAATTTTCATCGATTTAACAAAAAGAGTTGACGGATTAAAATTTCTTAAAAAATAAATGATAAATGTGAAAATTATCGCAAGAGTATATGTACGACCTTGAATTACAAATATTGTATATGCTATGAAAAACATCAAGATTATTAGATTGTGAGAAATTTTAATCTTCATATATTTGATAAAATAATATATTGTTCCAAAAGTAATAAAATACGGTTGAAAATTTTGTTTATCGTCTAAATTATTTGGATCAATGGTCAATTTGTAAAAAAATATAAAAATTAAAGAAGCCCATATTAAAAATGAAAAAGTTGATTCAATAACTTTAATATAATTTTGCTGCGTTGTTAAATAGTAGTAAATAATTATGCTGGTACCAATAATTAACCAATTTCTCTGCGATAATAATCCATAGATAAATGGCTGATCAAAAGAAACTTTAGCACGGTAAGCACTATAAAAAGGTACTACTACCATTAAAACAAAAAAATATACTATTACTTTGCTAAAGTGTTCGTTAATATTTAAAATAAAAACATAAACTATTAAAAAGAATAAGACCAAGAATAAATAAACGCCATGAATCTGGAAAAACAATACCTCAATAGCGTTTAACTGAAAAAATTTAACTGAAATTAATAGAATAATAGATAGAAAAATTATTTTGACAATTTTATGAAACGATAATATTTTAATCTTAAATGTCATCTGACTATTAGTTTTATTTGAATTTTAATTATCTAACAAATAGAATTGATGCTTACCGATTGACTGATATATTAAATTACCGGTAAGTGACCAAAATCCTTTGGACTATAATTTAAATATTTATTTCGTTTCCCAATTATTTTGGCGGGAACACCACCAACAATAGTAAATGGTTCAACATCCTTAGTTACCACAGCCCCCGCTGCAACAACAGCACCTTTACCAATCGTAATGTCAGGCAGTATTATCGCTCTTGCAGATATCCAAACATAGTCTTCAATAATTACCGGCCCCCCTTTAGTTCCAAAAGTAGGGTTATTATAATCATGTTGCAATGTCCATATCATGACATCTGTGCTTGTGTTTACATTTTTACCAATAGTAATTCCCCTCCTTCCATCTAAGGTAATGCCATGCCCAAGAACAGTTCCCTTACCAATGGTAATGTTTGATGGTTTCCTAATGTGAAAATTACTATATAAGATAGTATTTTTTATCTTTAATCCAAATACATGTAAAAGTATATTTCTCAACATGTGTGTTGGTAAATATGAAATCATTCTTAACGATATCCATTCAAATGAATTATAGGATTTTCTTAAATATTTTTTCATAGTTATAATAATTTAATCAATTTTCCATTTTGTTAAATCTAATTTTATCAAATCTTCTAATTTTATTATATCTTCATTAAAATATTCAAACAATCTTGAACGAGTATTATTGTCAAGTTTACGAACTTTTCTTGAAGTTAAAAGATTTTTAAAATGATCTCTAAATAAAGGTGGTATATACTTTTTAAAATTATACTTTCGCACTAATCTAATCAGTTTTGGGAATCTTTGCATTTTCGATTCATTAAATCTTTTATCTAAATCTATATATACGGGTGTAACATTTATGAACGAAAATAAATTTTGACTAATATTTTTACTATTTTTATATAAATCTTCATATAATAGAATTAAAATATTATTCTTTGGGAATATATTTATATACCGTTTCACTTGTTCATAATATAGACCAAGTTCAATATATAAATGGCTACGACCCCACCCCTTGTTAGTATTTTTTATATCATTTATAACTGCTTCGTAAAAAGGTACGTTTTTCTTTTCAATGCCTGTTGATAAATTCATTTTCCAATGAGAAAATGTCCGTTCGATTGGATTTCTTAAGATAATAACGATTTTAGATTCTGGATTATATTTACAAATTTCCTTTGCAGCCTGAGTAGAATATAGATATGAAACGCTTGTCTCACCAATTACTTGCTCATTTTTAACATCACGATATAATTGAATGTAATCACTAAATTCCTTAATAAAGGCGTTATGAATAATATCAAGATTAGGTCTTGATAAATATGTATTTATATTGAAAATAGAATCAAAATATGTCTTTCGTGTAAAATCCTTTTGCCTAATATCTTTACAAAAGAAATTAGGCTCCTTGATGGGACACATAAAGATATTTGGATGTTGGGATAAATATCGATATAAAGAAGTAGTACCAGATTTTGCTGCACCAACAATAAAAAGATTTGGTTTGTTCATATCAGATGCTATACCAATGTTTCAAATTTACATCTAACATCTCTTCTAATTTTTTAATATCTTCTTTATAGAAGTCCACCAGATCCAATCTTGTCTTTTGCTTCATTGGTATCTTTTTAAAATTATATTTATTAATTTTTTCTTGAGTAATATTTTTAATCCCTTTTGGTATTATTATCTTCATTGCATTTTTTAAAAAAAATGGATTAAGCATTAGGTTTCTTAGGAATTTAATTTTAGGCTTGCCCGATATATTATATTTTATTTTTGTATTGACATTTTCCAACATTGGCACTTCTAAAAAATCTAAAATATTGCTAATAACTTTTTCGGAATTATTTATTAAATCTTCAAAAAATAGTATTTTAACATTATTGAAGGTTTCCAGATAAGATTTAACTTGATTGTAGTACATACCTCTATCAAGGTAAAAAAAATCAAAATGCGCATTTGCTTGCATCCTTCTTTTTTCATCTTTGATAGCTTCTTCAAAAGAAAGGGGCTCTGTTAGATCGCGAACCTTAACCATATATTGAGAATAAGCTCTATCTATAGGATTGCGTAAGACTATAATAATTTTTACTTTTCTATAGTCTGGTACAAATTTCTTAATATTCGAAATCGTCTTTTCAAATAAATATAAATATGGAGTTGAAGCCTCACCTAAATATCTTTTTCCATTCGATTTTTCATAAAGTTTTAAATAATCTTTAATATTAGTAACAAATCCAACATCTCTTCCCATTGTAAATACAGGTTTTACTTCATTGGCATACGGGAAAAATGTTGGTTCTTTTGGTTCTGTCATAAAAACATCCGGATGATCTTTAATGTATTTAAATATCGATGTTGTACCGGACCTAGCAGCACCTACAATTAAAAAATTAGGATATTTTTCTAACATTTTACCAAGTTTTGTATTTAGCCATTTAAGATATAACTAAGATATGCTTTAAGTTTTTTATTCTTTGATGTATTAGCAAAAATATATCTATTATATTTTAACAATAACATTATTCTTCCAAAGATATTAGATCTATCAAACTTTCCTATATTTGTTATTAACTGTTTTAAAAAATTATTACTATGATCTTGAAATCCGTCCGATGTCACTAACAAATCCAATAAAAATTGTAAGTCTTTTTTTTCATATGGAATACTTTTTCTTCTTCCTCTTTTTTTTAGATTTTCACTAAATGTTAATTGGTTTTTTTTAATAGTAATATTATTCTCATGAATTCGATAATAAAACAGTTTTTGATTTACATATGATATGCCATTTACTTGCGAAGCAATGATGGTAATAAACCTGTCATGGTTAAACTTGTTCAGTTTGATTGGTAATATAAAATGCTTGAGGTTGCTATTGAAAAGCATAGTACAGCCCAAAACAAATGGATTAAAAATATTATATTGAAAATATTCCTTATTTGATGAATCCATTCCAACTAAACAATTACGATTGCTAAAACTTTCTCCGGTCAATTTTCCATTTTTATCAATAATTTCTGCGTCAGTATATACCAAACTATAGCCATCAATTTTATTCAATAATACTTCTATTTTATTTTTTAACCAAATATCATCTTGATCGGCTAATGCTATATAATCTCCATTACAATTACTAATAGCTTTTTCAAAGTTTTTAATAAGTCCTAAATTTTTTTCATTTTTAAACAATTTAATATTATTTTTTCTTGCCAGCTTATTAACAAGTTCAACAGTTCTATCTGATGAGCAATCATCAACAACAACAAGCTCAATGTTCTTATATGTTTGACTAAAGATTGATGCTATCTGATCTTCAATATATTTTTCACCATTATATGTTGCCATTGCTACTGAAACTAATGCACTCAAATATTTCCCCAATTATTAAAATTATAACTAATTTGAATTACTGTACTTTGATCTAAATTCTTCAGGATTAATTCTTTTACCAAGTTGATTGAAGAAGCCATCTTTACAAGCTTTAATTGTATATTTTATTCTTATAAACTTATTAGGAAGTCGAAATAAGATATGCCTTATTTTTTTTATACATAATTCATAAAGGAGGGTATAAATAGATAAATTTGTGTAATGTCTCAGAAGAAATATTCTATTTCTTGTTCCATAATAACTTTTCCAATATTGTTCAATCGGTAAATAACTTTTTTGAACGTTTTCAGAATTATCCTTATGAACAATAATAGATCCATTGACTAAATACATTTTACCCTCTCTCCCAGCACGCAAACTATATTCAGTATCATCGAACCAAATAAAAAATTCTTTATTTGGAAAGCCGATCTTCTCAATAACATTTCTGCTAAATAATGGACCAACAAAAGAAGCAAAATCTATGTTTACAAAATTCTTAATGTACTCCTCATTTGTAAGAAATTGTTGGTTAAAAAGATTTGGATCAAAATATCCTCTGTGCAGTTTTTGTATTTGACCGGATAGCCCAATATTTTTAGGTGCTACCATGACAATATTTTCATCTTGATGGTCTACTAAAAACTTCATTAACCGATCTAATGCATCTGTATTAGGTTCTGCATCATCATCCATTAACCAAAGCCAATCATAACCGTTTTCATAGCCTCTTTTTACACCCTCATAGAATCCACCCGCACCTCCGGTGTTTTCATTCATTTTCACATAATGGATTTTTATATTTTCTGTTGTGTGTTCAGTTTCCCCTGGATAATTCAAGGTGTTTGGGGTTTTTTCATTTATATAATTATTTTGATATAACAGCTCTTCTGTACCATCATTGGAAAAATTGTCTATAATGTATATTGCGTTTAATTTTCTGGATTGACTAATTAAGGCATCAAGACATTCTAAGAGTAACTCTTTTCTATTATAAGTTACTACAACAGCACAGACGTTTTGGTTATATTTCACTTACTATTTCCTTCTCAAAAACTTCTAAAGCCCTTTCAACTATATCATCCATATCATAGTATTTGTATTCAGCTAACCTTCCTAAAAGAATAAGATTATCAAACTTTTTGCTATATTTTGAATATTCATCATATTTTGTTTGGTTTGCATCTGTAAATATTGGATAGTATGGTGTGTTTTTATCTTTGATATATTCTTGAGGATATTCTTTTAGTATCGTTGTTTTTGGTGAGCTGGTCGGGTGTATGTGTTTAAACTCTGTAATTCTTGTAAAATTATAATCATTTGGATAGTTTACAGTTGCTTTTTCTTGATACTGTACCTGTGGGATAGTGTCAAATTTCATATCTATACTTCTATATGGTAATGCTCCAAACTTATCATCAAAAAGTGTGTCAATTGGACCGGTAAATATTACCTTGCCTTTAAACTCTTTTCCCTCTAGATATATTTTATTATCAATTACTTTACAAATATCTTTGAAGGTGGTATTCAAATGAAGTTCAATATTTTTATGGTTTAACATACTTTTAAAAAGTTTTGTGTATCCATCCTTAGGCATCATTTGATATGTATCATTAAAATATCTATTATCTCTGCCAATAAACACTGGTACTCTAGCGGTTACAGCTGAATCCAAATCCTCAGGTTTCATTCCCCATTGTTTAGCAGTATAATGAACGAATATTTTTTCATATATGAAATCAGCCAAATTCTGTAATTCTTTATCTATTGATTTTTTTAGTTCCAAGATTGGTACTTTTGAGTTATGCTCAAACTCACTTAAAAGTTTTTCTTCAAGTACTTTTGCCTTTGTAGTTGGTAATGTTTCATATAAAGTATTTATATTAAATGGAATCGGCACATTCTTACCATCAACAAAGGCTAACACTTCATGACTGTAATTAACCCATTGTGTAAATTGTTTAAGATATTCAATCACTTTTTTGTTATTTGTGTGAAAAAGATGGGGACCATATTTATGTATCAATATATTGTTTTCATCTTTATAGTCATAGCAGTTTCCACCAATATGGCTTCTCTTATCTATTAATAATACTTTTTTATTGAGTTGTGAGACGATTCGCTCTGCCATAACGCTTCCTGCGAATCCCGCTCCAATAATTATAAAATCAAAAATATCTAACCTTTTGTAATTATTAAAGCAACTTGTTCATTCAAATGATTATAAGTTAAATACTTGTATTCTTTTTTTGTCTTGGTGATAAATTCTTGAAATGCTTTAAACTCGCCTTTTTCCCATCCCGGATAATTAAAGTACTCATCAAAAACTATGATGGTTCCTTTTACTATATTTTTTTCTAAATTTTCAAAAACAGTTTTAGTTGATGAATATAAATCACAATCTATATGTAAAAAAGATATAGTATCATTGTAGTTTTTTAGAAAAGGTGGTAAAGTCTTTTTAAACCAACCTTTAATTAGGTGAACATTTTTTTCCACTTTTGGCAATTTTTTAACAGAGAACATCCCATTATCAAAATTATTTCTCCAATGCTCGGGCAGTCCCTCAAAAGAATCAAATCCAAATATTTTATTGATTGGTATTTTTTTAGCAATATGATTTAAAGTATCCGCCTTATATACACCAAACTCTAATACTAGTCCATTTTGTATTATTATATTGTCAATCGCAAAATCGAGAACTTTGTATTTCGAATTAACCGAATTAATTCCATCCATATTTTCATCAATATAATTAGCAGTACTTTTTAGTGCTCTTCTTGCAAGCTCATTTTTTATATTTTGGGATTCTGAGTAAAATGCTGCTTTGGATAATCTAGTTATTATTTTAGTTATGAATTTTATCATATATATAATTTTTTATTTTATTGAAATAAATAAATAATAGGTATTGCCAATTACTTCCTATTTATTATCATTTATCCAGTGAGAGAGGTCACGGTTTAGTAATTTTTGTAATTTTAAAATATCTTCTTTGAAAAAGCTAGTCAATTCTTTTCTTGTTTCTGGGTTCATTTGTGGTTTGACGAGATTGGTGGTTTTTATTTTCTTTATCTTTTTCTTTATTTTTTGTCTATATATTTTAGGGATAAAAAACTTCACGATCTTTTTTATGGAATTCGGCCTTGTAATAAACTTATTAATTAATTGGTTTTTAGGAGCACCACTTTTATTATAGACGTAATTGATATTTGAAGGAGTGTAATTTGTATCCACATTTAAAAATAATTGAACTTCACTCACTATTTTCTCAGAAGATATATTAAAGTCATCAAATAAAATCACTTTAACATTCGTGAAAATTTTTAAATATGCTTGCACTTGTTCAAAATACAATCCGACGTGTTTGTAATAATAAAGCATAAGATAATTCTGTTTCAATCTTACTTCCTCAATAGTCAGCCCTTGTTCAAAACTATTCTGTTCTGCATTCTCACGAACCAAATATGTATAAGCTGAGTATCCTCTATCAATAGGGTTTCTTAACATGATAATAATTTTAATGTCACCAAGCTCTTGTTTAATCTTTTTAATTGCAGTTTTGTGATAATATAAATAGGGAACACTTGCTTCACCAATGGCTGTTGCACTATCAGCCTTATCAAATAAATGTATATAATCGTCATATTTATCTATAGTGGTGTTATTAACTTTTTTAAGATATTCCGCACCGTCTGCTTTTTGATTTATAAAAATATCAGATACAAAATATCTTGGTTCCTTAATTATTTCAGGCATAAATATATCAGGATGTTCAGACAAGTATTTGTATAAAGAGGTGGTACCGCTTTTGGCTGCACCAACAATTAAAAAATTGGGTTTATTCATTAGTGGTTTTATTTTTTATTATTTTACGACTAAGAAAAGGTATATATATTGTTAAAAGCGATAACTTTTTATAAACTGTGATAACACAAATAATATTTACCAAAGAAATGACTATCGTGCTTACGAGGGCAGCACCAATAATTCCGTACATTGGAATTAAAGTTATACTCAGAAATATATTTACTGGAAATATTAACAGTATAATATTTCTTAACGTATTTTGAAGACCTGTCATATTAAGTAAAAGCTGAACGGAACCGGTAAAAGAATTGATAATTGATCCTATACAGAGTATGATCAAAACGACTTTGCCCTGAGTAAATATCTCACCAAATAAATTTAAGGTAGTGTTGGCTAGTAAAATAATTGTTATTGCAATAATTGAAGAAAAAATAAAAATTAATTTAGTGGAGAAAAAGATTACCTTTTGTAACTCGCGATGATTATTAGCCCAATACAGTTCTGAGAATTTTGGCGCTGCAATAGTATTGACGGCAAGTAAAACCAAGGTTATTAATGATGCTAATCGAAGACTTACACTGAAAATTCCTACTTGATCTGTTGAAGTGTACGCTTCTAAAAAATAAATTGATATATTTGTTTGGAGAAAGGTAAAAATGGCAATAATCAACATTGGAAAAGAAGTTTTTAATAGTTCATTTTTTGTGAATGAAATCTGAGATGTTTTTTGGATGTTATGCAATTTAATGTAGATATAACATACTGAAAATATTGTTGTTATAATTAACGCGACTGCAAAAGTAAAGACAGGTAATAAATAGTGATGGATAAATAATCCAATTGAAATTAATAATGTGATATTAATTATAGGTCGAGTTAAACTTCTTAAAGTTTCTGAAATTTTAATGGATTTCAAACCTCGTATGAACTGAACGCTAATGTTTAGTATCACCATAAATGGTATGGTAATAGAAAGAATTCTAAGCAGTTTTGTATATTTAATGTTATGAAATAATTCATTTGCTATCAAATCTGATGCTAAAAACAATGATATTCCCAGTATCACAGAGAAAGGCAAAACAAGCTGTACAGAATGCCGAAAAAGTAATTTTAATTTACCTTCACTTCCTTTTTGATTGAATTGACCAATATACCGTAGAATTGATGTCCCAATTCCAAGAGTAGAGATAATGGTCATTAATGAAATGGTTCTTACTGATAGATTGTATAGACCAATACCTTCTGCACCGTACTTTTTTGAAATAATTAGTGTAACACCAAGCCCAAGCAGCATGCCTAGTACTTTTATAACAATTGTATTGGCACTGCCAAATAAGATCTCTTTAAAATGCAGGTTATTATTTAATTTTACTTTATATTTATTAATTAGGGAAGTCATTATTAAACGGAGAAATTTTGCAGTCGATTATTAGAAGCTAAGAGTGGATATTTAGTGTAAAAATTTAAAAAAAAAATGAAATATTGTTTGGTTTATATGTAGCTCCGCTCACTGAGTCACATTTAACAGGAATATATGTTTTAAATATTATGTTAAATGGATGTTATTTTAACTATTGATACAAACATACAATTTAATAATAGAAAAACTAATAATTAAGCATTTATAAGTTCTTTTTCGTCGGGATTCATATAAATATCACTTCTATAGACAACCAAATCATAGCATTATTAGATAATAGGATATTTTCCTATAGCTAATTAGGTTGGAATACAAAGTCTAATCCGATACAACCCTATATTTAATTGGATTGCCTCCCGATGGCTGTTATTTAACACGCAGCCTAATTTTACCTAGAAATTATTAGTTAAATATTTTAAGGAGCGGGGGAAATGTTTAAAAGGAATAAATTTTTGTTAATTATCATGTTATTAAGTACATCAGTCATCTTTCCAAAATCTAGAGTTATTATAACCGGCGAATCTTCTATTATAATTGAATCAACAAATAATACAAATTTAATCGCAAGCAAGATAGAAACCGTGTCTGGTGGTAAACTAATGATGATAGATGTTCAAGATAATGAAATTTCGAAAAATATTAATGATGCTAATGAAACAAAAGCAGAAGCTATTGTTGGTTTTGATAATGGACTTCCAACTGAATTTGTAATAGAAAAAGCATATCCAAATCCATTTAATCCAACAACTAGAATTCGTTATGGTGTTTCAACATCATCATCAGTTGATGTTTTGATCTATGACATGACAGGAAGATTAGTAAGCGACTATAAAATTGGCAATAAAGAACCTGGTTGGCATGAATTTACTTGGCAAGGAATTGATTCACATGGAAATCAAGTTAGCACCGGAATGTATTTAGTAGCAATGAGAGCGGGGGGGCATTTTCAAAAACAAAAGGTCACTTTTTTAAAGTAACCTAAATAATAATATGATATCAAGGATTAATTATGAAGCATTATAAAACAATTATTACATATTTATTAATTTATATGATTGGTAGTATTTACGCTCAAGATAATATTATCAATGAAATCGCCAAAGGCGGAAAATTCATTGTAAGAGATGATGATCAAAATGAAGCGATGGTGATTGAAGATGGTAATGTTGGATTCAGCGGTACATTAAAGTTAGAGGTGTTACCGAAAGGCGATATTAGTAATTCCATAGTTGTATGGGATTCTGAGGATAAGTTATTAAAATTACAGGATCAATATCTGAGTACAGATAATATTAATGACTGGCATACTCTTGGTTATGATGGCTTAGAAGATGACAATACAACTACAATTAGTGCAAGTGTACAAGGTACGGCAACTGTTAGGTGGAATCAGTTCAACACAGATTATGGATATATTAAATTTGGCCCAGCAGGACCATCATTTGCTCATATATTTACTGACAGAGCCAGATTCCTTTTCAATAATCCAATATTTGTAAGAAAAGGGGAAATAAGTGCACATATCGGGAGTAATTTAAGTCTGCGAACCTATTTTACAACAAGACTAACAATATTAGAAAGTAATGGTAATGTTGGTATTGGAACAACCAATCCAAGCGCAAAATTAGAAGTAGCCGGGCAAATGAAGATTACGGGAGGAGCACCGGAATTAGGTAAGGTTTTAACCTCAGATGCAACAGGTTTGGCATCTTGGCAAACTCCTGCGGCAGGAGGTGGAGTTTCTTTATGGACTGAATCAGGGAGTAATGTATACCGGAATGATGGGAATGTTGGGATTGGAACCTCTGATCCATTAGAAAAACTAGACGTTAACGGAAGTGCTGTAATAGGTGACAATACCACAAGTAGTTTCCTAAATGTAGGAGATAATTATTATACTGCAGCAGCAAATTCATTAAATCCGGGTGTTTATGTATTTAAAAATGGCACTACTTCTTACGGACTGAAATTACAGTATAGCGGTTCTGAATATGGAACAATGATGTTTGGACCTAGCAGTGCAAATACTTTTTTGGGTTTTGGAAAAGTAGGTTCAGTTCTGGAAGATGATAATATGATAGAATATATGAGAGTTGATTTAGATAATGGTAACGTAGGCATTGGATCAACAAATCCAAGTTCAAAACTAGATGTAAATGGAACAACTTCCGCAAAGCGATATACTGCGAGTGGAGTTCATACAATAACAAATGGTGTATGGGATCTGACACAGAGCAACGTAGCGCAGATAACATTTAGTTCAGGCGTAACACCAATAACAATTAATTCAGATGGTGGTGTAGGGACCTATATATTGGTTGTTAAAAAGACTAATAGTTGCTCTGACTGTAGTATATCTTTCCTTGGAGCGGATGTAAAATATCCAAGTGGAATCATTCCATCTTTATCTAGTGGTGCTAATACTACAGATATTTTTTCATTTATCGCAGTTGACAATAATACGTTCTATTGTTTGTATGCTAATAACTTATTGTAACACTATTAATTATTAAAATGTATTGTAAAAAAAATTAAATGAGAATAAAAAGGGGGACTTTAATTCCATGAAAATAACCGATCAAGTGAAAAACGAATTTCATTCTCTTGGATATAAAGATGCTAAATTGGGCAGAAAATTATCCGATGCTGATTGCATTATTTTATCTGAAGCAAAGAGAATTGTTCAAACCAATTTTGGGAAGATTAGTGATTTGACAGAAAATTATTGCGCCAAATTAAAAACCAAGAAAGAATCTCTCAGTACTGATTCTGAAGCAATTCGAATATGGAAGAAAAATAAAAAAGATCAAAAGAAAATGGATGAGATAAATGAAGCTATCAATATTCTTAATAATGAAATATTGGATCTAGAGAGAGATATTAAATCCTTAAAACTTTTGATCATAACTGATCTTAATGATGAAATTGAAATCATATTTGGAGCGATACAATATCATTATGAAACAGGTTATTTAACGTATAAGTATCATCAAGAAAAAAATCAAAATTTAGTACAAGGTGAAATTGATTATTCTGTATTTACAAAAGATATAATTAATCAATATACAAGAAATTTAGAATTTGGTAAAGATAGTTTAGACTAAGAATGTCAAATTTTAATATTAAATAAATTATGTTTTATGAACACAATAAGAAGGAAATGATATGATCAAACTTAATCTGAACAAATTTAACTCTATTAAATCTAGCCTAAGTGGAGTTGCTAGGATTTTTAAAATGGCTTCTATTGAAAAAGAACTAGAAGAATCAAAGAGTTTTCTATCCATAGCATTAGAAGGGACCGGACATGGCGAATGGAATTGGAACATGTACACAAATGAAATAGATCTTAGTACTGATGCATGGGCAATTTTAGGATATGATAAAAAAGGAAAAGTATTAGATCTAAATTCTTTTCTTGGATACATTCACCATAATGATAGAACAAGTCTACTTCAAGGATTTGAGAAACATAAAATTGGTGTCACTAATTATGTAAGCGTAGATATTCGGATGAAATCTGCTTATGGACACTGGAATTGGATTAATCTCCGTGGTAAAATTGTAGAATTTGATGAAACAGGGGCTCCTTTGAGATTTACCGGAATTAATTATGATATAAATGAACAAAGACAATATGATAATGAGGTCCAAGAATTACAGCAAAGAGTAATTAATTCTCAGGAGAAGAAAATCAAGGAAAAGAAAAACAGGGAGAAGAAAAATTATGTTTATACTAATACAGATTTGGATAGGTATTCCAAATTTCGTATGAATGGATTGAGAAATATATTGAAATACAACTAGTTATAAATTTCAAGAATGACTTTATTAAAACAAGTATATATTCCTGACTATGAATTAGATGGTATCCTGATTGTGGGGCATATAACCCATCTTTATTTTTAGGCAGTAAATAAGAAGTGAATCAATTTGGAATATGGGATAAAAAAGAAAATATTAATTGTTGACGACGAGCCTGGAATTGTAAGACTTATGACATTGCGGTTAATAGCAAAAGGTTATGATGTGTTTGAAGCTTTTGATGGATTGGAATGTGTCAAGAATGCAGTCAAAGAGGTACCGGATCTAATATTATTGGATATTAAAATGCCTCAAGGCGGTGGAATTGGGGCGTTTGAAAGATTGATTAAACTTGATAAAACAAAAGAAATACCTATCATTTTTATGACTGCTTTTCCTACAGATGATATAAAAAAACAAGTTCGTAAAATGGGGGCTAAGGATTGTATTTCTAAACCTTTTATAAGTAAAGATTTCGAAAAAACTATAGAAACTGTTATTGGGGGGAAAAATGATCAATTCTAGACTATATTATGATATGCAAGAATTGCCTGATGGGGTATTGAAATTTCAATACTATACAGATGAAATAAATGATAAATCGGCTGATTTAAAATCATATACAAAAAACATAACTCAGCAAGAAGTATTGTCTACTCAATACAAAGATGGTAATAATAATATATTATATAATATCAATGAGTTAGAATTCTCAAGACTACTTTTAGGAGTTGAAAAACATAAGGATTATATATATAATTTGTCTCTTACAGATCCGTTTGCTGCAAACGTTGCGATTACTAAGCTATGGGGTCCTAATGAACTTCAAAGAAAATTTATCGAATGGTTTGAAAATAATGGTTTTTCTATTCCTAAAAAATAATTTATAAGTATAATATTATTTATAATGGATCGGCTGTTATATGTCCACAATCGAATTTATTATCTATTAATGGGATATTAGATTATATATATATGGGGACACACCTGATTGTTGGACAACTAACTAATAAATTAATTTTATTTAACATAAAATATGATAATATGGCAATCTTAAGTAGAGAGGGGAAAAATGAAAAGAAAGAATAGAAAGCATTGGAGAGGGTTTAGTTTATTTGAAATAATATCCGCTGGAGTAATTATAGACGGATTGTTAATAGTTTGGATGCTTGGCATAATTTAGATTCATAGTAGGAATAAAATATTTCATAAATAATTATTTATAATATAGGTTATTACAGAACTAGTAATTCTATGGTATACACAGTTATATAATTTTTAGAATATTTGGTGAGTCGGTGGAGAATGAAAAAAGGACTGCTTAATGTTAAGCAGTCCTTTTAATATAATTTATATTATGATATAGTTGATATTAGCTTAGGCCAACCATTTTAATAGTTTTTTCTTGTCAGAGGATACCTTAATAAATGCAGATCTATTGATCGCACTCAATTCCAGAAGGTGGTTTATATCATCACCATTGTCCAAAACTGCCGTTTGAATTTTTGAATTTAATACTTGTCCAATCTCAACACCCAAATTAAATCTATTTAAGTCGGATATTAATTGTTTTTCAGCCGGGCGAGTATCTAATAGTACCTTAAATATCTTATTTGTGATACATTCTGATTTTATAGAATGTATCAGTTCTATAGATTCATTGAAGTCATATTTACCACTAAAGGTAAATAAAAGATGATTGCCGTCCTTTTTAAAAGTATATTTTATTTTACATCCCCTTAATTAATAAGTTGAATACTGACAGAGTAAGTTACATTAATTATCTTATAAGTGCAAATATTATTATATATGATGTTATATATTATAATATAATATAATATTAGACCATTATAATAATATAATACAGTTGGGAAATAAAATTCATTACGCTACCTATTCACCGATAGCAACAGACCGTTAATTGCTCTGAGCATTGACAAAATAGTGGAATTCCACCATATATAATAGGAATTATCCTGATTGACAGATAGCTATACCACCATTAATATCAGTGCATTCAAATAGTTTGGTAAACAGGAGGTGTATACCAATGCTTATGATAATCGTTTTTAATAAATATATGATGTATTGGAAGGAAAGGTGGAATATTGCAATAAAATCCACATGTGTTGAAAATATCTTTACTTCAAGAATTTATTCTAATCAATTTTTAGATGTAATACATGTTTTTAATTTTCCACTATACAATAATTGCCGGAAACCATTAGGTTTTAATTTAGGAGATTGATGGATAATGCTTCTGCATCATATTGGTTTACCTCCTGCCATTAATCGTAATTCTGAATTACTAATTTCCGGCAATTCATTTTAATAAAATAAATATATAGATAGAGAGGATAAATGTCATGAAAAGGAAGATATTGG